>MHBH01000021.1 GCA_001804805.1 Lentisphaerae bacterium GWF2_49_21
CTGCAGTCCTCGGGGATCAGCTTCTGCTGCTCCTTCTGCAGCGCAGTATACGTGTTCTGGTTCACCGCGTCGGGTATCGCAGGATAGTTGTAGCAGCCCTGGAACAGGGCAGAAGACATCAAAAGAATCAAAATTAATTTTATAAATATTTTCATGTCATTTAATTCCTTCTCATGATTTCAGGGAACTTTTATTTTTTTCAGACTTGAACATCCCCATGACAAGCATATAGAAAAGCGGGATGTAGAAAATGGCCAGGACTGTTGCGGACAGCATTCCACCGAGCACTCCTGTGCCGATCGAGTTCTGGGCGCCGGATCCTGCGCCCGTGCTGATAGCCAACGGCATCACACCAAAAATGAATGCGAAGGAGGTCATGAGGATAGGCCGCAGCCTGATACGGCATGCTTCAAGAGTGGCGTCAAGAAGAGTCGCCCCATGTTCCATTTTGTCCCTTGCGAATTCCACGATCAGAATCGCGTTTTTCGCGGCCAGTCCGACGGTTGCAAGGAGTCCGACCTGCAGGTATACGTCATTGGACAGTCCTCTCGCATATGTTGCGAGGATCGCACCGAATACCCCCAGCGGGACGACGAGGAGGATCGCAAACGGAACCAGCCAGCTTTCATACAGCGCGGCGAGACACAGGAATACAACAATGAGTGAAATTGCATAAAGTATGTGGGTCTGCCCCCCGGACATGCGTTCCTGGTAGGAGAGGCTTGTCCATTCGAATCCAGTCCCCTGCGGAAGTTTCGACACCAGCTTCTCCATCTCATCCATGGAATCGCCCGAACTTTTTCCGGGTGAGGCCTGCCCCATTATCTCGACAGAGGGGAATCCGTTATATCTCTCGAGTCGTGGCGAACCGTAAGCCCAGCTGGTCTTGGCGAAGGATGTGAACGGCACCATCGTGCCCGCCTTGTTCTTCACATACCATCTGTTCAGATCTTCGGGATTCATCCTGAACTGCGCGTCGGCCTGCATGAAGACTTTCTTCACGCGTCCCTTGTCGATGAAATCGTTCACATAGGAACTTCCGAGGGCGGAAGACAAGGAGTCCTGTATGTCGGATATGGAGACACCGAGTGCGCCTGCCCTCTCCCAGTCGATATCGACCTTGAATTCAGGAGTATCGTCCAGGCCGTTGGGCCTTACCATCATGAGGTTCGGGTTCTGCGCCGCCATGCCGAGAAGCTGGTTGCGCGCCGCCATGAGTTTTTCATGTCCGATTCCACCGCGGTCCTGAAGTTTCAGATCAAATCCGTTCGCAGTTCCAAGTTCGACGACCGCAGGCGGCGGAAATGCGAATACAAGAGCCTCCTTATAGCTTGAGAACGCCCCCATGGCCCTGCCAGCAACGGCTTTCACCCGGAGATTTGGCTTGTTCCTGAGCTTCCAGTCCTTCAGCTTTACAAAAGCAAGACCGGCGTTCTGCCCTCTTCCTGCAAAGCTGAAACCCGCAACTGCGAAGCATGCTTCCACAGCATCCTTCTCATCCTCGATGAAATATTTCTGGACTTTTGAAATTACCTTCAGCGTCTGCTCCTGCGTCGAACCGGGCGGAAGCATGACCTGCACGAAGAGTATCCCCTGATCCTCGTCCGGCAGATAGGCCTTGGGCAGCTTCATGAAGAGATACCCCGTCCCAGCGACAATCAGGACGTAGATTGCAATATATTTGAAACTGCCGGAAATTATTCTTCCGACAATGGACAGATAGCTTTCCCTGAAGCTTCCGAAGGCCCTGTTGAACCATTTGAAGAACGGTCTGAAAAGGAAAAAGCCCTCCTCTGAGGCAACGTGCCCCTTCCTGACAGGCTTGAGTATTGTCGCGCAGAGGGCAGGTGTGAATATCAGTGCGACAATCACTGACAGTACCATGCAGGTGATTATCGTCACGGAGAACTGCCTGTAGATGACGCCGGTCGATCCTCCGAAGAAGGACATGGGGACGAATACCGCAGTAAGAACCATCACGATGCTTATCAGGGCCCCTGTGATCTGCTTCATGGATTTCCTGGTCGCCTCGACCGGTGACAGACCCTCCTCGCTCATCAGGCGTTCGACATTTTCAATGACGACGATTGCATCGTCCACCAGCAGTCCGATCGTAAGCACCATCGCAAACATAGTGAGCGTATTGATTGAGTATCCGCACATCTTGAGGACTGCGAACGTACCGAGCAGGACGACCGGCACTGCGATCGTCGGGATGATCGTAGCGCGGAAATTCTGCAGGAAGATGAACATGACCAGGAAGACCAGTACGATCGCCTCGACAAGGGTCTTCAGGACTTCCTCGATGGATATCCTGACGAACGGAGTCGTGTCGTAGGGATAGACCATGGTCATCCCCTCCGGATAGAACTTTGAAAGCTCGTCAAGCCTTTTCTTTATTCCTGCAACAGTGGAAAGTGCGTTAGCCCCTGCGGACATCTTTACGGCAATTCCGGCGGCCGGTCTCCCGTTGAAATTCCCCAATGCGTCGTAGCTTTCGCTTCCGATTTCGATTTTGGCGACGTCCTTCAGCCGCACGACGGAACCATCGCTGTTTGTGCGCAGGAGGATCTGTCCGAACTGCTCAGGAGTCTGAAGGAGGTTCTGTACGTTTATGGTCGCATTCAGACGTTGTCCCTTCACAGCGGGCGTTCCTCCGAGCTGGCCGGCCGAGACCTGCACATTGTAGGATTTGACAGCCTGTCTGACGTCTCCCGGAGTCAGCTTGTAGTTGTTGAGCTTGTCCGGATCCAGCCATATCCTCATCGCATACTGGGCTCCGAAGGTCATCACTTCCCCGACTCCCTGCACCCTGCTTATCTGCTCCTGTATGTTTGCGACGACATAATCGGTGATATCATACCGGTTCATGCTGTCGTCCTCGCATATGAAGCCGATGACCATCAGGAAGTTCCTCGTCGACTTTGTAACCTTTATGCCCTGCTGCTGGACGATCTGGGGGAGCATCGGCATTGCAAGCTGCACCTTGTTCTGCGTCTGGACCTGCGCGACGTCGGGATCGGTGCCGGCATCGAAAGTCAGGACTATGTTTGCATATCCGGAGGAATCGCTTGACGCGGAGATGTAGCACAGATGGTCGACCCCGATCATCTTCTGCTCTATTACCTGGGTGACCGTGTCCTCGATGGTCTTGGCGGAGGCTCCGGGATAGTATACGTCTATGGATATTTCAGGAAGCGCAATAGGCGGATACTGGGAGACTGGCATGGTGAACAAGGAGACTGCTCCGGACAGCATCATCATGATCGCAATCACCCATGCGAATATCGGACGTCCTATGAAAAACTGTGACAACATCGGAAGGTCCCTTCACTTCTTCGCCGGCTGCGCGGCGGCTGCTGGAGGTTTGGACTCGAATGGAACTGCCTTCACCTGGACTCCAGTCCTTATTCTCTGGCTCCCCTCCATTATCACACGTTCCCCGGGCTTGAGACCGCCATTGACAAGCCATTTGTCGCCTATTGAACGGTCGACCGTCAGCTTGCGCTGCTCAACCTTGTCAGCGGAGTCGACGATCATCACGACCGGATCCCCGTGCATGTTCCGGGTCACCGCCTGGTGCGGGATGAGGATCGCATCCTCTATTACGCCCTCCTCAACCACGGCCTTCACATACATTCCGGGAAGAAGCGCTCTTTCAGGATTCGGAAACTCTATGCGCAGATTGTATGAACTGGTGCTGTGTTCGACGGTCACGTCACGGAATTTCATTTCACCGTCTATCGGATACTGGGAACCGTCCTCGTAGAACAGCTTGACCTTGGCTCCATTGTCATTGTTCTTCCTGACAAGCCCCTCGGTCATCTTCCTCTTGAGCCGGAGGAAATCGGCGCTGGACTGGGTGACATCCACGAATATCGGATCGAACTGCTGGATGACAGCAAGAGGCAGGAGGTGGTTGGCCATGACCAGGGCTCCGACGGTGACATGCGATTTGCCTATGCGTCCTGAAATGGGGGCGACGACCTTGGTATATTCAAGGTTGATGCGCGCAGTTTCCACGGCCGACTTGCAAACCTGTATGTCGGCATCCGCCGTTAGAAAATCAGATTTGGAATTGTCGAACTCCTGCTGGCTGATCGCATTCGATTCGACAAGCACCTTGTGTCTTTCATGCTTGGACTTCGCAGGTATTATTTTAGCTTCAGCCTTTGCCTGCTCGGCCTTGGCCCGGTCATAAGTCGCCTGATAAAGAGATGGATCTATCTGGTAAAGAAGGTCTCCGGCCTTTACTTCGGCACCTTCCTCGAACAGACGTTCCTTGACGATTCCTCCGACCTGCGGCCGGACTTCCGCGACCAGGAAAGCCGTTGTGCGGCCTGGCAGTTCGGTGGATATCACCACCTTTTCAGTTTTTACGGTTATCGTTGATACTTCAGGCATCGGCGGCGGAGGCGCAGACTTGCGAGGTCCGCAGCCGTAAGATAACGCCAGCACCAAGACCAGGATCACCGGCCCGATTATCTGCATACGTTTAAAACATGTCTTCATTTCTTCCTTCTCTTTCGCTTGCTCGGTTTGCTGTGATTGATCTTTAGGCCATAACAGGCCTTTTCGGTAATGAAATCTATTATTTTCCGCATGTTCTCCTCCGGGAATCTCCCTCCCGGAAAACGCATGTCTACTATCGGGCGGTCATGCATGTAGAAAAGGCAGTCGGAAGATACCGAAAACACCCTGATGCATACGTCTTCGTCTCCGATCCCCGCAGGAAGCACCTTCCTGAAATGCCTGGTCAGCTCGTTGAGCCTCGGTTTCATGAATGACTCGTAGATGTCCGGAAATATATCTGAAGGATTTAATAATTCCCGTCTGAAAATCATGCTCTTGCACCTGTCGAAGGGTTTCTGGCTGGTTATCTCGCCGAGGATGTTGGCCACCCATTCCCTGAGGGATCTTTTCCATCCGGCGAAATCGCCATTCCAGGGCTTGTTCAGTATTTCATGTGCCCTTGAATCCTTGAAGAGGAACTCGAACATCTCCTTGTAGAGGGACTCCTTCCCCTTGAAATGGTAGTTGATGGAGGCGACATTCACCCTGGCGCGCCTGCAGATGTCCCTGACAGTCGTCCCATTATATCCCTTCATGGCGAACTCCTCTGCAGCCGCCTTCAGTATTTTCTTTTTTGTGTCCATTCCGCCGCCCTCCCCCCATCATGAATGTTTCAAACATTTGTTTAATACAGAAGTTTAAATCATTTGTTTGGGAAAGTCAAACGGGCGAGGAAAGAAAGTTTCCGGATTTTGCCTGAAGGGAGACGCCTGCTATTCGGGCAGCAACATCAACTCCTTATTTCTTTTCCGTCTTTTCGTTCTTGTTGATGAATCCGGTGCGTTTTCCACCATCTAGTACCTGGCCAGGGACCAGATGTCCAAAAAGCTTTATGAGAGTTGCGACCGATCCAGTCCAGCCCGTCTGGTGGCTGGCTCCGAGCCCGGCGCCGCAGTCGCCATGGAAATATTCATAGAAGAGGATGTTGTCGCGCCAGTATGGATCATTCTGGAAAACCTCGTTGCCCCCGAAAACAGGCCTCTTCCCGTCCTTGTTGCGCAGGAATATGGATGACAGTCTCCTCGAGAGTTCCTTGCTCGCATCGAACAGGGTCATGTATTTCCCCGATCCTGTGGGGCATTCGACCTTGAAGTCATCCCCATAATAAAGGTAATATTGCAGGAGCGCCCGGATTATCAGGCAATTTACCGGCATCCAGACCGGACCGCGCCAGTTGGAGTTGCCTCCGAACATTCCGCTGTCCGACTCGCCGGGCAGATAATCCACACGGAACTCCTGTCCTCCCACATTCAGGACATATGGATTCTTCTCATGGTATTTGGAAAGTGCGCGGATCCCGTAGGGGCCGAAGAATTCATTCTCATCAAGCAGCTTGGAGAGGATTCGCTTCAGCTTGTCCTTGTTCAGGAGCGACAGCATCCCCCTTTCAGAATTTCCAAGATGATCCGGTCCGGTCGGATGTATGTAGTCCATAATTTCCGGCATGACCTCCAGGCGCTTCATCATTGCCTGATACACTTCCGGCACCCGTTCCCTCTGGAATTTCCCGATTACAGAAACAGCACAGAATGGAAGGAGGCCGACCATTGAACGCACCTTCAGGCGCTTTGATTCCCCGTTGGGAAGCCTGAGCAGATCGTAATAGAAGCCATCCTCTTCGTCCCAGAGGCCGTCGCCGCCCTTGTGGTTGATGCCTGTCGCTATCCAGAGGAAATGCTCCATAAACTTCAGAATCATATCGCAATAAGATCTGTCTTCGGCGGCCAGTTCCGACGCGATGTCGAACATGTTTATGCAGAAAAGCGACATCCACGCCGTTCCGTCGGCCTGTTCGATGTAGCCTCCAGTAGGCAGAGGCGCGCTGCGGTCGAAGACCCCGATGTTGTCAAGCCCCAGGAATCCGCCTTCAAAGACATTCTTGCCGAAGCGGTCCTTGCGGTTGACCCACCATGTGAAATTGAGGAGCATCTTTGAAAAGCTCCTTTTCAGGAATTCGAGATCCCCCTTGCCTGTCTTCTGCTTCTCCAGATTGTAGAGGAACATGATCGCCCAGGCGTGCACCGGAGGATTGACGTCGCTGAAATTCCATTCGTAGGCGGGCAGCTGTCCGCTCGGATGCATGTAGGTCTCCTTCAACATCATGTCCATCTGCTCCTTGGCGAAATCGATGTCAACTTCCGCAAGTACTACAGACTGGAAGGCCAGATCCCAGGCGGCGTACCAGGGATATTCCCATTTGTCAGGCATGGAGATGATGTCATCATTATTCATGTGGAACCATTCCTTGTTCCTCAACGCCCTGCCCTTGTGTGACAGCGGATCTATGTCGTGCTCCCTGAGCCATTTTACGGCGTCGAAGCAGTAGTACTGCTTCGACCAGAGCATTCCTGCGAATGCCTGGCGCATCACCATCGCCTCGTCGGCGCCCAGGGCGGAAGGCGTAAGGTTCCTGTAGAATTCATCGGCGTCATTGATTCTCGCCTTGAAGATCTCGTCGAAATTACTGCCGAACATTGAAGATGCACCTTCCCCGTCCGCCTTCCTCGTCCCTGCTGGCGCAATATCGTTCAGCCTCAGGCAGACGGTCCTGCTTTTTCCAGCTTCCACCTTAAGGTTGAAATGCGCGCATGCCTTTGTACCGGTCTTCTTCGGATTTACCGCACCGCCAGCTCCATCAATGATATAGTTGTTTATTCCATCCTTGACATATGGTGACCTGTTCGGCATTCCGAATAGACGCGCGGTGTTCGTCTCATTCTCTGTAAAGAGCAGTTCCTTCGGCCCCCTGCAGTACAGATAACGTCTGCCAATGTCCTTATGAACGGCTTCTATGACAGCAGTTCCATTCTTCTCAGCAATCTGCCTCATGACCGGTTTTTCAGAGCCCGCGCTCCATGTCCAGGTGTTACGGAACCAGAGGGAGGGGAGGAGATGCAGGGACGTATTCTGCGAGCCCCGGTTGCAGACCGTTATCCTTATAAGTATGTCCTCCGCAGATGCCTTCGCATACTCGACAAAGACATCAAAATACCTGTCCTCCTTGAAAATCCCGGTCTCCATAAGCTCGTATTCCCACTCTTTCCGGCTGCGGCCTCTGCCGCACTTGACAATCTGATCGTAAGGATAGGCGTTATGAGGATACTTGTAGAGATATTTCATGTAGGAATGGGTGGGCGTGCTGTCAAGATAGAAATAGTATTCCTTCACGTCCTCGCCATGGTTGCCCTCGGTGTTGTCAAGACCAAAGAGACGTTCCTTGATGATCGGATCTTTTCCGTTCCAGAGGGCCAGGCAGAAACAGAGCTTCTGCTTGTCGTCTGAAATTCCTGCAATCCCGTCCTCGCCCCAGCGGTATGCACGCGAACGGGCCTGGTCATGTGTGAAATAGACCCAGGAATTGCCGTGGTCGCTGTAGTCCTCGCGTACAGTCCCCCACTGCCTCTCGCTCAGGTAAGGCCCCCATTTCTTCCAGGAGATCTTCTTCTCCCGGGCTTCGGCCAGACGTATTTGCTCGACAGCGGTGGACATAGCTTCATACCTTTTATATTAATCTCACTCTGTATGGGAGATATCTTGAACCGCCCCAACTTGAGGTCGCAATTTGCGACCTCAAGTTTGCAAGCTCCTGCCTGGTAAGCTGAAACATGAAGTCTTCGGGGAATCTTTTTGCATTCCTCCTGGTTTGTTCAAGAAGCCTCTTCGTTTCAACTCCGTACAGTTCGGCCAAATCGTGGGCGAGCATCACCTTGTGGCCACGAATGAGCAGAATCTTGCTTTCTATGCGTTCAACCGGTATCAGTTCCTTCATTATACTTCCTTATGCTGTCGTGTTTCCAAACTTATATCATACAACAGTGTTTTCAACTTGGGGAAATCTTTAAATTACGTTATGCATCGGCGGCCTTAGGTGATAGATTAAATTCCGATAATTCGCGGTTTCAGCGTGTCTTGTTCTTGTTGGAGTTCACAGCTTTAGCGTGTCTAGTTATTCAACAGGTTACACACGCTAATCCTCCTCTGGAGCCTGTCGGATTTAGACGCCTGTTTTGTTATAAATGCTTTATAACCAAAAAAGAAGCCTTAAGGAAACGTTCTCATAGTCCTATTTCTGAAGATATTTTGATCTTACCAATCAGTCAGCTGATTTCAGAGCCCTGAAATCGGCTCATCCATGAAATACATCTTCATCCTTCCCTTGCCCTTTACTTCCATCTCACCCCTGTCGGTGAAACGGAACCTGTCCTTGACCAATTTATAAGTGGCCTCGGAGACATTGATCTTCATCGGTTCGCTGCAGGATTCCATCCGGGAAGCGGTATTGATCGTGTCCCCGAAGATGTCATAGATATATTTCTTCACACCGACAATTCCCCCGACCAGGGCTCCGGAATGTATTCCGATCCTGACCCGCCATTTCAATTCCGCGGTCTCATTCCTCCTATGCAGATATTTGACAATCTCGGACGCAGCACTCGTCAAATTATATGCGTGGTCATTGTCCTTCATGGGCATTCCGCACACTGCGAGATAGGCATCACCGATCGTCTTTATCCTTTCACAGGAATTATTTTCCATGATCTCGTCGAAGCTTGTAAAAATATCGCTCAATTCGGATATCAAAATTTTCGGTTCGAGATCCGCCGAGATACTTGTAAACCCCACCATGTCCGAAAAAAACACAGTCACATTTTCAAACAGCTGCGGTTCGCTTTTCCCGAATTCCTTCAGCTCAACAGCCACCTTCAACGGCAGTATGTTCAAAAGCAGTTTCTCGGATTTTTCCTTTTCAACGGTTATGATCTCATTGGCATTCTTCAATTCGATGTTCTGCCTTTCAATTTTTTCAAAGGCGTCCTTCAGCTGCTGGGTCATCTTGTTGAACGCCTCCGAGAAATCACCCATGAAGCTGACCTTGTGCTCGAAATCACCGCTGGATATCCTCTGGGTGACATAGGCAAGGTGCCGGAGGCTTGACTGGAGGCTCTTGAAGGACTGCGCCACGACCATCTTGCTCCTGGGCGGACTGTAGTCCAGATCCCCCCTGGCCATCGAATACATGAAATCAGAAAATGAATTATATTCCTCTACAAAATTATTCACATAGTCAACCAGCTGCCTGAGCTCATTTTTCGGATGGTCTTTTGGAATCTCAATGACTTCCAGCTTTTTCCCTTTAAGCACATTGTAAAGGGTCTCGGTTATCTTGTCGATAACTGCAATTTTGGCGACAACATCCTCTCCCGGCTGGAACCCGGGAACGGAATCGTTATTTATGGAATCGTTGCTCATTTATTCCTGTCTTATCTTAACGGTAAAGCAAAAACATATCTCGCACTAAGTCGAAGATCCCGGCCCATAGGCGTCGGGAGCACCAAGCCACTGAGTAAGGATTTTCTGGTTTTAAAGAAATATATAGCTTTGTGTCTTTGTGCCTCTGTGCGATAAATCATCCTTTCTTCTCGGCGGTGAAACGGCAGACCCTGTCGCCCGAACACCAGCAGTCCACTTCCTTCACTTCAAACTCAGCTCCGGTAAATGATGAGAGCAGTCCGCTCAAGAATCCTTCGTCATAGGTGCATATCTCCTCGCCGGAGACAGGCAGTCCCGAACAGTCAAGATCCTCGGCCACGACTATTGTGAATTTCATATTTTCAAGATCAGCCTTTTCAATCCTCATTATGCCAATCTTCAGTTTTTCCAGCAAATCCTTGAGTTCCAGGACAAACTTATTGAAATCTGTCTTTTCGGTTATGAGATTCTTAAAAAATTCCTTCCCCGCGCATTCCCCGGCCTTGAAATAGATTTCGTCCGCTTCCTTCACGCCATATTTCTGGATGAGGACATCCCTGAGGGTGAACTGCATCAGCCTGTAGACGGCAACATCCATCGTGGCGCCGAGATTCGGCCTTCCAGCCTGGATATCCCCGAGCATTCTCCATTCGAATTTTGATTCGGTCCGTTCTTCCTTGAACATGGTATTTCCTCCTAAATTAAAGTTGACAGGATAACTGGATTGGCAGGATAAATTGAATTCAATAAAATCATGAAAATCCTGTAATCCTGTCTATAATTAGATATTCTTGTTACTTTGAATCCAGCCGGGTGATTCCGTTCCAGGACTCGTCCGGCTCGCTGGCGATATACTTGTCACATCTTGCCGTGTAGAAAACAGAAACCTTGTCCTCCGGGAAATCGCGGAGTATGGACTGGAACATGTCCCTGGCGGCCCTCCATTCCCTTTTCATATATAGATTGTAGGCCTCCTGGAAACTGTCCGAGAGCCCTTTTAATTTCCCGGATTCCGGCGAATTGTTCTCCGCAAGAAGCTCGTATATCACAACGCTCTGGCTGTACCCTTTGACGGCTATCTGGTCCAGGATCCTGCATATGAAATGGTTCTGGACATACCTGTGGGTCGACTTGCTGATTATGACGCTTGTGCCGTAGATCCTGTTTACGCCCTCGAGCCTGCTCGCCAGATTCACGCCTTCACCCAGGGCGGTATAGTTCATGCGCTGCGTCGACCCCATGTTACCGACCACATTATATCCTGTGTGAAGGCCTATCCTGGTATGGAACGGTTTCTTGCCCGCCTTTTCCCATTCCCTGTTGAGGGCTTCAATCTCCTTCTGGCATCTCAAGGCCGCCCGGCAGGCCATTATCGCATGTTCCTCATTGGCTAGCGGCGCACCCCAGAAAGACATGACCGCATCTCCGATGAACTTGTCGACAGTGCCCTTTTCGTCCTCGATGATCCTTGTCACCACATCAAAATATTCCGAGAGCTGGAGCATCAGATCCTTGGGCGATATGCT
The DNA here is from genome assembly GCA_001804805.1 of Lentisphaerae bacterium GWF2_49_21. Lineage (GTDB taxonomy): Bacteria > Verrucomicrobiota > Lentisphaeria > Victivallales > GWF2-50-93 > GWF2-50-93. The sequence continues at coordinate 11,349 of MHBH01000021.1, forward strand.
TTCCGAAATCGGAGTGAAGTCGACGATGTCCGTGAAGAAAAGCGTCAGTTCGCGCTCCTTGCCTCCGACAGTCACGCTTTCACCGGATTCGATGAGCTGTTTTACAAGCGTTGAGGGAACGTAGATCTTGAAGGCCTTCAGGCTGTTCTTCATGGCTTTTACAGCATCATCCATCGTCTGGATCTCGTGGATGTGGGATTTTATCTCCAAATGCGAGTCCAAGTTGAAATTCTTCACTTCGAGCACCTCTGCGGCAAGGCGCTCGATTGGCCTCGATATCTGTCTCGCCATGAGGATGCCCGCAAGGACTGAGATGATGAGTATGAAGAGGGAAAGGAGAAGCGTCTTGCGGAACGTGCTTTTCATAGGCCCTAAAAAATCATCTTCCGGAGCGATGATCGAGAACATCCATTTCTTCCCGAATTCAGGGGGGAATTTGGCGAAGCAGGCGAGATATCTATTTCCGGACGCCTCATATGAGAACATCTTCTCCCCTTTGTCCTCATAATTCCTCACGGCCTCCGTTATGAACGGGATCTTGAGCTCGCTGGGCTTCAGGCTGCGGGCTTCTCCGTTTTCAACCCTTACTATGCGCCTGGGATCGGGATAGGCGATCAGCTGTTCCTTCTCGTCCATTATGAAAACCAGCCCGTTTTTGCTCACGTTTACACTCTGCAGGAATTTCGAAAGCCCTCCAAGGATGATGTCGGCTGCCACGACTCCCCTGAGCGACTTGTCCTTGTTGTAGATTGGACATGCCACCGTTATCCCCGGTTCCCCGTTCTCGAAGAAGATGTACGGCTCGGTCCAGAAGGTTTTTCCTCCAGCCTTCGCCCCTTTATACCAGGGCCTTGCCCGGGGATCATACTTGGTGTCCGGATTCTTTTCCTCGCGGAGCATATTGAGATTCCTGTCTAGATAGCGGAAATCAGTGACGGCCTTTCCGTCGATCTGGCGGATATGCTTTGTATAAATCTCATCTCCGAGCAGTGCCGCCTGGAGGAAGTTCCCCTGCTCGTCCCCGTAATAGAACAAGCCGACCTGCGAATACGTCAATACGATCTTGAGGAAATATCTGGCCTCCTCTGTGTCCAGTCCCAGCTGCGGTTCGCCTCCATCGAAGAGCTGGGTGGCGATTTCGGCGGCAAGCTGGGCGGACCGCAGGTAGTTGTCTGTCTTGCTGATCACGGCCTTCGCCTCCTCCTCGAAGTTCCCATCTATCAGTTCCAGGGTGGACTTCCTGTTTTCAAAATAGGAGAAGCAGGACAGCAGCAGGACCGTTGCGACGATCAGCGAGGTGAATACGAACACTATGTCGACCTTGAAGGTCCTCTTCTGCAGAAACTCAAAAATGGACTTCCTTATACCCATGCCAATGGCCCGAACCTGTCTTTAGAGAAGATTTTATGGATATAGAATAATATCGAAGCATCATGGTTTCAAAGCGTTTGAGAATAAAAGGATAATCCTAAAATATCATAGGATCCCTCGAATATTATGTTGTTTTGGCATTAAGGACATAATATGTTACCTGGCGAAAAATGCAGGAACACCTTGCAACCAGGAGGACAAGTCCGGATGGAAATGGAAAAATATCTTCAGAAGATCGTCCAGATAAGCCTCAGCAGCACGCCCGAGGACATGCTGAAAACCTCCCTTGAGATCTGCATCGAGATATCGCAGGGCTCGTCCGGATCGATCCTCGGCGAGGAAGGACCATACCTCCAGTTCCTCTTTTCCGAGGTGCCGGAACTGATCGGTGTCAGGGTGCCCTTCGACAGCATCGCAGGATCCGCCATGACGAAGAACCTTGTCATCTACACGCATGCACCTTCGGACAAAAGGCATTTCGACGGGATTGACAAGCAGCTGAAAAAGGCGACGAACTATCTGCTGAGCATACCCATACCCTCGATCCACAGCGCCAAATCCTCCGGCGGGGAAACTAAGAACGCCGGGACATTGCAGATACTTTTCGACAGGGACGTCTTCCCGGATCTAGGCGTAGAGAAGGGTCCCAGGGAATTCAAACTCGGCGACTTCAAGAAGAGCGGAATGAACAACGAGAGGATCAGCAACATCTTCATCATCCTGCCCCTTATCGCATTCGGGATCGAGGTCATGAGGCTGAGACAGACCTCATACCAGGTGATCCATGAGCTCAAGAACAAGATGATATCCGCCGGCTCCTGGATCGGCTGCCTCAAGGAGGACATCACCGACAAGTCTCCTGATCTTGCCGAAGACGAGGGCATAAAGGAGGACTTCACGCTTTCCGAAAACGCGATCCGCGAGGGTGCCGAGATGGCGAAATCATATCTCCAGCTCACAAAGCTCTACACTCCCAACTTCAAAACGGCGGACATCAACGCAGTACTGAAGGAGACGGCGGCGTCCTTGAAGGCGCTCGCTGGCGAGTTTGGAATTGCGAATCTCGCAGTTGAAACGAACCTGGACAAAGGCATCGGTCCGAAGGAGCTTGACGAGGAGAAGCTCAAGATGGCATTCTTCAACCTCTGCAAGAACGCGGCGGAAGTCCTCCGTGAGCGCGAGGTCGAAAACCCAAAGATAAGGATCTCCTCATCGCTGAAGGAGGATGGCCGCATGGAAATAACGATCGGTGACAACGGCCCAGGAATGCCGCCAGAGATAGCCGACAACCTTTTCATCCCGTTCAAGACGAAAAAGGAAGGAGGTACCGGACTCGGCCTGACTATCACGAAGAAGATCATAGACCTGCACGCAGGTAGCATATCCTGCCATACGGGATCCGGCGGCACTGAGTTCAGGATGACATTGTAAGGAGATTATTGCAAGTTTGATGAATTTAAGGTAGGGACGGTTCTCCGAACCGTCCGTATCTTTAGGCGGCGCTCTCGGAGAGAGGCGCCCTACCTTCGCAATTACCTAAATTATGATTAAAGAATTATATAACAATTCAATGGAGGACAGATCATGGCACAGGAACGCTTTGATATCGGAGGAGTCGAAGGGACGAACTATTCGGATTTCCTCGAGGTCATCAGGAAGAAGATGGATCCGGAGAGCAATTATGTGATTCTTATCGACGACGAGGTCGGGATAAGGAAGAAGGTCGCAAGAGACATAAAGTCCTTCGATCCGAGCATCCAGATCCTCGAGGCGAGCGACGGGCAGCAGGCTCTCCATGCCCTGGAAAAGGGGCGCAAGAAATACGCCAAGGATCCTCTCTTCATGGTGGTCGACCTGAACATGCCTGTGATGGACGGATGGACTTTCATAGACAGGATGAGGAAGGAATACGAGGGAGAAGGAAAACCATATGGCATTCCAATAATTGTCCTTTCATCGACCAGCGGTGAAAAAGGAGTGCTGTTCATGAAGAAGAGCGTACACGGCGACAAGGCGGGATACCAGCCGCTCGTGGCGATCGCCAAGGAAAACTGCACGGACAGCAAGAAATATTCCGGCATAGGCGAGAAGAACCTCATCTCATGGCTCAGGCATTTCGCCAGAGAGAAGGAATAGGAAAGGCGTTGTCCTCAAGCAGCCCAATGGATTATTCCAAAGCAAGACAATACATACTCGACCGCATGGAGAAGGAGCTCCCCCGGGATCTGCTTTACCATAAGCTGGAGCATTCCCTTGACGTTTTGGCGGCTGCGGAAAGGATCGCGTCCGCTGAAGACATCTGTGGAAAGGACCTAGAGCTCCTGAAGACTGCGGCCCTGTTCCATGACTCCGGGTTTATCTACCAATACAAATGCAATGAGAAGGTTGCCTGCGAGATCGCCAGGCAGTCCCTGCCGGAATTCGGATACGCCAGTGGAGATATCGAGAAAATATGCGGCATGATCATGGCGACATCCATCCCGCAAGGCCCGAAAAACCTGCTTGAGAAGATACTCTGCGACGCAGATCTGGACTATCTCGGCAGGGATGACTTTGAAGGAATTGCGGAGACCCTCCGCAGGGAGATGAAGCTTCATGGCAGGGAATTCACGGATGAGGAATGGCTGGCCTTCCAGCTTGATTTCCTTGAGATGCATAGTTATTTCACGCAGTCGGCAAAAAAGATGCGCGATGCGAAGAAACAGGAGAACATCGACAGGCTAAGGAAGAAATGCTAACATCCCTGTTTGGTGCGGAAATCTTCCTGTTGGAGTTCACGGCTTCAGCGTGTCTTCTCTTCTGAATTTGATATAAAGGAAACAGGATGAGATTGAGATGAATTTAAGAGCACGCTAAAGCCGTGAACTCCAACTTAAGAAATCCCATCAAAATAGGTAATTGCCTCAGAAAGGTACTTTCATGAAATCCTGGCCGAAATATCCTGTCGTATACGAGATAAACACGTTCGTATGGCTCAATGAGCTCAGTGGGAAATACAAAACCCAGATGACACTGGGAAATGTCCCGGTCAAGGAATGGGATTACATCGCATCTCTTGGGTTCGATGCCGTCTGGTTCATGGGCGTCTGGGACAGAAGCCCTGCAGGAATCAAGATAGCTTCGGGGAACAATGGCCTGATGTCAGAATTCCGGAACGTCCTACCAGATTATCAGGACAAGGACCTTGTCGGTTCTGCTTACTGCGTCAGGAACTATGTTGTCGACAGGAAGATAGGCGGTCCCGAAGGGCTGGCCCATGCCAGGGACATGCTCGCAAAACGCGGACTCAGGCTCATACTCGACTTCGTCCCCAACCATGTCGCCCCCGATCATCCCTGGGCCTCGTCCCATCCTGAATATTTCATACGCGGCTCCGAGGAAAATCTTAGGAATGATCCTTCGTCCTTCGTCAAAATTGGGAACAATGTCATCGCACTGGGCCGCGATCCGTATTTTCCTGCATGGCCGGACGTCCTCCAGCTTAACGCCTTCAACTTGGATTTAAGAAAGGCTGTCCTGAACACTGTTTCCGAAATTGCGGAGCAATGCGACGGGATCCGCTGCGACATGGCGATGCTCATGATGAACAATATATTTGAGCGCACCTGGTCATCACGTGCCGGGGAAAAACCCTTTGAAGACTACTGGTCGGCACTCATCCCCGCCATCAAGAGCAGATATCCCGGATTCCTGTTCATCGCCGAGGCTTACTGGGATCTCGAATGGGATCTCCAGCAGCAGGGCTTCGATTTCTGCTATGACAAGAAACTCTATGACCGCATGGAACACAACAGCGCCGAGGACGTCAGACAGCATCTTCTCGCCGACATGCCATATCAGGACAGGCTGATACGTTTCATCGAGAACCATGACGAGCCGCGTGCCGCAAGTTCATTCTCCTGCGAGAAGGCAAGAATGGCCGCCGTGATCTTCTCGACGCTGCCAGGAGCCAGACTTTTTTACGAAGGGCAGTTCGAGGGTCGTAAAGTACGCGTCCCGGTCTTCCTCGAAAGACGTCCGAAGGAACAGGAAGATCCTGTGCTCCTCAAATTCTACCAGACCCTCCTGTCCGCGATCGACAAGGATGTGTTCCGCAACGGCTGCTGGCAGACCTGCGAAATCCGCGGATGGACTGACAACGGCAGCTGCCGGAATATTCTTGCCTGGACCTGGCGGAAGGACAATGAGCGTTATTTGATCATCGTCAATTTCAGCGGTTCAAACGCCCAGGGCATGGTAAGGCTGCAATGGGACGAGATCTGCGGAAAGAATCTGCGTCTGACAGATTTGCTTAATGGCGAAAAGTATGATCGTCCCGGCAGCGATATGATTGACAACGGGCTCTACGTCGATCTCAAGCCGTGGAGCTGCCACTTCCTAAGGATTGAGACGCAGAAGAGAAACTGACCGAGAAACATCCAATCCGCCAAGGCGGAAACTTTTAACATTGACTGTTGCGTTCGCTACTTCGTTTCTTCGGACTTGCCGACGACTATCTTCTGCCCGGCAACAGGCGTGTCCGCCTGATTTTTCAACTCGCCAGCCAATGAAGCCAGCTTATCCTGGGATCCGGCGAAATAAAGCTCTCCGAGATGCCCTCCCCCATTATAGAAGACGCATCTGTCGCCCATTGTCTTCTTGAGCCATTGGCGGCCTGCGGGATTATCCAGAAAATCGTTTGCCGAATGAATGACAAAAACATTCTGCCCGTCCCGCAGGAAATCCTCAATAGACTTGAGCCTGGACTTCTGATCGATCTCTTCTTCAGAGACTGCGCGTTTTTCAATATCCGAATGGTATTTGACCAGTAAAATCTTATTGTAGTCGTCAAAGGACAACTGGCTCACCTCTCGATAGAATTCAGTCCTGTTTCCCCAGGAACACTTGTTCTTGAAACGGTTCAGCGCCTCGTTGTTCCTGACAATGCTGACAATCATTTCCTCCAAAGTAATCTTATAATTGAAGGAAATCAGCACCTGTGCTTCAAGGTCGGTAAACGGAAGAGGATCGCACTTTGCCTGCTTCACGCCGATGGCCGCCTGCTCTTTTTCATCTGCTGCAGGTGCAGGCGGGGGTACGCTTCCTCTGACGACTGGATCTATTCCGTCCTTCTCCTTTTCCAGCTCCAGCTCTCCATAAGGCTTATATTGTCCCGTGGTCATGGAAAGGATTTTCCCTGCTGCAAAAACCCCGCGGTCGAAAATCTGCTCGCGCGGCCATTTTTTCCATGCGAGTGATGTTTCATCGACAGCCGAAACCGATTTCCCCGTATCGACAAGAGGATTGATTGCCACGAAACGGTCAAATTTCAGCTTTGGATCCGCCTTCTCCTTTGCCCCGATGAACAGCGCATGAGTTCCCCCAAGCGAATAGCCGACCAGGATTTTCTTCTGGAAGTGGAGCCCCTTGCCCTCCAGATGACTGATTACTGCAGCAGTGGCCACCCTTACGTCCTCGGCATCCAAAGGAACATAGCCAGGCACGGGAGCAGATCCTGCAGTGCTCATGAACTCCCAGTTGAACGCACTGTTCAATAAGGCTACCGTGTACCCCTGGTTGAAAAGGATTTCGGAAATTCTGGAAGCATGAGTACTTGTGAAATGCGTGCCGAAACCGGGGATCACAACGGCCAGAGGTGCGTCATCCTGCTTCTGATACCATACCTTGTAGGGCATATCGGGCTTGCCCTTGATCACTTCAACGGAACAGATGGAGCCCTGGTTGAAAAAATCGGTGTTCCAGAGGGATAAATCAACCCACATGCTCCTATTGTCGTTCTGGATATCCACCATTCCGACCCTCAGCGTGTCGATGTATGCCCCCTGCGACTTGAAGCCTTTGACGACGATCTCGTTAATCAGGGGATCCGGTTCGGGCAATACAATTTCCTTCTCATCTGAAAGGAATTTCTTCTGATATTCCTCTATCCTCTCCTTCCGGTCATAATCGTTGATCTTAAGATGGCGTTCCGCAGCATAGAATCTCTTGAGAAGCTCGTATGGATCATAGTTTGCCCGGAAGAAAGTGTCAATGTCGCGGTAGCGGTGTGCGCTATCATTAAGCATCGTGAAGCCGAACACCCCGGGAAAGGGAATATATGTCTTAGGGTCAAACGCATAATCGAAAATCTTGCCGACCCCGTCGCGGATATTGGACGGACCCAGAACCGGCAGATGGAGCACGCATCCGGACCCGATACCCCAGACTGCAAAAGCCTGGCCAAAATCCTCATCCTGCACTTCCATGTCGAACCAGTCAAGCGCAGGATCATAGAAACCGGCGATACCAAGGGTCACATTGATAAGGAAACGGGATGTGTCAATCCCGGCATATTTGAATTTCGCCTGGCAGATCGAACTGAACGTACGTCTGGGGAATGCGATATTGTCGGCGAGGCGTCTGAAACCTTGTATGCCATGTCGCGGAATCAGAGATGCCCAGAAGACAACTACCGGCTGCACCATGTATCTCAATCCGAACTCGTTCAGCGCAAACATAGAACGGTTAAACCCTTCCATGGGATCGCTGCCTCCGTATTCCTCTGTCAAATCAGGGAATCCTGGTTCTGTACCGGACAGGCTATCATTCTCTCCGCCAGCAGGAGCGGCTGCCGCGGCGACTCCTATTCCGTTGCCACCGGCGGCAGGCTCAGTCGCCGCAATCTTACTTCCAGAAGTGCTGCCGCATCCGGCAACAGCCAGAATGACGAACAGCAGGATGGCATTACTGATAGTGATAGGGGTTTTGATTTTCATACGTTGCAACGATAGTTAGTGAGACAGGAAAATCAAATCAATTATTGAAGGAATTCGACTTTTACCTTACATGTCGGGATGGCATTCGGACAAGATCCATGGAAGACGGAAAAAAGGATATTGCCTGATCCCGCGCGTATCCGATTTCCTGAGCCTTATATTCGTGATTGAGTCTTGTAATTACGATGGGTCGGCCTATCCTAAACATTTTGACCTAAAAATAACTCCAATCCTAAGATATCATGCGAAACAAGAAGATCCTTTATCTATTTTCTGAAACCGGTGGCGGCCATCGGAGTGCGGCCAACGCCTTGGTTGAAACCATAAAAGAGTTGATGGGCGATGATGCGCCTAAGCAGGAGCTATCTGATGTTTTCGCCTCCTCGAACAAATTGATAAGCCTTCTGGCAAACATGTATGCTCCAATTACAAGGCATTTCCCTCTCCTGTGGGGTGGCTTGTATCATGCTACCAACAGCAACTTGTCCATCGCAATCATGGCCAAAGTCTCCGCCCCCTTTGTAGGGAAAAAACTTCAGGCGCTCATAAGGGAAAAGAAACCGGACATAATTGTGTCGGTGCATCCCATGACGAACCATATCGCCGTGATGGCAATGAGGAAGATCAATCACAACGTCCCGATCATAACCGTCGTGACCGATCCCGTGACATTTCACCGTGTCTGGATATCCCCCCTGGTAGACAAGATCGTTCTCGCCACTGAAGATGCGAAGGCACTTTGCGGAAAGTATGGATATTCCGTTGACAATATCGAGGTGCTGGGATTTCCCATAGAACCTAAATTCTTCAAGGATTCAGCTTCCAAGAAAGAGTTGCGCCGACCCATGGGAATTGCCACTGACAGGTTCACCTTACTGTTCATGGGCGGGGGTGAAGGAGGGGGTAATATCTATGAATACATTGCCGCGCTAAACAAAGGCGACCTGGACATACAGCTCATAGTGGTGACCGGAAGAAACAAGTCTCTCAAAAAGAGACTTGAGGATAACATCTCCAGATTCAGCTTCCCTATGAAAGTTTATGGGTTTACCGACAAGATATCAGACATCATGGGCGCTTCTGATCTTATCATTACCAAGGCGGGGCCAGGAACAATCAGGGAAGCCGTCTCGAAAAGCCTGCCGATAATCCTTACAAGCTTCTTGCCTGGACAGGAAAAAGGAAATGTCGACCATGTAATTAAAATGCAGCTCGGTGTTGTGGTGACGGACTTTAAGATGATAGTGCCTGCCGTGCGTAATATCATGCAGCCGGAGACATACAGCCGCCACGTATCGGCACTGCAGAAGGAAAACAACCCGGAAGCTGTATATAATATTGCAAAACTGATACTTGGCTACAAGGACAAATGACAGCATATGCCGCTTCAGGGAAATGAATTCGGCCATGAGTGCAGGCGTGCCATTTAATTTGAATTTTCGTGCAACCTCCTGAGAACTGCATCGACCGACTTGTCCTTCAACGCCTCCGCTTCAAGGAATGAAGCCAGCTTCCTGTCCTTGGTCCTTATGTGATTGACGAACCAGTTGACAACCAGATAATTCAGCCTCAGGAAGACAGGTTCGAGGGATTCCTCCTGGAGCCGGGGTTCAAGCTTGTCCAGTTCAGCAATGAAATTGTCATGGAAAGCCTTATGCTGCTTCATGTCTGCATAGCTATATTTTCCCATAAGTTTCTCTTCAAGCCCGAAATGCTCGAGGATATAGTTTTTCAGGAAATCGAACGCCTTCAGAATAAGCTTCTTGTCGTTTTCAGAACCTTCAAGAAGATCGTTGGTGAGCTTGAAGAAGGTCTTGTGCTGCCGGTCAATGACAGCTATGCCGGTGCAGAGATTTTCAGTCCATTCGATTCCACTCGGCATATTAGGACTCCTATAGGAAAGCTCTAGATATTTTCAAGTGCGTGCGACTCTTCCGGATAGATCTTGAAATAAGACCCGAGCCCCATCATGTCGAAACCGGCCCTTATCGTCGGAGAGACATTGCAGAATGCCATGACCGCCTTTTTCTCCTTCGCCTTCTTGCCGGCAATGATGAAGGAACGGAAGAAGAGGCTGGACATCCTTGTCACATTGGAGATGTTAACGATGACTTTCAGGGCTCCTGAATCAAAAGACTGTGTGAGGATACTGGTCATCTCATCCGCCATCTTGGGATCAAGCAGGACCGCATTCCCAATCCTCATTATATAGATGCCGTTCCTGTTCTCCTCGATTATCTGAATTCTCTCAGGCATTTTCCCCTCCTGTCTTTTTTATCAGAATAAAATGATTGGCTCCGTCCCTGTGGTAGTATCTGGTCTCATCAGTGAACTTCCTCACGAGCTCGACGCCCATCCCTCCGGCCTTTCTTTCCTCAATTGGGACATTAACGTCGAGTTCTGGATACCTTGTAGGATCAAATTTCACTCCGCTGTCTATCAGTTCCACGGTCACACAGTCATTTACCCTGTCAATTATGATTTTTACGTTTCCCTTTTTCCCGGAGTATCCATGGAGTACGATATTGGTTATGGCCTCGTCCAGCGCCATCATGAGTTCCTGCCGCGCCGTCTCCGGGATATCGAGCTTCTTCAAGGCAAGGTCGGAAAGGTTGCTCATTTCCTCGATGTCCGCGGGAAGCACTTTTTTTTCAATGATGCATTTGCTCATGTTTTCAACATTGCCTTTAAAGTTATCAAAAACCTTCTCCCGGAGGTATTCATGGGAAAGGATACCAGCAACTGAAAAAGAATACAAAGCCCTGCAAAAATAAAAATTAATCTTGTAAGCGGATAAAGTCAAGACTGTCGCCTCGCCCAAATCTGTTTATTTTACCTTCATCAACAGGAAATTTAAATGTTTGAAATTTCGAAATCTTAATAGTCTGGTTCCCCTGCGAGATTCGCAACAGCCCTCTTTAACGTCGGAAGCTTTGGCCTGTCCGGGAATGTCTGCCCGGTTGTTTATCACAGATCGCCGACAAACAAACGCATAGCCGACGCTTTTCAATATGGCACAACATGTTCAGCGCGCATTATAACACATTGCCAGCTAAGCACTTGAGATCTGACTTTCAATACAGGCGCAATCCTCGTGAGACGTAATCTTTGACAGATACTCTCGTGCGGAAGGACTTCCGCACGAGAGTATCTACGGCTTCCTATCGGCTTCCGCCCGGATTGCGGCGGCGATATCGCTGCTCACCTTCGCCAATGCGCGGCTGTGTGCGGCGGCAAGTACGTCGAAGCCTTCTTCAGTCACTTGCTCTGTCACGGACGTGCGACCTGAAACAGGCAGTCCAGCAGCCCCCTTGCGGATCACCCATACTGCTTCAATCTGAACCGATTTGCCTGGCGCTGACTCGAACTTCTGGATGTCGATCGTCACGCGATAATTTGGATCAAAATTCGCCAGCGGCACCGCGACCACTTGAGTAGTTCCAAGCAGTATTGCAAGATCGCCGGCAACGACACGCGCGATATTGCTGTCCAGCGGCTCCGCCCAGCGGTTGAATTCATCAATGCCCACACGGTTCGGCGCGATAAGAACGGTGAACTGCGGACGGTCGACCTCCGCCGGAATGGAAACCGGGCCGACGGCTACGGAGCAGTCCGCTACGGACTTGCCGTCTCCTTTCGCCGTGGAGCTGAGGGTGTAGAACTTCGACGAGGCTGAGGCGCAACCGGCCATGAACACGGCGACGAACGCGACTGCGACGAGACAGTTGAGGCAATTGTATAATTGCCGAAGGTAGGGCGTTTTCTCCGAAAGCGCCGCTTCAGAACGGACGGCTTCCCGATGCATTTCAGGATCGGGATAAACTCGAGCCATCCCTACCTTGAATTTACCAGTTTTAGAATTGTTTCGACTAATGTGTTTTTTCATTATCTTTATTCTCCTGTTTTACCACGTATAAGTGCTTCGGGATGACGTTCGAGATAATCGGCAAGCACGCGCAGCGCCCGTGCCGCACCACTGCCCTGCTTGAGCATGTTGTTCAGTTCGGAGCTCATTACCGAGTTCGGTTCTATGAGCTGGTTGGCGCTGTCAAGCAGCTTGTCGGCATTGCTTATCGTACTGCGCGCACCCACAACCGTCTGGTTCATATTCTTGACCAGGATTTCAACGCTGTCTTCAAGCGAAGCAAGCTTGTCAAGCACGGTAGGCAGCTGCAGGGGATCCTGCGACCAGTCCAATACCACCGCCGGTGCATCAGGATAGAAACCAAGGGACACCAGCAACGATCCGGTAAGCAGGTTTGCCATATCCAGCTCCGCCCGCATGCCGCGGGAAACCAGGGTTTCAATAATTTTCCTGTGGAAGTCCTTGGCATCCTTGCCTTCCGCCACGTCCATGAACTTGACTCCGTATCGCTTCGGATCCAGGCATATGGTAACATGCACTGAGCCTTCAAGCGTCTTCACATCCAATTCAGTGCTGATACTGGTGACTTCGCCGATGGTTATGCCGTAGAACTGCACCGGCGCACCCACGTTCAAGCCGCGGACTGACTGCTTGAAGACAAGCAGATAGTCGTAGGGTTCGCAGACGGGCGGTTTGAAGGCTTCGGTGCGGTCGCCGAACAGTTCGAACGTGGTTTCGGCTGCGGAGGGCGGCAGTATCGGATCGTTGTCGGGCGTTTCGAACGCCACGCCCCCGGCCAGTATGGACATCATTGATTCGGTTTTTACATGGATGCCGCTTGCGGTGAGTGAAACATCAATCCCGCTGGCCTGCCAGAACCTGGTGTCCGCATTGACGTATCCATCATAGGGGGACTGCACGAATATCTTCACGTTCAGGAACTCGCCTCCCTTGTCCAGTTCATATGATAAAACCTGTCCGGCCTGCAATTGCCGGAAAAATACCGGCACACCGACATCCAGCGAACCCAGAGCCGGAGTCTTCAGCGTGAAAACGCGTCCGGGAACATCGCCAGTCAATGGCGGTGTTTCAAGCGCGACGAAACTGAACTCCTTTTCCTCGGACCGGCCAAGCTGCATGCCGATGTAGTTTCCAGAAATCAACGTGCTGAGTCCCGAGACGTTCAGGCCGGAGATGCGCGGACGCACGATCCAGAACTTGGTATCCTTGACGAGAATCTCAGCCGCGTCGGGGCTCATCTGCGCGGTGGCGATTATGCTCTTACGATCTTCTGAGAGACTGATAGTCTTGAGAACTCCCATGTTCAGCCCATTGTAGTTGATCTTGGTCTTGTTGGCTTCGAGGCCGTCGGCGGAGAGGAACACAATTGTGATCTCCGGCCCCTTGCTCAAGATGTGCGTCACGGCAACCCAGACACCTGCGATGGCGGCCACGAAGGGAATGATCCAGACCAGGGGTATCCGCATACGCTTCTTGACGACTACCTTGGAACTGGGAACTTTTGGAAATGATTTGTCCTTGTCAGGCATGTTGAACCTCTTTTTCAGTTTCTGTTGAACTTGCAGAATCCCATATGAGCCGCGGATCGAAAGAATCGACCGCCATCATTGTAAACACCACTACAGCCGCAAAGAAAAGCAGTCCCGGTCCCGGCTCCACGGACATGAGCGGCTGCAGCTGGATCAACGCCACCGTGAAGGTGTCCACGAACACATCCACCATGGACCATCGTCCAATGATATCGATCATCCGGTATAGCCTGTTTTTCTGGATGTTGTTCCTGATCGAGCCGCGCTTCACTGAAATGACCAGGTAGAGGAGACCCGCGATCTTCGCGCTCGGAATCATGATGCTGGCGAACAAAACGATGAGCGAAAGCGGCCATCCCGTCGGCGACCACAGCAGGACAACGCCCTGCATGATGGTGTCTGATTCCCTGCCGGCGCTGGTGATGGTCGTCATCACCGGCAGGAAGTTGGCGGGAATATAGCAGATCGACGCCGCAACCAGATAGGCTATGGTGCGCTGGAGGCTGTCCTTCTTGCGGAAGACAAGTTCCTCGTCGCAGCGCGGACAGCGCCCTTCTTCCGCGCCGGATGCCGGATGTGAAAGCAGGCCGCATGCTTCGCAGCACTGCAGCCCTTCCTTCATTGCGGTAGGGGTGGATGTGCTCATGTACCACCATAGAGGATAATTATGAATATCCAATGACCAACAAGGAATTTCCAATATCCAACGAATTCAACTCCTGTTGATTTCTTCCTATACTTCGTCATTGGACATTCCTTGTTGGTCATTGGATATTCCTCGCTTCCTCCTCCGCCCATTCGACCCTGCTCCATACCTCATGCGGATCAAAGCACGACTGCATCGCGGCGAGCAGGAAAACCAGCGCGAACAGGCAGAACAGGGCAAATCCCGGAATGACCGTTGCGTATTCCGCAATCTTCGTCAACGACACCAGTACTCCGAGAAGCATGACCTCTATCATGCTCCATGTCCTGGTGAAGTTGATGTGCCTCAGCAGCAGGCCGACCCAGGCAGGCGGACGTCTGCGGGCACAGCCAATCAGGATCAGAAACAGGAAGCCGATCTGAAGGGCCGGGGAGATCACTGCGGTGAATAGGACAAGTACTGCAACAATCTGATGTCCGTTGATCCAGAGCTTCTCCGCGCCGCCGGTTACCGTGGTAAAGGCCTCGCGTCCGACGGCGTTGAGCCCGAGCATGGGGACGGTGTTCGCAACGATGTACAGTATTATCGCCGCAACCGTCAGCGCAAAGGTGCGGTTGAACGAATCCCTGCGGTGGCGCCACAGTTCCTTGTCGCAGCGCGGACAGCGCACGGCCGCGCCCGGCTCAACCTCAGGAATACGCTGCAGCAGATCGCAGTGGGGACAGGCGATGATCGACGCGTCCGCCAATGGCCGGTTGCAGTCAGAGTGGTGATTTTGTATCTGCAAAATTATTCTTACTGATAGGAGTTTTGATCTTTTGTTTGTGGAAATGTAGCCAGCCTGGGAGCATAAATCAAGCAGAACGCATCTTCATCATAGGGTATCTGAAGTAAAACCAGCTGGAAAACCTGGCTTCCTCATTCCGGATCGACGACCGGCCTTTCCTGCTTGCCGGTGATGAGGGCGCTGGGATTGCGCTCGAGATAGTCAAGAAGCTGTTTCGCGGACTGCAGGGTTTCATTGAAGTCAAGCATGTTCTTCTTGAACTCGGCGCGGAGGGCGTCGATGTTCCTCACCGTCTGATCTGAATTATCGACCAATGTCTTCGCTTTTCCAGAGAGCTCGGAAATCTTCGCATCCTTGATCTCCTTGCTGGTCTCGTCGGCGAGTTTGCTGATCGTATCAAGGGTCTTGTTGAAATTGTCGAACGATTTCTGCAGGTTCTGCACCAGATCATCGATGCGCTGCTTGCTCATTGCATCATTCACCCTGGCGGAAAGATCCTTCAGGCTGGTGCTGATCGAATCAATCTGACCTACAATTTCCTTGATCTGCTTCTCGTCGATGATCTTGTTCGCCTTCTCAAGGAACTGGTTGAGCTGGTCGGAGATCTTCTGAAGATCCATCTTCGCTACGTTCTGGGTGGCCTTGTGCACCTCGGTTATGATGCTTTCTATGCTGACCGTCGGAATTGACGGGATATACGGGGGATGATCATCCGGAAGATCGTAATCACCTATCGGATTCTCCTTGGGATCGAGGATCGTGATATCAACAAACAATGTCCCGGTTATATCACCGTACTGGAGCTGGCACCTCAGGCCCTTGCTCACATGATCATCGATACTGTCGCTGAAACTCTCCATCGCCTGTTTTTCCGACATGAGCTTCAGCTCATTCTTCTTCTTTGTCGCCTTGCAGAAGGCGTCCGGATCAAAGTTCATGTAGATCAGTATCTCCTTCATCTCAGGCCCAAGCTGGATCTTATCGACGCTGCCGACCGTCACGCCTTTGATCTTGACCTTCGCACCTTTCTCAAGCCCCTGGACCGAAGCCGATACAATGGTCATGAATGCATATGTCTTCTTGAAATACTTGAATGATCCCAGCGCCACCAGCCCGATTACAAGGAGAGCGAACGCCACCACGGCAAGAACCCCCACCTTGTATTTATTTCCAATATTGCTCATATTTCATCCCCTCATGTTTGAACGGTTTAAAAATTGCCTTACCCATCCGTTGCTGCTGTTTTCACGCAGCTTCCTCGGATCCCCCTCCTCGATGATCCCCTTCTTCTCCTTGTCAAGGATGATGCCCCTGTCAGCCACGGAATATATGCTGTCCAGCTCGTGTGTCACGATCACCATCGTGCATCCGAGCGTGTTCCTCAGTTCCAGTATCAGATTGTCGAGATCCGCGGATGAGATCGGATCAAGGCCCGCGGACGGTTCATCGAAAAAGAGGATTTCCGGATCAAGGGCCATCGCCCTGGCGAGGCCCGCCCTCTTCTTCATTCCGCCGCTCAGCTCGGAAGGCATGAACTGTTCGAAGCCTTCGAGCCCGACCAGGCTGAGCTTGTGCTTTGCAACAGAGGAGATCATGTCTTCGGACAGCTCCGTGAACTCCCTCAGCGGGAGCGCGACATTCTCCTCGAGCGTCAAGGAGCTGAAAAGCGCTCCGGACTGGTATAGCACCCCGAAAAGCCTGGTCAGATCCTCCTTTTCATCATCGTCGGCATTCACCATGCTCCTGCCTTTGATGAGTATGTCCCCGGACAGCGGCTCATAAAGTCCTATCATATGTTTGAGCAAGGTGCTTTTTCCGCATCCCGACCCTCCGAGTATCACGAAGATCTCGCCCTTGTACACATCGAAGGTCAGATCCTCCAGCACGACAAGATCGCCATAGCCTATGTCCAGGCTCCTGACCTCTATCATCGCCTTGCCTTGTTCTCTTGAATCCATACCCGGTCAACCTTCTTAAGAATTCATTTCTTGTCGTCATGTCTTTTATGTCAGGCGTCTCCGCCTGACCTTGGCCTGTCGCGCCGTAGCATCTCAGCGAAGGCGGAAGCTTGCGTAACCTGTTGTCGAAGATCCCGGCCCCAACGGGCGTCGGGAAAACAAACTAAAGTTTGGACTCCAACTGGCATATTTCCGCGACAACAGTTTTATTATATTATTGAAATCAGCTCATCAAAAAGCTATTTCAATCCAGAACAATCAATCTTTCTTCGATTCTTGCCATCCATTCATCCGGCTTCTATTAATATTTTATCCCGAAAATCAGTACTATCTGGGGGAATATGAATGTGACGAAAAAATCCGCCACGACAACCAGGAAAATTCCAGTGACGACAGAAGATGTCGCCGCCTTTCCCACGCCTTTCGCATCCTTGTCCGACTCGAAGCCGCGGAAACAGCCGACGCAGGCGATTATGCAGGCGAACACCAGTCCTTTCACAAGTGATTCTGCGATATTCGCAGGAATCATGGACTCTATGGTCCTGTTCACGTATTCGATCACGGTCATGTCCGTCATCCCGATGCTGATGATAAGTCCTCCCATGATCCCGCTGAAATCCCCGATCAGGACCAGCATCGGCATGACCACTGCAAGGGCGATGAGTTTTGGAATGACAAGGAAACGGGCGGGCTTGAGCCCCATCGTATCCATCGCGTCAATTTCCTCGGCCACGTTCATTGTCCCAAGCTCCGCGGCATATGCCGAACCGGCACGCCCGATGCAGATCATCGCGACCATCAGCGGACCAAGCTCCCTTACAAGCGCGAGACCGACAAGATCCGCTATGTAGATCTGCAGGCCGAACCTTTCCATCTGCGTGATTCCCTGGAATCCGAGGATGACTCCTATGAGGAAGCATATCAGCATTACGATCGGGATCGCGTCCGCACCGCTCTTGTCCATGTAATATACGACCTCCCGGAGATCAAGCTTCCGGGGATGGGTGAACAGATAGAATGATTTGCAGATCTCTCCGATGAAACCAAGGCACTTCCTTGCGTCACCATAAATCTTATAGCATGCGTCTCCTGACGAGAGGAAGACGGACTGTGGTTTTTCCCTGCGGAACTCCTTGGGATGGTATCTTCCTTCCTTGTCAAACCCGAGCTTTGCGAGATTCGCAGCCAGAACCTCATCGGAAATCCCCTTGAATTCAATCTTCACGTCATTCCTGGAGCAGAGCTCTCCGCAGCCTATGATGAAGGTGATCACCGAGAAGTTCGAAGACACGATCTTGCTGAGATCTACTGAAAGGAGATTTATATCATTCTTAAAAAGCACCTTGACCTGCTCGTATGAGGACTCCATCTCCTGGAATGACATCCCCTGCCCAGGCAGATCCTTTATCTCAAGCATTTTTCCATTTTGATTCAGCGAAGGCATTTATTGATCCGTATTTTTAAGACAAATTGTACGTATTCAGTAAACTATGTCGTTTACTTAATCCGTACTAAAAATAAAATGCAAAATCATTCTTTTTA
This sequence comes from Lentisphaerae bacterium GWF2_49_21, assembly GCA_001804805.1. GTDB lineage: Bacteria > Verrucomicrobiota > Lentisphaeria > Victivallales > GWF2-50-93 > GWF2-50-93. The sequence continues at coordinate 29,823 of MHBH01000021.1, forward strand.
TGATTTATTAGATGTAAATATTTACGGCAAATTCCAATTTTTCATGTATTTGTTTGTAGTCAATGCCGTAAGGCATGTTCTTATTGAAAACTATTCCATTCTCTCAGGCAGCAGAACTTGGGTTACCTATAGTTTATCACGGGCTCTTCTGGATATCTGCCGTAATCTCCTCAAGGATCTTTGCGGCGGCGGTGGCGGCGCCCCTGGCGAAACTTTCACCTGTTATTTTCTCCACCGGCACTTCCTGCATGTAGGTCTTGCTGAAAAGCGGTTTCCCCGACGAACGTTCCTCGAAGGAAACCTGTATTATGAGTTTCACAGATGATTTGACCATATCCGCCTCGATCTGGAATATCTCCGCCTTCAGGAGGCAGACAACAGCCTTTTCATTTGAAGCACCGGTTTCATAGGCGAGTGAAAGATATTTCTTCAGCATGTCGGCGGGAGAGCAGCTCCAGCGGTTGTATTCATCAAGCTCTATGCGGTTCTCTGACATCCTGAAGACCATCTTCTCCAGATAAGGCCTGCTCGCATCGACATCGGCGACCAGCACCCGCCTGCCGCCGACATCCTGCACGGCAGGAGACCCGATGTCAAAATACGAGGACTTTATATATGGCTCCTTCCTGAATATCCCGCATCCGCAGATAAAAAGGATCAGGACTGCGCAGGTCAAGATTCTGATCATTGGAGAGTCTCCTTTGGAAAATATTTTTTTTGAAATTAAGTCGAAAATATATATCTTTCATCATATACTTGCAAAACAAAACCGGGGCAAACATGAAAACAACTCAGGGTCATCCCTCAGGATGACGGATGGATGGATTGCTGGATGACCCGCCTTGCACCGTCGCCAAGAGGCTATGGTGCACACGGTCGCTAAAAAGCTATGGCGCGGCAAGATGGATGGTTGGTTTTGAATCAGTCCTGCCCTCTGGAAGCGCTGCCGGAGGCTGCAATGTCCATTTCCAATTCCGATGAATATTTCCCCTGGGATGCCAGGCTGTTCATTTTGGCGCGGTGAAGCAGTACCTTCTGCGCGGCTTCCAGGTTTTCAGGCTTTCCTGCCCAGGTTCGTGTTGCTCCGTCCTGCAAGGCTCTTGCGAAGGAAAAAGTCAGCGGCCAGGACTGCGGGCCTTTCTGGTTTATGGCGTTCAAGTTGGCGGTTGCATCCAGTTCAGTCTGGCCTCCTGAGAGAAAGACTACTCCAGGCAGGTTCACCGGCAGCACTTCATCCAGCAGCGCCAACGTCTCCTTGGCTACCTGCTCCGGTGTGGCGGTCTGCCCGGATTTCTTTCCCGGCACAACCATGTTCGCCTTTAGGATAATCCCTTCAATGGCGACGCCCATGTTTTTCAGTTCTTCAAACATGGTGCCCAGGATCATCCCGCTCGCATCCCTGCACCGATGCTGATCATGCTCCCCGTCCATCAGCACCTCCGGCTCGACGACCGGCACCAGCCCGTTTTCCTGGCAGGCCAGTGCGTACTGCGCCAGATCCTTTGCGTTCTGACTGATGTTGCCGGCGCTTGGAAGGCTTGGACCAATTGCGATCACTGAACGCCACTTTGCGAACTTCGCACCCCTGGACACGTATTCCTTAAGTCGCCCGTCAAGCCCGTCCAATCCTTTTGTAAATTTCTCACCGGATGATCCGCCGTAGTCGGCAAGGCCCTGGTCAACTTTGATCCCCGGCAGGATCCCCTCATCCTGGATCACCTTGAGGAAGCTCCGTCCGTCCAGGGCGTTCTGCCTTATGGTTTCATCGAACAATATCACTCCCGATATGTACCGTCCTTCACCCGGCGCGGCCAGAAGCATGTTCCTGAAGGCCCTGCGGTTCCCTTCAGTGTTCTCCAGATTTATGGACGCAAACCTCTTCCCCACCGTGTTCACGCTTTCGTCCGCAGCCAGCAAACCCCTGCCTTTCGACACCATCTGGTTTGCGACAGAGTTGAGCGCCCGGATCTTTTTCAGTTCAATCATAGTGTTCCCTTTCGGTTTAGAACTTCCCTGCATGAGAAATATAAGTGTATAAAGGGGAAATGGCAATGTGAAGCCTATGGGGTAAAACCCTCATGGAATAAAGAATCTCCTGACGGCCATCCTATCCCCGCCGCATCCGGTTTCGCAAGACTACGCCGTGACAAGAGCAACGGGGTATTACGGACGCCCTCCCTCATCTCGCGGCGGGCCGGAGATTCTTTATAACAAAAGAAATTAAAAGCCGACCCAAGGGTCGGGGAATTTGACCCAACTAAGATTAAATCCATAACGCAGAGTTCTCCGATGCGTCGCTGTGAATTTCCGGAAACGGGAATATAATATGGCTCGCGTTTTGAATACCTTGGATGAATGGATTTTCAATGAACAACCAGACAGTCATAGTGAACGCCTCGGGACTCGATGTCCAGATCGGACGCCAGATCATCCTCAAAAAGGCTGAACTGACAGTTTTCGAAGGCGAGCGCGTCGGGCTTGTCGGGCGCAACGGCGCAGGCAAGTCCACTCTGCTCAGCATCCTCGCCGGCACATTGAAGCCGGACGACGGGATACTGGCTTTCAAGCGCGAAACGCAGGTCGCGTTCCTCCCGCAGGACCTTCCGCTCGATCCTGAAAAGACTGTCCGTGAGAACGTCCTCGACGGCGCTTCATACGTCCTGAAAATGATCAGCCGCTACGAGCAGATGTCACACGACAATCATGAGGCGATGGCATTGGAACACACAATCGCCCAACATGGAGGATGGACCCTTGACAGGCGCGTCGACGAGGCGATGACACGCCTGCATTTGCCACCACCAGACCGATCGTCCGCAAACCTTTCCGGGGGCGAGCGCCGCCGCGTCGCGCTCTGCCGTACGCTTGTCTCGCTGTCGGATCTGCTCCTGCTGGACGAGCCGACAAACCATCTTGACACCGAAGCGATCGAATGGCTCGAACAGTTCCTCTCACGTTATCCCGGCACCTGCATCATGGTAACCCATGACCGTTATTTCCTCGACCGGATTGCCGACCGCATACTCGAACTGACTGACGGCGTCATATATTCGCATCCCGGCAACTACACCGCCTACCTCACCGCAAAATCGGATCGCGAGGAGCAGGATGAAGCCAAGGAACATAAGCGCCAGTCGTTCCTGCGCCGTGAGCTGGACTGGGTCCGCCGCGGCCCGAAGGCGCGCACCACAAAATCAAAGTCGCGTCTAGACCGCTATTATTCCGCCGAGTCCGAATCGGGTCCTAACCGCGAACTCGACGTCGAACTCATCCTGCCGGTTCCTCCGAAGCTCAGCGCCAGAGTTGTGGACTTCAGGGAACTGGGACTGTCACTCGGTGGCAAGACGCTTTTCAAGGATTTCTCGTTCAGTTTCTCCGCAGCCACCTGCATCGGAGTCGTCGGCCCGAACGGCGTCGGCAAGACTTCCCTCATCAAGGTGATGATTGGCGAACTGGAGCCGGATTCAGGGGAACTTGTCATCGGCAACCAGACCGTCTTCAATTATGTGGACCAGCACCGCGTCCATCTCAACGACGACAACACCGTCTTCAATGAGATAAACGACGGCAAGGATTTCATCCAGTTCGGTGGCGAGGAAGGCGGACGCGTCTCGACCTGGACATATCTCAGGCGATATCTTTTCGCCGAAGAGCGGATATTGACGCAGGTGCGCTGTCTTTCCGGCGGCGAGCGCAGCCGTCTGATGCTGGCGAAAATCCTGAAGGATGGCGGAAACTTCCTGATCCTCGACGAACCGACAAACGATCTGGATCTTCCGACGCTCCGCGTGCTCGAGGAGGGACTCATCCGATTTGCGGGATGCGCGATGGTTGTCAGCCATGACCGTTATTTCCTGAACCGCGTCTGCACGGGAATCCTCGCTTTCGAAGGTGATGGAAAAGTCTACTATCAGGAAGGCGACTACGATTATTATCTGCAGAAAAAAGCTGAACGCCAGCCTGTTGCAAGCAAACCGGAGCCGGTCGCGTCCAAGGTTGCGAAGTCCGCAAAGACATCTTCCTCTGATGACAAACCGAAGAAGCTCACCTGGAAAGACCAGAAGGAGCTGGATGGCATGGAGGAGAAAATAAACAAGGCGGAGGCGGCTGTCGCCGAAATGGAAACCCAGTTCAACGATCCGGACTTCTACATCAAGAACGGCCCGAAGGTGAAGGAGCTGATAGCGGAGCTCGAACATCGCCGCAGGGAAGTCGAGAAGCTATATTCCCGCTGGCACGAACTGAGCAGCCAGAAGTAGATGCTGAAGTAGGTACTGGCTTTCTGCGTCCGGCATAGCATTTGGGCGAAGCCGGAAGCCTGTACCATTCTTGGATTATCTTTACGTCAGGCTCCTTGGCCTGACTCCCGCCGGCAATGATTATTCCCATGGTGTAGTTCCTCTAGCCTTCGTTTGTAGTTAACGCATTTTTGCGTGTTCTTGTCTTAATGTCTTAAAAAAGACACAGCCAACAATGGCTTACTAATAGTCTCGAAATAGTATTGACATTATGCCAATTGAAAATTGGCAGGTAGGGACGGCTCTCCGAGCCGTCCGCGGCGCTCTCGGAGAGAGCGCCGAGAGAGCGCCCTACCTTTTCGTCAATTCAATTGTGGAACTATTAGTAACTACAAACAATGTAGAAAAATGAAGAGGCTGGAATATATTCCATCCCTGCAGGACGTTTCATTTTCCTATATACATCTCGAAGGAAAATTACAGGCTATGCTATTTCGAAAGCTTCTCGAAGTCCGCCTGGCCGCCCTTGAATGCCTTCGCCTTTTCACCGACACGGACGATCGTCAGCTTGTTGATCTTGTCGCCCTGTGCAATGGCGTCGACTACGGACTGCCCTTCGATGACGTGTCCGAAGATGGTATGCTTGCCGTCGAGATGCGGAGTAGGAACATGGGTGATGAAGAACTGGCTGCCGTTCGTGCCCGGACCGGCATTGGCCATTGAGAGGATTCCGGGCTTGTCGTGCTTAAGGTCGTCACTGAACTCGTCCTTGAACTGATATCCCGGTCCGCCGCGGCCGGTGCCCGTCGGATCGCCGCCCTGGATCATGAAGTCCTTGATCACGCGGTGGAACACGAGACCGTCGTAGAAAGGATCCTTCTGGACCTTGGGCGCGGACTTATCCTTCGAATAGTTCTTGGTGCCCTCGGCGAGACCGACGAAGTTGGCGACCGTCAACGGAGTTTTCTCAAACTCGAGCTGGACGATGATCTTGCCCTTGGTGGTGTCAAACTCGGCGTACAATCCATCCTTCAATTCGGCGGCATTTGCCATTGGTGCGGCACCAAGCAGCACAGCGGTGCCCGTCAAGCCGAAAATAAAACCCATTGTCTTCTGCCAAACGCCCAGATTCATGAATGCTTTCATTCTATATCTCCCTTTATGTTTTTACATTTTATAATTCCGGAAAGATAATCCGGAGACAGCGAAGAATCAAGTGTTTTCTATTGGGTGGACGGGGGAACCTAATGTCTATGTTCTCATTCGAAGTTGGATCTTCGACCTGTCCCCCGCAGCCAAGGCGGATTTGCGCGTTAAGTAGGTCGGGCTTTCCAGCCCGACAAGATGGCGGCCAGGAATGACCGCCTTACTTTTTGAATGCAACTCAGCATTAGGCTGTCTTTATGATTATAACCTTAACTTATCTTCATTCTATCCAGACCTTGTTGCTCCCTTGTATTTGCCACCTTGGACCATATCTTATCGTGAAATTTATGGAAATCTTATGAAAGGACATGCATAAACCATATGAAAATATTGCTCACCGGAGCCGCGGGAAACCTTGGCTCGACCGTCTGCAGGAAACTGTATGAGGAAGGGTTCGAGATAGTCGCCACCGACCAGCACATGCGGAAGGATCTGCCGGTCAAGCTGCAGGTCGCGGATCTGACTGACCGGATCGTCTGCTACGGGCTTATGGAAGGCGCCGATGCCATCGTCCATCTGGCGGCCCACCCCAACGACGGGCTTCCTATAAAACAGGATCTTCTGAACGACAACCTGTCGATTACCATGAACCTTCTCCACGCCGCCTGGGAATCCGGCATAAACAAATTCCTCTCCGCCAGTTCCGTGCAGGCCATGACACAGGACCGGAGAATGGCCGATGACGGGACGGTTCCCAAGTCATCATTGAAATATCTGCCTCTCGACGGGGAAGCTCCGGCGAATCCGGGCAACGTATATGGATTGAGCAAGCAGCTATGCGAGGAACTGCTGAGTTTTTATGCCCGGGAAAAAGGCATGTCCTGTATCGCATTCCGTTTCCCCTTCCTCTTCAATCCTGAATATCTCAAATATTACAGGCGATATCGCATGAGCTGGAAGATATATGTGAGCCAGCAGACAAATCTTGAAGAGTGCTTTGCAGCCCTGTCAGTCAACGATTCAGCCCGTCTTATCTCAGCAGTCCTCAAGGCGGATATTTCCGGATACAGGTGCTATTATCCGGCAAGCCCGATCCCTGTCATCAACGAAAGCATACCCGTGCTGCTGAAGAAATATTACAAGGGCGTTGAGCTCAGGAAGCCGCTTGCGGAACTCAAGTCCCTGGTCGACATCTCAAAGATCACCAAGGAGACCGGATGGACTCCAGAGGACAATGTATACAGGATGATCAAGGAAGGACTGAAGGAGAAGGCGTGATTTAAGTCTTGAACATCGAACATCCGCCGTCGCCAAGGCTATGGCGGACACAGTCCAACTTCGAACTTTCAACTTCGAATGAATTTATGGAGCGCCGGCATCTTGTCGGCAACAAGAATGTGGTACAGGCGTTTGCCACGTCGAATGACTGTGGTCTCGCCTGTAATTAAGTTCCAAGTTCCAAACCTCCAAGTTCCAGACAAGTTCCAGCATTCAAACAAATAAATTCCCAACCATACACGTAAACAATTCAATCAAGAACACGTCTTGCGACGTTAATCCGCCGTCGCTGGGAAGCTATGGCGCGACATGCTACAAACGAATTCATAAGAATTTAATTGCATATGTTCGTAGCCTGTACCACGCTCTCAAATTTCCAGACTTCGTTTGTAGTTAAGCCATTATTGGCTGTGGTTTTCAAATCCGGGAACACGCAAGAATGTTTACCCGCCTCTGGCGGCGCCGAAGGCGACCAGGGCGTTAACTACGAGCAAAAACAGGAAAAAACACTCACAGACCTCCACCTTCGATATTCGTATAACGGCGTCTCGCCTGTAATTCCAGAGTTATTAACCACTAACCTGTCCTCCATAGCCTTGGCGACGGAGGATCTTCACTTATCTTGCACTAATAATATTTTGCCGTGAGATTGCCTTTGTCCCAATGGAAATCTCACGGCAAATGATTTCTATCTTTAATTCCCATTAGTGTCAGATTAGCGTGGATTAGTGGTGAAGATTCTTGCTTCATGCACTTAACTTGTCCAGCGGACTTTCCACCACCGCCAGCTTCTTCTGGGCAACATGAGTATAGATCATGGTTGTCTCCAGGCTCTTATGCCCGAGTAGTTCCTGTATCACTTTGACATCCGTCCCGTTTTCAAGAAGATGTGTCGCATAGCTGTGCCTGAACGAATGACTCGTTCCATGTTTGTTCACCTCGGCCTTCTCTATTGCAACCTTCACCATTTTCTGAACCGTATTGTCAAGGACGTGATGCCTCATCACCTTGCCTGAACGTGGATCTACGGATGGCTTCGCCATCGGGAAAAACCATTGCCATCCAAACTGTTTAGATGCATTCGGATATTTCCGATCAAGCGCCTCCGGCATATGGACTTCCCCATAGCCATGAGATATGTCCTCCTCATAAAGCCCCTTCAACCTCTCAAGATGCTTCTTCAAATCTTCCCTAAGCGACACAGGCATGGGCACCATCCTGTCCTTGTCGCCTTTCGCCGCCCGAATATGCAATAGCCCTCTTTCCAGATCGATGTTGTTCACCCTGAGGCGCATGCATTCGTTCAGCCTCAGCCCGCATCCATACATCAGCTTGACCATCAGCGCCGCAGTCCCTTCAAGGTAAGATATGATCTTTGCGACTTCCGCAACACTGAACACCACAGGCAGCCTCAACGGTTTCTTCGCCCTTACATTCCCACTCATGTCTCCCATCTCCCTCAAGAGGACATTCCTGTATAGAAATAAGATCGCACAGAACGACTGGTTCTGGGTCGAGGCCGAAACATGCATCTTAACAGCCAGATAAGCCAGATAATTCCTTACATCCTCGTCTGTTATCCCCAGCACGTTCTCCTTCCTGACATATTCAGCGAATTTCCCGATGCACTCGAGGTATGTCCTCTCCGTGCTGTATGCATAATGCCTCAGCCGCAGGCACTCCTTGTACTTCAATATCGCCTCCTCCCAGGAAAGCCGGACGGGGGCCGGCTTTTCCACCGTACCCGTTGGAACCTGCGGCTTGAGATTCATCTTAAGGAAATTTGTCACATACATCCTGACAGCGTTTTCAGCCTGGCGCACCTGCCAGTCCTGATACCTGTTATCCTTGCTCATGGCATTAATGAAAGCGGCAATTGTGCGTGGATCTATGGCCTCCGACCTGTAATTAATGCCATGAAGGTATTTGTCCGCCCAGTTGACGTAATATTTGGCCTTGTCCTTCTGCACCATCCTGCTGTCTATCAGGAACTTCTCAAACTCCATCAGTTTCGCGCAGTATGTGTCCATATTACCTTGCCTTTCCTGTTTTAGCGGTTATATTATAACTAAATATTTCAGTTATCATGAATTCCTGATAATACTGATAACTACCAGTAAAAGATGACTTTATCTAATATATATTAGCATTATATTGCAATTTCAAGCGATGTTTTGCATTTTTTCACAAATAATAACCTAGAGGAAACTCTGTTTTTCTTAAAAACAGGAATTCCTTATAAATACAGTTATGCAAAAAATAAAATTAATAGAACTGGGAATAGGCTTACTGTTTTTAACGGTATTATATTTTGTGTTCTTAATGCCTATGACCACATCATTTATGAAAAATCCTAGTTATGAACTAAAATACAAGGAACAGGTCGAAGTAACAAGTCATACAGGGATCTGTGCATTTTTTGCTGGCCTATCTATTGCTCTTATCATTTCTGGACTTATTGCAAAAGAAAATAAATAAACAGACAAGAAATAGAGGCATAACCAATGCGGCCTCACCGAACCGGAGTACCGTTCGGTAGGCCTTGGCGTTCTACATGAAAATAATTAAACCCATAATTTTGTTTATATTCCTCATCTTGATTGCGGGGTGTGAAAAGAAAAAAATATCGCCTTCAGCGCTTACGGGAGAAAAACTTTTGACACAGCTTAAATCTGATTTGTCCAAAGCTAATATAATTCTCAATGGAGAGAGCATAAATATTGAAGTTAGATGGATGCCTCTTCCAGATGCACAAAATTGCCAGCGTCGGCTCGATATATATCTTGCCGATAATCGGATTGGCGCATTCTTAAATCCAATTCGGCTTGAACCTAAAGGGTGGCATCAAGAAATGACAAAAGAAATCAGAAAAAATGTTGATAGATATTTAAGAGATAATAGAATTGTCGAGACTCAAATACAAGTAGGGCAAGAGATTGAAAACTATTATGAATAGGTCGTAGAACTATCGGCCTCACCGAACGGAGTACCGTTCGGTAGGCCTAATACGTTCTCTAAGAAAATATGAACGGATCATATGGATAAGACAAAAGAACACAAGACATCAAGAAATAGAAAGAGAACCATGCCCCT
>MHBH01000022.1 GCA_001804805.1 Lentisphaerae bacterium GWF2_49_21
TGAAGAAATAAATCATTGTTCTAATCAAAGTAATTTTAATTTAAAGTGTCAAATCGAAATCAGGACTTGACAAAATCTTTGGGAGGTTTCATGTCGTCATATCTTGCAATTGATCTTGGGGCGTCCAGCGGACGCGGCATAGTGGGTAGCTTCGAGAAGGGGAAACTGGAGCTTTCGGAAATCCACAGGTTCCCCAACGGACCGGTGGAAAGGGAAGGTTCGCTGTTCTGGGACATCGAAGGACTCCTGAAGGAGATCAAGACAGCATTGAAGAAGGCAGTTTCGGCCGGGCACAAGATAAATGGTATCGCAATTGACACCTGGGGCGTCGATTATGCCATGCTCGGGAAAAACGGGAAGCTTGTCAGGAATCCATACCACTATCGCGATTCAAGGACGAACGATACCCCCGAAAAGCTTTTCAAGATAATGCCGCTTGAGAAGATCTATGAGCGGACCGGCATCCAGTTCATGCAGCTCAACTCAATCTTCCAGGTCTTCGCCCACAAACAACAGCATCCCGAGGATTTGAAAGATTCTACTTTCCTGATGATTCCGGATGCCCTCTCCTACATGCTCTGCGGCAAGGTCGAATGCGAATATACCGATGCAAGCACGACACAGCTCCTTGACGCCAGGACCGGCGACTGGGATCTTGAGATGATAGAGAAGCTCGGTATTCCGAAATCCATATTTCCGAAGATCGTGCCTCCCTGCACAAAGGCCGGTGTCCTCAAGGAAGAGCTCCAGAAGGAGCTTGGCTGCGGACCTGTTCCGGTTTTCCATGTCGGAAGCCATGACACTGCATCTGCGGTCGCTTCCGTTCCCGTCGGTGTTGCAAAGAACTGGGCATACATAAGCTGCGGGACCTGGGCGTTGCTAGGAATTGAAAATGACAAGCCTGTCGTTACTGAAAAAGCCCGCAAGGCGAATTATACGAATGAAGGGGGGCTCGACAAGAAAATCCGTTTCCTCACTAATATAATGGGTCTCTGGCTGCTTCAGGAATGTTCAAGGAACTGGAAGGAGCAGGGAAAGAAATATTCGTATTCCGACATGGTGAAGATGGCTGAAAAGGCCGAGGCCATGAAATTCATCATCAATCCGAACAACCAGAAATTTCTCGCGCCTTGCGACATGCCTGCCAAGATCAGGGAGTACTGCAAGGAGACGAAGCAGGGGGAGCCAGAGGACGATGCGGAAGTTGTCAGGTGCGTGCTGGATTCGCTGGCGCTCTGCTTCAGGACGAAGACGGATGAACTCCAGGGAATTACCGGTGTCAAATATGAATGCCTGCACATTGTCGGCGGCGGATGCCAGAACAAGCTGCTGATGCAGCTGTCATCGGACGCACTCAATATTCCGGTGATTGCCGGGCCTGTCGAAGCCACCGCCATTGGGAACCTGATGGCGCAGGCGATTGCCGACGGGAAACTCGGTTCCCTCCGAGAAGGCAGGGAAATAGTGAAAGCCTCCTTCCCGGTCGAAACATACAACCCGCAGAAAAAACAGACGGAGCTCTTTGAAAGGACTCTGGATAAATTCAGGAAACTTCCATGAAAATAACTTTTGTACGCCACGCTGAGATTGCCGGTGATCCGTTTGTCTGTCCTGAGAGGCCGGTCAAAGGGAGCCTTTCTGAAAGAGGAGTGAAACAGGCTGAATTGCTTGCAGGAACTCTCAAGAATGAAAAATTCGATCTGGCTATTTCCTCCTCGTATGGACGAGCCCTGCAGACTGCCGAGATTGTCCTCAAGGGGCGGAAGACGCCGATAAGAATTTGTGATTTCATGAAGGAATGGCTTCCTGACCGCCATCTGGAAAAGCTTCCGAAGACTGAATTTGAGACGATTCAGAAAAGGGCTTCAGGCTGCTATGCTGAAGAGACTTGGAAGACTGCGCTTGGAGAAGGATGTTTCGACATGTATGCACGGATATGCCCCCCCTTCCTGAAGGAGCTCGACAAAATTGGCATTCACGCCAGAATGGGCGGATATGTGATCGACAGGAAGGCGAAGGATCTTTCAATTGCGGTCTTCGCACATGGAGGCTCGCTCAACGTCCTGCTGTCATTCCTTCTGGAACTGAAGCCATTCCCAATAGGTAGATTCGCCTTCGAACATACAGGTTTAGCCACGGTCAGATTTCAGGAGTGCAAGGGGATCAGCTATCCTGTCCTATGTTTACCTGCGCCGAAGTAAGGCAGGATGAAATTCGTAACTGGCAACTCGTAACTTGAAACTGGAAATCAACCTGGTTTTTCTGTTTTATTTCATTCCATCTGTTTAAATTACAAAGCAAACATTTTAAGCGCCTTGAAATTATTTCATCATGCTTCCTAATAATAAGGGAACCTCTAAAAATTCACAATTGGCGCGTTGGGGAAGATTTTTGAAAGCTCAAGAAGAATTTCTGACCGAAGGCGTATCCAGGGCGATACGCCGAGAAAAGAACATTCTTTCTTGAGCCAAAAAGATCCCCAACCCAAAGGGCAACAGATTCTTATGGATATTGACTTCGTCGCAAAACCAGTTACAGCCCGCCTTGGGGCTGCTCCTGGATTCTGCCCCTTGTCACCTATCCATAATTAACTGTTGCGCGCCATTTGTCAATTTTTAGAGGTTCCCATAAGGCAAAGGAAAAATATCCATGCAAATGAAAATACGCAAAGAAATCAAGAAGGACATTCCGCATGGGCTGATGGATAAATGGCGAGGTGTTGTAAGCCACACCCACATGCTGCGTTCGCACGAATCCCCTTTCGAGAAGACCAAGGAGAACCTCGTCGCCTGGTGCCGCAGATACAATGTGTCAGCTGTAGGCGTAGGTTCCCCATGGGAGCCGGTCTCGGCGAAACACTACGGGCATTATGAACGAATGGAAAGGGATCTTTACTATTCAGGGAAATTGGATCCGAAGTCAGTCATGGACAGGAAGGAACTGAAGAAATTATTCAATGATCTGAACAGGATGTCAGGAGGAAGGACTTTCTTCTATCAGGACAATGAAAATCCCAAGGGCCGTTTCGGCCATCTCTGGTATTTCGGATACAAGTATGATTTCCCGGCCTGGCATGATTATTCGCAGGACAGGCCAATCTCCTATTACGACAATGATCCTTGCAAGGAGATAAATTCCATTACCGGAAGGCCGCATACAAGACGTCCATATCTCGAAGTCGTGGCAACACAGCGGAAGGCTGGAGCCGTGGCAGTATGGGCGCATCCGACAAGCTGGTGGTTTGATGGAAAAGGCGGATTTGTAACCAACATCGCATCGGAAGCGGTCCTTCATCTTCTTGCTGACGGTTATCTCGACGGCATGGTAGTGCAGGGCTATGACGCGTTCCACAGGCATTACCAGCAGCTTTGGTTTTATCTGCTTGACTTCGGGGCGTTCGTTCCAGGATTTGCAGAGACGGATTCGTGCTTCGACAAGGCCAATCTCATCGATAGCGATCATGTGTATATGAATTATATGAAGATCGGCGGAAAACTCTCAAACAGGAAAATAGTCTCAGCGGTAAGGGGAAACTGCCACTTCTCCTCTTCCGGTGCTTTCCTGTCGTTGGATGTCGAAGGTGTCCCCATGGGTGGGATTCTCACCAGGAGGACGGGAGAGAGAATAATTGCAAAAGTTGAAGCGTATCCTGTTGCCGGACAGAAGAAGATATCCCGGTTGGACCTGATTGGGCGTGGTGGAAAAACACTTGCGACGGTCAAGGATTTCACTGGAGGAATCCTTGAATTAGAATTGAAGGTGAACAAGCTTCCTGACTATGTCATAGCCCGGACAATGGGTGAAAGCGACAGCATAGATGCAGTAAGCCAGAAGCAGATCAGGCACATGGCGATCACTAATCCGGTTTATATCCGGGAGAAGGGATTTGAGTTCAAGCCGGTACCGACCAAGTGCGCTTTCAAGTTTTCAAGCGGGAGCCACTGGCATGGCGGAAAGATGATAATTGAAAAGGCCGACGGTACATTCCTAGAGGAGAATAAGATAAGATCTGGAACGTGCAAGCTCGTGCTTCCTGCCAGTGCCAGAGTACGGTTTTTGAAATCCGGCTCAGAGGAGAAGATGTTCTATATAGCCATGGCGAACGAAAAAGTCCATGAGCATCTCAGATACCTGCACAACGGTGAGTTCCTGAAGGATTATCCCGGGCTGAGGCCCGGAGAAGTTCCGGCCGAGGCCTTCAGGCTGCCGCAGGTGAAAGAGGCAATCTCGGAATTCTCAAAAAGCTTCTGAATCGATATTCTTTATCCTTATACGTCAGGCGTTTCGCCTGACCTTGGAGCGGCAATTTATTGCCGCTTTGTTTCGCGAAATTCATTTCGCGGAAACTATCTGGACGGAATGAATTCCGTCATTAAAGGTGGTGATCAGTCTTCACTAAGAAGCTACGCCCGACATGTAAATCACCGCATCCTGCCGAAAGCAGGACAAGCTCCATGCTTGTCACGCAAACTGCGTGATGATTCGTCCCTGAAGGCGAATCAATGAGGCAAATTCCAGCAGCAGAACTGATACTTCAGTTTTTTCTTTGTTTTCATTTCTTCCGGCATCCCGCAAATTTCCATGAAAATCTTGAATTTCCGGCTTGACTCAGTTTTATCAAATGATATAATAAGACATAATAAGACATAATAAGAGGTGCGGGATGAAGATACGGAAGTCAAAGCTGATGAAGTTCAGGGCGGACGTCAGAGGCTCGATGCCGCTGTATGCCCAGCTCGAACAGTTTTTCATAAGCGAAATAAGGAAGGGCGTCTACAAACCGGAGACGCCTCTGCCCTCAATAGCGGAGATCGACGACAGGATATCCCTCGGCAGGGTGACTATTGTCAGGACAATGCAGGAACTCGTCAAGGACGGATTTGCAACCGGCATCCACGGGAAAGGATATTACGTGACCCATCGCGGCGAGAAGGCCCTCATCGGGATCGTCGCCCCCTTCAACACGGTCTACATGCAGATATATGTCCATCTCGCGGCAGGTGTGAGGAACGCCGCCGACAAGCTCGATCACGAAGTCATAATAATGTCTTCCGATGAAGATCCGAGGAAGTTCATCCAGGCTGTCAACGAATTCATAAACTACCGTGGCAGCAGATGGCTCGTGCTTGTACCGCCAATGGATTTGCAGGAGAAGATGTTTCCGGAGCCAATGAAGCTGCTGGACAAGATCAAGAGGCTCAAGGACATCAGGATCGCGATCATCGACAGGAGCATGGCCGATGGCGTCTTCCAGGTCCGTCAGGACCGTCTCGCCGGAAACTTGCTTCTCCTCAGGCGCGCCGCAGAGAAGAAATGCCGCAAAGTACTTTTCCTGAATAGATATATGGACAAATGGGAGAGCAAGGATGAAAAGCTTTTCAGTACTCTGGTAAGGGAGGCCGTTGACATCGATCCGGACATGAAACTTTCCTTCAAGAGCGCCGGAACAGCAGAAGAAGACATGAAATTCATACTCAGGGAGAAAATCGATGCTGTTCTTACAGACGATATTTATGCCAGGAGGCTTGTAAACATATCAGGACCAAGACGCCAGTTTTATGTCTCAGGCTACAATGGAATGGCTGTCGCTACCGGCATAAACCCGAGGATCACGACAGTCAATTCGAATCTGGCCGAGGCTGGCCAGATCGCAGTGGACTATCTTTTTGAAAAGCGCGAATTCGATGGGAATATCTTCGAGGTCAAGCCGTTCCTCGTTGAAGGGGAGACCTTCTGAACAACTAATATCGAACAATCGAATGACGAACTTCGAAGCAAGAGGAGAAAGCATGAAGACAGATATGGCGGAACTGAGGAGGAAGATAATCAAGGTTGCCGGGGAAGGATGCATGGATTTTACGGGTTTCGCTTCCGTGGACCGCTTCAACGGCGTACATAACAGGATGCGCCCGGAAGCGCATCTGAACGATGCGAAATGCGTTGTCAGCATTGGCATCCGTTATCCGCTGGCGATGTATGAGAATGCCGGAAGGACAAAGGCTGAATCCTATATGTCCATGGACATGTATGAGAACAACGCGATGGAGACCGCCCTTCTTCAGGCCGCAATGGATGTTGCAAGGACTCTCGAGGACTTCGGCTTCAATGCGGTTCCGATCACCACTAAGATGTATCGTGTCCAGCCTTACAAGGACATCAAGGAATGCTGGACCCAGGATTTCAGGAACGACGTAGCCGCAGTGGCTGCAGGACATGGCGAGCTTGGCTTCAACGGGGTCGTGATCACGCCGAAATACGGGACGCGCCAGATGTTCACCTCGGTCGTAACCGACGCCCCGATCGATGCCGACAAGATGTACGAAGGTCCGGCTCTGTGCGACAAGTGCATGAAATGCGTGCAGGCCTGCAAGATGAACGCCATTTCATCGAAGGATTATGACAAGGTCGTCGTCGGAGACAAGAATTTCTATGTCGTGAAAAAGGACAAATGGCGCTGCATGTGGTCGAAGAAGTTCATGCTGAATGCTGAAATGGGGCCCAGGCTCCATGGAATGAACGTCAGCGTCGAGCCGCCAAAAGGCGAGATCGCCGAGGACGATGTCAGGAAGGCGCTGTCCGAGAAAGGGCAGAAGGGCGGACTCCAGACCTGGTACACCTATTCGATGAGGGAGTGCGAACGCGAATGCGTCCCTCCGCATCTCAGAGGAGTCGATCTTGTGAAGAAATATGCGAAATCCGCAGAATAAACAAATCATCCACGAGGAATAAACATGAATGCCTTGACTGGAAAAGTTAAGAAGCTGGCGAAGGATAACAGGATGGATCTTGTGGGTGTCGCATCTATTGACAGATACGAACATGCCCCGGAGATGGTTCATCCACGCGCCCATCTGCCTGAGGCGAATTCCGTGATAGCGATGGCAATAAGGTATCCGGACGCGATGTTCGTCAATGCTGGATCGGGCGATGCCGAAAGCATTTTCTCCATAGAGAACTACCAGAACACTGTCATCGGGAAAAACCTCTACAATGCCGCGCTCCGTGTGACAAGGCTTCTTGAAGATGTAGGATACAAGACCGTTCCCATGATGGTGTCCGGCCGCTGGAGGCTCCATCCCTATAAGAGCATAAAGACCGAATGGTGCGCGGACTTTTCTAACCGGCATGCGGCTGTCGCTGCGGGACTCGGAGAATTCGGGCTCCATGCACTCTGCATCACTCCGCAGTACGGGATGAGGCAGCGTTTCATTTCGATTGTCACTGAAGCTCCTCTTGACGCAGATCCAATGTACAGCGGTCCTTCTCTCTGCGACAAATGCATGATCTGCTTCAAGAGCTGTCCGGTGAAGGCCATAGACGTGAAGCCTGAGAATCTTGAGAAAGTCCGGATTGGCGACCGTGTATTTGAATACGCCAAGGTAGATCACTGGCGCTGCGGATGGTCGGAACAGGTCAATAACATTCCCGAGGAGGGGCCGGCGATGGGCGGACAGGAGATAGGAATACTTCCACCTGAAGAAGGAACGATAACTGATGACATGTTCCTTTCCGCATTTTACGAAAAGAACAAGCTTGCCGGATTCCAGGGGCAGATGACGCATGCGATGGGGAACTGCATGAGGATGTGCATTCCTCCTCCGCTCCGTGGAAAACAGAAGCTTCCGGAGAACTACTGCAGGAAAATGATGGGCAAAAGGGAATTCCTGGAAGCAGGCGATGACAAGACGAAGCCGCGCAAATATAAAATTGCTCTAAAAGAATAAATAAAGACGGGGAGTGTTAATATGAAATCATTGAAATGTCTTGCTGTAATGTTGTCCATGCTGGCTGCGAGTTTCGCAGGAGCCGCGCCAAAATATCTTGAACTTGACAAGGCGGCGAATTCCAATTTCGAGGATGATGGTGTTGCCGACAACGGGAAGGGTGGATGGACTGACGAAGGTATAAACGACATGGTCATTTATCCGGAGCTGAAGTTCGGGGAGAATGTCCGCAACGGATACAAGTTCAAGCTCGTAGATCCTGCCGCGAACAGCGGTAATGCCGTCATCATCCTCAAGGGCGCGGAGCGCTGCAAGGACAAACCTCAGGAGGTTGCGGTGAAGGTTCCGTCGTACAAGGCGAAATACCTCTACTTCGTCCAGAATTCTGCCGCACAGGCGAAAGGCGAGCAGAAGAACTACGTGGTAGCGGTCTATACCGTAAAATATGAAGACGGGACTTCTGTGGATATCGAAAATCATGACGGGGTCGAGATCCGGCAGTGGTGGACCGGCAACTGGTGGGACAACAGCGAAAGGAAAAGCTGGCCGATGTACATGGGGCGCAATTTCTATTCGCTCAAATGGAGCCAGCATATCGGGCTATGGGCTATGCAGTGGGAGAATCCGAATCCGGGCAAGGCGATAACCGAGATCAATTTCAAATCTGCAGGGAAAGCCGTGCCGATCATCTGGGCGGTGACTTTCGATGACGACAATTATTTTACGAACCCGGACATCAAGGCGGACTTCAAGCGTCCTGATGGGCCCCCGGAAGGTTTCTTCGACAAGAGGATCGCTCAGGAGCAGGAACGGCTCTTTTCCGAGATGAAGAAGGTTGGTGCAGCGAAAGGCATACGCAGGATAGAGCTGATAAAGCCTGATCTTGTAGCAGTCACCATAGATACTGTTGTCGCTGGCGGGGTCGGGCAGGGTGAGGCAAAGGCTTCGGCGCTGCAAAAGGAGGGAAGTTTCACAGTGAAGTCCTCCGACGGCAAGGATGCGGATTTCGCAAATGACACGAATCCTGCAAAGGTCGGAAGACATTCCTACAAGTATGACTCTGTCGACATCGGCGCTTTCCCCGGCAACCACCTCTACTGGCACACTTACTATCTCAAATTGTCAAAAGCGCTGAAGGCAGGAGGCAAATATCTGGTTTCGGTGAAGGGTATTCCAGTTGAATTCACAGCTTCGATGGAATTGGACTGCTCCGAGAAGACAGCGACTCCGGTGATCAAGGTCAACCAGGGCGCGTATTCATCGAAGGCTTCAAGGAGATATGCGTATCTTGGATGGTGGGGGGGCGACTTAGGGCCTCAGGACTTTTCAGAATTCAAGAAGTTCACGCTGGTGGACGAGAAGTCGGGCGCCGTGGTTTTCACCGGCGACATCAAGCTGAGGAGATCCTCTGAGGATCCCGGAAAGGACCCTAAATTAAAGCAGTCGGGGATAAGCGGCGAAAACGTGTATGAACTTGATTTCTCCGCATATGGAAAGCCCGGAAGATACTTCATACAGATTCCAGGATTCGCAAGCTCGAGCCCGTTCGGCATAGGCGGGGACGACATGAGGAACTGCTATTATACGACGATGCGCGGGTTCCTTGTCCAACGCTGCGGATGCGAACTTACTAAGGACGTTACAGATTATCCAAGACCCGCGTGCCATCTGAAGAACTACGAGAGCGGGCACCTTGTCTATGGATGCAACGAGAAGTATGTGGATGGCAAGCCAGTGATACAGAACAAGCCCATGAAGGAAGGTGAACCCGTCAAGGAATTCCGCGGCGGCTACCATGACGCCGGAGATTTCGACCTGTTCTACGGCCATCTGCTCGCGTCCTCGATGACGATGATCGCATTCGAGTTCCAGCCCGATGTATTCAAGGACGGCGACCTGAAGCTTCCCGAGAGCGGGAATAAGATCCCGGACATCCTTGACGAGGCCGAGTGGGGTCTCAAGTTCTATGCCGACACGCAGGACGCCGATGGCGGAGTCTATGCCGGCCGTGGCAATGATGAGGACTATATTTACAAGGAATGGAAGAACGAGTTCAAGAAGTGGAAGGAGATGAATCCCGACTGGAAGAAGTACGGTGACAATCCACCCTACGGTAATTTCTTCCCCAGCATGGGCTCATCGTTCACCTTTGCGGCGGTTGCCGCCCAGTATTCGCGCTGCGTGAAGAATTATGACGCCAAGAAGGCCGAGCTCTATCTTGCCAAGGCGAAGAAGGCATACGAATGGGCCGAGAAGCACCAAGCCGAAGGATATGAGAAGGAAGGAATCTCCTACGGAAGGGTCGAATGGAAGAAGGCCTGGGTATGGGCGGCTTCCGAGATGTTCAAGACAACTGGCGAGAAGAAGTACAGTGACGATGTCGTCAGGCTCGCCGACAAGAAGGAGGACGCCTTCAAGAGCCCTTGGAACCAGGCGTACAGCATGCCGTTCTTCAAGTGGGCCTATGCGAGCGCGAAGAATCCCGGAGTCGATAATAAGGTGCAGAAGGAACTGGCCGACAGCATCGTGAAGTGCGCGAACGATGTTGTCAAGAATAACGAGAGCCACGCCTACAGGATGGGCAACGGCAGGGAGAGCGGCGGCTGGGGCAGCAACGTGGGCGGCGGCTATTACGCATACTCCTGCCTGATGGCGTACATGCTGACAGGCGAACAGAAATATCTGGATGCCGCCTGCGCAAATGCGGACTACCAGCTGGGCGCCAATCCGCTGTCACGCTCCTTCGTGACCGGAATAGGTGCGCGTCCTCCGGAACATCCCGAAATCAGGGGATGGCTCTACAAGGACAATGTGCCGGCACCTGGAATCTCAGTGTTCGGTCCGGGCGGGGACAGCAAGTCCCTTGGCGGAGCGTATCCTGCGGAAGTTCCGCTCTGGAGATGCTGGCTTGACAACAGGGTCTCGGCGCTGCACAGCGAATTCACGGTCGGAAGCACTATCGGCGAATCCGGAATCCTCTATTCCCTCCTGTGGGCTGTGGAGAACAAAAAATGAAAATAAGCCTGCTAGCCATTTCTTTTTTAATTTTATTTTCCGCATCCCTTTATGCGGAAAATAAAATTGACAGGATATACGTGTTGACGCCGGAATGGATCGTTCTCGCCAGCAGCTACATGGACGAGACCGACGAGCTGATCTACAAGGAGAAGAAGGAGGACTTTGACAAGATCCTCCCCGAGATCGAGAAACTGGAGAAGGACGAGAGGACGAACTGGGTGCTGATAAAGAAGCGCACCAGGATATGGCAGAACGCCTATGAGAAGTTCAGCACGCAGCATCTGCAGCTGTCGGATCCAAAGTTCTTCTCGGTGACATCCGACGACGATGCGAAGTTCGCACAGCCGCAGGTTCCGGTGAAGTCGGTGCCGTGGGTGAATTCCCTGGGTGACAGGAAGTACCGTGAGGGTTCACCGCTGAGAGGCTGTTTCAGCTACGAGATCGGCCACTACGCATACCTGAAGCTTCCTTTCCCGCTGCAGAACGGGAAGAGTTATGCCGTCAAGCAGGCGGACGGCAGGACGGGCTCGTTCGTCTTTGACGACAGGAAGACTGTCAACCGCGCGATCAAGGTTAACCAGGCGGGATATCTTGAGGATGCCCCGCAGAAGTTCGCATATCTTGGAGCCTGGATCCCGTCGGTGGGGGCGGTTGACTATTCTGCGTATCCCGAGTTCAAGGTGTTGAAGGCCGCAGACATGTCTGAAGCGTTCAGCGGCAAGATCGCGCTCAGGGCGAAGGATGAGAAGAAATGGGGATATAATGGCGGTCAGAGCTATTCCGGGGAAGATGTTTATGAAATGGATTTCAGCACGTTCAAGACGCCTGGCAAGTATTTCATATATGTGCCTGGGCTTGGCAGGAGCTGGGATCTTGAAATCGGGAAGAACGCGATCGGCGAAGCATTTTATACGGCCGCGAGGGGCATGTACCACCAGCGCTGCGGCTGTGCCCTTGACGCCAAGCACACGGCCTGGACGAGGGGGCTTTGCCATCCTCCGCCGGTATACGGCTGCAAATTGATAGGCGGCGGCGGCAACTGGTTCCTAGAGAGCGGCGACAAGGCCGCGAAGAACAGCAACAACTTTGATTTTGAGATCATCAAGCAGACGACTGACCTCACGCAGAAATATGACATCTGGGGCGGCTGGCATGACGCCGCCGACTACGACCGTGGCGAATACCACCACCGCCCCATATGGGACATGCTCGGGCTTTATGAGATAAATCCGAAGGCTTTCACTGATGGGCAGCTCGACATCCCCGAGAGCGGAAACGGCATCCCCGATATCATCGACGAGGCGAAATACGGGATAGATCTATGGAAGAGGTCCCAGGACAAGGACGGCGGAGTGAGCGGCAGGGTCGAGACCACCCAGCATCCCGGCAAGAGGCAGATGCCCGAGTTCGAGAAGTTGAACTTCAGCAGGTCGATACCAACGCGCCAGTGCACGATGTACTATGCCGCGAGCGCCGCGATGTTCGCAAGGATCGTCAAGGACTTCGACAAGAAGATGTCGGAGGAATACTGCAACTCCGCAATTGCCGCCTATAGATGGGCGTCTGATCCGAAGAACTCGCGAGAGAACACTGAGCTGGAGATCATGCTGAAGAATGAGAAGACGAAGAAGGAAGAGAAGACCAAGCTCATATATAAGGGGAAGGACGAGAGGCTCTGCCTTGCAGGGCTGCATGCGGCGGTCAACCTGTATGTTGTCACCGGTGATGCCGCTTTCCTGAAGGACGCGGAAGAGAAGTTTGCCAAAGACAGCATCAGGCAGTTCAAGTCCTGGCCTAACTACCTCATTGTGCAGTGGGGGCTGTTCGAATACGCATGGCTCGATCTCAAGGGCGCGAACGAAGAGATGCGCAAGACTGCGAAAAATGAGCTGCTGGCCTTTGCCGACCAGGAACTGGAGCCCCAGAAGAAATCCCCATACAGGAACTTCTGGCATGATGGCAAGTCGCGCGCATGGGGATCAGGTGTGCCGTCGACCTGGGCGAAGTATGCGATACTTGCCTATTTCCTTTCGAAGGACGAGAAATACAAAAGTTCGGCCCTGATGAACCTCGATTTCCAGATGGGCTGCAATCCGCTGGGCATGGTCCAGACCACCGGCATAGGCAAGGTCTTTCCATGCGAGATACAGGATATGGAGAGCAGGGCCGACGGGATTGACGAGCCGGTTCCGGGGATAACGACGTATGGAATAGTGGATATACCTTACTTCGTGCGCCTCAACGTCTACAGCATGGAGATTTTCTCAGTGGAAAAAGAGAAGGAGTCCCGCAGGATTTATTTCCTTCCCGAAGGCTTCAAGGTCGACAAGCCCGAGATCCCCATGTGGAGGCAGCTTGGTCCGCATTCCTCCCTGAATCCCGAGTGCAATGAATTTACCGTCCATGAGACGATGGGGCAGACTGTCCTCATGCTAGGAGCTTTCCTCGGAGAAGGCTGGATGCCGGACAAGTCCCTGAAGGAAAGGAAACCGCGCAAATACGATGAGCTGGAAGGATATTTCTGGCTGCCATAGGCAATGCTAAAAAGTGGGGTGTTCATGAGATATTCGCATAAATTCACTTTGATCGAGCTGCTGGCTGTGCCAGCCGTAGCCACACGGGCGAAGGCAAGCTCTAAAAGCGTATTTACGCTTATAGAGCTGTTGGTAGTAATTGCGATCATCGCAATACTGGCGGCGCTTCTGCTCCCTGCGCTCAAGAGAGCAAAGGATTACTCATATCAGGCGTTGTGCCTGAGCATGCTCAGACAGCATGGTCTCGGAGTCATGGACTACACGATGGATAATTCGGAGGTGCTTCCGGGCGCCGTTTCAGGAAGCACGGATTCGGGTGGACATGTCACGAGCGAATGGGAGTATTTTTTCAGCCACAGTCTTTCCGCCGATATTGGTGACGGCAGCAACCAGCAGAACCTTGCAACGTTTTATAACCTGGATCCCGTGCAACAGACTGAGAATGGATGGGGTGTATGCCATTCGGAGAATTACAATGCGGGCAGGGATTCAAGCACCGTGAAGGGGGAAGCAAAAGTCCAGAACTACTGCTGTCCGGCATACATCAGGAGATGGCGCAACAACAGCATCTCTTTCTTTGAAAGTGCAGGAAAT
Organism: Lentisphaerae bacterium GWF2_49_21; assembly: GCA_001804805.1. Taxonomy (GTDB): domain Bacteria; phylum Verrucomicrobiota; class Lentisphaeria; order Victivallales; family GWF2-50-93; genus GWF2-50-93. The sequence continues at coordinate 13,871 of MHBH01000022.1, forward strand.
CAGTATAAGGAAGCCCCTTACAGGCGAGGCTACATCCATGCTTTCTCCACTGACGGAACAGACGGCGGCCCTTACCGCGGATCACCGGGATGGAGGAAGCTTTCAACTATAGGCACAAGGACAGCCGCCAACTACTCGTCCGGATGGTCCTACTACTGGTCGCAGAACACAAGGCCGGACAAGCTGGTCATCATATGCGACTACAAGTTCCCGACGAACATCAACGATGTATTGCCGTATTGCAAAGGGAACGGACATCCCTCCGGATACAGTTACCTGACTCTTGACGGTGCGGTAAGATTTTCCCCGACGCAGAACATCCAGCAGTTCACCGGATGGGACGCCGCGCCGGGCTGGGTGCTTCTGGATTGAAAATGTTTAAAAAATCAGCAGAATAGTAAAAAGTAAAAATGGGGAGCGTTATGAGGATCAAATTTGTTGCAGCGGCGTTCGTTTCCGCCTGTGGGATAATTCCATTTTTAAACGCGGGGCCATTGGAAGATTTCCAGAATCTGCCGGACAACCGCGTGGCTGTCAGGACATCACTGGGTGTCCGTAGCGCAAAGGCTTTAAGCGGGACGCAGATCCAGGTTGTGATCGGAATGAGTTCCACCCCGGTGTCGGCGGATCCGGCCGCATACAGGATCATCAGCTTCAAGGATCCGAACTATGCATACGAGAAATTCGTAATGCCTGCCAAAGCCGAATTGAAGACCGAACTGGAAGCCGAAGGTCCTGTGGGATGCCCTTTCAGGAAATTCGAAAAGTCCGTCGTCACCCTTGATCTTCCTTCTCCGATGCAGAACGGGGTCGAATACTATGTTGTCGCGCAGGGTGCAAAAGACCGCTTGGTCACAGGGGCGCATACAGCCGCCAGCTTTGTCTTTGGAAAACAGGATGCAGTGAATGGGAAAAATGATGTCGACATGGCTGTGCTGGGGCTCAGGCAGCTGGAGTCGGTTGGCAACGGGCTCATAAGGCTCGAGTTTGGTCCGGCCTTTTCGGCGGACTCATGTGGCAATCTGGACAATTATACTATCAAGGTGAATGGGGCGCAGGTGAAGCCCATGAATTATGGAAGATATACGAAGATTGATACTTATCTTCCGGAGGGATGGCCGTTCCAGGCGATCCAGATGCATTCCATATTCCTCCAGCTCCCGCAGGCGTTGAAGGATGGAGACAAGGTGGAGGTGGAGGTCTCAAAAAATATCACTACAGCATGGAACAGGGTGTCGATCGTTTTCAGCTCCAGAACCACGGTAAGCAATTCGATAAAGGTGAACCAGATCGGATATCTCGCCGATTCTCCTGTCAAGATCGCGTATCTCGGGAAATGGATGGGGTCTTTTCCCGAAATGAAGAATGCCGCGGCCGGCCAGGGACCTGCGCTCTCATTTCCACAGGAGCCGGAATTCAAGGTCTGCAATCTGAAGGATGGCGCAGCCGTCTTCACAGGAAAATCCAGACTTGTCCACAAGTCCGGAGATTTCAACGAAGGAGTATACAAGGTCGACCATTCCGGAGAGAATGTATATCTGCTGGACTTCACGGAATTCAAGACGGCGGGGAACTACTATGTCAGTGTTGATGGCGTCGGAAGGAGTCTTCCATTCAGCATAGGCGACGATGTGTATGCCAAAGCGTTTGAGATCCAGTCCTATGGCGTTTTCGTGCAGCGTTGCGGGATTGAGCTGAAGCCTCCGTACTCGGAATGGCACAGGATTGCCTGCCACAACAAGGGCCAGCTGGTCACCGCGAAAAGCAGGCTCGAGGGCGAGTTCGCCGATGCCAAACGACTGGTGATGAAGCCCGGCACGAACGAACCTGTCAAGCTGAACGTCAGCGGCGGACATCATGACGCTGGCGACTACAATCCCCGCGCACACCTCGATGTCGCGCAGAAGCTCATGGACGCATATGAGATCGCACCGCAGAAGTTCTTCGACGGACAGCTCAACATTCCGGAAAAGGGAAATGGAATTCCGGACATCTTGGACGAAGCGTACTGGGCCTTGAAGATCTGGATCGGTCTCCAGGACGCCGATGGAGGAGTCTATAATGGAACTGAAAGCGACGGTGATCCGAATTTCATGCAGACTGTCGAACTTGACATCAAAGGCGATTTCGCATATCCGAAGGATGCCTGGGGATCGTACAATTTCGCAGGAGCCTTCGCAAAGGCGTCGAGGCTCTGGAAATCTATTGGAAGAACAAAGGAAGCGGAAGATTTCCTTGCAAGAGCTAAGAGAGCATATGAATGGGCTGAGAAGAATCCCGACAAGCTGAAGGTCGAAAAGGACGGGATGTATTATCTGAGTCCGAAGGCATATGCGGCGGCAGAACTGCTCTGTACGACTGGCGAGGCCAAGTACAACAAGGACTTCATGGATGTCTGCGTAATCGCCAAGAAGCCTGATGCTCCGATTGAAGATTACGGCAAATATGATCAGCGGCTTGCGTGCTGGGCGTATCTGCAGTGCAAGCCGGAAAATGCTGACCAGTCCGTGCAGGGAAATATAAGGAAGGGCATCATCGCAAACGCCGACTATTTCATCGCCCAATGCTCTACGATGGGATACGGGTTCATAAGGAATCCGTGGTCGCCGATAAACTGGGGCACGGGAGCATATGAGAATTTCCTTCCGGTGGTCGTGTGGTCGTACAAGCTGACCGGCGACAAGAAGTATCTAAACTGGATCATAAGGACCTGCGACAACACTCTTGGCGCGAATCCGATGAACATCAGCTATATCACCGGTGCAGGAACCAGGACCGTGCGTGCTCCGCTGCATAACAGCCGCTACAGCCATTTTGGCGAAGTGGTCAACGGCCAGCAGGTTGAAGGTCCCGTGCAGAAGGGTGATGGATACAGGGTATTGGAATCCACATATCCCAAGATACAGGACAAGTTCGCGAACCTATATACTTTTGTTGATCTTCATTTCGCCATCGGCATGGACGAAGGGGTCGTTCCAAACCAGGCTCAGAGCATGGCTGTTTTCGGACTCCTTCTGCCTGACAGGAAAGGGAACGGCAAATGAGAATTGCTCTTTTCAGCGACAGGAAGTTCCGCGCAATGCCCGAATACAATTCTGCGGATCTCGCAAGGATGCTGCGTTCGAAAAGACTGTCATTTGAAACTTATGATCACGGGGATGTGGAGAGCATTTCGCGGCAGCTATGCGATCTGCTCATTGTCCCATATGTCAACGGCAATTTTTCCAGCAAGGCGATAGATGCGCTTTTGAAATTCCATTCCGAAGGCGGTTCGCTTTTCTTCCTTGGAGATCTGCCTTGCGTCGACAAATGGTATCCGCTGCGGAATTCGCAGGCCTACAAGTTCCACCTGACAAGATGCTACGATGACATAAACATAAGTTCCGACCGTCCGGGAATTGAAGGGCTTACTGAAAAAGGGATTGAGATACTCGGGAAACTGAAGGATCCAGGATTTATGAAGGGGAAGACATTTCCCGCCCTCAGGATCACGGCGTTTCCTCCTGACGAGACCCATGCGCTTTTTAAAATCAAGAGCGGGAGCCATGCCGAACGTTCGTCGGCTGTCGTGGCGATAGAGAGGAAATGCGAGAAGTTCCAGGGTGCGAAGTTCGCAATGATAGGGTTCAGCGGCGGTGAGCCGCGCGAGAATGTCGATGGAGCATACCAGCTCAAATGGAAATGGAATCCGGGTCTTCTTACGAGAAAATGGAAGGGCATTGACGACATGGTCTGGAAGCTGATCCGCTGGCTTGAGCCTGCTGATGTCGCTGGCGCAGTTGAAGTGGATGCGATAAGCATTGAGAACGAAAACAGGGATCTTTCCTTCACCTTAAGAAGTTTCTGTCCGGAAAGGAAAATAATCGACAAAGTGGTTCTTTCCTGCAATGACAGGAAGATCTGCGAATTCCGCAATGTCGGAATTGGAGCCGAAGGTGAATTCACCAGGAAGATGAATTCCAAAAGGCGTTTTGGAATTTATAATTATGATCTCAAGGTGCAGGAATCAGGGATGGAGAGGAAGATTGCACAATTCACTCAACGTGTAATTCCTGCTGATTCCGCAAGGCATGCGGGATTTGGATTCTCGACATACTGGGCGTTCCAGACGCGGAAGATGCCGGAGGAGCTGAAGTTCTTCTGCAGGGAGATGCTGAAGCGCGGGTGCCAGTACATCAGGATGAACATTCCGTGGGAGGATATTGAGCCAAAACCGGGGAAATATGACTGGTCCATGACGGATCAGCTCATCGAATTTGCGGAGAAGGAGAAGTTCCTCCTGCAGTTCTGGATGTTCCCGACGACTCGCGGTTCAGGCCTGGCGGACGGAGGAGTGCCGTGGTGGACTCTGAAGGAGCCTGCGATCGACAGATCCGGCAACAAGGGGTATTTCCCGACACTCTGGAGCAAATTCTACAGGGACCATTATTTCGGCATGCTCGAGAAGTTCACTCTGCGATACGCGGATACGAAGAACCTTTCGCGTTTCATACTGGATTTCGGGAATTCCGATTTCCCATACGGATACTACTATTACGGCGGCGACAACACGATCTTCGACTACTCGCCCCAGGAACGGAAGGCTTTCTCCCTTTACCTGAAGAACGAACTCGCATGGGATCTCGACACCGTCAGCAGGCTGTTCTCGAAAAAATTCAAGTCCTATGAGGATGTGCCTGTACCGTTCTCCGAGGACAAGGAAGCGTTCAGGGTCTACCTGGACTTCAGGACCTGGTCGATCCGCAACGGCATCGAGGCCGTTCACGGGATTGTGAAGAGAAATGCACCTTCGAAACTGCCTCCTGATCTGCCGGGACACGGCCTAGGATCAATCGCAGACCTCAGCACATACTTCTGCGAGGCCAAGGCGAAGCATCTGCTTGAGGAAAGCACTTTCGACAGGAAGTACGTGTCATTCCATAATTCCGGCAAGACCTGGGGCGGCGAGGCCTGGCAGGTCGGCGGTGAATACCGGCAGTACGATGATGCCGTCTTCCAGTCCGTCAGGCTCGGAGCCACATACAACTCCATTCCCGGCGCCGATCTGGGACTTTACGGTGACGATATCGCCCGAATAGGGTTCATAAGGCGCACGATAATGGGCGCAACGCGTGTCGCGCCTGAACTTGCAGTAATGGACAGGCTCGAATGGAACAACTTCAGATCCCTTACGAACATCGCAAGCAGGACTGACATCCCGGTAGATCTGCTCTGCAACAAACACCGTTATGACTTCTCGTGCTACAGGCTGATGACGCTTCCGGCGCATGACTTTTCCGACAGGACCGTCACTGGCGGCGGCGGCGGCCTTCTTCTGCCAGATGACGAATACTGGTACCATCTTCTCAGGCTGAGCGTGGAGAAGGGGCTCAACCTACTTGTCTTTCCGCATACCTGTGAGATTGGAACTTCAAAGGTGCAGAGGACTTTCCTGAGACAGGTTTTCGGCCTGGCTGATGTCAAATACGGAGACTGGAAGAAAATGAATGTTTCTTTCCCGGAAGCTTTTGGCGGAGGGAAAATGACTGGCTGTGCTTCCGAGGTCATAGGGAAGGGGGAGGTTTTGCTGACGGATTCAAAGGATACGCCTGTTCTTGTCCGAAGGCAATATGGAAAAGGATCAGTTCTTCTCGCGGGATTCGACAATTCTCCGGACTCGCTCGATCCTGAATACAATTATGAGGAATGTGGAAAGATTGGAGCCCATACGCTCCTGAAGATATGCAGGTTTTTCGGAATAGGTCCTAAGGAATACAGGACAGACGGGCTTTTCGCTTTCAAGGAGATGGTGCATCGTGGAGGCAAGGATTATTTCCTGCTTTTCAGCCATGTAAAGCGTCCGGTGAGAACAAAGGTGCAGGTGAAGTTGTCAAGGCCGTCCGGCAAGGCCATAGATCTGGCTACCGGCGAAAGCTTTGAACTTAGGAAGATCGGAACTTGGCATGAATTCGAAATTGAACTCAGGACAAGACAGGGAAGGTATCTCTGTTTCCAAAGCTGAAATAATTGCAGTCGAGGTATATACAAGCGGATAGATTTATGATAGAATCATGTTAAGGAGTTGTGGAGGATTTGGGCATGAAAAAGTTTTTCACACTTATTGAACTGCTGGTCGTAATAGCAATAATTGCCATTCTTGCTGCCTTGCTTCTTCCGGCCCTGCAGAACGCCAAGGATATGGCCAGGGATTCGGCATGTAAGTCTAACCTCAAACAGCTTGGTCTTTACATTCATATGTATATCGATGATTTCGACGGCTATTTCCCTTCGACCCACCGCGACAGCAGCGGAGCCAATCCTCTCACAGAATACTGCTGGTGGGAATATATCTGCGTGTCGAACAATATCAGTTATGTCAGGGGCGATTATACCATGTATACGGACAATAATAAGACAGAAGGCCTCAAAGGAGTGTTTTCCTGTTCAGGAGCCAGTGATAAAAACAGAATCCTCACCAATGCGGGACTCCAGCAGACTCTGGCGTCCAACGGCAGCAATGACAATACCGGCTGGGGGGTGAAGACAGCAAAGCTTCTAATCAGGTATACTCCCAACAGCTGGTGGATGAAGCGGGATGACCAGTGGCAGAGAGGTCCATCAAGGAAATTCAATATCGCCAATAAGCACAGTACGCTGATGATGTTTTCCGATGGAGACGGCGATTTCTTTGGCTGGACGGCAGGCTATGATCATCTTGCGGCGCTGAGGTTCAGGCATGATGGTAACAAGGGGCTGAATGTTGTCATGTTCGACGGGCATGTGGAGGACATGGGGGTAGTGGATTTTTCAAAATTCTCAGCAAAGGCGAGTCCGCCTTTCGGAGAATCAAATTATTGACCGCCTGTTTATTTTGACATCTTGACGTCGGCCTTGGATCCAGCCTCGGCAGCGGGAGACAGCTTGATTTTCGCCTTTGCCGTCCTGACTAGGAAGACATCGGCTTCAGCAATGGCGTTGGACGGAGCGGTGATTATGACGGTGTTTTTTTCAAAATCGAGAGAGATCTTCGCGTGATCTGCGAACTTCGCACCGTTCCTCTCCAGATATTCCCTGAATGTCTTCTCGTCGGATACGCCTATTGATTTCAAATCCATCTGATAGGTTCTTGACAAGGTTTCAATCATTAGATTCTGTCCCCTGAAACCCTGTATGACCTGACGGTTCGATCCCAAGTCCTCGTCCTTAAGGGTGATCTGTGCTGCCCTTCCTTCTCTGGAATCGAAACTCTCCATCGCCGGAGCTTTTGCAGGCATGCTGGAGACTCCTCCTTCTCCTGCGGTCTTAGCTATGTTGCCCTTTTCAGTCTGGGCGATAACGGTACCGGTATCAAGGAGAATATCGTCCGCTCTCTTTTTCTTGTCGGCAATAATGGGAGCCTTTGAAGCTTCCTCCTTGAGTTTTGCCGGAGCTGCCTTTGCAGATCTCATGGCCGGGAGAGGGGTGGCAGAAGTCGTGGTAATTTTCGATACAGTGGCGGACGGCGCAACAGATGCAGCCTGTTCGGAGTATCCAACTTTTCCAGCCGTGGTGGAAGGCTTTTCAGGAACAGCTACGGCTTTTGCAGGAAGAGGTTCAAAGTTCATTTCACTCTCCCGAAGGGGAGCCTCTTTCCCCTTGTCCTTTCCATCTGCAATCTTCTTCTCCCCGGGCTGGGCTGGTGACAGGGCCGCCTGTGATTTTTCCTTGTTGAGGCTTCTTCCAAAATCCCTTATCGTAGGATGGAGAATAAAGGCGATAGCTGTACATAGGACAATTCCGGCCGCCAGTTCGAGCCAGACGAATTTCCGGACCAGATCGGAGAAAGGCACCACGCCCGACTTCTTATTCGCCGCCTGGCTTATTTCCTCATGCCTCTCATCCCCGAGGGAACTTTCGATTTTTTCGGACATGAGGGCGGAGCCGATCAGATCAAAGCATTCGACCTGCTCCTTCATCTCGTTCCTGCAGGCTTCGCAGGAGGAAAGGTGCTTCTCCAGATCGGATTTCTCCTTCTCCGACAGTTCCCCGGCGATCATGTCGGTGATCATCTTCCTGTAATTATCGCAGTTCATTCAGACACCTCTTTAACGCAAAGGCGCAGGGGCGCAAGGATAAAATTTCAATAACATACCTTAAGGGATAAACTACAAATAAATACGAAATCAATTGGTTCGTAGTCAAGCCCGTGAGGGCTGTTTTATCTGGCGATGTATTTCTTTTTTCAGACATTCGTTCACCCTTTGCGGCTTTGCGCCTCTGCGTTGAACTCCTTCATCAGTTTCTTAATGGTCGTATGCAGGATGAAACCCACATTTGTCACGCTCAGGTCCATGATGCCCGCGATCTCCTTGTATGATTTACCGTGTTCGAGCTTCAAGATGACTATTTCACGCTCCCTCTCATCAAGCTGCATTATCCTCCGCCTGACCATCGACATCGCCTCTTCCCTCTCCAGTTTCCTGTCTGGCGGTGCGTCAGTCCCTGCGAAATTCGCAATGCTGTCATCTGCGGATATTTCAACCTTGACCCTTTTCGACTTCAAGTGGTCCAGGCACTGGTTCCTGGTGATCTTGTACATCCAGGCCGGGACATTCTTTATCCTGTCCTTATCCTTCTCCTCTGAAATCCGCACATATTTTATGAAGGCCTCCTGTACAATGTCCTTCGCCTGCTCGGTGTCCCGGACGATTCTAGATGCATAGCGCAGGAGCGGAGCTTCGAGCTGCTTGACCAGCTCTGAAACTTCAAGAACCGCCTCCGCCTGTCCGCTGGCGGCTGAAGGCAAATTGTCAACTAGTGCGATTTCCTGTTCGTTCTCCATAGATATAGACGAAGCTCCAGTCAGGATATTAGGACCCATAAATTATAAGCCGCAGTTAATTTAGTTTAATATACAGGTATTTCAAAGGGCCATGGAACTTCAAGCCTATTGCATAGGCTTCAACTGGAAACCGGAACAAAGCAACCCGCCGGCCATTTCTGGACGGCGGTTTGCTGAGGAACGCCGACCTCCAGGTCGGCATGCAGGAGCCGGTCTGGAGACCGGCGCTCCTTTTTGAAACTCAGATATGTTACTTTGCGAGGATGCTGCGGCGCATTACATTTCCGTCCTCATCCTTATTCTCGTTGGCAATGCATTCCTTGGCCGGCCTTTTGACATTCACATTCGATTCATAAACCTTGAGTTTCTCCTCCTTCGCCTGCATCGCCGACCTGTAGAAGGAGAGGATGGCGTCCTTGCCTGCGGGCTGGACCTTCTCGTCCTTCATTCCGGCGGCATCGAGTACGAACGACTTCAGGAGCTTCTCCTTCATCTTCGCGAAGAGGCTTGGACTTCCGAAGATCTCGACTGCATAGATTTTTCCATTCATGCAGACGACAATTCCCACGATATTCCTTCCATCGAGCGATGGCAGGATCTTGGCGGCATACTCCTCATACATCTTCTGTATTTCAGGCTTGTTGAGTGAGCCCTGGTACGTGCCGGTAGCGGATGGGGCGGCTTGTACGGAGGCATTCTGCTTTGCGACCTCCTCCCAGACTTTTCCCTGGTCGCTGAACTGGGCAGCCATCCTGCTTTTTGCACCGCCCATCGCCTTTGAAGGGGCGAACTCGGTCTTTCCGCCTTGCCATCTTCCCTGTTCCACGCATCGGACTTCGACTGTCAGCTCCTTTCCGGGATGGATTATGACGTCATAGGCGATTATCCTGTCCTGCTTGCCACCAATTATGATTTCACCTGCCGTGATGTAGATGGGCAGTTTCCCGGAATTCCTGATGATGACATTTGGAACCGTACCATCGCCTTTCTCCTTGACGACCGCGAAATTCTGCTGGACGGCCTCGTCAATCGTAAGGAAGCTGCCAATTGACGCAGGAATTTTCCGTTTGATGGGATATATCGCCATCAATCCGTGGACGACGGGCTTGTCGACCGAATGATGTTCATCGAGATCAAAAGGGAACTCTCCCGGAGCCCCTGTTGGAGTCCTGGAGGCTCCTCCCATGAGGGCGAGGAGTACTGCCTGGCTTGCGCCTGTCTTCTTGAGTTCGATGATTTCGTCGGCGGTGAGTTTTTCAGGTGCGCCATTGGCTGAAATGAATTTGAGGATTGTCTCCTCGCCAACTTCCGCCTTCAGAAGCTTCTGGACTTCCTTGACTGTCGATTCATCCCCGGTCAGCAGCGTGAACGGCACTGCGACTGCGAGAAGCATTACGGTGATCACCGCAACGCCTCTGGTGAATTTTGACATTTTCATGATGCCTCCTTGTTGTTTGTTCAAACAGTAGGACGAAACGGGGAGGAGTTTATTAGTAGATTAACTAAGTATTGCAAGACTTTTTTGCAATGAAGGTGTCAGGTGTCTGTTTTTAGGACAGGAAATCATAACAGCGAGATGAAAAGCAAGTTACAAGTATTGCTTATTCCCGACACCTGAAAACTGACACCTGAGACAAGCACAAGAGGGACGCCGTGGGTTTGAAGAAAAGTTTTTCAAATCACCGTTTCATTCTTCCAGCAGCCCTCACTGCGGCAAGCTTGATTGCTGCGGACAGGCTGCCGGGATTGGCGATCCCCTCCCAGGCAATGTCGAATGCGGTGCCATGGTCGGGGCTTGTCCGGATTATTGGAAGACCAAGCGTGGAATTCACACCCTTGTCGAAGGCGAGCATTTTGAACGGAATGTGTCCCTGGTCATGGTATATTGAGATGATGCCGTCGTAATTGTTCCGGATCACGTCGATGAAAAGAACGTCTGGAGGGAAAGGACCATCTATCCTGATTCCCTTCTTCCGCAGTTTCGAGAGCGCGGGAATGATGATCCTGATCTCCTCCTTGCCCATGTATCCGTCTTCGCCTGCGTGAGGATTCAGGGCGGCGCACGCGAGAAGCGGTTTTCCTATGCCTTCCTGCCTGATGGCGTCATTGATGAGCCCCGCCACCTCCATGATTCTCTTGCCGGTCAGGGCCCGATGGACTTCCTTAAGAGAGATGTGTGTTGTGGCGAAGATGACCCTGAGATCTCCTGCGGACTGCATCATTGCGAAATTCGCAGTTCCACAGAGTTCGGCGACGAGTTCCGTATGCCCGGAAAAGGGGATGCCTGACTTATTGATCGAAGCCTTGTTTACAGGGGCGGTGACAAGAGCGTCCATCTTTCCGGAAAGGACGTCCTTTGTGGCGCAGATGATCGCGTTCCAGGCTTCGATTCCGCAGCGCGAATCTATTTTTCCGACGGGTACTTTTGAAAACTTCATGTCGCCGGTGCCGGCGATTTTGATTTTTTTGTCCTTTGCGAATTTCGCAGAGGCCTTTTCAATGATGTCAGGACATCCGTAAATTGTAATGTCGGCAATTTTGCGCAGTGCGGGATTGGTGGCGGCGCGCACGGCCAGCTCCGGGCCGATACCAGCCGGATCACCCATCGTCAAAGCTATTTTAGGAAGGTTTTTCATAATTTACGAATAAGCATGTGCATGTAGTCAATGTCGCAAGACATGTGCTTAAGGTAGGGACGGGCTTTAGCCTGTCCCATTCTTGATTAAGATGGTACATGCTGAAGCACGTACCTACTTATAAGAACAGCCCTCACGGGCTTAACTACGAACAAAATTCCAAGAATCAAAAATCTAAAATCGGCAATCTGAAATCTGAAATGCCCTACCAGTTCATTATCTTCGCGACATTTGGAATCAACGGTTTCACCAGCTGTTTTATCGCCACCGCATATTCGCGGATCTCAACCTGGGCATGATCACTGTCGCGCAGTTCGAGGAAATGGATGAGGTTGTTGAGATCGACGGTACCCCAGAAGGTGACCATCATGCTCTGAGGGAGTACCATTCGGGCCTGTTCGCGGCAGACACCGCCTTCGAGGAGCTTGTCGTACAGATCAAGGGACTTCATATTCTGGCTGAGCATCATCTTCCGGAACTCCTTGTCGTCGAAGTTCTCGTCTACGAGTGAAGCCTGGCGGTTGGTTTCGGCCTGTTTGCGGAGCTTGTCGGGAGTATAGAACTCAAGATCGATCTCGGTATAGCGCCGGGAAATCTCATTGTATGACCAGGTGCGGTGGCGGTGCCACTGTGCGCGGACGAAGAGGGGGCAGTGGATGCTGAAGGTGAACACGATGTGCTCCATTGTGCTGCTGTGCTTGTTCTCGAGGAGGTATTTCAGGAGGACGATGTCCTTCTCATCCATGGAGTCCTTGAGCTTTCCGAACGAGACGCGGGCGGCGTTGACGATAGTTGTTTCAGTTCCCATCTTGTCAATAAGCCCGACCCAGCCCTGTCCGTCGAGCACCTTCACATGATCCTTCGGAGGGATATTTATATGCTGCATGATGTTTTTCCCGTGTTTTAAGTTAATAAAGGTGAAAATTCTAACACCGATTCGTGAAATATTCAACCCAGTCTGTGGGGAGGGGGCGGAAAAAGGTTGATTTTAGAGGTTCCTTCCAGAGTGAAAAGTTAAATGGATTTCAGGTGTTGGAGATTTGATGTTTTACATATAGAGTGTAGTATTGTTAAAAAATTAATAATTAAGATTCTCTAACATGTCCTAATGATCTGATGGGGGTTGATGAAAAAGTCCAAGTCAAGGGAGATTTCGCGTCCGACCGCGGAAAGACTTACCGAATATCTTCTTATTCTCGAACAGCATCTCAGCTGCGGGAATGAAACTATTTCGAGCAAGGAGCTATCCGATGTCTTTGGAAACACCCCGAGCCAGGTGAGGCAGGATCTCTTCCAGCTGGAGAATACCGGCAGGATAAGGCATGGGTACAATGTAAAGACGCTGACAATGGCGATCCGTAACAGGCTCGGACTCGGCAATATAACCAATCTCGCGATAATCGGATGCGGCAAGCTGGGCTCCGCGATCGCCGAACATGTGCCCTTCTCGGTTTATGGCATAAAACTCGCTGGAATTTTCGACAATCACAAGTCAATTATCGGAAAGAAGGTCGGAGGAATCATGGTCGAGAACGTCAAGGATCTTGAGAAAAGCCTCCGGAAAAGGAAAATATCAATTGCGACGCTGTGCGTACCGCCTTCCGCCGCACAGGAAGTCGCCGACAAGCTTGTCTCCGCAGGCGGAGTCAGGGGAATTTTAAATTATACGCAGAAGCGCCTGAAAGTTCCGGACAACATCGTCGTCCGTGACAGGCAGATAGTCTGCTCGTTCATGCAGCTTGCGTTCTTCAGCAACCAAGGGGTTTGAAAATGAGATTTGTTGAAAAAGACGAACTGTATCCGCTCCTCTTTGATCCGATCTATGTAGACGTGGTCTGGGGTGGAAACCTGCTCAAGGAGCATCTTAAGAGGCAGACTCCGGAAAGGGAGTCTCCGATCGGGGAGTCCTGGGAGATTTCCGACAGGGAAGGAGCTGTCAGCGTTGTTTCAAACGGTCCCATGAAAGGTGCAACCATCAGGGATCTGATAGTACATTACGAGAAGGCCCTGGTGGGCAACGTCTTTACCGGCGGAAGGTTCCCGCTCCTCGTCAAGCTCATAGATGCCGGAAAACGTCTTTCACTCCAGGTCCATCCCGACGAATATGCCTGCGCGAAGCTAAAGGACAATGCCGAACCCAAGACCGAAATGTGGTATGTGATTTCAGCGAAGCAGGGCGCCAAGATCTTTGCCGGACTCAAGTCGACATGCACGCAGAGGCGTTTCATCGACAGCATGAACTCCACCGATATTGAGAACTGCCTGCAGAATTTCAATTCGGTTCCGGGAGATGCATTCTTCATCAGCGCCGGAAGAGTCCATGCAATCGGCGGCGGCAACCTGCTCCTCGAGATCCAGCAGAACAGCAATACAACCTACAGGATAAGCGACTGGGGACGCCTCGGTTCGGACGGCAAGCCCCGCGCTCTCCACATAGACAAGGCGCTTGAGTGCATAAATTTTACCGACAGGACTTCGCCGAGGATTACAGGAGTTTCAAGTTTTTCCGACCACAACCGCAAATTCCCCATAATCAACAGGTGTCCGGTCTTCCGCATTGACGATCTGCGTCTTGTCGAGAGATGGCCTGACAGTACGGACGGCAACAGCTTCCATCTGATAACTGCGATAAACCAGCAGATCACGATCAGTAGATACGATCTCTCGGTGAAGGTTGAAATTGGGTCCACCTGCATGATCCCGGCTTCGTTCGGAGACTACAGCATTGAAGTGCCGGAGGGCAAGGAGACGACGGTGATCAGGACAACGCTGTAGAACAAGTTTTGAAGAATGAACATCGAACTTCGAACACTGAACATCCAACATCGAATTAAATTCATGATAGAATGAGATGAGTAGTTAAGTTGGAGTACAAGCTTTAGCTTGTGCATTAAAGCCTTGAACAGCTCTTGCGAGCTTGACTACAAACTTTATTCCAGAAATTGAATTGCATAAGCATGTAGTTAACGTCGCAAGACGTGTAATTTTTGTGCTTGGTATACAGAATCCGCCGGCAATTAAAAGTTGCCAATACTGATTTCGTTCAAAATTCGATGTTGAAAGTTGAATGTTCGATGTTCAGTTTCCTTGCTTTGCCGGTTCCTGTGGGTTCTCCTTTTCCTCTGGTTTGGCCTCGGGCTTCTTCGGCATCACGATCTGGATGTGGAGCTCGCGGAGCTGTTTCATTTCAACTTCCGATGGGGCGTTCATCATCAGATCCTGCGCCTGCTGGTTGAACGGGAAAGCGATGACTTCGCGGATGTTCGGCTCGTCAGCTATCAACATGACTATCCTGTCGACTCCGGGGGCGATTCCACCGTGCGGCGGCGCACCGAGACGGAACGCGTTGATCATTCCGCCGAACCTGCTTTCAACAGCGTCCTTGCCGTAGCCGGCGATCTCGAACGCCTTGTACATGATTTCCGGACTGTGGTTCCTGATGGCGCCGCTTGAGAGTTCGACTCCGTTGCAGACTATGTCGTATTGATATGCAAGGATATCAAGAGGGTTCTTCTTAAGAAGATCGTCCATGCCACCCTGGGGCATCGAGAACGGGTTGTGGCTGAATCCGATTTTTCCTGTCTCCTCGTCGAGTTCGTACATCGGGAAGTCGACGATCCAGCAGAACTTGAAGACGTTCTTGTCGATCAGGTTCAGCCTGTTTGCAAGTTCAGTCCTGACCGCTCCTCCGATTTCACAGGCTTTCTTCTCCTTGTCTGCGATAAAGAATACGACGTCACCATCCTTGATGTCCCAGGTCTTCTTGATGGCATCAAGCTCCTCGCGCTTCAGGAATTTTACGATCGGGCTCTTCTCTTGGCCGTTTTCCCAGACAATGTATGCAAGCCCCTTGGCGCCGACTGACTGCGCGAAGACGATCATGTCGTCGTAGAACTTGCGCGGCTGTCCGGCGATTCCCCTGACAGCTATCGATCTTACGACCCCGCCGTTCTTGACGACTCCTGCGAAGGCGTTGAAGCCGCTGGCCATGAAGACTTCGGAGACGTCCTTGATCTCAAGGGGATTCCTGAGGTCGGGCTTGTCCGAGCCATATTTAAGCACGGCCTCCTTGTAGGGGATCTTGACATACGGAGGCATTTCGATCGTCTTCGTGCTGAACTTGGTGAAGATAGTCTTGAAGAGATCTTCGATCACGACAAACACATCTTCCTGGGTCGCAAAGCTCATTTCCATATCGAGCTGGTAGAACTCGCCGGGTGAACGGTCGGCTCTTGCGTCTTCATCGCGGAAGCAGGGGGCGATCTGGAAATACCTGTCGAAACCTGCAACCATCAGGAGCTGTTTGAACTGCTGAGGCGCCTGGGGCAGGGCGTAGAACTTTCCAGGATGGATGCGGCTCGGAACAAGATAGTCCCTGGCACCTTCCGGTGAACTGCTCGTGAGGATCGGTGTCTGGTACTCGAGGAATCCAAGGTCGGTCATCTTCCTGCGCATCTCGGAAATTATCTTCGAACGCAGCATGATGTTCTTGTGGATCTTGTCCCTGCGCAGATCGAGGAACCTGTATTTCAGGCGCATGTTCTCAGGAGTCTGCTCCTCCTGGTTGATCTGGAACGGGATCTGTTCGGCTTCGCCGAGGACTTCCATCTGTTCGGCCACCATCTCGATCTCGCCTGTCGGGATCTTCGGGTTGATGGTAGTTTCAGATCTTGCGACGATGGACCCTGTGAAGCAGACGACCGTCTCGACGCGCCATTTCTCGAGTGACTGGTAGAAGTCGCGTTTCGGATCGACGACGACCTGGGTGATGCCGTAGTGGTCGCGGAGGTCGATGAATATGATTCCGCCGTGGTCGCGTACGCTGTGTATCCAGCCGGAAATACGGGCCTGCTGTCCGACATGCTCCTTCCTGAGCTGTCCGCAGGTATGTGATCTGTACTTGTGCATAATAATTTCTCACTTCGTTCTAAGTTTTTATATTATCATGGGTTCAAAGGGCATATATATTAGCATGATTGAATTGTTTTTCTATAAGGACGGCGTGAATTTATCCATGTGGGATTATGGCGGGGATTTCATGCCTGCTTGCTTGCAGTGAAACGCGGGTTGCAGTATTCTAACGCTCAGAGTTCATATGCCCGAACCGCACAGCGGCGAAGGGTTAGGTGGAGCGATTCGTTATGGATTCATTATCGAGTAATCTTGAACTATGATAAACTGTGAGGATTTCTGCGCAATCGTTTTTTTGTCTGTAGATAATCCGGTAATTACCCAGTATTATTTCGCGAATATATTTCTGTTTTATTTCAGGAACAATTCTGCCTGATTCCGGAAAGATTTCAATTTGTCGAACTGCATCAAAAACTTTAATGGTAAATAGTTGGGCATAATGCGTGCTGTCTCTTGAGATGTACTTGGCAATTGCCTCGACATCGTCCAATGCCTGCAGAGTCCATCTTATTTCAGCCATTTTTTCATCCGCTTTTCGGCTTCCGCATGCGAGACGGTCTTGCCTGAGTCGGCTTGGCGGCACCCCTTTTCAATCTTGAAAAGAAGGTAGAGTCGCTCCATCGCCTCTTCAATTGAAGTGTCGTCAGGAAGGCTTTGGACTGTCTTTAAAATATTTTGTTTCTCGCTTATTATTGCTTGCATGATAAACTCCTTCATTTGCTGGTACTGTAATCCATCTGCATAATGTTTCAATATGGAGCATCTTTCTACGGCCCATGGTCTGGCGACGCGTAGCGAGGTTGCCAGAAACATATGGTTGGACCGTAAAATTTATTTAAGTATTCCAATCACAAGCCACATAAAATAAAGCATACCACCCGTGCAGATTGTAATAATGCTCCATGATAAACCTGCTTTGGATAATTCTTTTTTTCTCTTAAGAAAAAATATTATGGTGGCAATCAATAAGGGAACAACAACAAGTGATGATAACATAATATATAGATTTGCCATTGCTTCCGGGGTGCCACACCAACCGCCAGACTCGACATGATAGTAATTGAATAGAGACAGACCAAGTAAAGTATATGAAATCCAGGTTGCCATTGTTAGAATATATAATCCAAACTTCATTATATCATTCCTTGTCCAACTTCTTATTATGCGGTTCCCCATAAGCAGGGGGTCAAAATGACAATTTTGTAAGCCCCGCCCCGGATTTAGCCTCAAGCCTGTCATCCTATGTATATAACGCTTAGGGTGAAACAGCCTATGCAGTTTAAAATAGACCACAAGAGGCCCTGAAATCAAGGTTCCAGCTCTTGCGAGCTTGATCCTCCTTGCATCATAGCTTCTTTGCGACGGTGCAAGGAGGATGCCTCTGTGCTTCCTGTGAAGCAATTGGAAAATTACAATCAGCTTGATATATTGTCTCCATGATCATTCTCGGAATAGATACGGCTTTGAGATGCACCGGCTACGGCGTGGTTGATTTCACGACGGCGGACAGGATCAGGGCGCTTGACTGCGGAGTCATAAAGACAAAGGCTTCCGCGCCTCACAGCGAATGCCTTCGCAGGCTTGCCGGCGGAATGCGCGAACTCGTTGAAAAATATCATCCGAATGTCGCAGTGCTTGAAAGCGCTTTCTATCAGAAGAACATAAAAACGGCAATGATCCTGAGCTACGCGCGCGGTGCAGTTATGACAGTTTTCGCCGAGAACAACATTCCCATGTACGCCTACGCTCCCACTAAGGCCAAGCTGTCTGTCTGCGGAAACGGCGCTGCGTCCAAGGACCAGGTCGCATATCTTATCGCAGGACGCCTCGGACTGAATGTAAAGGACATGCCTCTTGATTCGTCGGACGCCCTCGCTCTTGCAATATGCCACGGACAGATAGCCACCAGCCCAATGTCTCAACACCTCATGCCGGAAAGCATTTGAGGTAAATATTCACTGAAGTATGCCCTTCAGTGAATATTTACTTGCTGACTTTTGCAATTGGCTTGATAGAATATTTCGGAAATGAATTTACCTTATAAGGAAATTAAAGGAGCGCTGGCCTGTTTCGACTATGCTGCACTCGAGACAGACAGTACAGGTCTGGCCGGCAAAATAATTAATCAGATGATCAAATCGCTTACAGGAAAATGGTCCGCATACATTTCAGGAACGGCACTGGCCTTCCTTTTCATGCTCGCACTCTATCTTTTTGACACCACTATTGGCATGAGCGATTCGTATATAATGATATCCGACTACTGCAAACAGTCTATCAACAGGCGTGCGGTCAATGAATTTCCTCCTTTCGACTGGCATACCGGTTTTCTTGCCGGAATCTTTCTGGGAGCAATGATTGCCGCAATCATCGGCGGAGAGTGGCGTTTCCGGCTTGTGCCTGAGGATATCAAGGAAAAAGGTGTTTTTGGGTCTCTTGGCCTAGCCATGCTCCAGGGTGTTGCCGGCGGATTCCTTGTCATGCTCGGCCTGCAGATCTCCGGGGATTCGTTCGAAGGGCAGTTGAGTTCCGCGATGCAGCTGTCGACCGGCGCCTGGATATTCCTCGCGGCATTCGTTGTCTGGGGTGTCATTTTCATGGGCATCCACAATATGGTTTCTGCAGGCGGAGGGAAGAAATCCTCCGGTTCAAAAGGTGAAAAAGCCGGAAAAGGCAAGGATAAGGAATAATATGGAGCCACTTGCACTAAGCGGGACATACAGGCTGATAGCAGCGATAATCTTCGGAATGCTGCTCGGTTTCATCTTCATCCGTTCCGAACTCGCCTGGAGGAAGACCTTCATAGACCAGTTCTCGATGAAAAGCAGCCAGCTCTTCAAGACAATCTTCTGTGCAGTAGCTGTCGGTATAATCCTCTTCTATCTGCTGAAAATGGCGGGTCTTGTCCATCTCAATATCCGGCCGACCTATTTCTGGGGTGCCGTCCTGGGCGGAATGATCTGTGCGGCAGGAACGGTCTTCTGCGGACAGGTGCCGTCCACTGCAGTTGCCGCGATAGGCGCCGGCAGGATCTACGCCATCTGGGTCTTTGCGGGAATGATGATGGCTCTTCCTTTCGTCCAGCTCATTTCCAGATACATTTCGGAAACCATATACAAATGGCCGAAGCCGACAAACTACAATGACCGCCTCGACCAGTTCTTCACCGGCGGAAATATTTACCTGTGGTTTGCGATAGGCTCGATCATCCTCTGCCTTTTCTTCGGATTCATCAGCCCGGACAAGTCATCCCGTGGAAACAAGAAGGATGACCAGGAATGATTCACTTCGCCCGTTCAAGGGCCGGGCACCTGAAGCTTGGCGCCCGTGGTGAAAAACTTGCATGTTCCTTCCTCGGAAACAAGGGCTATGACATTTTATTCAGGAACTACAAGGTTGATTCGGGCGAAGTTGACATTGTCGCCAGGGACGGCTCGGTCATCTGCTTCATTGAAGTCAAGACAAGGCATTCCGGCTTCAAGGGCAGGCCTGCAGAGGGACTTTCCGAAAAACAGAGGAGAAGGATCCGCCATGCAGCCATGGATTATCTCCGCGAGATAGGAAATCCAAAAGTAGTATACCGGTTCGACCTGATCGAGATCGTGCTGTCAAGATGGGATGTCAGGGAGCTGAGGCACTGGAAGGACAGGTTCGGCAGGAATTAAATGAATATCCAATATCGAACACGGAATGTCCAATAACGAAGTAAAGAAAAATCAATGGCAATTAATTTCGTTGGACATTGGAGATTCCTTGTTGGATATTGGGTGTTCAATTGGATTTGGGTTTAAGTTTCAGGTGTTAAGTTTTAAGCCGGCCTGATTAATCCAGATTGGAACAACATCTTCTGAAATATAACTATCTTTACTTAAAACCTAAAACCTAACACTTAAAACTCTGTCAAGTCCTGATTTCGATTTGACACTTTAAATTAAAATTACTTTGATTAGAACAATGATTTATTTCTTCAAACAACTTGGCGTTGGCCAGG
>MHBH01000023.1 GCA_001804805.1 Lentisphaerae bacterium GWF2_49_21
GCGGGTCAGGGAACGGCAGTTGAACAGGAAGAAGAGTTCCCCAATCACAAGGACACCGGCGGCGACGGTCCGGGCCTGATTTATGGAAGCACCGTTCCTGCTCTCATACAGGAAAAGGCCGAAAATTCCCATCACAAGAAGAGACCCTATGAAAATAGTGCGTATGGCGAGGGACCTGGTCATTATGGCCAGCGCAGGATCCCTGGGAGGCGCCTTCATGATGCCAGGCTCCTTTGGCTCGAAGGCCAGCATCATGCCAAGGCATAAGGCTGTCGACATGTTCACCCATAGTATCTGGACTGGAAGTATGGGCAGGGTGGTTCCTGCGAAGACCGCAACCATTATCGCCAGCGCCTCACCAAGATTTGTCGGCAGCGACCAGACGATGAACTTCTTCAGGTTGTCAAAGACGCAGCGCCCTTCCTCGACGGCCGACTCGATGGATGCGAAATTGTCATCTGTCAGCACCATGTCGGCCGCCTCCTTTGCCACTTCCGTGCCGGTAATCCCCATCGCGATCCCGATATTGGCCTGCTTCAGCGCCGGAGCGTCGTTGACGCCGTCGCCCGTCATCGCGACAACATATCCGCGCGACTGCAGGGCCTTCACGATCCGCAGCTTCTGTTCCGGAGTCACACGGGCAAATACGCTTGTTTTATCTACGCAACTCTTGAGATCCTCGTCTCCGAGTTTCTCAATATCCCTGCCGGCAATTGCATGGAGCCCGGCTTCTCCGTCCTTTGAATATGGATCCTTCTTCAGACCGAGCTGTAACGCGATGGCCTTGGCCGTAAGGATATGGTCGCCTGTAATCATCTTGACCCTGATACCTGCAGAATGGCAGTTCTTCACAGCCTCTATGGCCTCCCGCCTGGGAGGATCTATCATTCCCTGCAGCCCCAGGAAAGTAAGGGATGCCGTTATGTCCTTGTGGTCAATCCTGTCCATCGCCGAAGCAGGATTGAAACGTGCAAATGCTAGCACACGGAGCCCGCCTCCTGCCATTTTCTCCACCTGCACCCTGATTGCATCAGCTGAAACCGGGCAGACATTTCCATTGTCCTCCATCTGATCAACGCATTTCTCCAGGATTTTCTCCACGGAACCTTTCAGATATATTGTCCGCCCTCCGTTTTCCAGGACATGAAGGGTCGCCATATACTGGTACTCGGACTCGAAAGGGATCGAATCCTTCCGGGGAAGGCTGGGGATGCCGTCCGGGAAAAGCACGCGCCCCTTTCCGGCCGCGACAATCAAAGCGCCTTCAGTCGGATCACCCTCGACAATGTACGCCTCTTCTTTTCGGACGACACGGCTGTCGTTGCAGAGCACTCCGGCCGCAAGACATTCCCCGAGAGCCTTCGAAGGAACAGCTGGACTGCCTCCTTCCATGATCTCAATCTTTCCGTCCGGATCATAGCCTGTCCCTGATACCCGGTAGGACTTCCCACCGCTGAATATCTCCTGTACGGTCATCTTGTTCTCAGTCAGCGTACCTGTCTTATCGGAGCATATTACACCGGTGCTTCCAAGAGTTTCCACGGCAGGCAGCTTGCGGATGATGGCGCGGCGCGACGCCATGCGCGAGACGCCGATTGCTAGGGTGATTGTCACGGCTGCAGGAAGCCCCTCGGGAATCGCGCCTACAGCCAGTGCGACAGCCGCCATGAACATGTCGACAAACTTCTCACCCCTCAGCATCCCCACTGCAAGAGTAAGTGCCGCCAGCCCCAGAATGACATACAGCAGGAAATGGCTGAACTGTGCTATCTTGATCGTAAGCGGAGTCGCAAGATCATCAGCGCTCGATATCAGTCCCGAAATACGCCCGACTTCCGTGCTGTCACCGGTAGCGACAACGATCCCATGACCCTGGCCGTAGGTTACAAAGGTTGACGCATATGCCATGTTGATACGGTCCGCAAGGACCGTGTCCTCGTTGAGGGATCCTGTTTTCTTCTCGACCGCTACTGATTCTCCGGTAAGGGCTGATTCGTTCACCTGCAGATCACGGATATTGACAAGCCTGATGTCCGCAGTCACCTTGTCGCCGGAGGAAACCACGACAATGTCCCCAGGGACTAGCTCAGTTGAGGGAATCTGCTCCTTTCTTCCATTCCTCAGGACTGTGGTCTGGGCGGTCATGGAACGGGAAAGCGCCTCAAGGGCCTTCAGCGCCTTCGCCTCCTGTAAAAATCCGATTATGGAGTTCACAAACACTACGCTGAATATGACCGAGGCGTCGACCCATTCCTTCAGGCAGAGGGTTACAAGGGTGGAGGCCAGCAGGATATAGACTAGCGGCTGATGGAACTGGAGGAGGAACCTCAGCCATGCCGGAGTCCCCTTCTTCGGCGTGATCTGGTTTAATCCGTATATTTCCTTCCTGTTTTCCACCTCTTGCGTAGAAAGTCCGCTTGCAGCGTCGGTACCAAGCATCTTCAGGATTTCAGGTTCCTGTATTGCGTGCCATCTTTCCCCTGATGAAATTTTAGTTCCTAATGTCATGTTCGGCTCCCTTGCCATTCCTTACCATATTAAGTTAAAAATTATTTTTTTAAAATTCCAATAATCCTGGACTTGTCCTTGCTATGGATTTCACCGCCGGAATTCAGTATCTGCATATTTACTTTTTCGTCGAGGGCCATAAGAGGGATGAAATGCTTGTCATCGAATCCTGAAGTCTCCCCGTAATTCAACGTTATGACTTCTGCCCCTTCGGAAAACATCTCCTCCAGGCCTGAGTAATCAATCCCGGGCCCGAACAATATTTTCCCTTCTCCACGACCGCCGGCGATCTCGCTTTTCTTCAAATCCACAGGAAGGCGGAAAAGCCCTTTCCTCCCGAAAACCTCCTTGTATTTTATCAGTGCAAGCGCATTGGCCTCCTCGTTGGAGGTCATCGCAAATATATTTCCTATCCCTGACAAGTCGATTTCATCGCCTATCTTGTCATCAAGGATGTTGCCGCAATATGAAACAATCCCCTCTCGCCCTGCGGAAATTATGTTCTTCCGGTTGGTGTCCACCATCGCAACCTGAATCCCCTGCTTTTTAAGCTCCGCTGCTATTTTACGTGCCCACCAATGGGCTCCTACAAATATTACGCCCTGCGGATCAGGAGCGGTGATTCCAAGCATGCGCGCAAGCGGCAGCGATATCAATCCATAAAAAACCACGGTCCCTATGATTATAAAGAATGTAAAGGGGACGATCTTGGAAGCTTCGACATATCCGGCCGTCTGCAGCTGGATTGCAAAAACAGATGCTATTGCAGCTGCAATTATACCGCGCGGAGCCATCATCCCCAAAAATATCCGTTCCTTCAGGGAAAGGCTGTTCCTGTCAGCGCACATTGCTACAGACAGCGGCCTTATTATCAAAATCAGGACTATGAGAAAAACAACGCACTTGTAATCTATATAGTTGAAATCCGAGAGCTTGAGCCTGGCGGCAAGAACAATGAAAAGCGTCGAGATGATTATCAGCCTCAGATCCTCCTTGAAATGGATTATGTGCCTGACCGAAACAAAGGTCTGATTCGCAAAAATAATCCCCATAAGGGTAGCTGTCAGCAATCCTGATTCGGGCTGTACGAGATTTGAAACAGTGAAGGCGCATATCACCGAGGCAAAAGTCAGGGGATTGTCTAGGAAATCCGGGATCCAGCTGTTCCTAATCAGGACCAAAATGATGGAGGAGGCGCTCAAGCTCAGCAGGAAACTGATGAACACTGTTTTTGAAATGCTGAATATGACCACTGTCAGCGCACCCTGCACTCCTCCTGACATTATTGACTCAAAGACGACTGTCGCAAGCAACGCCCCTATCGGATCAATGAAAATCCCCTCCCATTTCAAAGTATGTCCTACTTTTCCCTTGGGCCTCACATGTGAAAGCAGGGGCAATATCACTGTCGGCCCCGTAACAACAAGCACTGCTCCAAAAACAAGTGAAATCTCAAGGGACAGTCCAAGGATGACAAGGGCGGAAAGGGAAATCAATATCCAGCTGACAACAACACCGGTTGTCACAAGGTTCCGGATTGTACTTCCGACCTTCTGCAATTCATTCAACTTCAGGTTCATCCCCCCTTCGAACAAGATCAGCGCGACTCCAAGGGAGACAAATGGAATTAGAAGATCCTTGAAGATCAGGTCGGGATTTATATAGCCCGTGACCGGACCTGTCAATATTCCTACAAGAAGCAGAATCAAAATCGCGGGAATCCTGTATCGCCAGGCCACCCATTGAGACAGCATGCCAAGGAATATTATAAGGGCAAAAATCAGAAGGAAGTCATGTGTCAACTTGAAATCTCCCGTTATTCCTTGTCGCCGTGTTCTGAAACATAAAATTCTTCCATCATCTTGTCATATGCCTCCGGGGAGATTCCATGCGTGACATCCTTGTCCAGATATTTTTTCATGAATTGCTCTATGTTAAGCCATTCATCCCCGATTTTGATTCTTTTCGTCCAGGCGCAGACCTTTACTAGCTTTTCCAGTTTGCCGACAATCTCCTTCGTCTCCAGCAGCCTGCAGGAAATCCAGCTTATGCAATCCGATAGGAATTATTGATAGTGAACCTTAATTGTCTATGGACGAATTATCAAGCATGGGCGAGGTTAATCAGATGCTTTCCCATTCCATCTCCATTTGATGGAACGGAAGCAAGGACAAATATCCGGCTCATCTTTTGTCAATTGCCGAGAAATGGTCCAGCTATTCAATGTGTGGCATGGCATTAGGTTCCACCTGCAAGTGTATAGTAGATGTCGGGAAGGCGATTTCCGCCCCGTTCTTTTCTATGATGCGACCAATCTTCAGCAGGACATCCTGTTTGACCTTGTGAAAGCGTTCCCACTTTTCAGTTTTGGTGAATGTGTATACGAAGAAGTCCAGAGAACTTGCACCAAAGCGGTCGAAGTTGACCATGAGAGTCAGTTTGCTGTCGATTTCCGGATGCTCCAACAGCATGTCTTTGACTTCCTTTGTGATGCGTTCCATTACATCGAAATCAGCATAACGGATTCCAATGGTTTCATAAATGCGGCGGTTTGTCATACGTGACGGATTCTCGATGATGATGGTTGAAAACAGGGAATTCGGCACATAAATCGGTCGTTTATCAAAAGTACGGATGATCGTCATGCGCCAGCCTATTTGTTCTACAGTACCTTCGATCTGCCGGTCAGGACTGCGTATCCAGTCTCCGATCTTGAATGGACGGTCGAGGAAGATCATCATGCTTCCAAATAGGTTAGCCAGCAGGTCCTTGGCGGCAAAACCAATGGCAATACCTCCGATACCACCAAATGCAAGCAAACCTGAAATGCTGTACCCCATGGATTGCATGCCAACTAGCATGCCGGTAATGACGATGGTTATCTTGCCTAGGTTACAAATTACGGTTAGCGTTGTGCGATCCAGTGCATCTTCAGATGATGAACACGTCTTGATGTAGTTGGCTTCCGCCTCTTTGATGGCGCGTACCAGAAACCAAGTGATAATTGCCACTACACCTATCCTGCGCACAGGATCAACCATGAGGAATATTGATGATTCACTCTGCTTCTGCGCAATCTTGGCGGCAAAGGAAATTCCAATCAACCATAACATCAGGCTGAGCGGTCTATGCGCGGCCGCAAGCAGGGCGTCATCCCATATGTTAACTGTGCCTGCCGCCTTCTGCCGCAGCTTTTTTAGAACGAGATTGGCGGTAAAATTTACGGTTACAGTGGCCAAGACCACCAGGAAAACATGTGAGAGCCACCATTCGTCACCGTAAAAGAAACCTGCCAGCTGTGAGATGTAATCCTCCATAATAGTTCCTTCCGCTGAACCTCTGATTGTTGCGTACAATATTCAAGTTTCCATGGATTCTCTCAGGAAAAACTCTTACTTTTAATCATGTCATTTTCAAGTGCATGGTTTAAAATATATGCACAAAACAAATGCAACTTCTGTCTTTTCCTGTTGCATTTCCATGCTCCATAATCTATATGTTAGAATTAACTTTGTGAACTCAAGGAGGCTTTTATGAATGCTGAACTTTCCTACAACAATAAAAAGACTGAACTGAAAGTGCTTGAAGGATCAAACGGCGAAACCGCAATTGATATCACGAAACTGCGGAATGAAACAGGATTGATCACATACGATCCCGGATACCAGAACACCGGCTCCTGCCAGAGCGCGATCACCTTCATCGACGGGGAAAAGGGCATTCTCAGATACAGGGGGATTCCTGTTGAAAAGCTTGCCGAAAAATCAACATTCATAGAAGTCTCATACCTTCTAATATATGGCAAGCTGCCAAACCGCGAAGAAAGGGCTCAATACTCACAGCAACTCTCCATTAATGCACTCCTGCACGAGGACATGCTGCATTATCTGGAAAACATTCCTCCTACGGCCCATCCCATGACCCTTCTCAGCAACATGGTCAACTCACTTTCAGTCTATTATCCCGGATTCTACGTGGAGAACTATGACAATGCGACCTTCCATCTGATGGCGGCGCGGCTGATCTCCAAGATAAGGACGATGGCCGCCTTCTGCTACAAGAAATCCATCGGAGAGCCTTTCGTCTATGCCAGGGAGGATCTCCTCTACGTCCAGAATTTCCTGAACATGATGTTCTCCAGCCCGGTAAAAAGCTATGAACTGGATCCGGACATCATACGCACGCTCGAAGTCCTGCTCATCCTCCATGCCGACCATGAACAGAACTGCAGCACGTCGACCGTCCGTCTTGTCGGATCAAGCAAGGTCAACCTCTACTCATCGATATGCGCCGGCATCTGCGCGCTCTGGGGTCCTCTCCATGGCGGCGCCAACCAGAAGGTCATTGAGATGCTGGAATCCATCCAGAAATCGAGTCTTTCACCAAAGGATTGCATAGAACGGGCAAAGAGCAAGGACAATCCGTTCCGCCTGATGGGATTCGGCCACCGCGTCTACCGCAACTACGACCCGAGGGCAAAGATCCTAAAGGCATATTGCACGAAGCTCTTCAAAAAGATGAAGACAAATGATCCTCTCCTGGAAATCGCCATGCAGTTGGAAGAGCTTGCCCTCTCCGACGACTATTTCATCGAACGCAAGCTTTATCCGAATGTTGATTTCTACAGCGGAATACTCTACCGCACTATTGGAATTCCGACGAACATGTTCACCGTCATGTTCGCCATGGGCCGCATGCCAGGCTGGATCGCACACTGGCGTGAAATGCACGACAGCCTGCCGTTCAAGATCGGGCGACCAAGGCAGATATACACAGGTTCCCCGCTGTCAGAATATGTTCCGATTGAAAAAAGAACCTGATCCTGATTCCTAATAATGAACATCATATCAAACATCTATAACAGGCTGATCAGTTTTGTCAACGAGGTGAAGAAGGCGGATTTCACCTACATGATAATCTTTTCGCTGATCGTGGGGACCGTCACCGGGCTCATCGCCGTCTATTTCATCAAGGCGATCTTCCTGCTCACGGATCTTTTCAAGGGAATGGCCCTCGAAAGGAACTGGCTCTATATTGTCCTGCCTGCCATGGGGGGGCTCATCATCGCCCCGATATTCCGTTATCTCGCCCCCGAAGCCAAAGGGCACGGCGTACCGGATGTAATCATGACAGTCGCCGCCGGACGTGGACTGATAAGGCCCATCGTAGTATTCGCAAAATCCATCGGATCAATTATTACCCTCAGTACCGGCGGATCCGTCGGACGCGAAGGTCCGATCGTCCAGATCGGCGCCGGAATAGGCTCTTCAATCGCACAGTTCCTAAAGCTGAACGAGAGCAAGACCATCACTCTTCTTGGGTGCGGCGCCGCGGCAGGGCTTTCAGCGACATTCAATGCTCCGATCGCCGGCGTCATCTTCGTAACCGAAGTTATCATGAGGAGATCAGGAGTGCGCGAATTCAGTTCAATTGTCGTCGCATCTGTCTCAGCATCGGTCATAAGCAGGGCGATGCTCGGTGATGATCCGGCCTTCCATATCGACCTTCCACCTCTCTTCCAGCTGAAATCGCATTGGGAGCTGTCGCTGTTCCTCCTGCTGGGAATTGTCAGCGCCGTAGCCGGAGTGATGTTCATCAAGACACTTCTTGCCTCGGAGCTGGCTTTTGAAAAGACGAAAAAGATACCTGACATGCTGAAGCCTGCATTCGGCGGACTGATATTCGGATTCCTCCTTTTCTCCCTGCCGGAGCTTTATGGCCCGGGATTTCCAGCGATGGAGAAAGTCCTCAACGGTGATCCGAGTTTCGTCCTGCCTCTGCTTGTCATCCTTGTTTTCGCAAAGATAGTCGGGACTTCGACATGCATAGGCTCCGGTTCGTCCGGCGGCGTATTCGCCCCTGCCCTTTTCATCGGAGCGATGACAGGCGGGGCATTTGGAAAGGCAGTCCAGGACTTCTTCCCGAATTTCGTCACTGAGCCAAGAGTCTACGCAATCGTCGGGATGGCCGCGGTGTTCAGCGCCGCCGCACGGGCTCCTGTCACCGCGATAATCATCATCTTTGAAATGACCAGGAGCTACCAGATAATCCTTCCGCTGATGTTCGCGACAGTCATAAGCGTCGTCGTCGCCGAATGGCTGAACAAGGAAAGCATCTTCACATGCCAGCTCGCGGCAAAGGGCATCGATGTCTCATCCCTGGAGAACAGGCCCATGCTTGAGATGATAAAGGTCGAGGATGCGATGCTGCCGATCGACAAATGCCTCACCGCCCCCGCCTACATGCCGCTCAGGGATCTCGAGGCGTACCTGCATGAGAACGACAGTCGCCGTGCGCTGGTCGTAGACACACATGAAAAACTCTTCGGGATTGTGACAATACAGGATCTTTATCATCGTCCGGAGCTTCTTGACACCGGGATTGTCGCCGACATCTGCACGAAGAAGCTTCTCACGGTCTATCCTTCGGACACTCTTGAGGACGCAATGCTTATCCTGGGTGGAGAAGATATCCAGTCGCTCCCCGTCATTGAATATTCCAGCACGAAGAAATGCCTTGGTGTCCTGAGGAGAAGGGATCTTGTGACCGCCTACTCCGAAGCGCTTCTGAAAAGCGAGAAGAAAAAGCAGTTCATCCAGAAGCTCAAGTTCAAGAAGGCCACGAACACCGAGTTCGTTGAATATGTGATGAAGAAGGGGGATTCCTCCGTCGGCATGAAGATCAGCGAGATAAAGCTTCCGGCGAACTGCAACATCATAACCATATTCAGGAAGAAGGATCTCCTCGTCCCCAAGGGGCACACCGTCCTGAAGTCCGGGGATCTCCTCGTAGCCGTAGTCGAGAACCAGGATGAATTCATAAAATCTCTTCAGGCTGGATGATTGGCCTGCCCGTGCCGTACGGCCAGGGATGAATGGATTGCTGGATGGTTGGGTTTATTAATAGCCTTGATTCATCTTCTCTTTAACGGAGCACGGTTTTTTACCACGCCGAATGGCTGTGATCCAACCCGCGAACTGACGGACAATCAGCCTACATCTCAGTCGCCCTCTTCAATGTCGCCGCCCTGCGGGGGCTTTTTCTTTTCTACCTTATCGATTTCCCAGGACTTTCGCCCTGTCTACTATACGTATACGTATATTTGCATATAAGAAATATCTCTGCAGGCTTGAGTCCCAGAGGGACGAAATGGAAATAGGCAGGGGCTTCAGCCCCTGTTTATTGCCGTGGTTGTGTTCGCGTGCCATAGGTACGCGATGTTAATGTCTCGGTTCTATGGTTTTCATGGCGTGCCTACGGTACGCCTAAATACATATAATCCATTCAACAGGGGCTGAAGCCCCTGCCTATTCTCATCCTGTCCCAGCCGGGACAGTCAGCACACATCAACTTATTGTATTCCAAAATGCGTATAGTAGATAGAACTTTCGCCCTGGGCTACAACATCCCGCCCTCTGCGAGGGCTTAAGACAGAATCTGATTCCATAGGGAGCCTCCGCAGGATGGCGATATATTGTCTTGTCGCGCCATAGCTTCCCTGCGACGGCGGAAGCCCATAGGCGTCAGCCATGGGACATGTGTGGAATAGAACATACTGATATAAAGTCTTCTTTCCTCCTTCTATTTATCTTTCAAAATTCCTGCTTCTTGCGCTTGACTATGATTAGTTCAACTGTATAATTGAATTAGACAATTGAATTATATGATTGAATTATAAGCAAGGAGGGCATGCCATGAAGAACAACAGGTTGATATTGCTGACGGCGGCGGTCATTTCTTTTTCATTGACAGATAGCTTGACTTATAAGGCACTGGGGGCCGATGCCTATGATATGGACAGTCCACCTCCCCTCCCCGCCCAGGAACAACCCGAAATCCTGACGAAGGGCCCCGTGCATGAAGCATTTGCCAGTCCAGTGAACCTGGAGGATCCCGAGGGGATCTTCGTGAGAGTCCAGCCACCGGAAAATATCGAGGAAGCGCCACCTCCCGACAGGCCGGCCGGCGAACAGTTAACATGGGTGCCGGGCTACTGGTCCTGGAGCACAGACCGCAACGGTTTCATCTGGATAAGCGGATGCTGGCGCGCCGCCCCGCCAAAAATGACATGGGTGGCCGGATACTGGGCACGTATGGACAATGGATGGAAATGGGTCTCCGGATTCTGGATCCAGACAGGCGTAAAGGAAATTGAATATGTGAAGGAACCTCCTGCAATCCTTGATATAGAACCGTCCGGACTAGCTCCCGCGAATGATCTTGTATGGGTTCCTGGCTGCTGGTACTGGTCACAAGGACAATATGTATGGCGTCCCGGATACTGGCTGCAGGAACAAGCGGGCTGGTTGTGGATCCCTTCTCATTATGTAAGGACTCCGCGCGGATATGTCTTTTCAGGCGGGCACTGGGACTACCCGCTGGAGCACAGAGGAATCCTATTTGCACCGGTCTGCTTTCCAAAGTCCTTCCATGCACGTACAAATTTCTCCTATTCATTGAACATTGTCCTCGATCTTGGATGTCTCAAGTTGAATTTATTCACATCTCCCCGGTATTCCCACTACTACTTCGGAGATTATTATGATGACATCTATCTCCGTGTCGGCATCTTCCCGCGTTTCGATGGCGGACGTAGACATGCATGGTACGATCCTATCTTCGAGCATGACAAATGGCGCGGAAAACTTCAGGATCCGAGGTGGGAGGAACATGGACGAAAGGATTACGAGCTTCGTCGCGACAACAGGGATCTCCGTCCTGCATCGACCTACCGCGAACAGGAAAAAAGAACTGTAAACCTCCAGGAACCGCAGAAGAAGAATATACAGATTGCAAAACCCATGTCCCCGGTTATAATTGAAAAGACGTCAACGAAGAAGATTGAACGTTTGGATGCCAATGTGCAGAAGAAGATCTCAACACAGGGGAAGGACTTACAGCAGAACCGGGAAGATAGAAATCGCTGGGAATCAAAAATTCCAGTTTCTGATGCAGAGAAGGAGCCTGTTCAACATGTAAAATCTGTTAAAGTATCGAATGAAAGCCGCAGTTCCAACCCTCTATCGCAGGAACAGATGAAAGTCGTCCGGCAGCCGCCTTCCGACGCTCTTCCGGCAAATACGGCCAATTACCGAGGGGACAGGAATGACGGCAGAAAAAAAGAAAGCCCTGAGCTTATTTACCGCGAGCAGGAAACAAGGACGTCAAAAACACAGGCCCCTGACTGGAAGAATGTTCAGGACGCGCAGCGTCAAATCCCAGTTGCGGTTGAAAAAACTGCAACGCAGAAGTATGATCGCATTAATATCGATGCCCAGAAGAGGATATCAACGCAGGGGAATGATCTGCAGCAGAACCGGGAAGAGAAAAACCGAATGGAATCCAAGCCCGTAGTTTCCAGGACATATCAGGAACCTGTGGCCCCTTCATCGAACAGTGGCCGCAATTCCATTCCGCCATCTCCGGAACAAGTGAAAATTCCGGCTTCCCCAATGGTAGGATGGCAGGCACCGGTCAATTCTTCTGCAGAAATTCTTCCGGCAAGTCCGGCTGACGAGCGCGGAAACAGGAATGAAGGAAAGGGAATGCCACGAGGCGATTCAAAAACGCGGATAAGATAGGAATGAACGAATCAGCTGAAATTCAGACCACCGGCAGGCGGCAGGAATCCGTTCTGGTATACAGGGATGTGCGACGCACTTTGTTCAGCATGGCCTTCCCGATGCTTGCCGGCACTTTCGCCATCAATGCATACAGCCTCACCGACATGTGGTTCATTTCCCGTCTCGGCACTCTTCCGATGGCGGCTATTGGTTTTACATTTCCGGTTATAATGTTCCTCACATTCATCGCCGGCGGCATCGGCAACGGTGTAATGACTCTTGTCTCCCATTCCCTCGGGCGCAACGACCACGGTCTTGCCGCCCGCATAACCTCATATGGGATTCTGATGATGGCATCAACCACCCTGACGCTGTCGATAATCGGATATTTCACTGTCGGCCCGGTGTTTACCTGGCTCGGGGCGGACGATTCCACCCTTCCGCTAATCAGGAAGTTCATGGGAATATGGTATCTCGGAGCGATCACGATGGCCATCCCGATGATGGGCAATGGAATCCTCATATCGTCCGGCGACTCCAAAGCGGCAAGCCGTATCATGATGACAGGCCCGATAGTCAATATCATTCTAAATCCAATTCTGATCTTCGGGTATTTCGGTTTCCCTGCGATGGGAATTGCAGGATCCGCCACGGCGACCGTAATTGCCCAGCTGGTATCCGTGACATGGCTTCTTATGCTGCTGCAGAGGAAACACAGGCTCCTTGATTTCAAGAATATCAACTTAGATGAATTCAAGAATTTATTTCAGAAGATCATGTCGTTCGGCATTCCAAGCATGCTGAGCATGGTCCTGATGCCGATCTCATCAGCAGTGATAATAATGATCCTGAGCAGCATTGGAAATGAAGCCGTCGCCGCAGCCGGCGTCGCAGGCCGCATCGAAATGTTCGCCTTCATCATACCAATGTCACTCGGAATGTCCCTGACTCCTTTTATAAGCCAGAACTTCGGCGCCGGAAGGATCGACAGGATCAAGGAGGCCATGGACCTGTCGACACGCTTCGCCATGATCTACGGAATCGCCATTGCAGTGATATTTTTCCTGTCGGCACCGCTGATGGCTTCGGCATTCACTTCAGATCCAAAAGTCTCGGAAATACTTGTCTCCTACATTCGCATCATCTCGTTCGGATATGGAATGATGGAAGTGCACAGGTACTGCGGATTCGTGCTTACCGGACTCCACCGTCCGAAATCAGCGACAATGCTGAACACCATAAGGGTGCTTGTCCTGCTGATCCCCCTCTCCTATCTCGGACTGTATCTGGGTGGAGTAAAGGGAGTATTCATAGGTCGTCTCGCAACCGACCTCCTAGCCGGCGGCATCGGACTTATCTGGGCATACAAGGCATGCGCCGCGGCAAGAGCCAATGCCGTGTCACTTCAGAAATCCCAAATCTGACGCAGAAAGCTTGCATTCCATCTGTGGAATATTCTCTTGTTGGAGTTCACAGCTTTAGCGTGTCTTGTCATTCAATATGTAGGGGGCCTCTCTTCTCCAAATATCCGGAATTATCAGGCCGGAATCTTGATTTCCCATCCTCGGATGTTCTATTTTAATGTGCTTGGACAATGGACGCTTATTCTATTACTAAATCGAGGGGTAATTTCAAAACCGCGGACGCGGCAAGCGCGTCCCTCCATTTTTTACGCCCGCTTCGGGCGTGGAGGGTCATGCTTGCCATGACCGATTCTTGAGTTTTGAAATTGCCTCTCGAGACTATTATGCGACGAATAGCAGTTTGAGGAAATGATATGAAATCATTGATATTATCTATTGTCTTGATTGGAGTATTCATATGCGCTTCTCATGAGGGAACGGCTCAACCCGAACAGGCACAGGTGATTAGTAAATCGGCCATTGATCTCAAAGAAGATTTCAGTGCGTCCGATTTCAAGTTAGCGGTGGTCGGCAAATGGAAGTCTGTGTTTAACGCCGACAAGACCAAACGGAATATTCAGAATCTGGAATTCACATCTGACGGGACTGCAAGTCTTATCATTACGCAGGCAGATAATTCCGAACAATATTCAGGTTCATACACAATCACCTTTGATAGGGAACCAGGAGTTGGAACTGTAACAGTTGCGACCATCGCAATTAATTCAAATGGATCGAATCCAATAGTTTTGTCTCGCGTGAGCTTCGGCCTGCATAATGGAATCCCATTAAAGGAAGGCATTGTCCTGAGAATCGACCGGGAACCATACGGCGTGTTGAAAAGACAAAATAAGCCGGATGCAGGCAACAGCAAATAATCCCGCATCGTTCTATTCATAAAAAAGGAGACATATCATGGCAAAGAAGGACAATCACATCATCGTCGCTATTCACGTGACCGACAGGGTCAAGCAGGCGTCACGCGTACAGGCTGTGCTCACGAAGTACGGAGGATACATCAAGACGCGCATCGGCCTGCATGAGGCAAAGGGCAAGGCCGCATCTCCCAATGGCCTCATCCTCCTGGAACTGGTCGGGGCGGACAACTGCAGCAGGAACATCCTTAAGGAACTTAATTCCGTAACAGGTGTCGAGGCGAAGTGCGTGATCTTCGAGCATTGAACCATCAGTTTAAGGACAGGTCGGAGATGGAAACTGGATTAGATGTAGTTCGATTGGGATATTTTACAGATGTTATCTAATCACAAAAATAAGCCGTTCCTGATTCCGGATGACGTGATTGCAAACGTGCGTGCCCGGATAGATCAGGGCTGGGCGCCCAGCATCATAATCGGCGTTGTGGATGCGGACGGATCGAGATATTTCGCATATGGAAACACAAAATTCAAAGACGGCAAGCCAGTAGATCAACACAGCGTATTCGAGATCGGCTCGATCACAAAACTTTTCACCGCACTTGCCCTGGCCGATATGGTCGTAAAGGAAGAGGTAGCGCTTGACGATCCCGTCCAACGCTATCTTCCGGATCATGTGCATGTGCCTAAAAGCGGTACAAAAGAGATCACTCTGCGTCTGCTCGCAACCCATTTCTCAGGTCTGCCGTCCATTTTACCCAACTTCGTTCCGCGCGATCCTCATGCTCCCTATCCGTATATGATCTACGACAAAGACAAACTCATAGAATGCCTGAACGGATATTCCCTGACTCGTGATCCAGGTACTAAGTTCGAATACTCAAACTTTGGCATGAGACTTCTAGGTATCGCTCTGGCACACCATGATGGAGTTCCATATGAGGACATGCTGCGCCGCCGCGTCCTGACTCCACTCGGGATGACCAGCACCATGGTGGCTCTCACCCCCGAAGCCGAAACCCGCCTTGCCATAGGTTCTCAGGATGGGCATCCAGTACCAAATTGCTACTTGGGTGAGGTGGCCGGATCGGGCGGCCTGAGGTCCAATGCCAAGGACATGACTAAATTCCTCTCTGCCGCCATGGGACTCACGAAGACGACACTATATCCGGCCTTCCAACTCGCCGAAACCCCGATATTCGATGTCATGCCTGACTACTGTTTCGGACTCGCCTGGTGTATCCGGAAATACGCCTCCGGACACATCCTGAGTCACGATGGAGGCACCGGAGGTTATCGCAGTATCGTAATCTTTGACAAGGTAAAATCTGTAGGAGTCGTGGTGTTGACAAACTCGACCGAAAATATAAATGAAATTGCGAACCACATGATTGATCCAACAACCCAGCTTGCGCCAGTTCGTACCGTCATGAAAATCTCATCCGTGGAGATGAAAGCATATGTCGGCCGCTACAAATTGACGCCCACAATAACAATTGCCGTAACTTGCCAGGAAGACATTCTCTTATTCCAATCCATAGGCGATAAAATTTTCCCCGGGGCCGATCCGGAGGAACTTATCAGGCTCTGGGCGAAAGCCCCGGACGAATTCTATTTCCACCGAGCACCGGCGACAGTAAGTTTTACACGGGGCGACGATAGGCGAGTTACTGCGCTGATCTTGCACCATGACAAGACCGACAAACTGGCCGAACGACAGTGTCGGAATTCTTGATTTCCAATCTTTGAATGTTCTATTTTACAGTATGAGCAAAAGATATGTAATATTAGGCAACATTCTCATCATAGGCATAGGCGTCCTTTTATTATTCACCATTGAGTATTTCTCTCCTGACAATGCTTCAAAGCTCTCAACGACTCGCAGCAAGGGCAGTCTTAAATGCCAGGGCTTGGCTATTCGAATGTATTCGGAAGAATATATTGAGTTCACTCGCAAAACGGATTCGCAAAAACTAGCTGAGGCAGAACACTGCAAATCAAGATCAAATTTCGACCCCGTCTCCGATCCGAGGATAGTGGTAGAAGATTTGAATAGTCACGCTGATAAATTGACTCTGGTATTGATCGGAAGCTCAAATGTTATATCATGGAAGGGTGTAGGTTCATGTCACACCAAGCTTTATTCCGGCAAGTCGGCGTTCGGAACATATAATGACATGTGGTTCGGAAGTGGACCGTCAGCTTCTGAACAAAAAATCACACGGGAAGAAATGCTCGCTGTGATTTCAACACTTCAAGATAACATATTACAAAGATGTGCCATGCGTAGCGTTTCATTGCAGGAACTGAAGAGCCAGTCACCGAGTTTGACTTTCGTTTTCGAAGGTGATAGACATAATTTAGAAGCTGCAGCTATTGCAATAGGCTATCCCACTTCAAACAATAATATCATTTATTACATTGCAAAACTGAATAACAGGCCCGAGGCGATAAAGATAATGACGCGTCTCAAAAAAGACGTGAAGAATTCCGAGGACACCTCGTGCGCGATCGGAAATGTTATTTATAGAGTTAGCAACGGTGCCTGCTTCGGTTCAGACTGATTCTGTAAATATTCTATCACCAATATTAACTTTTACTGGACTGCATAAAGCCCTATACTTAAATAGCGGTTGCAATATGCATAGTTGTCGCATTCTGCAAAATTGGCGAACTTGACTAAGAAATTGGAAATCCAATTGGACTATGCGCAGGAATCGTTGTAATATTGGCTGATTTCATGTTCTCAGGAGGATATGCCTGATTAATTCTTTATACATTCGCTGGATACGTCCCCCTGGCAATCTACGAAATTGCCCGAGGTTCCTTAAGTATCTAAAATGGGGACTGCTATTATTTATCGTCCTTGTCATTTCATATTTTATTCGCCTACTAATATACGACAAGAAAATCTCCGATGAATCAGCCAAGATAAATTCTCTTCATCAAAAACTGCTTGAGGTTGATCCAAATCAGCCAGAATACAAATCATTATGTTATGATTACCGAAGTCTGTGGGAGAGTCTGTTAAAGAAAGCTCGTGATTCAAGAATCTATCATACAAGATGTAAAGCTCTTGCCATATGGAATGACTATGTCGGTAAAAATGAAAAATGGCTTCCTTGGCAGATAATCGCAATGGAAGATGCCAAATTCCCTGATGAACGGTTCCTTTCAAAAGCATGGGGTCTGGCCGAAAAACACAGGGATGCCAACCTTATGTCCGCAATCTGCTGTGTTGTCGGATACTACGGCTCTGAAAATGACATTAGACGGCTGACGGACTTCAAGAACAGACTGGCGGCGAAGGATAAAAATGACAAGCTGATTTCACGCTTGATAGACATAGCCGTCAATTTTTGGAACTGGAACAAGGAACTGCGTCAAAATAAAATAGAATGTCCACAGGAGGATATTGCTTCAACGGCCTTGCCTCCTCATTTTATTCCAGAATATACTAACCACGATGATTCAATATGGGCTTTTCTAAGCTGTGAACCGGATTCTCCAATAAATACAAAAATGGAGAAAAAAGACTCCAACAGCCTGAAAAAATGAAATCACCTGTCAAGTAGAGCCAAGAACAGCCCTTACGGGCTTAACTACGAACATATTCAATTTAAATGATTCTTTCTCCAGTGAAGAAATAAACTTTGTGCCTCTGTGCCTTTGTGCCAGCTATTTCCTGTTTCCAGCCATCTCCTTCAATTTCCTCCACAATGTCGCGGTGCCGATACCGAGGATCTCGGCGGCCCTTGTCTTGTTGCCGGCGGTTTTCTCAAGGACGGAGAGGATATATTCCCTTTCAACTGATTCCAGGCTGGCGCCTTTGAATCCTAGCGGTTTTATTCCGAGGGAAATCAGGTTCTTCGGAAGATGTTCCGGATGGATCGTTCCGTCACCGGAAAAAACTGCCGCCCGTTCAATCACGTTCTCAAGTTCCCTGACATTCCCCGGCCAGTTGTATCCCATGAGATAGTCGAGGCATTTCGCATCGAGGCTCAGTTTTGGAAGTTTCAGTTTTCTGGAAACTTTCTTCACAATATTCCGCGCGAGCGGAAGAATGTCTTCCTTCCTGTCACGCAGAGGCGGAAGTTCAATCGTCACAACGGCAAGACGGTAGTAAAGATCCTCGCGGAAGCGCCCATTTTCCACATCCTGCATCAAATTCCTGTTTGTCGCGGCTATTATCCTCACGTCGATCTTCCTCGGGACATTCTCACCGAGCCGTACAATCTCCCGTTCCTGCAGGACGCGCAAAAGCTTGATCTGCATCTCCTGTGAGACATCTCCGATCTCGTCGAGCAGGACAGTTCCCTTGTCAGCCTGTTCGAGAAGTCCGATCCTGTCCCGCACAGCACCCGTGAACGCTCCGGCCTTGTATCCGAAAAGCTCGCCTTCGAGCAGGGTCTCGGGCAAGGCTCCGCAGTTGACCGCCGTGAAATTCTTCCCGCTCCTAGGCGACAGCCTGTGGATATATCTGGATATCACTTCCTTTCCGGTACCGCTTTCTCCCATGATGAGGACCGATGTGTCGAAACGCGAAACCCGCGAAACAAGTTCAAGTACCTTCCTGAACGATGCGCTGTGGACTTCTACGGCATCCAGCGCCGCAACGCCTTCAAGCGTATCGAGCTTTATCCTCTGCTTTGAGATCTCTCGGTCTTTTTTCTGAAGTTCCTTCGTGAGAGCATCGACTTTGAGCTGTATGTCTTCGGCCTCGAAGTATGATATATATTTTTCCAGGTCGGCGCCCCATGATTTTCCGTCCATTCCTTCCGCCATGCAGATCCTCGCGCCGGAGGCCCTGCATTTTTTTTCGATGAAGTAGACATCGAATCCGAGACAGAAGGAGGAATATCCGCTCGCGTATCCTGCAAGAGTCCAGCATACGGGATGATCCGTCTCTCCAAGCTGGGAAATATGCTCTTCCGCCTCCCCGGAATTATGCCAGAGGTATTCAATGCGGCATTTCTTCCCCGTCTCGTCGAGTTCATGTATTGTCATCTGGGTGTTGGATACGCCCTGCAGGGTCTGGAGACGTGCACCGGCCTTCAGCCATTCGGTGCTGTTCTCCCATTTGAAGATCCTTTTCATCGCGGCCGCGTCGGCCTGCCCCCAGAAATATCCGAATCTGGTCAGCACCTTCCTGGCGTAGTCCAGGCTAACCATACCTATCAGATCCTTCCTGAACTGTCCGAACGAATGCAGATCATGTATTATCAGCCTGCGCCCGTGAAGGCTAAGGAGCCCTTCGGAAAAATTCACTATCTCTTCAAGTTTTAAATCTTCAGCTTTCATGGAAACACTCCTTGGATGGTTGGATGAATGGATGGATGCTAATAAAGAAATTCAAATTTCATCCCATCTGTCCTTGAATCTTAATTCGTTTGTAGCCTGTCGCGCCATAGCTTCTCAGCGAAGGCGGATTAATCCCGCAAGGGATGTTCTTCAATTCTTACATGTCTTGCGACATTAACTACGAACATATTCTTTAAATCCAATATCCATTCACCTTTCCCCGTAATCGTTTCATTATGATACACTATCCATATCAACATGAACTGTTATTTCATTTTTACAAGGTTTTGTAAAATGATTATATTATTTATATTACATTCGCAATAAAGCACTTGTAAATACATATCCCTATCATGGCATGAATGGCGCTAAAGGGAACATAGAAAACAAAATCTAAACAGGAGACATACAATGTACAGGATCATGAAAGACAGGAACGAGGCGATGAAGGATGAAGTCAGGGATTTCGCAAGCGAACTCCTTAAAATTTCAAGCATCAGCCAGAACGAGAAAAAAGCCGCGGAATTCATATGCGGAAAAATGAAACAGCTCGGTTACGATGATGCATTCATCGACAATGCGGGAAACGCGATCGGAGTCATCAGGGGGCGCACACCGGAAGCCGCTGTGATCCTCAATTCCCATATCGACACAGTCTCTCCCGATGAAGAAAAATGGACGATGCCTCCTCTCAGCGGAAAGATCGAAGATGGCAAGCTCATGGGCGTCGGAGCAAGCGACTGCAAGGCGGGACTGGCGTCACAGATCTTCGCCGGAGCCCTGCTCAAGCGTTCGCTTCTGCCTATGCGCGGACCTTTCGTGGTCGCCGCGACTGTCGCAGAGGAGAACGGCTGCAGCATCGGACTTAGGAAATTTGTCTCCGACACCCTCCCCTCGCTCGGAATGAAGGCCGGCTTTGCGATTCTCGGTGAACCTACCGGAAACGGGCTCTACTACGGGCACGACGGCTGGGTCGAGGTCAACATCCATATCGAAGGCGCAAACCCCTTCCAGGTTTCCGACACTGCAAGATCTATCAACAGCGATCTTTCACTGGTCTCGATAAACAGGAATAAATTTGCAGCAATGGAGGAAATGAGCATCGGACGTCCTGTCTTCAACGACAATTCGGGATTCAGGGCCGCGGACATGTGTGTTTCAAAACGCCTGAGAGGCAGTGAAAGCTCAGAGGAGGTCGTCTCCTGGCTCAACCATGAAGTCGGCGTGCTTGTGCAGAATGAAAGGAAAGTCGCGGTCGAAGTCGCGGTGATTTCCGAAAACCAGAAGATGTACAATGGAAGCAGGACCATCGTCAAGCGCGTTACGAACGCCTGGCAGACGGATCCCTACAGTCCGCTGATGCAGAGGGCGCGCCAGTCCCTGTCAGCCGCGGAATGCGAAGTCCGCACTGGAAAATGGAATCTCGGCAGGCTCGGAATGGGTACCGCCGGAAGCGTCTTCTCCGGCGAATTCAAGATCCCGGTCATAGGATACGGTCCCGGAACCGAGGAATGCGCCCATGCTCCGGATGAATTTGTCCTCCTGGACAAGATATACGAGTCAGTCTACGGCACAGCGGCGATCGTCCATGGCCTTGTTGGGATCCCGGTATGCGGCTGGACCTCCGATGAAATATGAAAATAAATAAACTTAGGGCGAAACAATGAAGATAATAGTTTTCAACTGCGGCAGTTCATCCTTGAAATACAGGATCATTTCGATGCCGGATGAAAAGGAGATAGCCGGCGGAGAAGCCCAGAGGATCGGGCCGAAGACCGCCGAACCGTCACGGATCATCCATAGGCATGGCGATAAGACCGAGACGCATCTCGTTGAAATGCGCAGCCATGCCGAGGCTATGGCGGAAGTCAGGAAACTCCTTTCCACCGACAGTTCCCTTACCCCTGATGCGTTCGGACACAGGGTTGTGCATGGCGGCGGAGTTTTCAGTTCCGCCGCGCTGATCTCGGATGAATCCCTAGATCAGTTGGAGAAGATCAAGCATCTCGCGCCGATCCATAATCCGCCGGCGATGAAAATCATACATGCATGCGGCAAGGAATATCCCGGTATTCCATCCGTGGCAGTCTTTGACACAGCGTTCCATGCGACAATTCCTGATTATGCATCGACATACTGCCTTCCCTATGAGATCTCAGAGAAATTGAAGATACGGAAATATGGATTCCACGGGACAAGCCACCAGTTCGTGGCAGAAGAGGCCGCAAAGATGCTGGGAAAACCATTCGGGGAACTGAATGCTGTCAGTTGCCATCTTGGCAGCGGAGGTGCAAGCCTATGCGCCATAGTCAATGGGAAGTCCGTTGACAATACGATGGGCTATTCACCGTTGCAGGGGCTCATCATGAGCACTCGATGCGGAGATCTCGATCCGGCGCTTACATTGAACCTCCTCCAGCATTTCATCGGCAGTACAGCTGATGTGGAAAGGCTTCTGAACA
This sequence comes from Lentisphaerae bacterium GWF2_49_21, assembly GCA_001804805.1. GTDB lineage: Bacteria > Verrucomicrobiota > Lentisphaeria > Victivallales > GWF2-50-93 > GWF2-50-93. Next base: position 22,113 of record MHBH01000023.1, read on the forward strand.
CGCGCAGCGGAGTCCTGGGGATGTCCGGGGCTTCTGCCGACATCCGTGACATATTCTCATTGGACAAGCGTGACTGCGGCAACCAGAGGACCAGCCTGACGGCCGAGGCGTACCTGTGGAGGATAAAAAAGTATATCGGCTCCTATATGGCCGTGGTCAAAAATCTGGACGCAATCATCTTCACCGACACCATCGGGGAGCTTATACCGCATGTAAGGTGGGCTGTATGTTCAGACATGGAATACTTCGGGCTGAAAATAGATTCCGAAAAAAACGAGCATGCCGAATCGCTTCCTGTTGATGTCTCACAGAAGGACAGCCGTGTGAAAATCCTGGTTGTCGCGACAAATGAGGAGCTCGCAATTGCAAGGAGGACCTACAGCTTGCTGGCAGGAGACAAACGATAAAACACAGAGGAGAGACAGAGATATTACTCTGTGAACTCAAAGATAAGCATGAGATATTTTTGAATTGATTGATTTTGTTGGAGTACAAGCTTTAGCTTGCATCTTTTTTTAATACTAAGACAAACTGAAGTTTGTACTCCAACGAGAGACAGTGAACATCGGCTCACATGCCTTCTAAATCAGTCCATGTATTTCTCTCGGATCTCTGTGGTTAATCTTAAAATACTTAATAACTGATGGAGTAAGAACATGAACATAATTTCAATATCGCAGAACGTTTCCAGACTTGAGTTTGCTTTGTTCGACAAGATTGGCGGCGCCCCCCTTGCCGAAGGCGAACTTAAGAACTGGATGAACCAGGAGATTTTCAAAAGCATTCCGGAAAAAATAACGTTGCTATGCGGAAAAACGCTGAGGATGAAGAACAGGGCTTTCTCCGCGGACCTGATCTGCATACGGGCCCCCTACGGCGGAGAGGATTTCAAATCCCCTGAACTGCTGACAGACAAAAGCATTAAAAAGCTCAGGAAGATCGAGCATGTCGCACCAATGCATATTCCGGCGCTGATAGAACTGATAAACCTGTTGAAGGATTATTTCCGAGGAACTCCTATTTCACTTGTCTTTGAAACCTCCTTCTTCACCCGTCTTCCCGAACGCGAATACGTATACGCCGTCGATCCGGGGCTTGCAGGCGGAATTCCCCTGCGGAGGTTCGGATACCATGGGATATTCCATGAGAGGGCTTTTGAATTTTCCCACGATAAGGACAAAGGAAGATCAAGGGTAATCTCAATCTGTCTTGAACCAATACCTGAAATATGCGCCGTCAAGAACGGGAATCCGCTCATGGTTACCGGAGGGGCGACTCCTTTGGAAGGGCTCCCCGGCGAAACGACATGCGGCGATATTGACCCGCTCATAATCCTCTCACTTTCCGAAAGCCTCGGATGGGGTCCGGAAGAGATAAACAAGACTCTTTCACGGAAAAGCGGGATTCAGGGCTTGACCGGAAAGAAAATGAATTTCGCCGGACTTTTCTCCTCCAGCGATTCCAATGCAGTCCTTGCGAAGAATCTTTTCCTATACAAGATCCTGCTTGCAACAGGAAGCGCGATTGCAGCTATGGGAGGTGTTGATGCGATCGTATTTTCTGGAAGATACCACGATCTCGGAAAGGAAATCCATACTTATCTCCTTTCAAAGCTGGATCTGCCAGTTGACAACTGCGAGGTACTGCCGGACAATCTCCTCAGATTGACCGCCGAGGCCGGGCTCCTGTCACTCCTGAAGAATAAATAATTTGGTATCCCAGATTATTTATCTTGACAACGGGATTTGATTTTGATATACTGGTGACGAATTATGTTGCAATTGGGGGACTGAGGAATGGTATTCTTATGTACAATTCAACTGAAACCCTGCCTATGTCGGTAATGGATGTTGAAAGGAAGACAATCCCCGTGGTATGTCCATGGTGCGATAAAATCTTCGGCGTCGCGAAAGTTGAGATCGAAGAAGGCAGGAAAATCGGCCCCGCCCATAAGATCTGCAAGACCTGCTTCGCAATTGTAAACCAGACTAATCTTCCAAAAGATAAGACTAATATTTAGGATACGTCTATCCCTTGCTTTCCCTCCTTCTTTATCCTTTTTTCTAATTCCTGTCATATAACCTGCCGGTTACAGCAACTAACCCAGTATTAAAACTAAAACTCAGGAGGAAATTATGAAGAAGCTGATGATGATCGCAGTGCTGTGTCTTTTGGCCGGAGCTTTCCTGTCCGCACAAAATCAACCCGCAGGAGTTCCAGGAAATGAAACCAGTCCCGCAGTAAAGAATGCTGAAAATACCCCTCCGCCGCCCCAGCAAGGATTCAGAGGGCCCCAAATGCGTTTCGGACAGGGAATGCCCGGTGGAGAAATGAAAGAAGCATGTCAAAATTGCACGATGCAGATGAACAAGCCCGGACAAGACCGCGAAGGGATGGAAGGTAGAGGCAGGCAGATGCCCCAGAATATGAGGGGCCAGCAGGAACGGCAGGAACAGGAAATGATGGAAAACCGACTCAGGGAGATCGATCCCAAGAAGTTCGAGGAAATAAGCAAGCTTAAGGACCAGGTCAGGGAAATGACCCAGCAGCTTATGGAAAAGGCCCGGAAGGATGAAGAGGACTTCAGGAAGCTTGTGGAAAAATACCGTGAGACGAAAGCCGACACCGACAAGGCCGCACTCAGGGCGAAGATCGAAGAGCGCATGAAGAACAATTTGGAGTCTCAGAAACAACGCATCTCCGAAGAGGAAAAGAATATCCAGTCCAAGGTCGACAGGATCCTGAATGAAATCACTTCAGAAAAGGGCCCTGCCAAAGAGAAGAAGAATGAAACGATTGAACGTAAGTAGGAAATAGGGTGGACATAACCAGCTTCGCCGGAACTCATAATATTTTTGACAGGATAACAGGATTCTACAGGATTTGAACCAAGTTCAAGAGTCAAGACAGCCTAAAGGCTGGACTCCAAATTTTGGAGTTCACACTTCAGTGTGTCTTATTAAATCCAGTTTATCCTGTAATCCTGTCTAAAAATACAATTTCCTATACTATCAAGTTTCCTTTTTTTACAGGATTCATGTCATATATTTAGGTTTCATGCACGACTAATCATCAAATATAGGCACTGAATCCTGATGGATGAGATTGAACTGCGGGCACAGCTTGAGAAGCATCATTCAGTATGTTATGGATGGGCGTTGAACTGCTGTTCGCATGACAGGACGGAGGCGAAGGACGTGCTTCAGATGGCATACATGAAAGTTCTCGAGGGCAAGGCCTCTTACAAGGGGCAGTCCTCTTTCAAGACATGGTTCTTCTCGGTGATCCGCAACACTGCGGCCGAGGAATGGAGACGTCACTGGTTCCGGCGCCTGGGGCTTGCGAAGTTCGCACAGGAACAGGTGACAGCATCAGACGACGGGGAGCCACGGGACATGTCGGAAGTTTCAAAGGCGTTCCGGAGCATTTTCGCAAAGCTGCCGGGGCGCCAGCAGGAAGTGCTGCATCTGGTGTTCTACCAGGACATGAGCGTGCAGGAGGCGTCAGTGGTAATGGGAGTGTCAATAGGTTCGGCCCGTACGCACTATGAGCGGGGCAAGGAGAACATGAGGAAGTTTTTAAGGCACACTGGTACAGAGGCACTGAGTTCGGAAGTTCGGGAATGCGGAAGTGCGGAAGTGCGAAAGTTCTAGAATGCGGAAGTTCGGAAGTGTGGATGTTTTGTTGGAGTACAAACTTTAGTTTATCTTTTCTTAAAATTCGGTTCTTTGGAATTTTTTCCGGATTTCGTGCTTTGAGTTTCGAATTTTAAATATTTCGACAACAGGCGTGTAAATTTAATTACGGATGGGAATAAAGATGAAGAACGATGAATTGGAAACCAGGCTGAAAGATTCCTTCAGCGGAATGCGCGCCGAAGATGAGGCGAATGCGCCTTCCTTTGAAAGCTGTACGTCTTCACCTGCTGCAAGGACACTCTCATATTCTCCTATAATATGGCGGCTTGCCGCATCCTTTGCGCTTATCGCATTTGTCGGAGCGGGCGTCCTAAAACTCCAGAATTGCTCAAGCAATCCTTCTTCAAGCAGCCCTTCTCAGGAACTGCAGCAGGAGAAGTGGGCCTCCATATCGAGCTGGCAGGCCGGTACCGACAATCTGCTTACGATGACGGACACCCATCTGGACGGATCATTCACAACTGGCACGGACCTATTGATAGAGGGAAGCCTATAGGAATCATAACCACAGAACACCTGGAGTAGCTACGCTACAACCAAAACATGTGCCCACAGATAACACAGATAAAAAAACAACCACGAAAGCTAAATGAAAGGATACTTTGATATGAAAAAGATCATTATGACTGGCATATTCACGATGTTTGCCGTTGCATGCTGGGCACAGGATCCTAATCCGGGCAAGCCCCAGGACCAGAATGCGCCCGGAGGCTCATCAATGAGGCATACGAGGATGTTTGGAATGTCCTTCAACGAGGAGCTGTTCCCTCCGGAATCCGTAATGCAGAACCAGCAGGCCCTCGGCCTGACAGACGAACAGAAGAAGTCCATACTGGAAGTAATGAAGACATTCTCGGCGCAGTTCACGGAACTCCAGTGGAAACAGAGCGCTGAGCAGGAGATCATGTCGGAACTGCTGAAGCAGGAGCAGGTCGACGAGACCAAGTCCCTTGCACAGCTCGATAAACTCATGGCAATAGAAAATGAGATAAAACGCCTTAACCTGGGCAATCTGATCAAGATCAGAAACCTTCTGACAGCAGAACAGAAGACCAAGATGAAATCGTTAAGGCAGTCGATGATGATGAAGATGATGGAAGGTGCAAGGGAAAGACGCGGCGGCGCAAATCCTCCTCCTCCTCCAAAACCTCAGGATGAATGATGAAAATAAAGAATCTCCTGATGGCCACCCTATTTCCGCCTCATCCGGCTTCGCAAGACTACGCCGTGACAAGGGCAACTGGGTATTACGGACGCCATCCCTCGCCTCACGGGGGGTCGGAGATTCTTTATAACAAAAGAAAATCGAAGCCGAATATATTTATTTTTGGTGAAAAAAATAAATTCACTCTTATCGAGTTATTAGTAGTAATAGCAATCATCGGAATTCTCTTCGGTCTTGTCGCCCCTGCCCTGAACAAGGTCAAACAGAAGGCGAACAGTACGAAATGCCTGAACAACCTCCATAATATCTCGCTCGCGTTCCAAGGCTATCTTCTGAGCTCAGGAGACATCATGCCGATCGCCTCCACAATGCCGTCACTCAACCTCAACACCGATCCTAGGATCGTCGATGTCCTGTCATCGGAGCTCCAGAACAATACTGCAGTATTCCAATGTCCGGCCGACAACTCTCCGGTCGACAACGGCAAGACTTATTTCGAGGCTGAAGGTTCCAGCTATGAATACATGGTCAACCTCGGGGGAAGGAAGATTGACCGGTCTACACGGCCGCCTGCAACAAATCCTGTAATGCACGATTATATCTGTTTCCATGGAATACCGACTAAACCCGGAGCAATGAATTATATTCTGGCCGACTGGCATGTCGGCGATTTAGAATAGGAAAAATGACATGAACAAAAAATATTTTATCAGCGTTTTCGTCCTGCTTGCAGCCTTGTCGGGCGTATTGGCATACTATAAATATTTTCCTGAACCCAAGCTTCCCGATCCCAAGGAGCAGAAGCCTGTAGAAATAGCCAAGCTGATGGCTTCGGATGATTTTTCAAAGCTGCCTGAAAAAGTCAGGGACAAATACCTTGAAAACCTGGTGAACCAGGAGAATACCAGGGAGATATTCTATTCGTCGGAAGGGATGACCGAAGATCAGAAGAAAAACCTGAGGGAGAACATGCGGGCTGTCTTTGATCTGAGGACGAAAATAACTGCGGACGAATACTTTGCGCTGCCTCCCGACAAGAGGGAGGAATACTTGGACAAGAAGATTGACGAGATGGCGGAACGTTTCGCAGAAAGGCGGAGAAATGCTGAAGCCCAGGGCGGAACCGGCAACATGCCCGGACCTGGCGCATGGGGTCCCGGTGGAGGACAGGGAGGAGGACCACCCGGACAAGGTGGTAGCGGTGGAAGAAGGCAGGGGCCGACAGCCCAGCAGGTAAAAAGCAGGATCGAGACGACTGATCCCGCGACCAGGGCGAAGACGGCCCAGTACCGGAAGGAAATGCGTGAGAGGATGCAGCAGCGCAGAAGCAATTGATTCAAAGAACAAGGAAATAAATATTAATCAAAGGAGATGATGATGAAAAAGATGACTGTCGTGTTGGTGTCGGGCTGCCTTTTATCAGGAGCAATGTTTTTAACGGGTGGTTCTGTTCTCGGCCAGGAGGACAAGGACCAGATTGCAGCTCCGCAGAATCCTGCAGCTGACAAAGCAGCGGATAAGCCGGCAGACAAAGGAGCTGACAAGGCGGCTGCGCAAGGAGGAAACCAGCGTCAGGGGCAGCGTCAGGGTCCGGGAAATTTTGATCCGCAGAAAATGCAACAGCAGTTCATGGACAGCATAAAGGAAACACTCAGCGTCACTGATGAGGACTGGAATACTATGAAGCCGCTGATAGAAAAAGTAATGACTTTGTCGCGTGAACTCCGTTCACAGGGACGGATGGGATTTACTGGTGGCCGTCGCGGTGGCCCTGGTGGAACAGAGCAGCAGCCCACAACCGACGCCGGTAAGGCGATCCAGGCTCTCAAGACAACCTTGGACAATGCAAACTCCACTCCGGAGGAAATCAAGGCCAGCCTGGATGCTGTGCGCGCGGTAAAGAAGAAGTCCGAAGGGGATCTCGCAAAGGCGAAGGAAGAACTGCTTAAAGCAATTACTCCGCGACAGGAAGGAAGACTTGTACAGCTGGGCATAATTGATTGAATGTAAATATTCACTGAAGGACATACTTCAGTGAATATTTACGCCCTTTCTCCAAAGGATCATATGGAACAGGTAGATAACAAATCTTTGGACGGGCAGGAACGGATTCATAATGCCAAACGCCTAATAAGCCGTTGGCTGCCGCTTGCCTGCCTGATCATCCTCCTGGCCGGCTATACCGTCTTCCTATGGTATTACTATTCGCCTGCAATAAGCCATCCCGATTCCAACGGATACTGGGCACAGGGCACTTTGATTGCGCAGACCGGACAGGCGACATTCCGTCCGGAATCGCCGGTGCAATATATCGGTATGCACTGGCTTGTAACTGATGATGGACTGTTTGTAAGCCGTTACTCGCCTGGCCTGCCGCTGGCAATCGCCTTGATCACTAAAATCTCAGGACCTGAATCAAGCGTTCTTTTAAATCCGGTACTGGCCGTCTTAACACTGCTTGGCGTCTTTCTTTTGACACGTTCACTGATAGGATCCGGCTGGGGTGTTTTGGCGGCATTGGTTCTGGCGCTCAATCCTGTATTCAATACTCACGCACTAAATTCCATCTCCCACATGGCCGTTGCATTTCTACTCGTCTGGGGAATATACCTTCTTGTGTGCTGGGTAAAGCATGGGCGTCTTCTTGAAGCATTTGGAGCTGGACTTCTACTCGGTTGCATTCCCGCCGTCCGATATCCGGAGGCTGTATTCTGTCTGGGGATTGCCGTCTTCCTTGCCTGGCACTGGCGTGCCCGTCAACGGATCTGGCTGCACTATCTGGCTGCAGTCGGAGGCGCACTCGTGCCGATTATCCCGCTGATGATCCGGAACCAGCTTACATTCGGCGCATTCTGGAAAACTGCATACTCGATAACTCATGAGCAGACTGGCTTCGGATGGGATTACTTCCAGCAGCACTGGCTCCAGTATATCCAAAACCTTCTTGGCGATGGAATGGGTGTCATGCTGCCATTGGGTCTTATCGGGATTGCTCTTATGATAAGCCTTCATAGGAAAGTGATAAGCGATAAGGAATCCGACCCTCAGTCCGGCATCCTCCGCCCATTCGGTATTCTGATTGCGCTGATCATCATACCGTCAATCATCCTCTACATGGCCTACTACTGGGATGGAATGGGCGGAGCCGCGGGAAGCCTGCGGTTCCTGCTTCCTTTATTCCCTCTTTTCTCTGTAACTGCAGTCTGGACGCTATGGTTCCTGACGCACCAGTTGAACCTGACATCCCGGATTTCAGCAGTTTCTGTGGTTTTCCTGATCTATGCTTTATGGGGAATCCCTACAAGCCAGCAGGAATGCCGTACGCTTCAATACCAGCACCAGATCCTGACACGTGCTACCGCCGCCCTGCGCAAAGAAGTGCCTGCAGAATCCGTACTCATTGCAAACCAGGGACTATATCAGCACCTTGACTTCATCCGGGCCTGGCATCTGGCCGATCCCATGCAGATTGCCAGAGGGGGAAGACAGAATCCCCTCATGGATGCTGGAAATGAAACGCCCCGCCCAAGGCAGGCTGACAAGCTAAAATCGCTGATGGCGAAGTATGAAGGACTTTCCAGACAGGATCTGGCGCAGGCGCTTGCGGAAGACATCCGCAAATGGTCGGATGGCGGAAGCATCTATTTCGTTGGGACGGAAACTGAGCTGCAGAACATGTCCGATACTTATTTCAAAAAGCAGAAATATGATATTGTCGAAAAGATCGAACTCCCCGAAGCCCCCAAGGAAATGAGCACGAACAGAAGGGGTGGCGGGATGCGCAGGCCGGGTGATATGGCACGTATGCCTCCTCCTGGTGCTCCGCCTGGAATGCAGGATCCGCAGGGTCCTGGAAGGATCTTTGGGAATTTCAGAAGGGGAGGAGGTTTTCCTCCTGGTGGCGGCGGCATGGGCATGGCCTCTCTCCAGGGGGAGAAAACTCTTGTCATTGCAAAATGGGAAGTGACTGGAAGCAATTCAAAATCGGATAATCCGGCTCCACTGCAAGCGAACAAATAAAAAAACACCCTCATGGAACGCGGTCTTTATATTTGTATCCTGATAATCAAAGAATATAGTATTTGATGATCTAGGCGATGAGGTTCGCCTTATAACCGTGGCTCGAATGCCTCTGATGACCTCTACCTTTGCCGGTAGGGGTTTTTTATTTTGAACATAATCAATAACACAGGAAATGAACATGGAAAAAATATATTTCGTAGTGGCGATATGGCTTGCATTGGCTGTCATATCGACAGTCATCGCCTATCATCTGAAGATGTCCATAGCACTGGTGGAAATATGTGTCGGGGTGGTCGCCGCCGCGGTTGCGAATCATTTCTGGGGGAATGACGCCATGGGCGGCAGTGCCGAATGGCTGCGCTTTCTCGCTTCAGCTGGCGCCGTCCTGCTGACCTTCCTAGCCGGGGCGGAGCTTGATCCGGCCTCATTCAAATCAAAGAGGAAGGAAATTCTCATCGTCGGATTTATCGGCTTTCTTGCACCATTCCTGGGCTGTACCGCGGTCGCGAGATATCTGCTGAACTGGGATCCACAGGCAAGCTGGCTGGCCGGAATAGCGCTCTCCACCACTTCCATGGCCGTCGTCTACGCAGTAATGCTCGAAACAGGTTTCAACAAGACTGATTTCGGCAAAGGAATTCTTGGAGCATGCTTCATCAACGATCTGGGGACAGTGATAGCACTCGGCCTCATATTCGCCCCTTTCACCTATAAAACAATTGTCTTCCTGGCTGCAAGCACAATAATACTTGCGCTTTTCCCTTTCATTACTTCATTCCTGACAAACAAATACGGCAACAGGACCGCGGCGATACGGGCAAAATGGATCATTCTTGTCCTGTTTTCTCTAGGAGCCCTCGCACTCTGGGCTGGAAGCGAAGCCGTTCTTCCTGCGTATATAGCCGGAATGCTCCTTGCGGAATTCGCAGCAAAAGAACACATTTGGATGAGACGCATGCGGACACTTACAGTGGGATTCCTGACCCCGTTCTATTTTCTCCGGGCGGGCACTCTTGTCTCCCTCCCCGCCCTTATTTCGGCTCCACTGATATTCCTTGCGCTTCTCCTCGGAAAAGTCGCTTCAAAGATATTCGGACTGTATCCGGTCATCGGACAGTTCAGGAAGGAACGCTCTGAAAAATGGTATTACACCCTGCTCATGTCGACCGGACTTACCTTCGGAACCATTTCCGCCCTATACGGATTTTCACACGGAATTGTAACACAGGAACAGTATTCCTTCCTTGTAGCTGCTGTAATAGCAAGCGCAGTGATTCCGACAATGATCGCCAATTACGCATTCATGCCCAAGCATCTGCTCCAAGACAAGGAAGCCCAGAAGAAGGCCGGACAGCCTCTCTCGGAAGGCGGATTTGACGAGGAGTAATTTCCCCATAGGATTTTCTTTCTGACAACTACATACAAAGACATAATAAAGTTGACAGGATAACTGGATTAACAGGATAAAATTGAATTCATAAATATCATGATAATCCTGAGCTGATTTCAAAATACAGAATAATATTGTTTCGGAAATGCACCCGTTGGAGTCCAAACTTTAGTTTGTCTTAATATTTCCCGACGCCCGTTGGGGCCGGGATCTTCGACAACAGGTTACGCAAGCTGAAGCTTTTACTCCAACGAAAGCAATCATCTCAAAAGAGGCAATTTTGAAATTGCCTCAATCCTGTCTAATAATTTCTGATGTTCTATACAGTGAAAATGGAATCTTGACTTTACAGCCGTGCATGTTCTATTTTAGAACTGCTTAGGCGGCTGATGCATATGATATGATGACGCCATAGAGGCTAAGGTATTTTTTTGGGGGGGGTGCCACGACAGTCCGTCTCCATCCCCTGTTTTTCCCGGCAAAAGCGGAATTCCGCATAATAATGAGTTAGCATGAATAAAAAAATCACAATTATTGTATTATTAAATATATTACTCATTTGTGTTATTTATTTTCTCTTTTTAAAAGCTCAGCCTTATTATAAAAGCGAGAAAATTATACCTGCAGTAACTGACTTGGAAAGAAGTGGTACTAGATGCGGTCCATATATTGAACTAGTCGTGGACATCAATGGAAATATTAATATTGCTGGAGAAAATTTATCAATTATAAAATTATCGGAAATAATAAAAACAGGAATTGAAAGAGAAGGGATAGATATACCTATACTTCTTCATGCAGACAAGAGAGCAAACGTATCAGCACTCAATCCTATATTTCAAGTATTGACAGATAAGGGGATATATCGTGCATGTCTTGAAGTTATCTCTACCAGCAACGATTGGTTTTATGGTTTTTCTATAGCATTTGGCGATGAATTTAACAAAGATGCGGACAGAATTGACATTACAATTGAAAGCATAAATTTAAATAATAAAGCAACAGATTATAATGGTATCGTTAAATATTTGAATACGCTTGAAAAAGAAAAATGGATTTTATTAAATTGTTCTGGAAACCTAAAATATCAATCTCTTGTTGATTTCTTGACTGTCTGTAAAAAAAACAAATTATATTGTCATTTAAAAATTAACTAATGCTAACCATTGCATGCTCCGAACGGCTTGGAGCCGCCAGTGATGCTTGAGGCGTTCAGCTTCCCAGCACGGAAAGATTGTTTTTCACTAGGAGAACGCTGCTTATCGCCTTGAGGTTGTCCTTTGATATCTCCACGCCATACTTCCCAGAAAGTTCGCTCCTGATTCTTCTTGCATTCGCCCTGTAAAAAATAAAACCCCGCTAACATCGCGGGGTTTTATGTATCATCAAAAAAAGATGCAGTTCACTTCTTGGCTGAAGCCTGTTCTACGGCTACTGCAACAGCTACCGAAGCACCGACCATCGGATTATTGCCCATCCCGATCAGCCCCATCATCTCCACATGGGCAGGAACTGACGAAGATCCAGCAAACTGGGCGTCTGAGTGCATGCGTCCCATGGTATCCGTCATGCCATAGGATGCAGGACCTGCCGCCATGTTGTCAGGATGAAGGGTACGGCCTGTTCCACCGCCGCTCGCCACGGAAAAATATTTCTTCCCCTGCTCGAGGCATTCCTTCTTATAGGTACCCGCAACAGGATGCTGGAAACGTGTGGGATTGGTGGAATTGCCGGTGATGGAAACGTCGACGCCCTCATGATGGTTGATGGCGACGCCTTCACGGACATCGTCGGCACCGTAGCATCTCACCTTCGCGCGGTCGCCGGTCGAATAGGCAGTTTCCTTTACAATCTTGAGCTTGCCTGTGAAATAGTCGAACTTGGTCTGCACATATGTGAAACCGTTGATTCGGGAAATAATAAACGCAGCATCTTTGCCAAGACCATTTAGTATCACCTTGAGAGGCTTCTTGCGGACGCGGTTTGCGGATTTCGCAAGACCGATCGCCCCCTCAGCCGCGGCAAAAGACTCATGCCCTGCGAGGAAGGCGAAACAAGCCGTCTCCTCCTTGAGCAGCATTGATGCGAGGTTGCCATGGCCGATACCGACCTTGCGGTCGTCAGCCACAGATCCGGGAATGCAGAATGCCTGAAGGCCTTCGCCCAGAGTCTGCGCAATGTCTGCGGCCCTGGTCTGCCCTTTTTTAACAGCAATAGCCGCGCCGAGGATATAGGCCCAGCATGCGTTCTCAAAGCATATCGGCTGGACACCCTTCACAATATCATATACGTTTACGCCTTTATCTTCACAGATCTTTTTAGCCTCTTCAAGAGACTTGATGCCGTATTTCTTGAGCACCGGATTGATCTGGCCTATTCTTCTGTCATAACTTTCAAAAAGTGCCATTTTAGTGTCGTCCTTTCTATTCGTGTCTGGGATCAATGTAGGTTTTCGCTTCCGCAAAACGTCCGTATGTGCCTGTCGCCTTCTTGAGCGCCTCGTTGGCATCTACGCCTTTCTTGATGGCATCCATCATCTTGCCGAGACTGACGAATTCATATCCGATGATCTCCTTGTTCTCATCGAGGGCGATCCTGTTTACATATCCCTCTGCCATCTCAAGATATCTCGGTCCCTTCTTCACGGTGCTGAACATTGTCCCGCACACACTGCGCAACCCCTTGCCCAGATCCTCGAGTCCGGCTCCTATGGGAAGTCCGCCCTCGGAAAATGCCGTCTGCGTACGGCCGTAGACGATCTGCAGGAAAAGTTCCCTCATTGCGGTGTTGATGGCATCGCAGACAAGATCTGTGTTCATGGCTTCAAGTATTGTCTTGCCGGCGAGGATTTCCGCGGCCATGGCGGCGGAATGGGTCATGCCTGTACAGCCAAGGGTCTCAACAAGAGCCTCCTGGATGACGCCGTCCTTGACGTTGAGGGTCAGCTTGCAGGCGCCCTGCTGCGGAGCGCACCAGCCCACGCCGTGGGTAAGGCCGTTGATGTCCTTGACTTCCTTTGCCTGTGTCCACTTGCCCTCCTGAGGTATCGGGGCGGGCCCATGGTCGGGTCCCTTCGCGACACAAGTCATTTGTTCCACTTCATGCGAATACATCATGTAAAAAACTCCTTTCCATGATTTACAATTAAGATATCGTTTCTCTATTTTCAGATTGGCGGGAAAGGTACTCGGAGGTCAAGCATAAATCAAGCATGGCAGATTTTTATCTTCCGGATCATCCCTTCTGCAGTTTTTCAATTATCACTTCATAGATCCTGGAACGGCTGACCTTCCTGACATGGAATAAGAGGTTTCCGTATTCTATCCTGTTTTCGACACGTGGATTTTCATCTGATATCTCCATCAGCCACTGGCAGAGATTTTTTTCGGATTCAGGGAAGTTTGGCACGTCAACCACCTTGCCTATCTTCTCCAATGTCAGTCCGCCTCCGGCGAGCCAGCGGTTCTCGGTAAGTTCATATATGAATTCCGGCAGTATGTCAAACTCATCCCTTATGTCTCCTACTATCGTCTCAAGCATGTTCTCAAGAGAGACAAGTCCGGCTGTTGAGCCGGACGGAGATCTGACGATCGCTATGTGCTGGCAGCTCTTGGTAAGCTTCGGCAGGACATCGAGGACATTGTCCGTCTCCGCCACGAAGACGATCCTCCTGCATATGCTTCTCAGCGTCGGCTTCGCCGGGTTCACCCTGATCGCGTTCATTATGTCCTTGAAGTTCACATACCCGATTATCCTGTCGACATCTTCCGCCTCGACAATCGGATACCTTGTATGATGGTGGATATGGGCTTCAACCAGGGCCTTGTTCAGCGACATGTCCGCCGACAGGTATTTTATCTCGTCCCTTCCAACCATTATATCGGAGATCCTGACGTCCTGGACATTCATCGTGTTCGTAATTATTTTCAGCTGCTCGCTGCGCAGCTTGTTCCTGACCACTGCGGACTTCGCAATTCCCAGTATGCTCCTAATGGGATCAGCGATCTGGTCCACGCCGGAAAGTCCAAGACCGACCAGCTTCAGGAAGATCTTGGTTGAAATACTGAGTACAGCTACGGCTGGATAAGCAAGAAACATAAGAATCCTGGTTATGGGGAAAAGCAGGATGATCATCTTTTCCGGATCCTTCAGCCCGATGCTCTTCGGGATCAGTTCACCGAAGACTATCGAAATGTAGGTGACAGCCACAACTATGAACACCAGCGAGACCTGGTATGAATAAGGACTTAGGAATGAAACATCCTTCAGCACCATGTTGAGATCGCCTGCGAGAATAGTGCCCCCGTATGCCCCGGACACTACTCCGACGAGGGTGATGCCGACCTGGATGGACGAGAGGAACTTCTCCGGCTCGTCCATCATCTCCAGAATCTTGCCTGCACGCCTGCTGCCATGTGACTGGAACGTCTCCAGGATCTCGCGTCGCGCGGAAACGAACGCTATCTCTGAGAGCGCCAGAATCCCGTTCGCGAATATCAATATGAGTATTACGATCACTTCCATGGAATAATTCCGGGTTAAAGCATGTTTTTTAAATTACCGGCTTGTGCCTGGAGAAAAAGCCCATCACCCCAGCACGGACAGGTTGTTCTTAACAAGCAGGACGTTTGAAATAGCCTTCATGTTGTCCTTTGAAATTCCAGCCTTGTCCATGAAGTTCCTGATCATGATCTGCTCCACCCTGTGGTAGGATTCATCATGCATCGCGATCTCGATCATGTTGGCGAGAATGCACAGCTTCTGTTCATCATTCAGGGATCCGGCGTGTTCAAAAAGCTGATCGGCGGAATGTGTCTTGAAATATTTCAGCGCTGGCTGGAGAATGTCATTGTTCCCGCAGAACACATGCAGGATGTACCTGTCTTCGTCTTTTTCTATAGTTCCATCTGACGACGCCACGTACATCATGGCCGCGGCCATGAACTGCATCGGCGTCAGCGGAAGGGGAGCCGTATCACCCTGATGCGGAACCTGAGCATTCGGGGACATTCCAGTACCGGCAGGAACATTGGCTCCCGATGAAGACGACACTCCGGACTCATTTGGCACAGCTGTCTTGACCTTGCCTACAAGAACCTCCAAATCATGCTGCTCCGAGCTTGAAAGCTTGAGGGAATACTCCCTGCCATCCAGGACGACATCGAGGAATGGATTGAACTTATCCTTCCTGATCTCCAGTCTTGATATCTCCGCGCCGAATTTTCCGGAAAGCTTGAGGAATGACTCCTCGCCGGCCTTCCTCGAATATATGAACAGCCTGTCGCCATGGGATATCACATATCCTTCGCCCGGCTCCCCGTCAATATTGCCGCTAGTACGGACCGCCGGGACAGGAGCTTTGTCAAGGATGCCGGAAAATTCGCTTTTGACCTTTTCAGGGAGGAAGGAGGCATTCATATTTTTTTCCTTGAAAATTTCATTTTCTACGGATAAAAATTAAAGGGAACCTGGATATGCGCCTCGCAAGAACGCATATTTTAGCTTATTATATTATAACCTAACTGGAATCGGGTGTAAATTCAACCCCGATGGAGCTCATATGGACACAGAGACTGAAAAAGACATACCGGTGCTGAAGGCCGAACCTGTAGAGGACAAGCCTGCGCCGAAACAGCCTGCATTCCCGGAGATCAGGAAGTCCGGACTCAACCTTCATCCCATGAGCGGTCTTCTGATCCTATTCCTCGATTACGCCTTCTTCGTCGCTGAAATGCCTGTCATATCCCTTCCTCTGGCATGTTTCCTGGCATTCACCCTCAGCTTTACAGGCGTGTTCCTCATCCAGAAATACATTGACGAGGAGAACACCGGCCGCGCCGTCGCCAAGGCGTTCTTCGGAGGAGTGGTGACAGGAATCCCAACACCGATCTTCGGCACAGCCTTCGGTTCAATGATCCTCGTAGTCTCAGGACTCTCATTCCTAAAGAGAAAATAGCTTCCGCAGATTGCCAAAGCTTCGTATCCAATATACCTTCTCCACCTTTGAGTCTAATGATGAGCTTAACCGATTGTAAATAACGGAAGACGGATTTAGTCCCCCAAGCTAATTTCGCTTGTAGTAGCACATGTTTGCGCGTTAAGTAGGTACGTGCTTAAGCATGTACCATCTTAATTTCTAGGAATGGGACAGGCTAAAGCCCATCCCTACTTGTAACGCGCAAGTCCTACGGAGGGGGACTACTACAGACAAATACTCAAATCGAAATTTCCTGAATTATCCGTTATAGATCTATTTGAACTGAGCATATATGAAATCAAAATTTTCAGAGCTCTGGAAAAGACATTTCGACGGACCGGCCGGAATATCGGAGGTCTGGCTCATCGCTTTTCCAATGATAATATCCTCGGGATTCGACGTCTTCATCATGTTCATCGACAGGCTTTTCCTTTCCAGGCTCGAACCCGTCCAGATGGCCGCGATGATGACCGGCGGTCTGACAGCATTCACCGCCGGCACCTTCTTCATCGGCCTCATAAGCTACAGCGGTGCGATCATCGCACATCTCTACGGCGCGGGCAGGAAGAAGGACTGTTCAAAGATGCTTTCGCAGTCCTTCATGCTGGCTGTGCTCGCATATCCTCTGGCCCTGCTCTTCATACCGATCGGCCTGGCTTCATTCCACTGGGCGGAACATTCCGAAATCCAGATACGATATGAGACTGAATATTTTATCCTGACAATGTTCGTCACAACGATCTTCGGCCTGCTCAGGATCCCCTTCGCCTCGTTCTTCTCAGGGATAGGCAGGACTTCCGTCATAATGGTTGCGAATTTCGCAGGCTTAATCTTCAATCTAGTGATCGCATATGTCCTTATCTTCGGCAAATACGGATTCCCCCAGATGGGAATCAAAGGTGCCGCTATAGCCATAGCGGCAAGTTCGGCCGCGAATCTCGCAGTCCTGGTATTCTTCTATCTCCGGAAGAAGAACCGCGAGGAATTCCATATTTCAAAATCCTTCGTCTACGAGTGGCCCCTGATGAAGAAGCTCCTTAAATTCGGGTTCCCATCCGGTCTCGAGTTCATGATAAACCTCTCTGCCTTCACGACGATGGTCACGATGTTCCATAGCTACGGCGAGACTGTCGCGTCCGCTGTCACTATTGTCTTCAACTGGGACATGATAGCCTTCCTCCCGATGCTCGGTCTGCAGATAGCAGTAACGACTCTGGTCGGGCAGAATCTCGGAAGGAAGGATGAGGGAAACGCGATCCGGGCGACATGGTCCGGACTCAAGCTCAACCTCATCTACTCAGGATTCATGCTGCTGCTTTTCCTGACCATGCCAAAATATCTCGTAAAAGTCTTCGAGCCATCCATACTTCCTCCGGACTGGGATCAGATCGCCGCGATGGCGGTCCCGATGATAATGATGATGTCCGTCTATCCGATCTCTGATGGCATGTTCATAGTATTTTCCGGAGCGATACGAGGCGCGGGCGACACCACCTGGGCGATGTTCGCATCAGCAATATTGCATTGGGCAGGAGCATTATATGCCTGGTTCCTGACGCATCATCTTGTACTGCCTCCGGTGACCGCATGGATTTTCTTCGTACTGATCTTCCCTCTGTTCGGACTTACATTCTGGCTGCGTTTCAGGAGCGGCAAATGGAAAGGGAAGAACATAATGCCTGTGGAAGAGGCGGTAATCGATCTCGAACCGTCTCCGGCCACGCAGAAGGAGTAAATCCTATATTGATTAAGCTATGTCAAGGGATATATTTTGCATTGGATAATTGAAAATATATTCACTCTCGGTTTTAACCGGAAAAAATGGAAACCCATAATAATTAAGGTTTCCTTACAGCTAAATTATTTTTTTGATTCTGGATGGACAAAGCCAATAAAGGCATGCTTGTTTTTTCCACAAATTGGAATAGGTTAAAGCATGATTACAATGGATCAGATAAAAAACTTGTCCAACCGGATAGCCTCCCTTTTTCATCCGGACAAGATTATATTGTTTGGTTCTTATGCCTACGGAAATCCGGGAACCAATTCCGATGTGGATCTTCTTGTCATTCTTCCTTTTACAGGTAATAATTTCCGCAAGTCCCTTGAAATATTAAACGAGTCCAAGCCCGGATTCATGGTGGATATATTAGCAAGACGGCCAGATGATACTGAGATGAGATACTCGTCGGGAGATCCTTTGATCCGGGAGGCGTTGGATAAGGGAATTATCTTGTATGAATCAAATCGTTGCTGAATGGATTCTAAAAGCGGATGGCGACTTCAATACTGCTGCCAGGGAAATGGCTGCTACAGATAATCCAAATTATGATGCTGTCTGTTTCCATTCCCAGCAATGCATTGAAAAACTCCTGAAAGCCTTCCTGATTAAGAAAAATATCATTCCTCCGAAGATCCACGACCTGGCAGAGCTTTGCCGTATGATTGAGAAAACCTCTCATGGGTGGATACCTCCTCCTGTAAATGACTTGAATTTCCTTTCCCGCGCTGCGGTTGATTTCCGTTATCCCGGAGAATCAGCAGATAAAGAGGAAGCTGAGGGTGCACTGACCATCTGCTCCCGTTTAAGGCCTGAGATTGAGAAAGTTATAAATTCATAAGAAAGCTACTCTTTCTTCAGGGCATAACCATATGTTCAAACTCAAATCAGATTTCATGCCTTCCGGCGATCAGCCTGAGGCCATACAGGCCATTGCCGAAGGGCTCAATGCCGGGAAAAGAAACCAGACCTTGCTAGGTGTCACTGGTTCCGGAAAGACTTTCACGCTGGCGAACGTCATCTCCCAGTTCGACAGGCCGGTCCTTGTCATGTCGCACAACAAGACCCTTGCAGCCCAGCTTTACACTGAGTTCAAATGTTTTTTCCCTGAGAATGCTGTCGAGTATTTCATCAGTTATTACGATTATTACCTTCCGGAAGCTTATATCCCCCAGACAGACACCTACATTGCGAAGGACGCAAGCATCAACGAGGATATCGAGCGACTCAGGCTTTCCACGACCGCTTCACTTCTCGAACGCCGCGACGTCATCGTCATCGCAAGCGTGTCCTGCATCTACGGACTGGGCTCCCCCCAGGATTATGAACAGATGTGCGTGACCGTCGAGAATGGTATGAAAATCGATCGTGACGACCTGCTGCTTAAACTCATCTGCATCCAATATGAACGCAATGACATCGCACCGGAAAAAGGCAATTTCAGGGTCAGGGGTGATTCGGTAGACGTCTTCGTCCCGCAGCGCGAGGAATTCATCCGCCTCGAGTTCTGGGGCGATTCCATTGAAAGCATCCATAAATGCGATCCCCTGACAGGCAATATCAAGGAAAAGATCTCAAAGGCCGTATTCTTCCCATGCAAGCATTTCGTCATGCCTCCGGACAGGATAGAACTCGCCTCCCAGAAAATCATCAACGAAATGAAGGAGCGCGTGAAATTCTTCGAGGAGAGGAATCTCCTGGTCGAGGCCCAGCGGATACATCAGCGGACCATATACGACATGGAAATGCTCAAGGAAATAGGATATTGCAGCGGAGTTGAAAACTATTCCCTCCATCTCGCAAACCGCCTGCCCGGCTCGCGCCCTTTCTGCCTGATCGATTTTTTCCCGAAGGATTTCATAACCATCGTCGACGAATCGCACGTCACTCTCCCCCAGATAAGGGCGATGTTCAAAGGTGACAGGAGCCGCAAACAGACTTTAGTGGATCATGGATTCCGCCTGCCGTCTGCTCTCGACAACCGTCCCCTCACATTCGAGGAGTTCACGGATTTGACACAGGATTCGATATTCGTTTCGGCGACACCCGGAGATTACGAGGTGAAACTCAGCGGTTCGACCGTTGATCAAGTCGTCAGACCGACCGGACTGCTGGATCCTGAAATCAGCATCCGCCCCCTGAAAGGGCAGATCGACGACCTCATGAATGAAGTCCGCAGATATGCCGAACGCAAGGAGCGTGTCCTAGTCACAACACTCACTAAGAAGAATTCCGAACGACTTGCCGACTATCTGACCGAAGCCGGACTCAAGGTCAAATACATCCATTCCGAACTCGACGCACTCCAGAGGGCGAAGGTAATCTGCGATCTTCGCAAAGGCGATTTCGACTGTCTTGTCGGGATCAATCTCCTCCGTGAAGGAATAGACCTGCCGGAAGTAGCGCTTGTCGCAATCCTCGACGCGGACAAGGAAGGATTCCTGCGTTCTGCAAGGTCGCTGATCCAGGTCGCCGGAAGAGCTGCGAGGAATATCAACGGCAAGGTCATTCTGTATGCCGACAATATGACTGACAGCATCAAGAACCTTGTGACCACGACAAATGCCCGTCGCAAAAAACAGGAGCAGTTCAACATTGAACACGGCATTGAACCGAAATCCATTGTAAAGGCCATCCGGGAAGACATCTCAATATATTTTGCGTCTGAGAAAGCGGCAAAAGAAAAGGGAAGGAAAGAGGAAACAGAACTTTCCGAGGACATCGTCACCGAACTCGAGAAGGAGATGCTTGACGCCGCTGAAGCCCTCGAATTCGAGCGCGCCGCATATCTGCGGGACATCATCAAGCAGCACCGCGTTAATGAAGTAGTGACGGAGAGCGGGCGAATCGGAGAACCGGAGATTGCAGACAAAAAGAAGACAGATGACAGACGGCAGAGGACAGCAGGCAGGAAATAGTTATTAATCTTATTTTTTCATCTTATCTACCAGCTTTTTCAATTCATCATAGGGTCCAGTGATATATGGTTTGCCCATAGAAGCTTTATAAGACATAGATAATTCTTCTTTTCCATTAATTTCAATAGATACTTTTGTTCCTTCTTTACATTCCAGCAGTCCTTTCCCAAGTTTTACTGCTCCATTTCCAGTAACGCCAAAGGTTATACACATACTTTTCATGTCTTCAGAACTTGCCGTTATGCTAACCAAACCAGAATTATCAATTAGCAATTTCTTTTCGCCATCGTTAGAATAAAATAACTGAATTCCCTTTCTAACTTCATAGGTTTTTTCAAAACGGCGAGAACAAGATAAAATCAAGAATAGAAGAATTATTATGGAAGCATATTTTACTAATATTCTCATAAATTATATTCCAAACAACTTCTTTAATAAATCACTTTTCATCATTGCTGTCCTAAATAAGCTTCAAGTTTAGATTTGGGACGGATTTTTCCGTCTGAGCACATTCTTCCAACATTCATTTTTCAAAACCAGCCC
>MHBH01000024.1:105-33772 GCA_001804805.1 Lentisphaerae bacterium GWF2_49_21
TGTGGCTGACCATCCTCTCAGACCAGCTACCCATCATCGCCTTGGTGAGCCATTACCTCACCAACTAGCTAATAGGACGCGAGCCCATCCCTAAGAGATAAATCTTTAGATATCCCCCCATGAGGGGGAAATCCACATTCGGCATTAGCCCTCCTTTCGGAAGGTTATTCCAAACTTAGGGGCAGGTCACTCACGTGTTCCTCACCCTTTCGCCACTCTCACTGAAATATTCTCATATTGCTACTTGAACATCTCAGATCCCGTTCGACTTGCATGCCTAATCCATACCGCCAGCGTTCGTTCTGAGCCAGAATCAAACTCTCCGAAAGAAATTTTAAATTCTCTTTTTGGAGAATCCAATATATGCTCTATTTTTTATTTTGACTTCTTCAATACTCGTCAAAGTAATTAAACGGACACATCGCACTATTCAGTTTTCAAAGAACTTGCCGGAAACGACCGGCGATAAAAAAGCAAGCACACCCATCCGTTTCTGATTGGCTGCTCGCCTGATAAATAACTGTTATATTTTTGTCCGCGCTTTGTTACGCGAATAGTAAGTATATCAGAAAATAAAATATTGTCAATACCGACAACATCTATTCTTTCAAAAAACTACGCTCTTATTTGAAGCGGCTCATATAATATCACCCAATATAAACAGTGCAAGCGAGTTTTTAAAATATTTTCATATTTTTTTGTTTTAGCCTCAAATATTACTGGTTTTTCGCTGGTTCAATCTCTGTTTTTCCCAGTATTTCAAAAACTTTACTTGCGAAATTCGCAGCCTCTCCTGCAAGCTTCTCATCCTTCGCCGCATGCGTAATCCTTATCTTCAGGAAATTCCCCTTGTACCCGGTAAGATATATGAATGACTCCTTGTCCTTGCCCTCGGAGCTATATGTGAATTTCCGGCAGAGGAAATCTATCCCCGCCATGTTCTTCTTCTCCATCTCCCCAAGGGCCTTCACGTCCTTGTATTTCTTCATTTTCTCATACTGATATATGTCCCCGGAAACCTCCTCGAAGTGCTTTTTTACGGTTTCAGAATTCGTCCCGTCTAAAATGTCCTTTATTCTAAAATCATATACATATATGTCAGCATTTATACCTGGAGCCCTATATGACAGACCCACTCCAAGGCCCTTGTTCTTCTTCTCATAATCAACCACATCTATAAGACTGAGACTTCCTATCTTTTCGGGAAATGTTTTACCTATGCTCTTTACAGAACTATCTACAGCCCACATAGATACAGCTATTACCATTAAAACTGCCGCAAAAAAATAATTTTTCATGTCAACCTCTGTTATCATGTTAATTATCAATTATTTATACCATTTACTGACATCTTATTCAGTAAATTCTATTACATCCGCCCTAACTGTCAGCTTGGTTATTGAAAAAAGGAGGAGGTATGTCACCGATCTTTCCTCGGCTGAATTCACAAATGCCTGTGGTTTACCCTCCTGCAAGCCGGATTTTTCGCAAAGATCAGATATGGCTCCAGTATAACTCGTTGTAGTAATGGGAATTATGCCGAGAAGCCAGAAACCGTAGCTTCTCCCGACGGCATTAGATTTGATCACCTTGTAGTTCTTCCTTGCAAGGTCAACCTGGGTACCCGTCTTATTGGCGAATCCGCTTGGACTTTCACATCCTGAAAAAAGGGCAATTAAAATCCCGAAAACACATGAAAAAACAAAAACTCTCATGCCTGTAATTTTCATAATAATCATTCCCTGTCCTATAGCTATTGTTTTCATCCGGTGATAATACAATTTCATCTATATTCTTTCAAGAATGGTGGAAAAAATAATGTACAGTGTTATCTTACCCGACTTCATTGAAATGGCGTGGTAGCCAAGTGGTAAGGCAGAGGTCTGCAAAACCTTTATCCACCGGTTCGAATCCGGTCCACGCCTCCAATCTTTTATCTGGAATCCCGGATATCCTTGATCATTTATTCCCGAGCACATCATTTATCGTATTAGTCAACTCATTGATATTGAATGGCTTCTGTATGAAAGACTTAGCCCCGGCATCCATTATGCTCTGAGCTTCCCCGTCAATGCTGTAACCTGACGACAAAATCACCTTTATATCAGGATTTATCTTTTTCAGAGCCAGGAAGGTATCTCTGCCACTCATCTTTGGCATGATCATGTCGAGTATGACTATATCTATTTCCTTATAAATTTTCCTATACATTTCCAACGCTTCAGTACCGTTTGAACAGACCATGACTCTGTGTCCGAACGGCTTTAAGACGCTGGCAACCATATTCGACAGTATTTCCTCGTCGTCGACTACCATTATTGTGGCTTTTTTCGGTGCATGAAACCTCTCCTTCCCATTGTCAATAATATCAGGAACATCATCAATTACAGGGAAATATATCGTAAAGACCGAGCCGTGTCCTGCCTCACTGCTGGCAATAATTACACCATTATGGTTGTTCACCGTCCCGTATACGGAAGCCAGCCCCATTCCTGTCCCTTTTCCTCTCTCCTTTGTAGTAAAAAAAGGTTCGAAAATATGTTTAATCGTCTCCTGAGCCATTCCAATTCCGCTGTCGGAGATGGATATCTTCATGCAGTGCCCAGTATCATTCTTTGGATATTTATCCTTCAAAGGAGATTCTTCCATCTTCAGGTTTTCAGTGGTAAATATAAGCTCCCCCCCATTTGGCATCGCGTCACGGGCATTTATGGCAATATTAAGCAATGCGTTCTGAAGCTGGGAAGGATCTCCTATGACGGAGGAGGGGATGGCCTTGAGAATCCTTTTGATCTCTATCCTTTTATCTATGCTGCGTTCAAGCATGGACACTACTTCCTCAATCTCCTCGTGGATGTTCACGGGGATGGATCGCATCTTCCCCTTCCTTGAAAATGCCAGAAGATCCCTTGTAAGATCTGATGCCCTCCTGGAGGCACGGACAATATTTTCCGCATGTCCTCTCAGGTTCTTGTCCTCAAGCCTGTCGGCAAGCATTTCTGCATAACCCATGATGGCGGCAAGCTGGTTGTTGAAGTCGTGTGCTACACCTCCGGCAAGCTGTCCTATGGCCTCCATCTTCTCGGAATGCCTCAGACGTTCTTCAAGATGTTTCCGATCCGTAATGTCCAAAATTACTGAAAGGAATATCTTCTCGCCGCCATGGTCTAGAAGCTGAAGATGAACTTCTACCGGATAAACACTTCCATCAGCCCTTTTATGTACTGTTTCAAAGATCTGCATGTCCTTAGTCTTGTCCACCAGCGGATTGATCAGTCTTTCAAAGGATTTCCTGTCAAATTCAGGTTTCAAATCCAGAGGGGTCATCTTCAGAATCCTCTCAAGCGAATATCCAAGATTCTCCAACGCCCCCCTGCTCACATATTTGAAGAGAAGAGTCTTGGAATCGAAAAGATATATCTCGTTTAGGCTTGCGCTTATGGTTTCTGATAAAAGAGCCCTGTCCTTTTCAATGCGCTTCTGCTCTGTCATGTCGAACACTGAAGACCGGGAACAAATGAATTTGCCTTTCTCATCCTTTACAGCTGTTGCATTTATAAGCACAGGGAAGACTGATCCGTCCTTGCGAACAAAATTGCCCTCGATATCACGGATGTATCCCCTATCCCTGAGCACCGGGAAAGTCTTATTGAACACATTCACGTCCTCCAGGGGAATGACATATGTAAACTTCTTCTTGCCTATCAGTTCCTCCCTCGAATAGCCCAGCCATTTCAATTCAGTATCATTTATCTGTATAAACATGCCGTTCTTGTCCAGCGAGTGATATCCGCAGGGCGCATTGTTGTAGAGATCGCAGATCTCTTCTGAGGATTTTTCAAGGGCACCCACTGCAATTTTCAGGTCCTCATCGGCCTTTTTATGTGCTTTGCGGATTTCAGACTCGCGGAGTTCGCGTTCGACGGCCGAGGTGAGTCTTGAAAGATTGTCCTTCATTATATAGTCGCTCGCACCGGCCTTCATGACCGCCACCGCAGTCTCCTCTCCTATGGTGCCGGACACGATTATGAATGGTATGTCCAGATTTTTCCTCTGGAGCAGCTGGAGGGCGGCAAGACCGCTGAAATTTGGCATCTTGAAGTCGGAAATGATCACATCCCATGTTTCACCATCCAGCAATGCTTCCATTTCATGGGATGTTTCAACGCGTTTCCACTTCGGATCAAATCCGCCTCGCTTCAATTCACGTATGATCAGATCCGCGTCGCTCTGCGAATCCTCGACGATGAGAAGGCGCAGCGGCTTGGCTGTCAAATCTCCTGCTTTTGAATTTTTGTCCTCTTTGGCCATGAATTGACTCGTCTCAGTAGGTACGGGCTTCAGCCTGTACCATAGAATTTAATCTTGTCATACTTAAGTCCACAGGCAAGACTTGTACAGAGCTTGTCGAAGTATGCCTGTGTTACATTAAATACAGAAGATGGTACAGGCTTCCGACTTCGCTATTAAGCTACGCCGGACACGAAAGCCCGTACCTACCTGTCACACCGGCGGCTTGTTTATCAGCAGCCAGTACAGTCCAAGCTCTCCTACGGAATCCAGGAACTTGTCGAAGTCTACTGGCTTGGTTATGTAACTATTGACACCCAGCTTGTAGCTTTCCACCAGATCCTTTTCCTCCTGGGATGAGGTAAGCACCACCACTGGTATTATCCTTGTAGACTCATCCGACTTGATCTTCTTCAGAACCTCAAGCCCGCTGACTTTCGGAAGTTTCAGGTCCAGCAACACCACCTTCGGACCGTTCGCCAGACTGCGCCCTTCATATTTACCTTTCGAGAAAATGAAATCAAGAGCTTCAACCCCATCGTTGACCACCATCACCTTGTTCGCAAGATTGCGTTTTTTAAGCGCCCGCAAAGTCATTTCCACATCTCGAGGATTGTCCTCGACCAGCAGAATTTCGACAATGTTCTGCGTCGTCATATTACCCCCCTCTTCTTGTTCATCTTACCAAAATCTTACTAGCCTGGTTAATTCATGCGAAATCTTTTTCACCACGAAGCGCACGAAGAACACGAAGGAATAATTGTACTATAAAAAATCAATGCAACCCTGGCTCTTGTATTACCTTCGATAACTTCGTGCCCTTCGTGGTGAAAAAACCGCCCTTTGTTATGTTGGAACTCCATTCTATTTAGAAACTATTAGCAAAATCATGAACATGCTCTGTTTAACCGCTGCAACCTTTACATTCTATCACATCCCCTGTTTATTTACAACAACCGGCAGAGAAAAACTGAATTCCGCACCTTCCCCTATTTTCCCTTCCGCCCAAACTCTTCCTCCATGCCTCTGGATGATCCTCTGTACAAGTGCAAGCCCTATGCCGGTACCTTCGAATTCAGCAGCGCTGTGCAACCTCTGGAAAACACAGAACAATTTGTCCTTGTATTCCATGTCAAAGCCTACTCCGTTGTCCCTGACAGTAAAAATCACCTCATCACCTTCAGTCCTTCCTTCGACCTTCACAAGCGCAACCTTTGCGTGCCTGGTGAACTTGAATGCATTCGCAATCAGGTTTGCAAAGACCTCATGTATCATTGCATAATCTCCAAATGCTTCAGGAAGCTCCCTTAAATCCAAGCTGACTACCCTCCCCTTCAATTCGTTTTCAAGCTTTGAATAGCTTTCCCTGACAAGATCATTCATATTGATATTGGTCTTATGCAGATCCTTCCTGCTCATACGTGAAAAGTCAAGAAGATCGCTTATCAATTGCCCCATGTCCTTCGCGCTGTCGCGGATGACTTTGAGAAGGCGCCGTCCTTCATCATCAAATTTTCCGGCGTAATCCTCTTCAAGTATCCGGGAGAATCCATCAACCGACCTCAATGGTGCCTTTAGATCATGGGAGACGGAATAAGAGAATGCCTCCAGTTCCCTGTTCACGGCTTCAAGCTCTTCGGTCCGGAGTTTCAGGCTGCGGTTCAGCTTCTCAAGTTCCTTTCCTATGCGCTTGCGCTCAGTTATGTCAACAGTGGTCGATCTGCTCATCATATAATTCCCTTCGGTATCTTTTAACGCCGTGGCATTGAGTATGATTGGAAACATAGAACCATCCTTGCGTATCAGTTCCAAGTCCAGATCCTTGACATATCCCTTTTCCTTGAACTGAGGAAATTCCACCTGGAAGATCTTCTGGCTTTTCGGAGTAAAGATGTCAAAGATTTTTTTCCCTATCATCTCCTCCTTTGCATATCCGAGCCATTTCAATTCAGTGTCATTGACCATCACAAATTTGCCATCCTTGTCCAATGAATGGTATCCGCAAGGGGCGTTGTTGTAGAGGTCGCTTATTTCCTTAAGGGACCTTTCGAGCGCGACCGTACGTTCAATGACACGGCGTTCCAGTTCGTCACGTGACTTCCTGAGCAGTTCGGCGTCCCTCTGCTTCCAGAGGAAACCCACGCCCAGTGCCGTGGAGAAAATAAGAATCATTATAAGCACAACTGTAATCCCGGCCTCTTTTTTCAAAGGAGAATAAATTTCATCCTCGTCAACTTTGGAAACCAGGAACCATGGAGTCCCCGGAACCGGACCAATATCGGCAATTACATCAACACCACGGTAATCCAAGCCTTCGATGATGCCCTTCTTCCCGGTCACAGCCATTTGCGCAGGCAGATTTGATTTTTCGGCAATCGGAAATCTCAGTTTCAAGGCCGTATCCTTCCGATGCCGCAGTTCATTCAAGAACACCACTTCATCCCCTTCTTTCCGGACCAGCAGGGTTTCGGCGCTTTTGCTTGCTGTAGGCCAGGACTGGATAAGTGGAAAAAGGAATTCATGGGGATTTATTTCAAGCATCAGTACGCCAACGGACTTCCTTGTCTGATCTGAAACTGTCTTCTCTGAGACAATCGGCACGAAAATATCCATGTCAACAGTGCCTGGAACCATTTTGCTCAGATGAAGGTCTGAAACCATGATTTTCCCCTCCCGCAATGTGTCGGCTATGAACTTCTTAGAGGTAGGGCCTGTCCATGTCTTATCCTCGGGAAAGGAGTATACAAGCCGCAGGCTGGAATCAAATAGGAGAACACGGTTGCAATGGAAGTTCCTATGGATCGAGGCCATTCGTTCCTTGATTACGCCTATTGATTCAAGTTCGGATGGATTCTCCTTGAGATGCATCATAGCCTTAATAATCGAGGGAGAGTTATATAAGTAATTGGCGTGGTCAAGCTGATCCGAATACCATGTGACAATCTCCTTTGCTTTAAGCTTTCCTATGGTAGACAACTCCTCTTCTGCGGAAATGCGGGACTTCATAGAATGATCTTCAAGATGGAAATACCCTATTGCTCCGATTCCAATTGCAAGAAGTAGGAAAGCCGTCACATAGGCCTTGGACAGCCTATTTGAGAATTCACCTGATGGATTTTCATTTTTCACAATGCTCCTTCATCGCATCCTCTATGCTCAATGACAGTTCCTTCATATTGAACGGCTTCTGTATGAACGCCTTCGCACCTGCATCCAGAAGGCCCTGCGTCTCGCCATCCATGCTGTATCCTGAAGCCAGAAGGACCCTGATTTCGGAATTGATGGATTTCATTGAGACAAAGGCCTCCTTGCCATTCATCCGAGGCATCATTATGTCAAGTACCACAAGATCTATGTCCTTCCATGAATTGCGATAGAACTCAACCGCCTCAAGACCATCATTGCACGTCATGACTTTATGCCCAAAGGATCTCAGCATGCTTCCAACCATGTTCCTGACAATCTCCTCATCGTCTACCAGAAGAATACGGATGCCTTTCCTCTTCAAGGTGGATTCTGGTTTTGAATCATCCTTATGGACAATATCTTCCATCAGAGGGAAATACATGCAAAATACCGAGCCCTTGCCAGGTTCGCTATTGACATTGATGATTCCATTGTGGCTGTTTACGGTGCCATACACAGATGCAAGCCCCATCCCTGTGCCCTTGTCCGGACCCTTGGTGGTAAAGAAAGGTTCGAAAATATGCTTTATCGTCTCCTTGTCTATTCCAATACCGGTGTCACTGATGCAGATTTTCAAATAACGGCTCATCAACGCCTTTTTCTGATCCTCCTTGTGAAAGACTTCCTCCATCGGGACATTTTCCGTGGTGAATGTGATCTCTCCGCCGTTAGGCATGGCGTCACGGGCGTTTATCGCCATGTTCAGCAGGGCGTTCTGCAGCTGCGTCGGATCCCCCACGATTATCGCCGGGCTTGCCTTCAATATCCTCTTGATTTCAATCCTCTTGTCTATGCTGTGCTCAAGGACGCTTATAACCTCCTCAATGACCTTGTGGACGTTTACCGGTATAGTCAGGAATTTCCCCTTCCTTGAAAAGGCCAGAAGATCCTTGGTCAGATCCGAGGCTCTCCGCGAAGCACGAAGGATGCTTTCAATGTCATTTCTGAGATTGACATCATCCAGACGGTCATAAAGCAGTTCGGCGCAGCCCATTATGCCCATAAGCTGGTTGTTGAAATCGTGGGCGATTCCTCCGGCAAGTTGTCCTATTGCCTCCATTTTTTCGGAATGGCGGAGCCTCTCTTCAAGCTTAAGACGTTCCTCTTCGGCTTTCCTCTGTGTCGAAATATCGCGCACTGTCGCCTGAAGAATTATTTCGTCCTTGATTTTCACCCTTGAAAGAAGCACTGTGGCCGGGAATTCCTCCCCGGTCAACCGGCGATGCGTCCATTCGAAGTAATTATACCCATCCCTTACTGCTATCTCAATCATCTCCTTCGCCTTCTCAATGGATTGCCGCCCATCAGGCTGAGACAAAGGAGAAAGCTCCCATGGCGCATGTCTTATAAATTCTTCAATGTCCTTCACCCCGAACATCTCGGCTATGGCAGGATTTGCGGAAGTGAATTTCCATGACGGCGGTGACAGCGTCATCAATGCATCCTTTGAATTTTCAAAAAGAGTGCGGAAGCGTTCTTCGCTCGTTTCCAGCGCCTGCTCAGTCCGCCTGCGCTCGGTGATATCGTCGAACATGACGAACACCTTGCTTGCAACAGGAACTCCAAAGATGAACATTATCTTGACATCTCCATTCTTGCAGGTCACATGGTATTCTCTTCCTTCTATCTCGTGGTTGTCGGCTATTGCCTTTTCCATAAGACCCATCCACATGGCCATCGCTTCCTTGCGGTATTTCTCATCCGGATATGCCCGCTCCCACCAGCGGTCCATGTTCGGGATATCCTCATGGGAATAACCAAATGTCTCAACCGACTTATTGTTGATGAATTCAATCGTGCCGTCCATGCCAACTATCGCCATCGACATCGGGGACTGTTCGACGATTTTCTGGAACCGGGATTCGCTCTTCATCAGTTCCTCAGTACGTTCCTCTACAAGTTCTTCGAGCCTGTTGCGGTATTTGTCCAACTCCCTCTCGGCATTCACCCTGTCGCTAATGTCATTTCCAACGCATAGTATCTCTATAACATTCCCCTTCTTATCCAGGATCGGCTTATTAGTCCAGGCTATCCATACGCGTTCGCCGTTCTTGCGCATGTTCTCATTGAGGTTGTTCCTGTATTTCTCAGGATGCCTGCCTATGTCCAGGATCATCACCTTGAGATCTGCTCCGTTCGTATCGAATTTGGGGACGATCGTTCCAACCACGTTTTTGCCAAGGATTTCCTCATTGCTGAAACCAAAGAACATCTGGGCGAACTCGTTGAAGAAAGTGACTTTTCCGGTATTGTCCATCCTGAGAATTATGCTGTTTGTGTTCTCGACAAGTTCCCGGTACTTCTTCTCGCTCTCTTTCAGTTCAGAGCTGCGTTCTTCCACCAGCTCCTCAAGATGATCCCGGTGTCTGGCAAGTTCAGCTTCGGCCAGCTTGCGGTCTGTCATGTCAAACTCAATTCCGTCCCAGCATGTCGTCCCGTCCTCAAGCCTGCGCGGACTTGAAACAAAAAATGACCAGCGGATTCCTCCAGAGGGAGTAATTATCCTGGCTTCGCTTTTGAAAATGGATAGTTTCTCATTAGCCTCCTCCTCTTCTAGAAATATCCTTTCCCTGTCTTCCGGATGCACCTTGTTGTAGATAAGGCTGGCGTCCTTCATTCCTTCCTCAGGAGTGATGCCATAGAATTTTTGCACAGTTTCGCTCAAATATGTAAACCGGCGCGATCTGTCTTTCAACCTCAATAATTGATAGATCATCCCCGAAGCCAGATTGTTGCTGATATTACGGATGAGGGCTTCGTTCTTACGCAGCTCCTCCTGGCTCTTCCTGCGTTCCGTTATATCCCTGCACAGCGTAAGAATCCTCGGTCCATCCCCAGTTTCAATGACTGTCGCATTTATTTCAATCGGGGTGATCTTCCCTGAGGAATCGACGTAATCTATTTCAAAATTCCTTATGTATCCGTCCTTGGCGCATTTCCCTACAGCTTCGGCGTTTCTTTTCCTTTCATGTTCGGCGGTCCATTCAGTCACCTGCCTGCCTAGAATATCCTTCAACCCCTTATGCCCTGTCAGATGGACATACTCCTGGTTCGCATCAATGACCCTTCCTTTGTCGTCAATCGTCACGTATCCAGTATTTGTCGTGTCAATCAGCGACTTGTATTTTCTTTCGCTGCTGATCAAGGACGCAGACGCCTTCCTGCTTTCTGTAACATCACGGAAGCTCCAGACGCGGCCGACAGGTTTTCCATTTATCCGCTGTGGATGGGAATAACGCTCAAATATCCTTCCATCCTTGAACTCGAATTCGTCAAAACTTCCCTCCTCGGGATGGACATAGAGATATTTGACCTTGCTGATGAACTTATCTGGATCCTTCAGCTGGTCAAGAACATAGTTCAGCGCCCGTTCATCCTCCCCCCTGGCTATGATTTCCCTAGGGATGTTCCACATCTTTGAAAACCTGCTGTTCGAGTAAGTGATTTTCCCTTCAAGATCGACGACAAGGATGCCGTCAGTTGTGGATTCTACGGTAGCACTCAGGAGAGATAGCGACTGATTCAGCCCCTCTTCCACCATTTTGCGTTCTGTAATGTCCAGAAGCACTCCGGTCCAAATACGTTCCCCATCAGGAAGCTCCCTTGGACGCGACTCATAATGCATCCACCTGACATTTCCCTTTACTATGAAACGCCCTTCCCAGAAGAATGGCTTTAAATTCTTATCTGAATATTCGTTTTTAGCCACCCACTCATCCCAGTCATCAGGATGGATCATCTTCATTGTCAGTGTCGGATCCTTGAGATGCTCCTCCCTTCTTGCACCTGTAAGTTCGCAGTAACGGTCATTCATGAATTCATAGGCGTACGGGGGCTTGTCCGCAGAGGACCATTTGCCTTTCTTCCTGACCCTGATCCTGTATATTCCCGCCGACTGGTTGGCCAGGATGTCCTGATACAGCGCCTTGCTCTCCAGCAACATGTATTCGAATTGTTTCCGTTCGGTGATGTCCCGGAAGAAACCCACATTGCATTCGGTCCCTTCAAGCGTCAACCGCGCGGCGCTTATGTCCACATAAATGATTTTCCCGTCCTTGCACAGGCATGGAATGTTCGGAGCTATCGTCTTTTCACCCCTCGCCTGAGATTCAAATTCGGAGAGGACGCGCGGCCAGTCGGGCGCAGGATGGATCTTCTGGATGGACATTTTAGCAAACTCGGCGGCGGAATACCCCAGCATTTTACAAATTCCAGGATTGGAGTATTTGATCTTTTTCGTATGGATGTCCGCTATAAGGATGCCATCGGTGGCTCCTTCAAGGATCAGCTTGAACCTTTCGTATGACTCCTCAAGTTCCTGTTCCACCTGTTTGCGCTCAGTGGTGTCATCATATATGGCGACAATTTCGCCGGAAGGCAGCTTGTATATGTAGTTCTCCTTCCAACCTGATATCCTCTTGTCCTTGTAGAGACTTACGGGATGATTCTCCGGCTTCCCCGTCTTCCATACCCTCTTGAATACATCAAAAAGACCAAACTCCTTTACTCCGGGAAAAACTTCAAGGACTGATCTGCCTATTACCTTTCCCCTTGAGATCTTCTCTGTCTTTTCAGCTGATTTATTGAAATCCTTTATAATGAAGTCTTCACCATTTTTTGCAGCCTCGTAAACCGCCACACAGCTTCCCATGCTGTCAAATATGTTGCGGAACCTGTCTTCGCTTATCTGCAGGGAATCCTCCATGTTCCTGCGCTCGGTAATGTCGGAAACAATATGAACTATTCCACAGATCCCCCCCTCCTCGTCAAGAATCGGATCAACCGTTATTTCAAGCCAGAGATCCCCTGATTTTACAACAGAAACTTCCCTCTTCTTTGTTTTTTGCATCCGTACTGTTGGACATTCTGGCAGGGGTTCAGTAGTCCCATGCACGACTTCCCAGCAAAATTTCCCGAGCATCTTTCCAGAATGCTTCTTGAACATCTCGCTTGCCGCCTTGTTGCAACGGAGAATTTTAAAGTCGGGGCCCAGCAGGAACATGACATCCTTCACTGCATCAAAGGTCGTCTGCCATTCGAGAACGGCGGTAAGCAGGGTGTTCTCAGCTCTCTTTCTCCGAGTAATGTCCCGGCAAGTGCTCATGATCGCTGACTGTCCTTCCCAGACAATCAACTGGGCGGTCACATCGACAGGAAAACTCGTACCGTCCTTGCGCTGATGCATTGTTTCAAAGGTGGCCTGCCCGTCCTTCAGAACCTTGTCTATACGTTCTGGCATATTGATGCGCTGATCTGAATTATCCACCATATATGGGTTCAGGGATATCAGTTCATCCTGATCATAGCCAAGTTGGCGGCAAGCTGTCTTGTTGGCGGCAAGTATTTTCTTGCCTTTGGTGTCATGTATGAAGATGGCGTCTCCGGCTTCTTCGAAAATCTTCCGGAATTTCGAATCATCCCCAGGTAGCGGAGCTGGATTAACATGGTTTTTTCTTATCACAAAAACACCCCTTCAAAAAGGCGCAAAGCTCCAGGCAATATCATCCTATTTTAAAACAAGCAAAAGCCTTTTCTGTTTTCAGCAAAATGGAAATAATAAAAACCGAAGCATTGAGATGGGAAATATATGATTAACTATAAAGGAGTTGTAAATATTTTTCATAAAAAATACTGTCCTATGTATTATTGCTCGCCACAGCTTGAATAAAGTATATATTAATTGTAATCTTTACAACTAAAGTTGTACAATTTTTTCAATTTAATATAAGCGGTATAACTATGAAGCCTTCTGTAATCATTGAACTCCTTGATTTGAAACCTCTTCCAATCGAAGGAGGGTATTTCTGTGAAACCTTCCGGTCAAAGGAAGAGTCGAAAAGGGGGAACCACTGTACTGGAACCTGCATCTATTACCTTCTCGAAGGAAAGAAAAGATCATACTGGCATTCAGTGAAATCTGATGAGATCTGGCTATATCACTGCGGCTCCCCAGGAATACAGATACTGCTCTTTCCGGACGGAAAGTGGGAGGAACGCATAATCGGTGCGAACTTCGCAGAACGTGAATTCCCTCAAAGCATAATACCTGCAGACACCTGGCAGGCGACCATCCTCAAGGATCAGAATTCATGGGGACTCTTCTCCGCCATAGTATGTCCAGGCTTCGAATTCGAAGACTATATTCCAGGAAAAGGCTCGTACATGATTAAGAACTGGCCAAAGGCGGAAAAAAGGATAAGGGAACTGGGTTTGGAGTAGGTACGGCCTTCAGGCTGTACCATCTTATGTATTAAATTCATGGTACAAGCTTCCGCCTTCGCAAAAAAGAGCTACGGCGGACACAGAAAGCCATGTACCTACCTAGACATCTCCAGCATCTTCCTTATGGATTTTTCCGCCGGCACACGGATCTCCTCAGGAACTGAAATCCTGTGTTCCAGCTTCTCCAGCGATTCAAGCACATTCTCAATCCTGTGCATCTTCATGTTCGGGCATACCGCCTGTTCCGTCACAGGTATGAACATCTTGTCCGGATTCTCCTTCCTGAGCCTGTAGATGAGTCCAATTTCTGTAGCAACAATTATTTTCTTCGCATCCGTCTGTTTTGCGAACTTGCACATACCACCGGTGCTGAGGACTTCATCGGCAAGATCCAATACGTCCAGCCTCGCTTCAGGATGGATCATGACCTTGGCATCGGGATATTCCTTCTTCTTCTGGATTATGATCTGCGGGGTTATCCGCATGTGGGTCGGACAGAATCCCGGCCACAGGATCATCTTTCTCCCCGTCTTCCTCTGGACATACGCACCAAGATTCTTGTCGGGGACAAAAATTATCTCCTTGTCCGGGGGAAGCGCCGAAACTATCTTAAGGGCGTTTGCGGAAGTCACACAGACATCTGTCAGGGCCTTTACCTCAGCCGAACTGTTGACATAAGTCACCACCAGGGCGTCAGGATGCTCCTTCTTCATCTTGATGAGATCTTCAGCGTCGGCCATATCGGCCATCGGGCACCCAGATTCCATTACCGGAAGAAGAACTGTCTTGTCCGGAGAGAGTATTGCTGCGGTTTCCGCCATGAACTTGACGCCGCAGAATACGATCACGTCGGCCTTCGTGTCAGCCGCCTTCATGCTCAGTTCGAGGGAGTCCCCGGTGAAATCTGCGATGTCCTGGACTTCGCCAAGCTGATAGTTATGAGTTATGATAATCGCATTCTTCTGCTTGCGCAGTACATTGATGCGGTCTATTATTTCTTTTTCAGTCAGAAATTCCATTTCATTTGTCTCTGTATTAGATTTTGCAAGAGCGCCGGCATCTTGCCGGCAACTAATTGCATGGCTCCATATTATTGATAACTATAGATATTTACAGGAAAATATCAATGTTTAATTTTTTCAAGAGAAAATTCAGGAACATAAAGAAGCTCCCTACCTTCCTCTTCTTCCTGCCTGTCTCCATGATAAAACTCTCAAAGATCTGCATGAAAACTGAAGTTGTCGACCCGAACAAATGCGTTGATCCTGAAAAGTTCCCTTTCATTACCGTGACCTGGCACAACAGGCTCCTCTTCTATCCCGCGATGTTCAAAAGACCGATCCGGAAGAAGACTGTCGCCATGGTAAGTGCTTCCCGCGACGGACAGTATGTCACCGACATCTGCAGGCTCTTTGGAATACGGAGTGTCAGGGGATCAAGCTCGAAAAAGGGGTTCGTCGCCTTTACTGACGCCCTGAAATTCCTCGAAGAAAAATGCAACATAAGCATTACCCCTGACGGACCTCGCGGTCCCCGATACAAGATGAGCAAGGGCCCTATTGCACTGGCAAGCATGACGGGATATCGCGTCCTTCCCGTATCCGTCAATTATTCGTCATACTGGGAACTCAGGAGCTGGGACAAATTCCAGATACCGAAGCCCTGGGCGAAAATCACTCTGGTTCTTGGGAATCCCATTAAAATCCCCGCCGACCTTTCTGATGAAGACACGGAAAAATGGCGCAAGACCGTCGAAGACGCCCTAAATGCCATCAGCGAGATTAAAAAGTAACAAAGCCATCCCTTGTCAGCGTACTCCTCCTATCCTAATTAATCCAGTCTAGCGACATTCACGCCGTGTTGAATCGGGCGGGGCCATAGGTGTCGGACGAGTGAAAGTGGAGGATTCATGCTTTTGCTGGATAGTGGAGGTAGTCATAGCGTCAGAAAGACGCTGGACAGAAGAGGCGGCAAGGTTGAAGCTATGGAGCATCTTTGTACACGCTTCCGACTGATTTATCCACCCCCATGCGCGATCATTTATGAACCGGTCTACGTCTAATGAGTGCCCGTTGTGGAGTATTTCCGGCTTCCCTGAATTTTCCCATAAATACGTGTATATTTTATCTTCCATTTTTTTCTCCGCTGCTTGTGCCAATGTAGCCCATGCTCCAGCATATACAACTACGCCAGCCGCAAGCAACGGGGTATTACGGATGCCCTCCCTCGCCTCGCGGCGGGCCGGAGATTCTTTATTAGGAAAAGAATTTTAGTACCTGTGTGACTTTGTGAGAGAAAAATGATTTTGAATTTCTGCCCTTTACTAAACGTCTTTTTGAATTATAATTACGTCCCGACGCCAATGTAGCTCAGTTGGTAGAGCAGCTCATTCGTAATGAGCAGGTCATCGGTTCAAATCCGATCATTGGCTCCAGTTTCTTTTCATCCCATAAAATGCAGAACTACTTGCAAATTCATACTCGGAAAAGAGAGTCCTGCATACCAATGGTCCGTAGATATCCGCTCGCATGATTTATTTTTTCTGAAGTTTCCCGTAAGCATTCCCCATATAAAGGCGTTTTAGAGGAGTTGCAGTCATGTCAAATGCCACCTTGTCCTGAAAAAGCATCACAATATCGGATCCACCAAATAGAAAGTACCCCAGCATATCTCCTTTCTTGATCTTTGCTCCCGGTACAACTGTTTTCTCAAAGTTGACCGACGAGACCTGGGACATTCCTATGGGGAGGACGGCCACCAGTCCAAATTCACCCGTATCCACAATGACGCACCCTCGTGTTTCAAACGATTGCCATCCGGGTGTCTGATCCAGAAGAATGTATTTCCCGTTTTTCGGATCCCAGATAGTAACGCCCCCTGCGGCATCATCCTGATCGATCAGATTCACTTCCAGAACAGTACCGGAAACCGGGAAGTGATACCGATGGTAGTCGTTCACATCAAGAAATGTATGTGTCAGTGTCCCGTTTGCAAAAGCATCCTGATATTTGCTGCTTTTCCCAAGCAGGGGACGAACTGAATTGAACACGGCTGACTTGATCTGAACCCCCTCTTTCTGGATGATATTGGAGTTCCGGTCGATCTGCCAAACTCCCTGTGGAGTGGAATCCGCCGGAGCCGTAACAATGGAATTATCATCTTTTGACTCAATCGGGCGCTTGTCCGGATTCTTTAAATATCTGGCAAAGAAGTCATTGAACGTCTTCCAGTTCCCGGGATCTTCATACCAGTCGTTCTGGAGACCGAATCGATCATCCTCCAAAGCCGTTTTATAATAGGATTCGTTCCAAGACACCGGCGTGGAAAGATATTCACCCCATTTCTTTGTAAACACAATCATCCAGGAACGAACAGGCTCTACGTATTGGAGGGAATTATAGTAATAACCTTTTCCATCCAGTTCCTCGAGCGGCTGGTCGAGAATGAAATAGAAATAACACAGGCTCTGATCAATGCGCTCATAAAGCTTCGGGTATTTTTTTTCTGATTCCGGGAGGATGTTCCACGGCATGGCCCTGGCTGCCCAATCCAAGAACTTATAATATTCATCCAAATTCTGAGCCGGATTGGTTTCTTTGTCCGGATTGACGGTTTTTGCCTTTTCAATGGACTTCACAAGCAGGGCCTTCAACTCGGGATTATGATTCATAATGGTGATGAACTCTTCCGTAGACGGCTCAACACACCATGCGATCAATGTCAGCAGGAAGAACGTCGCTCCCAGAAATATTTTCTTCAAACAGCCCTTGTAAGCCATGGCAATCCCTCCTGTTTCATTGTTTTAGTGAACCGGGAACATTTATAAGCTACAACTTAGAGATAGTATTGGAAAAAGACAAGCGAAGGAATGTCATATACAATATTTAAATCCACATTTCTACAACAGTTTATGATCCGAACTTATGCCCTTGATCTCATTAGGACCGAGTTTCGCTTTCGCAGCAAAATCCGGCCATTTGGAAACCGCTTCTCCAACCTGTTTAATAACCTTCTCGGCAGTGCCTATGCCAAACCGTTCTGCAAGTTCCAGAATATCGGCCCTGGAGATGCCCGCGAATTTCCGATTGACCGACATCAGGTGCTGATGTGTCCATTCACTTTTGGGATTATAGGCGTGCGTCACATCATACGCAGGCGCAAGCTGCCAGACTTTTCCTTCGCGCTTAATGAAGGAGAAGTTCTTGGGGTGATCGTCACAATTTGCAGTCATCACATTGAAGACCATCCTCCTGAACGCCTCTTCCTTGGCGGAGTATTCCAAGTCCAACTGTCTGATAGCCAGGAAAAGCTGGCTATAGTCGTGGCTGGCCTTCTGTTTGTAGTCCAGATGCGACATGGCACACAAGGTCTGGAGATGGTGCTTGCGGTTCCCGTCCCTGTCAAAGCGAAGTGTCATGAAATGGGCACGGCCGTTTTCCTCCAGCAACTGGCATTTGGACATTTCAATTCCTGCGGCAACAGCCATCAGATGATAGGCATATTCTATACGTCCATAATCCTGTGAACCTCCAAGTTCCCTGTCGGCTCCCATGCCATCGAACTTGAGAAGCCAGTGCTCAAATCCGGACTCCACATCAAACTGCCCAGACCTTATTTCCCTTGTCTTCGGGTTCCACGCTATTGCGGCCTTGGCACGGGCTCCGCCAGCCGAGGTTCCAACCTGGATTATCTGCATAAGGGCAGCCTTTGACAAGTGGTCTT
The DNA here is from genome assembly GCA_001804805.1 of Lentisphaerae bacterium GWF2_49_21. GTDB lineage: Bacteria > Verrucomicrobiota > Lentisphaeria > Victivallales > GWF2-50-93 > GWF2-50-93. The sequence continues at coordinate 18,526 of MHBH01000024.1, forward strand.
CCCCGAGATGACCGTGCACGGCGCTGCGGGCGCTTTCAATAAGGTTTGACAGATCGATGGCTGTACTTTTTGCTCCGGCGGGATTGCTGCGAGCAGGCTTGAACTCCAAAGCGCCGAAACCCCTCTTTCCCATGTAGGCAAGACGGTCCAGCGCGGTGATGTTTTCCTTATCAACACCCTTGCCCGCCATCCAGGCGTCAATAAGACTGTTACCAAAGTCATCTGGAAGCGCATCAGCCAGCAACGCCGGCAAACGCTTGAATGTAAGCTCTGGCAGGTCGGTGAAGATGAATGGCTCTCCAGCTCTTGACAGTGGCATGCTCAGCGGAGCCAGTTCGATCCCGGACGCGATGAATGCAGGCGCATATTCAAACGCATAATAGCCAAGACGGGGATCTAGCGCGACCGCACCGACAGTCCTTCCCCATATACGGACCTCTATGGCTGAAACCGGCTTAAACACTTATCCTCCTGTTCCTAGACACCCTCTGCCGGACGGGTTTGGATTTCAGCATTTGCATAGGACTGATTGAAACCTGCGGCGTCAGAGTAGCAAGCCATTCATCCCTTTCCAAGGTACGTAACACTTTAATCAGGGATGTGAGGGTTGCCCCTTTGCCTGACTCCAGCCTTTTCACAGCATTAAGAGCTACCCCGGCCCGTTCCGCAAGCTGCAGTTGGTCCATGTTCTTGCGAATCCTCAGCACACGCAGTTGCTGACCGAGTTCAGCTTCCCATTCCCTATGCGTAATATCTCTTTTCACTAATAGCCTTTATTTAGTCTATTGATATGCTAGTATCAATATATTATACCTATTTTAGTATATTACAAGTATAAATACCATTATTTTTATGCCTCATTGCGGAATGTTTTTCCTGTCACGCACCTTGAAAGGCAATCCATGGATGGCCCAGGTACTTACCAGAATGTTTTATTTTTTCCTTCCCGCCCTGATTGTCGAGATGATCTCGATCAGGAAGAAGAGAAATACTACAAGCATGAAATAAAGCGCCGCAGGATGGCTTACGAAGAAGTTGCGGATCTTGTCGCCGAAGAAGCACATGGAAAGCGAGAGGAAAAGTCCGGTAATCGCGATCCCCCTCCAGTTTTTCGAACACCAGTCGGCGATCTTCTTCTCGCTTGCCGGCTTGACATATTTTGCATGGAGCTGCAATCCTATGATCCCCAGCACTATTGAGGCGAATGGAAGTATGTTCACGTGGAAAAGCTTGTCATCCAGCTCGTCACTTCCGGAAAGAAGCATTTCTATGGCCACAAAAAGTATTATCATCAGTCCGAGCCACTGTATCTGCGGAAACTTGTCCATCTTGTTTGCGATATAGTTTGACGCCACCGCCATAAGGATGATTGAAAAGACCAGACCTATTCCCAGGATCAGCAGGTTCTCCCGGGCGGCGCCCGCAACAGCGAGGACGTTGTCAAGGCTCATGGACACATCCGCCAGCACGATAAGCCATATTGCCGCCGCAAGCCCCTTCACCTTCTTCCCGGAATCTCCATGCCCTTCATTCTTCTCAGAGCGCAATTCCTTGTAGAACTTCCATACGACGTAGAGGAGGAGGAGACCTCCTGCAAATTTAAGTCCGACAATACTGAGGAGCATGACGGCCGTACACGCAAAGATTATCCTGAGCACGGTCGCAAGTACGACACCTATCACTATCGCCCTTTTCCTCTCGGCTCCCTGGAGGTTCTTTGTCGCAAGCCCTATGACAATCGCATTGTCGCCGCTCATCACTATGTCAATAAGAATCACGTTGACCAGCGCGAAGAATCCAGCCGCCGTAAAAATCCCTTCCGCATGTGAAAACATCTGATCCATTTGTTCAATTCCAATCTGTTTCTGTGGACTGTGAAAATAATTCACTGGATATAATAGTCAAGCTTCCTGATGAAAACTGTTCATGTCCTCTTCGAAATATTTCTGTATCGCCTTGGCGACATGCCCGTGATCCTGCGGAACTGGCGGGAGAAATAGTTGCTGTCGTTGAATCCGCACGCATAGGCGGTCTCAGTGATGTTGTGCCCTCCGGACAGCAGCATCTTCTCAGCATGCCTGATCCTCAGATTTATCATATGTTCGATCGGTGTCGTACCAAAGGTCTTTCTGAACATCCTCAGGAAATGGCGCTCCGACATCGCTGCCTTCCTTGCAAGTTCCATGACCGTCGAATGCCTTACATAGTTCTCTTCCATCCAGGCTATGGCCTCGCTGAAACGAAGAAGACCGGTCGTTGAATTTTCTGAAGACCTGGAATACAGCCTTGAAAGATAAACAACCATGTCAAGCAGATACGCCTGGCTTGCACAGTCATATCCCGGGGAACGGGCTTCCATCTCATGCCTGAGACGGGTTACCTTCTCCAGAACCTCCTTCAGATGGGCGCTGTCAAGACGAAGAAGGCTGCGGAATTCTCTGTCGCGCCTCCTGGCGGGTTCAAGCACGAACAAGGCCTGGTATCCCGGCATGGTCTTCAGCTTCTCAAGGGGGAAATTCGACAGTTCCGGACGGAACATGACATTGCAGACCCTGAAATCCGCGGTCGTATTCTGGAATCCATGCTCCTGGTTCCCCTGGAGGACATATACATCACCGCTTGTTACGCTGTATAACTTTTCATTGATGCAATGTTCCGCATGTCCGCTGAGGATGATCACTATCTCCACATAATCATGTGAATGGAGGGGGAATCCTTTCACAAGGTTGTGGACGTTGATCTGGCAGAAATCCTCCTCCCCTGCAAAATGCAACCTGGCTGATATCCTCTTTGTCATGGCGGTATCGTACTAATATTTGTCGCTTTTGTCAAGGTTGATATCTATTTCCTACAGTATCTTTACATAATTTGAATGGCCGTATCAGGCTTGTTTGAAGTCAGGCAATTGCCGGTGTTCAATACAAATAAAAATTGGAGTTGTAATGAAAACATTGAATCTTTCAGGGGAATGGAAGCTTATCCGCGTAAAAAACAAGGAAACGATCCCGGTCCAGGTCCCTGGCGACACCCACAGCGCTCTTCTCGATGCTGGCAAAATCCCGGATCCCTACTGGGCCGACAATGAACTGTCATTGCAGTGGATCGGGCGCGAGGACTGGATATTCAGCAGGAAGTTCACGGTTCCGGATGGCATGCTTGCGGAAAAATCCGTATTCCTGAACTGCGATTGTCTTGACTCGATAACAAGCATCAGTATAAATGGCAGGCCAGCTGGAACCACGGAAAACATGTTCCTCAGGTACCGTTTCGAGGTCAAGCATTTGCTCAAATCCGGGGAAAACTCCATAGAGATACTTTTCCATTCAGCGGAGAACGCCGCAATTGAAGCTTCAAAGAAACTCAAACATGAAATACCATATACTAAAAATCCGGTACAGTCTCCCAACAGGAACCTCATCCGCAAGGTACAATGCCATTCCGGCTGGGACTGGGGCCCCTGCCTCATGGTGGCCGGAATCTATGGAGACATCTCCCTTGGAGCGTATTCGGATGCCCGGATAGAACATGTGTATTGCGACCAGAAGCATTCTAAGGATTTATGCGAGGTAAAGGTGACCTGCGAAGTTTTTTCTCCGGACGGAGAAAAAACAACTATGAAAATTGTCCTTGCAGCCCAGGAGCTTATGGAAACCGTGGAATTGAAGCCTGGGCTCAACAAGATAAATGGGACGGTAACAGTTAAAAATCCCAATCTCTGGTGGCCGAACGGATTTGGAGAACAGTACCTCTATCAATTGTCTGTCAAAGTAGGCTCCTCGGAAATCAAAAAGAGACTTGGTCTCCGCAGGATTGAACTTATCAGCGAGGAGGACAAAATAGGCCTTTCGATGCTTTTCAGGATAAATGGAACCGACATATTTGCAAAAGGAGCCGACTGGATTCCCTGCGATGCCCTACCCCGGCGGCAGACCAAGGAGGCCATGGAATACCTTCTCGACAGCGCTGTCAAGGTCAATATGAACATGTTGCGCGTATGGGGCGGTGGCCAGTATGAATACGACTATTTCTACGAGCTCTGTGATGAGAAAGGAATTATGATATGGCAGGATTTCATGTTTGCCTGCGCAATGTATCCGGCATCTGATGAGTTCTTGAATCTCGTACGCCAGGAAGCCGTATATCAGGTGAAACGCCTCCGTGACCACGCATGCATCGCCCTCTGGTGCGGCAACAATGAGAATCTTGGCGCCCTCAACTGGTTCAAGGAATCCAAGGAAAAACGCGACCGCTATCTCGTCGACTATGACCGCCTTAACGAAGGTGTTCTTGGAAACACGGTCCGTGAACTCGATCCTGACCGCGTCTTCTGGCCAAGTTCACCATGCGGCGGACCGGGGGACTATTCCGATGCATTCCATAACGACAAACGCGGCGACATGCACTACTGGGGCGTCTGGCACCAGGGGAAATCTTTTGATAACTTCCTCAAGATATTCCCGAGGTTCTGCTCGGAATTTGGATATCAGTCATTCCCTTCAATCGATACGGTCAGAACTTATGCCCCGGATGATCAGTTCAATGTGACATCTCCAGTCATGGAGCATCATCAGAGGAACTTCGGCGGCAACTCAAAGATCATAGAGATGTTCTCTCGTTACTTCCGTCTGCCGGAAGGTTTTGAGAACTTCGTCTATCTCAGCCAGGTCATGCAGGGAATAGCTATAAAGACCGCAGTCGAACACTGGCGCCGCCTGCGCCCCGACTGCATGGGAACCATCTACTGGCAGTTGAACGACAACTGGCCAGTATGCTCCTGGGCCTCTCTCAACTATCAGGGTTCCTGGAAACTCCTCCATTATATGGCCAGACGTTTCTATGCTCCGACGATAGTCAATGCAATACAGGACGACGAGAAGAAACAGGTTGAAATATTCATGTCAAACGATTCCCTGAAGGCAAAAAAGGCTGCCGTCACCATACAGGTACGGGACCTTTCCGGAAAAGTCTCGTTTGAAGACAAGATTTCAGCCTCAGTTCCTGCGAACTCCGCAAAACCGCTGCGCAAATATGATCTTGACAAGCTGACATCAAATCCAAATTCCCATTTCATGACTCTGACCATGGAAATTGAAGGAACTGTCTTCCGCAACGAGCATTTCTTCTGCGTCTGGAAAAAATATGATCTGCCAAAACCTGAAATAAAGATTAAATTCAAGTCTGTGAAAGGCGGCATGGAGCTGAAGCTGGAAACAGATAATCCTGCTTTTTATGTCGGCCTTTTTGCCGAAGGGGTACTTGGGGAATTCGATGACAACTGCTTCCCCCTGATGCCCGGCGAACCAAGGATTGTCCTGTTCAAGCCAAGACAGAATATCTCTCTTGAGGCATTTAAGAAGTCCCTTAAGGTCAAACACCTCCGCCAGACGTATGTGTAAAGTGAACCTTTGAAATTTTATAGAAGGGATGGGCTTCAGTCCATTCCTTCATTTTCTCTCTTTGTCCGCAGGATATCTCCGGGCATTTCAAGTCCGGGCTGAAATCTCATCCTGGTCAATGGCTGGAAGCTCCTCGGAACAGGGCTTGGAATTCTTCTTGTGCAGGCTGTCGATTTCACATATGCACCTGTTCAGGATGAGGTTGATGTCGAATCCGATCCTGTGTATGTGATCATTGGTGCTGTTGAAAGGGAAGTTGCAGTGGGAGACGATTTCAATATCGTCGGGGATCATGAGAGACGACTTGGAAATCGCCGATGAAATAAATGGCGTTATGTTCTCGTTCAGGATCACAAGTGCGTCCGGGCGCGCTTCACGGCTTCCGCTCATCAAAAGTTCAAACACTGAGGAGCACCATGGAAGAGCATCCTTGCAGAGACATACCCCGTGTATCCAGCTCGGATGGGTCGTCATGCCGTTTTCCTGCACCTTCTTCTTGAAATGCTCCATGTATTCCCGGGGGGTCTCGGAGTTTGTTATGATGGCGATCCGCCTGCGTTCCCTCTTTTTCAGGTATGATATCATTTTATCTATCATTGAAATATAATCCACCCATATCACCGACATGCGGGGGAATGAGATTATGGGCCTTGAAAAGGACACAATGGGAATGTCATATTTCTTCAGTTTGCCGAGGAGCTCCACTGAAGGCCAGAATATTATGAGCCCGGCAAGACGGTGCTCTTCGATATCTTCGATGAGCTTTTTAAAATCCCCTATCTCGGAGTTTGCTGTAATTCCATAATAGTTTTCAATCCTCTTCGAAGGATCCCTCCTTATCTTCAAGGCCTCTCCATTTATGACTGTCCAAAGCCTGTGCCAGAGATACATGTTTGAAGGAAGTTCAGGAATACACATCCCATACTTTGAAAGGTGAGGAGGATTGTCAACGACAAAAGTGCCGTCCCGTCCGCGCGAATCGATGAAACCCTCCTTTGCCAGGATGTCCATGGCATTCTGCATCGTCGCCAGCGTCGTCGAAAAACGCCTCGCAAGCTCGTTCCTGGTAGGCAGACGGGAAAGAGGCTCATACCTCCCCCTTATGATGTCTTTCTTAAGTTCTGCTATTATAAGATCATATTTCATATGGTCTTTCCTGTGTCAATAAAGCATCCTTAACTTTTCCAGATCCAGATATCTTGTCGAAGACAGGACTGTGTCGGCCTCATATAGATCAATCTTGTATCCGATCCCCATGCTCTTAGTTCCGGCGTTAACCGCCGCCGCGATCCCAGCCTGGGCATCCTCGACGACAACGCAGTTTTCCGGCCTGACCTTGAGCTTTGACGCCGCTAGAAGTACCCCTTCAGGGTCCGGCTTGGAACGCTTGACATCATTTCCAGTGACAACAACGTCGAAATATTTCACCACCTTGAGCTTCTCCAGTATCAGCTGGCTGTTCTTGCTTGCCGAACACAGGGCTATCTTTATCTTGTCCTTCCTCAGCTCCTCGAGAAGTTCCGGTATCCCGGGGAGAAGATTGTCCGGAGTTATATGGTCAAGCATCTTGACATAGGTCTTGTTCTTCCTGTCCGCCAGCTCTTCCATCTCCTTGTCGGAATATTTCCTGCTGCTTCTTTCCATGATGATCTTAAGGCTGTCCATCCGGCTCACGCCCTTGAGGCGTTCATTGATCCGTTCGTCGAAGTAGATCCCCTCCTTTTCAGCAAGTTCCTTCCAGGCAAGGAAATGATATTTGGCGGTATCGACAATGACGCCGTCGAGGTCGAAGATCACCGCCTGCAGCTTCGGACGCTTCAGGAAGTTTTCATCCAGCGGGACCGACAGGGATTTCCCAGTAAGCGTATAATCCTTCCCCTTGATTTGCACCTTGACATCATTTCCTCTGGCTATCTGGTAGATGGCCTGTTTCTTATCGACTTTGACCTGGATAACGCTTCCCTTGTAGGCGACTCTAAAAGAATAATCCTTCCAGTCTTCAGGCACAATCGGATTGAAACTGATGGATTCATCGGTGACTGACATCCCTCCGAAACCGAAAACTATATTTGCCCAGCTCCCGGCCATTGAGGAGATGTGCAATCCTTCATGTGTGCTTTTGTTAAGGTCGTCAAGATCAAGCCGCGATGCCCAGAGGTAATAGGCATACGCCTGGGCATATCGCCCGATTTCACATGCCAGGATCGAATGGATGCACGGGGAAAGAGATGATGAATGGGCGGTACGCTGCTCGTAGAAACGGTAGTTGTTCCTCTTCTGTTCAATAGTGAACTTATCCCGGTGGAAGAATATCGCAAGAAGAGTGTCGGGCTGCTTGACCATGTCGGTCTTGTACCATTTCTCCACCGTCCAGTGCCTTTCAATAGGTATGTCCTTTTCGGGATCAAGCTGTTCACGGGTGAACGGCTCCATTGAAAGGAACATGTCGTCCTGGGGGAATATCTTGAATTTTTCATCGTAGTTCAGGATCATCTTCCCGGCGATCTGCCGCCAGGTGAAAAGCTCATCAGGATCCAATGTTATCTTGGATACCAGAGAATCAAGGTTCTGCGGTGATTCGACAGACATCCTGTCCACCACCTGGGCGGCATATTCAAGAACCCATTTCGCCATGTAGTTCGTGTAGAAGTTATTGTTCGTCCAGATATGCCATTCGTCCGGACCCGTGACACGGTTCAGAGCATATCCGTCCCTGTAAGGAATAAAGCAGGCCCGGTCGGCCCAGAAACGCGCCTGTTCGACCAGCACCTCAGCTCCTTTTGTGAACAGATATTCGTTGTCTCCTGTAGCCCTGACATACTGGTATAATGCGAATGGTATTATTGCGTTGATGTGGATTTCAGAAAATACCAGGTCCCAGACGACGCAGTCTTCAGTCCCATCAATCGTCGTAAACGGATAGACTGCACCTTGATAGCGGAGTTCGCGGGCACGGGACCGTGCGGCATCAAGAGTGTTATATCGGAATTCAAGGAGACGTTTTGCCGCTTCAGGATTTGTGTATAGATAGAACGGCACGCAGTAGCTTTCAGTATCCCAGAACGCCCGGCCATCATAGACTTCTCCTGTCATCCCCTTTGCCCCGATGTTCAGATAAGCATCACTTCCGCGGTAGGTGTTGAGAAGCTGGAAAAGGCAATATCGAATCCCCTGTTGCGCGGATATATCGCCGTTGATCTCCACATCCATGTCGTCCCAGACTTTTTTCATGCAGCTGGAATGCCTTGCCTTCAAACCATCATAATTGATCTTTGTCACCGAGTCAATGCGTTTCTTGCTGTTGGTCTTTATGAAATCAAGGATTTCCTGTTCATCTTTCGCATCGACCTCAATTCCAGACTCATCTTTGACGATAAGCCCATGCGGATATCCTGCGTCACGGCTGTTCCAGACGGAAACAATCCTGCTGAAAACATATTCCCTCCCTTTTTCAGGAGTGAATGAAATCATGCACTCGACTGTTTTTTCACGGACAGAATATTTTCCCTCTGATTTTTTAAGATTCGGATCCTTCAGGATTACCATGTGATGGATGTAATACTGCCCGGTTGAACGGATTTTCATGATCAGCGACATCTCATCCGCCTTTGAAACTGCTGAAACCTTGTCTGAATGTATCCCGGTCTTTGTCACTTCAGTCTGGTTGCCTTTCGTAGCATCCAGCTGGAATGAAAGGCTCACGGTCTTCTGGTGGTTCAAGGCCTTGATCGAGATCTTCTGGGCGCCAAGACGCCGGTCATCCAGGCTTAAAAACCGTTCCCACCGGAGCTGGGTCCTGTGCCCCGAACCTGTGACAAATACAAGTTCCCTGCAGAGAACGGCCGTCTTCATGTCCAATGTCCGGGAGTAACTTTCAAATTTAGAGGAATCCATCTGGAATGCTTCGCCGTCGACTTCGACAATTATTTTCAGCCAGTTGGTCGTATGGGCCATGGAATTCATGTAGCTTGGGAATCCGACCCGTTTCCACTCGAAGCATGTCTTCTCCTTGAAATACATGCCTCCGACATAGCATCCTTCGAGGGTGTTACCCTTCAATCCCTCTTCGAAAATCCCCCTTGTCCCCATGTATTCGTTGGCAAGGGAGAAGATTGATTCGGCGACCTTGTTTTTCCCGGGATCGAATTTCTCCTCGATTATTAGCCAGGGATCTTCCTTGAATAATTTCACGGTGCTGCAATTCATCACAGTTCCTCTTTCATTATAGAAAATTAAACCCTATATCTATATCAAATTCTGTAAAAAAAAAGGAGTCAACCGAGCTGATTTCAAAAATACGAAGAACATTTGTAAATATTCACTGAACTATGTTCGTTCAGTAAATATTTACATCTAATAAAAAGAGTGATTTTGCATTTTATTTTTAGTACGGATTAAGTAAACGACATAGTTTACTGAATACGTACATTCCTCAGATCTGATTTATGATAACTGCTTTCCTTTGGCAGGCAACCACCTTTATCGAGAGAAATCTAAGCCGCTCTCCCTCCCCTCCGGCATCTTTCATTGCAGCCATGCTTGTGTATTCCACCTTGGAACTGTTTTTACGCAGAGGTGTAATAATAATCACCAGTTCACTTTTCAACAGGTCCGTAGCAAAACGCCTTAAGCCAATCTCCCATGTCTTCCCATTCCAGAAATTGTCATGTATCAGCTTCCCATCCAAATAGGCGCTTCCAGTATCTCCAATGTAGTTTATCTGCAGATACAAATCTTCCGATCCCTTGAATGCATCGTTAGGAAACTTCAATGAAACTTTCCCTTCGGATATCTTCTTGATCTTCAAATTCACGAATCTTCTGGGAACTGAAATGACTTGCCTCTGGAATATTCCATCCCTTTTAATTTCCCAGCCTGCAAGCTTCCTGTCCAAAGGGGGATATACTGAAAAATCCATTTCCTCGGTGGCAACATCATAAATCTCAATTTTCTTTTTACTGAAAAGCAGGCCGTTTTCTGAAATGAACACCCTTTCCTGACCTGCGAATTCAGCCTTCCAGAAATTTCTAGACTGCTCATCTGTCAGAACAGTAACGAGAACTCTTCTGCCGTCTTTGAGCGTAAAATCCAATAAGTTATCTGTTCCTGCGTGGCACGTTATTATTGCAGTGCCTCCAATATCATTTCTTTTCCCATGATATATTTTCAGTCCTGAAAATATCGCAAAATTTATTGCGAGTTCCGCAGGAAATCCTTCAGGGGCAAAGAAGAAATAATGAGGAGTTCCCTTTAGATCAATTTTGGCGAGGGGTTGTACTGTCGCAGATTTGAGAAGAAGGCCGCCCAAATCCAGATTGAACGGAAGTATCGCACATTTTCCCTTCTTCAAAGTCAATCCATTGCCACCCGGAGGGAAGATCAGTATCTCTTTCCCTGTATTTACTTTGAACACAAGGTTCTTCAAATCGCACATTTCAGCATGATCCTGGAAGTTGTTCAGGAACAGGAAGCCTGAATCGTCCTTTGCTCGTACCGACCAACGCGGAGTCCTAGTGTCCTCAGCCTTCATAGATTTCAATTTCCCAGGTATCGAAGTCTGCATCGGAGCCAGAATTTCACCAAATTCCTTTAGAAAAATGAATTGTCGCCGGAGCATCCCATAATGAGGCCTTCTGCGGCCAAACTCGCTAAGCGGCGCCTGGAAGTCATAGGAAATCCGCGGACATCTGTGCTCGTTGAAAAACGAATGATTCCCTATAGGGTTTGAACCTCCATGATAGACGTAGTACCCCATCATGTTCGAACCGCTTCCGAGCTGGACTACATGCATGGCCTCCACGCTTTCAGGTGGAACGACCGGACGGTTCTTGTAGAAAGGCTGCATTCCACCTCCAATCTCACAGCATGCGAAAGGAACACTGTCAGTCCTGTATTCCGCTTTCCGGTTCCGCATGTCCTGGAACAGGAAAAATCCCGACGGTCCCTGGCTGGAAGGATCATCCAGCCACGCATAATAGCCATAACCTCCGAACATCGGAAGGAATTCCTTTATGTCTATTGGCGAACCTCCCCATCCTGTGCTGGCATGCAGCGGGACATCCATGCCTGCAGAGATGGCTGACTTCTTGAGTACCTTCATATGGCTGATCCCGTCAGAGCCGACTGGTGTGTAAAGCATGCCTGTATTATGCGTGGTCTCCCAGGGAGCCGCACTCGACATGAATTCATTTTCGCATTGAATGCCTATTATCGGACCTCCATCCTTGAAAGTCAGCCCCTTCAACTGCTTCCCTATTTGATTGTAAAGACGTTTAACATAGAAAAGATATTTTGGATCATTGCGCCTGACCTCAAAGGATCTTCCAAAAAGCCAGTCCGGCATCCCTCCGTTCCTTGCCTCTCCATGGCAGAACGGCCCCATGCGCATGATCACCCAGAGACCATGCTTTTTACAGAGTTCTACGAAGCGTCGGACATTCCTACGTCCTGTCCAGTCAAACACGCCCTCCTCCTCCTCGTGATGAATCCAGAAGGCATATGTCGGAACGATGTCCACGCCGCCGGCCTTGATCTTCCGAATTTCGTCTTCCCACAAATCGGCAGGATATCTAGAATACTGAAATTCCCCCATTGAAGGCAGCCAGGGCCTGCCATTGAATTCCAGATAAAGGCTGTTCATCGCTATCGTCCCGCCGTTCCTGCTTCTGCCGCTGAAGATCTTTTTGGCGAGTGAAATATTCTTCCTCTTTGGAAGAGTTATCGATTGGATATTCATTTTCTATCTTTCATTGTTTTTATTCTTGAATCCGTTTGTAGTCAATGTCGCAAGACATGTTCTCAAAGTAGGTACGTGCTTTAGCATGTACCCTCTTTGCATTCAAGAATGGGACAGGCTAAAGCCCGTCCCTACTTCCCAAGAACAGCCCTGATGGGCTTGACTACAAACAAATGCGGAACCCTCAATCCGGATAATTGTCTGCTGCAGACGGAACAACTAGCTTCAATCCGGCCCATTCTGCAGAATAAATATCCTTCTTCACTCTTTTTATATTTATCTTCCCTTTAACCGGCTCCTGATCTTTTCCTATTAGTTCAAGACCCGAGACAAGCTGTACGGCTCCCATCGTCCCGAAATTGAAACCTTTTCTTTTGCCGTGATGACAGACGGCATCGACAAAGACGATGTCCTTCTCCTTTCCAATCTCCCATTTTATCGTGTTTGGTCCAAATCTTCCGGGTGCTGCATGGATCACGGCGCGCAGTTTTCCAGCTGAAAGGACAAAGATGTCCTTTCCAATCTTCCCAACTTCCACGCCTTTTCCAGCCAATTCATACCTAAGCCTGAAATCCTTCGCTTGAAAAATATCATCCTTAGGGTGATCAAAGTGAGGATGGAAGTCACCTCGGTTGAGGATCATTGTAGTTGCTGACAGGACACGCGGCCCCTTTTGCGAATTTCGCACGAGAGCCGAACAGAAATCCTTTCCGTCATGAAGGAATCTCAGTCTTAGGCATACGGCAGGATCTTCCTCGGTCTTCCAGTGCCCAAATACGACTCGTCGCTGATCCCACATGTCATCATGGTTAATGGAACTTAGGGCAGCAGCATCATCCATCCAAGTTGTACCAATGCGATCCCCATAAATGTTCTTCGTCTTCCTGTTTTTCTCATCGCGCCTGATGAAACGTGTCCTGAACTCAAACGGAATTGACGTAAGTCTGACGAATCTACTCCTAAATTTCTTGGGACAAGGGAGTTCTGGAATATATGACGGTAATCTTATGTGTGCCTTTTGGAATGAAGTTTGTGCTTTGATTTCAGCACCAGTCTGTCTGGAAATATATTTGGTTAGATTGGGGCCGATATGGTTGCTATATGCCCTTGACTGAGGTCCTCCCCACTGCTGGGTGGCAGGATGGAAATGCTTTGAAATCACATCCCAGGCAGTCCTGCGGATCCGTTCAGCATGCTTTCTTACCATCGGATCGTTCACAAGATCCAATATTCTTTCAGCCTCTTCCAAAGCCACAAATGTATATGTCGGGCTGTTGTATTCGGTAAAAGTGCCGTGAAAGTCTATATGTTCAACTATCCTGCGAAGTCTTTCACGTCCAAAATCAAGAAGTTTCTTTTCTTTAAGAATCTCACCTGCAGCCGCAGTAACCCCTCCCCCCATGATTGCAATGTTCGTATATCCAAGATGGACATTCCTGCGGAAAATACACCACCCGGCATGCCCAAGGGATTCACGGACCTGCGAAATCAATCCTGCAGGAAGCTTTTTGGAATGATGTCTGATGATACATGCCATCCTGGCGCCAAGGAAATCCGCCCAGTTCCAGTCGGGCGGATTCATCTTGTCCAAAGGCTCCTCAAAATACCATGACCATATGCCGTAGGTCCTGCTGAACGGATCCGTGTCCTGCAGGCTGAGTATCTTCCGGATGACCTTTTCCGCACGTGAGATCTCCTTTTTCCCTCCAGACTCCATCAGGCATATTGCATACTGCAGATTCTCCCGCGTCGAATGGACAATCACGCCGTCCGGAATCATCGTATGATATCCCGGGCTGTGGCATTTCTCTGAAATCATGGATACCTTAGAATCGAAGCACTTGCCAAATTCTCTGAGATAATCTTGCATGGTCTCCTCGTGTGTTTCAATTTTTGTCGGACTCGTCAGACTGGTCAGACACGTCGGACATTTCCCTTATTCCCCTACAATCAGGATAGCCAGAGCAACCCCAAAAGGATTTCCCGGCATTTACCCCTTTCTTTGCAGTTCGCTGGATCATTTTTTTGTCGCAAATGGGGCATACCGGAATTTGGGCAATGGAGTCCGACCTGTCAGAATTTCCAGACTCTCTCTGCTTCATCCGGGTTGCGTATAGTCTTTCGGTGAAGCCGCCATGGCTGATGAAATCCCTGTCCTGGCTTTGAATCTGCCTATACAGCAGATATGCCGCCTGGTTTATGGCGCACAGCATTGCATTGGCAGCAATTTCAGGATCGGCCTTCGCCACAAACTCAGGAAGCCCCAGTAATCCAGTAAGAATAATTTTCCCTTCTGCAGATCTTGGCAGATCTGATGCAATGTCATGCATGAGTCGCTTGCGCATAGCCAGCGATTTCCGGGAATCCTTCTGCCATACACTCAATCCCTGTTGAAGCAGAAAACTTTTGTAGTCCTTGGCAAGTTCATCTGAAAGGCTTGCTCTGGCGACATTTGTCAGCTTGATCTCAGTCTTGCGCGAAGTCGCAGCAGCCCCGCTGCCCTCGCTGATGTTGCGTACGCCACTACGGGCGGCCTGCACCATCTGGTCATGGGTGCGGGAACGCTTGTCAATGAAACGGTCGCAGAAGATCACTGTGGCATCATATACCACCTCGGCTACCTTGTAACTGCGGAGTTTTTCATATCCGCCGTGCGGAAGAAGGGTGCTGCTGGGAGATTTGTTCACGTTTTTTCCTGGATCGCAAGTTCAAGTATTTTGTCAGACCAGTCAGACACGTCCGACTGGTCTGAAATTTCCGATTTTTCTAGAAAACCAAAGCTTTAAAAATAGCACATGTTCATTCCCATTCAACATGCAGGCTATCTTGTAAGCTTCTCATAATTCTCCCTATTCAGCACATAGACCGGGCTCATGCCGATCTGGAACTGTGCATCGCCGTCCTTGACATCCAGCGGCTTCATCTGTCCGACGACATCGACTATCACCCATGGACCATTTCCGTCAAGCTTCATCTTCCAGTCGGAGGACTTGTCGTCCGCTCGCCATATCATGAAGGTATCACCGAAGTAAGCAGCTTGAATTTCTTTGTCGTCGGTCGTCAGTCTTCGGTATGGGAATCCGTCGATGAGTGCGCCGGCGGTATAAATTGCGGC
>MHBH01000025.1 GCA_001804805.1 Lentisphaerae bacterium GWF2_49_21
TCATATCCTCGTGACTCCTTTCTGTTTAACTTCTGGAGATATTATATATCCCCAAAAGGAGTCACGCTTTTTTAAAAGCTATTTAGGACAAGACTGACTGAAGGACATACTTCAGTGAATATTTACAATTAAAGCTTCATTCAAGGCAACTATCGATGGAAGACAATAAACTTGCATCGGGATACTGTTTCAGGAACAACAGGGATTTCCTGGAAATTGCGCGGGGTGCGAACCTTGTGCTGATACGCCGTTCAGCCGATTCCGCGGCCTTGCGCGACTGCATTGAAAATCCGGAGAAATACCTTTCCGCTTCCACGGTGCTGAAGGATTCAAGGAGCACAAAGGCGGGAATTGCTGAACTGGCGGACCACAGTCCTGTGTTTATTAAGAGATACAACAACAAGGGACTGCGCTACACGCTGAGATACATGTTCAGGAACGCCAAACCGTTCAGGACATGGCAGGCGGCCTGGTACTTCGAAATGAACAAAATTCCGACGCCGAAACCGCTTGCCGCATCTGCAAGCAGGACCGCGGGAATCCTGAAGTCCGCCTATCTTGTCACCGAGTCCGTGCCCGGAACAATACCGACGCTTGATTTCTGCAGGCTGATGTTCGAGAGCAGGAAAATCCAGCTGGAATACGCGGAAGCCGTAGGCGATCTTTTCTCAAAGATGCATAAGGCCGGGATCTATCATGGAGACAGCAAGCTCAGCAACATATATGTCAGCAGACGGGGGAAGGGCGCCTTCTCATTCGGCTTATGGGATCTGGACGGTGTGGACATCAGGCCGAAAGCCATCTGTGAAAACCTCAGGGCGTCCGAGATAGCAAGGACTATTTCATCGTATATTGAGATAAGCGGGAGGCTCGGTGAGAGAGCTGATATGGAAAAGGCAATATGTTTGTTTACAGATTCATATTCTTCCGCGTCGGGTACGAGGCTTGATATGGATTCAATAAGGAAGAAGACGCGCAAGTATCTAAAATTAAAATGAGGTAATTGCAAAACGATCGTTTTGCAATGCAGGTGTCGGGTGTCAGTGGTCAGGTGTCAGGTGTCAGGTGTCAGTGGTCGGGAAGGTTCAATGCATGTAAATTGTTCTTCGATTTTCCTGTCTGACCTGAAACCTGACACCTGAAAACTGTGACTCTTAAACACCGCCAATTGCCGACTTTTGCAATTGGCTCTTAATCTTAAGGCTGCGGAGTAAAATGGCGGACATAAGGTGGTCGAGCGAATTTGACAGGGATAAGCTTCTGGCGGCCGGGCTTTCCGATTTTGACTCCTTCTGGAACCTTGAACAGTCGGGGGCGACTGCGGAATATAAGCCTGTCAGGCAGCACTACGACCGCAAGACGGGCAGGATGAAGAAACAGACCACGATTGTCCGCATCAACAAGATCAGATATTATCTCAAGCGGGCGTCGGGCGATTCCTACAAGTTCCTGAAGAACGAATTTGAAACTCTGAAGATACTTCCCGATTTCGGCCTCAACACCGCGAAGCTCCTCGCATACTGCCTTGACGACCAGGACAAGCGGGGATTCCTCCTCTACAAGAGCCTTTCCGGATATAATTCACTTGAAGAGCTCAACGGACTCAGGGCCCAGCCGGAAGCGATCGCCTCCTTCAAGGTCCACAAGAAGGACATCCTCAGGAACATCGCTTCGGCGGTCAATGCGATCCACCATGCAGGTTATTTCTATCCTGACTGGGTGGCGGGCCATATTTTCATCCGGAAGGGCTCCCAGGAGGTCGTCCTTATAGATCTGGAACGGTTTGTACATCTGAAAAAATGTCCGTGGTACTACAAATACCGCGTAATCCGAAACTATGCCCGCATGAAGGAGTGGAGGAAAATCAGAACCGCCCTGGGATCAAAGATGTATACGAGAAAATTCCTGAACAGGCTGCTCCGCGAGAAGAATTGAAAACCCGATGCCGGATGCTTGATTTAGAAAGTAGAATTTAGAAAACGGAAATTGAGATTTGGGATTTGTAACTCTACACCAACAGGGAATTGTATTTTACCCGATTTATGATTGCGTAGCAATCTTTGGACTGCGGCACCCCTGTGCCGCTTTTCTCAAGAGTAGCTGTTTTAAATCGCATCCAACGAAATCCAAAGCGGCACAGGGGTGCCGCAGTCCAAAGTCAGGCCAAAGCTCCTGACATAAGTATAAATTCATTCGATAGCTGGTAAAATTCAAGAATGGAACTTGTTTGTGATTTGTCCGCCACGGCGGATTGGATATTGGCATTTCTGCTGTCAGTTTGTATTACGATGCCGCAGGCATCCGTCGGAGTGCGCAAACAAAGTTTGCGCTCATGTTCAAGCGGTGACTTTGTCACCGCATTCCAACGGAGCTTGTTCGCCTTGGCGAAGCTTCGCTCGTAAATCAAGTCTGCTAGTCTACTTTGCATTTGTAATCAGATCTGCGGCCGATTCGCGCATCCGCCTGAAGTTCTCCGGTGAGACATATCCGAACTTGAGAGTTCCTGCGTCATCGTCGGATTTCTTGACGAGTTCCCCGCCAAGCATGATGTATGAATTGACAAACGCGGAGAGCTGGCCCGGGGACAGGTTGAGCTTCTTCCTGAGCAGTTCGAGATATTCAATGTCCTGCTGGGCCCGTCGGAAGGCCTTCAGGCGCATCGAATGATGGACTGCTGGTTCCTGTCCCGCTTCTTCGAGCAGCAGGAAGATTGCGAGCTGATCTCCTTTTTCCATTGCGCCTTTTCCACGGGCGATGGTCTGCCACGGAACGATCCCTTTCGCTCCTCCGAGGTATGATTCAAGGAGCCAGGCCTGGATGAAATGGTTTGAATCCTCCACGTTGTTGCTGCTTCCATAGGTCCAGATTTCCTCTCCTGTACGTTCGACGCGGTCGAAGAGGACCCTGTGATAATTTTTGAATGCTTCAAGGTTTACAACCCACAGGTCGGCCTTCTTGTAGAGCTGGCCGCGTTCGAATTCAGGACGGGATATGTCTATGCGGAACTTGATAGGAAGAGGATTCTCCCCGACGTTGGACTGCCTTGTCAGGTCTGAATAATAGGCCAGCGCGCGGTAGTCCCAGAATGATGAAGGTTCATCAAGGACCCATGGGCTCAGCTTCAAATCGTCAAGCTTCCCCTTGTTGTTAAGATATATCTGGAATCCGGTACGTATCCATCCTGCGACTTTCGCATCCTTGATGAAATCGCGTATTGCATCCATGTAGGTCCTTACATACATCGGGGATTTCTTGAACGCCTCGTATGCATCAGGATTTCCATCGAAGAAACCGCGCACGTTCAGAGGCCAGCTCTCGTGGAAAGGAAGATAGAAGCCGGGCGCGGGGATGGGGCCGCGGGCGGCGTTCTTGAAATGCTGTCCGGAAAGGTAGGGGCCGAATACCTCGGTGAAGTCGTCCCACCAGATGTGGCGTGCTCCGGGCTTGATGTCGTTGAATAATTTTTCATTCATCCTCTTGCCGTCGGCCTTGACCATGTCCATGTTGCATTTCCTGGCGCCGGGGGCGGCCGTATTATGCGAGTATGGGAGTATGTTGCAATAGGCGCGGTGGTCGTATGCGATCTCCTGGAGCTGGTAGTAGGATTTCACCGAATCAGGAAGCCCGTAGCTGTTCATCTCGCATGCGAAGCTCGCCTCCATGGGAATCGCGAAATCACGGATCTTCAGTTCGATCGGGATATTGACGCCGTTGGAGAGGGACAGGTTTCCCTTCACTGACTGCTTTGAAAATTCAAAGGGCACATGCACGTCGACGCATATCGGAGTCGGAATATTTTCAGACAGCTGCAGTTCCTTGAACGGGACAAGGGGGTCGGGGATCTTCCCGTTCGGAGTTTCAACATAGAGCGCCTGGTACATTTCAGTGCGTATGTCGGGGATCTCGCATTTCACGGTGATCCTGTCCTTGCCGGTGACAAGCGCCTGGAATCCCACGACTTCACCGCGGGCTGCGGCAAGGTGGATGGTCTCGCCGTCGAATACTTCATTGCCTTTGAGATAGCCGTCAGGGACATCTCCCACCGGTTTTCCGGAGGCGTCGCATTTGTCCTCAAGGGGGATTATGCCTAAGATCGGGGCCGTGGCGGCGCTTCTTGCCGGCTTGGGCATCTTTGCTGCAGGAATCTTTTCAAACTTCGGGAAGGTGGCGGTTGTCGTGAGAGGGGCGGTCTTCGCTCCTGTGCGGCTGATCGTCGAGATGGAGATGTCCAGTGGTTCACCCGGCTTCAAATCCATGTCGCGGATCGGAATCAGCTGGGTCGTGACCGGATCTACAAACGGAATGTTCCAGCGTGGCAGATCCTTGCCGTTCACCTTCACTTCATATGCAAAGCCCTGGGACGGGGCCTTGATGACCAGCCTGACGCTGTCGGGATCTCCATTGTCGGACACCTTGATTATCTCCGGCTTCCCCGGCGGCGGTTCCTCGTCGGCGAAAGTCACCATGAGATATGGTTCCTTCTTTTTTTCTTCACGCGAGAAGATCGTGGGATTCCGCGAATAGTCGGCGCTGGATTCATGGATAGCAAGCCCGTACGACGCACCGAGGGCGCAGGCGTTTATAAGATCCGGAGCGACCTGCCAGTGGTATGCTCCGTTCTTTATTTCAGAGGGTGACTGGCATACGAGTGAAAAACTGTTTCCGTCGGTGACGGAGGGGAATCTGGAGCCTTCTTCGCCCCAGCCGGACTTGTCCTGCATGCCTGAAGTCAGGGCGCATGACTTGTATTCGTCCCAGTCGGACTGGATCGTTGAAATCGTCACGTGGTCGATCTTCTTGTCGCCCTGGTAGCATATGAGTGTGGCGGATTTCACCTTTTTACCCTTGAGCGGGGCGGTATCGAACGACAATGCTACTAGGTGCTGGTTTCCTTTTATGCGGATCTGGTTCTGTTTTCCGGCGTTGATCTTCTCCTCGCCGGGATAGATCACGATCGAGTTGTCCTTGATGACGGACAGCTGCGCCGACTGCTGGGCGCATAATGTCGGCACCATCAGTCCTGAAAGAATTATAATTGAAAGAATGTATCTCATTTTTTCTCTCTCTTTATTGAACCATAAAAATAACTTTTATCCCGAAAGATACAAACGAATGGAAGAAGATTATTATTGTTTCAGTTATCTCTGAAAAGCATGAGCATTTCTTTAATCTTTTGAAAAATTGAAATTTACTGTTAACTTTGACTGGAGAAATATTTTTATTAAGAATGGAAGTGAAATGGTCTCTTCCGATATCTGGTATTTGTGGCGGGATTGCGATAGGTTGCCCGCGATGAACATGGCGGTCGATGAACTGCTTCTTGAAAAATCGGAAAATCTCAAGGGCAGGATCCTCCTGCGCATATACGGCTGGAGCGTCCCTTCCATATCAATCGGATATTCCCAGCACTATTCCTCCGTCGAGAAGGAAGCACGGAAATATTCCATAGTCAGGCGCCCCACCGGCGGCGGGATCGTCTATCACGACAGGGATCTTACATATACTATTGTCGTACCGTCCGGACATCCGGTCGAGAAATTCGACCGTGTCGAGAGCTACCACGTTTTCCACAGGGCTATTCTTCGCACGATGAAAGCGTTCGGCCTTGAAGGCAGCCTTGCGCCGACAGCTGCGAATGTCGCAGACAGGGCGTCGATGAAATGCTTTGTAACTCCGACGAAATACGATGTGCTCTGCGGATCTCGCAAAATGGCAGGTGCGGCGCAACGGCGCACGAAGAAGGGCATCCTGCACCAGGGAAGCATTTCGCTGGAGGTTTCAAAGGGACGCAGGGATGTATTGTCGGCTGAACTTGTCAAAGGCTTTGAAAGTGAATTCAAGATCAGCTTTGAAAACTTTAAAGTTTCAGATGAATTTTCAAGGGAGGCTGATAACTTATCAGCTGCGAAGTTCGCAAAATCTGAGTGGAACAGGTCGAGGTAAGCTGAAGAACAGCCCTCACGGGATGTTTTAGAAGTAGGGACGGGCTTTAGCCTGTCCCTTTCTTGAAGGCAAAGATGGTACATGCTAGAGCACGTACCTACTTTAAGAGACAATTTATATAAGAAGATAACAGGACGAGCTACTGGTAAATTGACATGAACTACACAAGGACATTCCCATTCCTGAGATGGTTTCCCCTTAGGAAGGAGAACGTCAAGGCTGATCTGATCGCCGGGGCGACAGTCGGATTCCTCCTGGTTCCGCAGTCGATGGCATATGCCCAGCTTGCCGGACTTCCTCCCCATTACGGACTGTATACCGCGTTTGTACCGGTCATAATCGCATCTCTTTTCGGATGGTGCAGCCAGCTGCACACGGGGCCTGTGGCGATGGTTTCGCTGCTTACGGCGGCGGTGCTTGAAGAGAGCCATCTTGCCGTAACTGGTTCTCCGGAATATGTCGCGCTTGCGATAATGCTGTCATTGCTTGCAGGAGTAATCCTGCTTGTGCTGGGCCTCCTGAAACTTGCCGCGGTCGTCAACTTCTTCTCGCATCCTGTGATAGTCGGCTTCACGAACGCCGGCGCCCTGATCATAGCGATGTCGCAGATAAACCTTTTCCTCAAGCTCCCTCTCGGAAGAGGAGATTATTTCATCAAGGACTTCTATGAGATGATGATGCAGACCCCCGATACGCATCTGCCTACATTGATCTTCGGCGCACTGGCAATATCCTTCCTGCTTGTCACGAAGAAGATCAGGCCCAAATGGCCCGGCGCACTGATAGTAGTTTTCCTTTCTGTCGCAATAAGCTGGCTGTTGAGCTTTGACGCCAGGTTCGGAGGCAGTGTCGTCGGGGAAATCCCGAAAGGGCTTCCGGCCTTGAAAGTGCCCAGCGCAAGCCTTAATGATATTGTCAAACTCCTGCCCGGTGCGTTCATGGTCGCGATGATCGGATTCCTGGAAGTGCTGGCGATATGCAAGGTAATCGCCGCAAAGACAAAGGAGCGTCTCGACATGAACCAGGAACTCGTGGGGCAGGGGCTTTCGGGAATCCTCGGAAGTTTCAGCCAGGCATATCCTGTCAGCGGCTCGTTCTCCCGTTCGGCACTCAACCTGTATGCCGGTGCGATGACGGGAATGTCTTCGATCTTCGCGGCGATACTTGTCATGATCGTGCTTTTGTTCCTGACGCCGTTCCTCTATTATCTTCCCAGGGCCGTGCTTGGCGCGATCATAGTCGCGGCGGTGATAGGATTGATAGACGTGAAGGCGTTTTTCAGGATCTGGAGGACCAGCCGTTTCGACGGTGTGGCGGCGGTTGTGACATTCCTGGCGGCCCTTGCGA
Source organism: Lentisphaerae bacterium GWF2_49_21 (assembly GCA_001804805.1). Classification (GTDB taxonomy): domain Bacteria; phylum Verrucomicrobiota; class Lentisphaeria; order Victivallales; family GWF2-50-93; genus GWF2-50-93. The sequence continues at coordinate 7,291 of MHBH01000025.1, forward strand.
TGGCTCCGCGGATAACTGAAGGAATCCTGATCGGTGCGGTTCTCGCAATAATCTTCCACCTCTACCAGATCATGAAGCCGGATTTCAACATACTTGGAAAAGATTCCGATGGAACTCTGAAGGATGCCGAAAGATACGACCTGAAGACAGGCGGGAAGATTCTTGCAGTCGGGTTCCGCGGACGGCTTGTCTTTGCGAACGCCTCGCATTTCGAGGAGTCGATCCTGCGTGCGCTGTCGGCGAAGCCCGACACGAAGGCGATTCTGCTTGTCGCGAGCGGCATCAACAGCATTGACGCCACCGGCGAGGAGACGCTGCGCCATATTGTCGAGGAGTTCCGCAAGAACGGGATTGAAGTCTTTGTTTCGGAGGCCACGGACAGGGTTTTGGATGTCCTGAAACGGACCGGCCTGTACAATCTGATCGGGGAGAAATATTTCTCCGCTTCGGCAATCCAGACGTTTGATGAACTCAGCAGGAGATACTCTTAAGGAACAATGCAAATTGAACGTCCAACATCCAACATCGAACTTTGAACATTGAATTTCAGATGTAAATTAATTCGAGGTTGGAAGTTCGATGTTGAGTGTTCGATGTTAATATCTTGACAAATAAAGGTTCAGATGAAATTCCTGTTTGCCAGCATCTTTTCGGTCATCTGCCTGTCCGCTATTTCTGCGGACAACCTTCCGCTGTACCGCATGGGGCTTGAGAAATGGGAGCCTGATCATTTCAGGGCGGTTGTCATATACGGCACGGAGAATTCCGCAGGCCTGGAACAAGGTATTGCATTCCTCGAGGGCAGAACCAGGGACAGGGTCGGCGGGCTGAACCTTGTTGTCGGAAAGGCCGACATCAAGGACAGGAGTATAATTGACAAGAGGACATCCGAGATACTGAGGACTTTCAAGCCGGACAGGTTTCCCTTCACGATCATATATTTTCCGCAGGTTTCCGATGTGGACATCCCGCTGTGGGCGGGATATTTGACGGTGCAGGCGGGTGAGCTGATCTGTGATTCGCCGGCAAGACGCGAGATTGCGCGGAGAATTCTCAAGGGTGAATGGGCGGTCTGGCTTTTCATCAAGTCCGGCAACGAGGAGAAGGATGGCAGGGCCCTGCAGATCCTTTCAGACGAATTGAAGGCGGCTCCGGCTGCGGGAACCCCTGGGGAAGATTCCAGCAGGGACGCCATCCTGCCCGGACTGAACCATGCCAGGATGTCAATTATAATGGTTTCACGGGATGACAAGTCGGAACTCATCCTTCTGGAGATGTTGAACTGCATAGAACCCGAGATAATGAGCGCCGGTAATGAGCCGGTCATAGCCCCGGTCTATGGCAGAGGCAGGGTCCTCGACATATTTTCCGGCGATGAAATAAGCGGCGAAAACCTGAGGAAGAACATAAGGATGCTGGAGATGGAACAGCCCTCAGGCATAAAACAACCCGCTTCCGGCGCGGATCTGCTCATCGCGGTCAACTGGACCGCCTTCATAAGGGGAGAACTGCATGTGGACAAAGACCTTCCTTCCCTGAAGCCTCATGACGCCAATGATGTGATCGACTCGGCGGAATTGCTGCCGATGCCTGATGAAAATGTTTCAGTGCCTGATCTGGATCCGAGACTCAGCGGGCCCGCCGATGCGCCGCCGGCATCTACGCCATTCCAGTTGAAGGTTATAAACATCGTACTCGTGGGGATAATCGTCCTCCTTGCAACTCTCTTCATCGCGATCGTGCTCAGGGTGAGAAAATAACTCCTTTTACACCAAGGGGTTGCCTTGATATTTCCTGGTGCTTTGGTATTTTGCTGAAGCAGGCATAGATTACATTAATCCAGCAATGAATTCCTAGATAAAATAACATTATGGAAGGAAGGTCTCAAAATGAAATTCAAAGGTGTCGATGGTCTTTACTGCATCGCTATGACTGGGATTATTGCAGCTGCGGCGTGCATCCTGCTCTCCGGCTGCATCAAGAACAAGTTTGTCGTCAAGGTCAAGAAGGATGGTTCCGGGGACATCATCGTCACCAGCATCTTCTCCAAGGAGACCGTTTCGATATTTGACATGCAGATGAAGCAGATGAAGGAGGCCGGCGGCGGCGGACAGATAGCCATGAAGGATCCTTTCTACAACGAGGAGCAGATAAAGCAGCAAGGCAGTAAATTCGGACCCGATGTGCAGTTCGTCAAGGCGGTCAAATACGACAAGGATGGATGCCGCGGCTTTGTCGCGCAGTATTCGTTCCCCGACATAAACAAGATTTCGCTTAGCATGAAGGACAAGGCGTTCGACCCTGAAAGCGCCATGATGCCTGAAGGCGTGGAACCCGACGAGCTTGCCCAGGCCGATAAGGCCAAGGACGCCTTCAAGTTCAAGTTTGAAAAAGGTGATACGGCGAAGCTTAAGATCATAGGTCCGCCAGTTCCAGAGAAGAAGGCTGAAGCCAAGGAACCCGCAAAGGCTGACGACAAGCCGGCCGTCCCTCTCGAGCAGACTCCTCAGGAAAAGGCGGAGATCCAGCAGCTGATGGCGAACGGAAATCCTCTCGGGCTTACTGGAAACGAGACGCAGGAGCAACTCGCCAAGAAGATGTTTTCCGGGCTGCGCATAACGATGATTGTCGAAGTTGACGGGACCGACATCAAGTCCAACGCCACCTACAAGTCAGGCGACAACAATTCCAAATGCACGCTCTTTGATATGGACATGGATGCTCTCATGGAACAGCCTTCATTCATGAAGACAATGATGAACGGACCCGGGGGCCCTGGAATGGATCTCCTCGACATGTATTCCAGCACTCCTGAAAGCAAGGGCTTCTTGCTCGAGAAGAACAAGGAAACTGTAATAGAATTCAAGTAGGCCATTTGCATGCAATTGGCGGTGTTCGGGTGTCAGAGCTCAGGTGTGGAATAACCAGTTGACATTCTCTTTGTCCGCTTATGGTAATTCTCTTCCCGACACCTGACACCTGAATTACGTTTTTTTACATACATCAATCAAGAAAGGATCTTTCCTATGAAAAACGCGGGGGTGTTCGTTTCTTTCCCAAATCGGAGTTTAGGTCTTTCAATTCTTATTGTCTTCATGTCCGCAGGAATACTGCAGGCGCAGGAACGTCCGACGATACCAAAACCTGCACCGCTTCCAACGCCGATATCAAATCAGAAGGCGGAACAGAAGCCTGCTGCAGATCAGAATGTCCAGAAGCAGGACGCCCCTAAGATCAAGGACTACAGCGCCGGCTTTGAGAAGTTCTACAAGCTCGGTCTTCCAGACGCGTCAACCGCGAAATATGTGAAACTCGACCTCTACTCCTCCTTCGGGCCGTCATCCATGTACGGATACCAGCTTCGTTCCATGGGTGTAACCGGGAACGCCTGGATGCTCAAGGAGGACAAGACGGGCAAAAGCCTCTTCATTGTTGACAACATCCGTCTTGTCGAGGTCTACGATTATGAAGCACTTTCCAAGATCAAGGCCAAGGAGCTGGAGGAAAAGGCGAAGAAGGATGCGGACAAGGGCCGGAAGCAGAGTGCGGCCCGTGCATTTTCATTGATGGAGGATGACGGGAGGGTTTCTGGAAAATGGGGCGATGCCGACTTGAAGAAGGATATTGCGAAGATTCTGGAATACCTCAACAAGAAAAAAGACGGCGCCGAGGGCGGAAACCGCAATTTTGAATATGACCAGTTGTCCAATGAGTGCGGATACGGCGTCGTCCTGCTCTATGCCATCCATGCCTACAAGAAGGGGTTCAAGGACGAGGCCAACCAGATCGCAGGGAAGCTTTTTGAGAGGGCCAAGGAACCGCAGAAGGTGATTGCCCAGGGCATGACCGTCCTGGCGGACGGCAGATACAACGATATCATGGACAAGTTCTTCGCGAGCGGCGACTGGAACTCTCTCGGCAAGGATCTCGACGGACTTCTTTCAACCTTCTCATCCGGATGGCGCAATGCCGGTGCCGTCAAGAAACTTGCGGAAAACGTGAAGAAGCGCGCGGAGACTGCCGCTCCGCCTGAGTTAAAGGGGCCGGGTCTTGCTGACGAGGACAAAAAGCTTGCCTTGGAGATCGCCGGTGCCGACACCCCGAAGGTAAATCGCTTTCGATACAACAGGGAACTATGGATCATGCACGCCGGAAAATCCCCCCGTGTAAAATTGGAATCCGAAAGCATCACGGACAAGATCACCGCCCGCGGCATGAAATCTGTTCCGCTCCTCCTTGCCCTCCTGAAGGATGATTATCTTACAAAAATAGACCTGGGGAGGATAAGGGGATATTCATATGTCAGCCATAACTATGACTCGAACAGTTCCGCCGAAGAGAGGAACAATGAGATCTACCAGCAGATGAGACGTCCCGCGACCCGTGCGGATTTCGCGTCAACGCTTCTGAGTCCAATCCTTCCGAACCAGAACGACTATGAGGCCAGGAAGGAAGGCCCCGAGGGCATGTTCGACGCCTGTTCCGAATGGTATGAGGAGAACAAGGACAAGACGCCGATCGAGCTTGCCAAGGCATATATGTCCGATGAGAATTCCCAGAGGAAGAATGAAGCGGTGGCGTTCCTGATCAAGAATGGAAGCGAAGAGGATATCAAAGGCCTGGAGAAACAGCTGCTTGACTCGGAGACGTCGGACTATTCCGTGCTGCAGCTCGCACAGCAGTATGCCGAGAAACGCGGCGACAAGGCCAAGGACTTCGTCGAGAAGTTCACCAGGAAGCTTGAAGAGGCGAAGCCCGAGGAGGGGGAGAATGAACCGGGCGGCGAACACATGAAGAAATATAAGGCCGACATGATAAAGAGATTCAAGGATGCGGTCTCTTCAACCACGGCCCAGGAAATAATAAACGATATCCTTTCCGGAAAGAAGACGTTCGATGAGAGCACCATGCAGCTCTCCCAGAAGCTCCGCCGCGAAACCAAGGAGAACTCCGAGAAGATAATCCTGACTGCGGCCCTGAATGCGAAGGAGCCGGAGCTCAGCATGAGATTCATGTCGTTCTCCAGCATGAGGCCTATGGTCTCCTTTGACATGGATGACGATTCCGAAGAAGGTGGGGAAGAGGCTGAAACGGAAAAGACGCTGGGGAACGTTGAGCTGTGGAAAAAGCTGCTCGCGGATGGAAGGAAGATGGCATTGCCAGGCATTGATTCGAAAATGACCGTCGGGGATTCCGCCGCCATCAATCTGGATTCGGAATACGGGAAAGTATCCGGCATGGAGAGGAACAGGGCCTTCATGATTCTCGGAACGGAACGGGTGATGCCGATCGTGAGGAGCCGCGTTGCTAAAATCCTGGAGGGAAAGAAGGATATTGAACTTCCTGTTTATCCGGATCCGAAGAACATTGCTGATGACAAAAGACAGAAGCTCATTGCTGAACTCAAGGCTTCTTCTGAGCCTGACAAGGCTCTTTCCAAACTTTCAAATGATGAGCTGATGGCAGTCGTCGAGGAAATCGATAAGAAGCCTGATGATTTCACAGTCCTTTTCAAGACGGCTGACAAGGTTGGAAAAGTCGAATCGGAAATCAATGGCATAGGCAAGATCGATGAATTAAAGGGTGCCGAAGGAAAACTTCTTGACAAGGCCGTTGTTGAGAAGATGCTGGCGATATGCAAGGACATGGCGGCGAAGGGCGTCGACATGAAGGCACTGATCGTCAGGAAGCCTTGCCTTGAAGGTGTCCATATCAGTTTCGTAAAGGTCGATGCGAAAACGTATATTGTTACAGCGTTGGGCCAGAAGGGATGGGAGGCCATGGTTTCATGCTTCCTTAGCGCCCCGGGGATGAAGGCAGGCTATGCTTCGGCGACATGGCCCGTTGACCAGCAGGAAAAGAATGTGAAGGAAAAGAAGAAGAAAGGCGATCTGCTCGAGGAGGCCCTGGATGAGGTTGAGACCGATGTGAAGGACGCGGCTTCGGCGAAACGTGATGAATTCTGGAAGAAGATCGATGAATTCTGCGCAGGCAAGGGAAATCCTCTGCGGAACGCCGTCATTATGTTCTCTGCGGTCTCAGCAAGGAAACAGCAGGAGCCGGAGAAGAAGCCTGATGCCGCAGCCGCTGAACCAGTGAAGAAAAATGTAGAATGATGTAGATAGATTATATAGAACGCCGTAAAGATTTAGACAGGATTACAGGTTTTTCATGAAACTTATGAATTCAATGCTATCCTGTCAATCCAGTTATCCTGTCAACTTTATTATGTCAAAGGAGGAGAAAAAATGAGCCAGTCCAATATTGAAAGATGGGACAAGGTCAAGGAAAAAGTCACAATGATGCAGAACGGCATCGGACAGGTCATTGTCGGCCAGGACAAGATCGTCCTCGAGATGATGGTTTCTCTCCTGTGCAGGGGGCATTGCCTGATCGTCGGAGTGCCGGGACTTGCCAAGACGCTGCTGGTCAGTACGCTTGGACAGCTTCTCGGTCTGTCGTTCAGGAGGATCCAGTTCACGCCCGACATGATGCCGATGGACATCATAGGCAGCGAGATCCTGCAGGGTGACGAAGCAGGAGTAAAGCGCAAGTTCGAATTTTCACCGGGACCGATCTTCGCGAACCTTATATTGGCCGATGAGATCAACAGGACTCCGCCGAAGACGCAGGCCGCGTTGCTTGAGGCGATGCAGGAGAAACAGGTGACTGTCTCCGGTAGGACCATGAAGCTGCACGAGCCGTTCATCGTATATGCCACGCAGAACCCGATCGAGCATGAAGGCACATATCCTCTGCCGGAAGCCCAGCTCGACAGGTTCTTCTTCAACCTTCTGATAGATTATCCGAGCATGGACGAGGAAAGAGTGATCGTCCAGAAGACGACAGGCAGGCATTCCGTTGAACTGAAAAACATCCTCAGTCCCGAGGACGTGATGGAACTCCAGGATGCCGCGCTTGATGTGCCGGTACCGGACAACGTACAGGACTACATCCTCAAGATTGTCAATTTCACCAGGCCGGTATCGAAGCTTTCCGACGATTATATCAAACAGTATGTAGCCTGGGGCGCTGGACCGAGGGCGTCACAGAATCTTACCCGTGGAGCGAAGGCGCTTGCCCTTCTGAAAGGCAATCCGGCGGCTTCAGTCGAGGAGGTCAGGGAAGTCGCACGACCGGTTCTCAGGCACAGGATCATACCGAACTACAACGCCACCGGCGAAGGAATAACTGTTGAAACGATAATCGACCATGTGCTGGAGAAAGTGCAGTAGGCGCGAGCGTAACTTGATACTCGATACTTGAAAGTTGTGATTTAAAGGAGCGCTGGCCTCTGGCCGGCATTCTTGTCATGTTAGTTTAAATTGTTATTTTATTAGTAGTTAATGCCATAAGGCATGTTCATAGTTTTGAAAAATACAGAGAGCGTTGACCCGTGAATAAACCTTGTTGGAGTACAAACTTTAGTTTGTCTTTGTATTCAAGAGGCTATGCAAGCTAAAGCTTGTACTCCAACGAAGCAATCAGCTCAAGAGAGGTAGCTTTACAAATGGCATAGGGGATCTAAATGGCGAAATTCCTTTTCAAATATCTCAAGTCCGAGGATATAAGGAAGCTTTCTTCGTTCGAGTTCGCTCCGAAAGCCCTTGCCGAAGGCTACCTTTCCGGAAGACACAAGTCCTTCTCGCGCGGCAATTCGATCGAGTTCCGGGACTACAGGCAGTTCGTGAGCGGAGATGATCCGGCGCATATCGACTGGCGCGTACTCGCCAGGACGGACCGCCGATATCTGCGGACCTACGAGCAGGAGACCAACCTCGAATGCCATGTATTCCTCGACAGCAGCGCATCGATGGGTTACGGGAAGAAGATCTCCAAGCTCGAATACGCATCCTTCTTCACCGCAGTCCTCTGCTATCTCGTCGTGAAGAACACGGACAAGGTGTCGCTGCAGATATTCGACGACAAGATCCGCAATTATTTCCCGCCGGGCAGCACGGGCAGGCATTTGAATTCACTCCTCCACGCGCTCGAGTCTAATTTTGCCGGGAACAAGACTTCCGTGTCGGAGGCGCTCAAACGTTCATTTCCGCTCCTGAAAAGGAAAGGGACGCTTGTGGTTGTATCCGATTTCTTCGATGATCCCGCTTCGATATTCTCAGCACTCAGCCCGTATCTCCACAGGCATTTCAGGATCCATCTCTTCCATGTCCTCGCACCCGAGGAGATGGATCTTGCGGAAATCGGATATGCGACATTCGAGGACATGGAGACCAAGCGCAGGATAGTGGCGAACTCCGACAACATCCGCAAGCAATACAAGAACGCGATGGATGATCATATAAACGCGATGAGGCAGCTGGCGGTCAGGAGGAACGTTGATTACCAGGTCGTCAAGACAGACTCCCATTATTTCAATCTTCTCGACAGGCTGGTGAAATGAAAATAATATTTCAAAATTCCGTGCTCATTCCGCTGCTGGTGCTCATATTGGTCCCTCTGCTGATCCATCTTTTTGCAAAGGGAAAGCCGCCGGTCTACTTGTACAGTTCCATCGAATTCATCCTGCGCATCATGAAAAATACGATGAGGATCAAGAAGCCGCAGGATTACATCCTTCTTGCGCTGCGGACGCTCCTCGCTGCGACGGTCGTACTGATTTTCCTTCAGCCGCTCCTTTTTGCCGGTGGCAAGACGGCCGGGATATTCCGCAAGAACAACATCGCTGTCATTGTTGATTCAACTGCATCGATGGCTTTCATCGACGGTGCCCAGACGCGTTTCGCCGCGGCCTGCGCGGAAGCTTCGGAAATCCTTTCCGGACTCAGTTCGAAGGACACCGCCAACGTGATATGGCTTAACTCCAAGCCTTCCTCTGTGTTTCCGGAGATGGGTGTCAACTTCTCCTATCTCAGGGATGAATTGCAGAAGGCGCAGGTCACTTCGGAGGCCGGAGACATCAACGAGGCGTTCCGCATCGCTTCATCAATGCTCAAGGGCGCCGAAGGCAGGAAGGAGATCTGCGTTGTTTCAGATTTCCAGAAGACAGCCTGGGACAAGAGCATCATCGATGTGCCGGAGGATGTCGAGGTCGTGAAGATAAAGGTGGGCAACGGAGAGGCTGCGAATCTCGCAATAAGATCCTTCCGGTGTGAACCTCCGCATCCGCTGGCGGGAGAGGAGATAAGCTTCTACTGCGAGGTCGATAATTTCTCAAACCAGCCAATGCAGACAACCTTGTTCTTCAGCGTGCTTGAAAGCCGTATGTCGCATGAGATCATGCTTCCGGCACACGGCAGGAGGACTGCCGTATTCAAACATACTTTTGCGGGTGCGGAAATTTTCAAGGCAACCGCTTCCCTGAAGGAGGATGCGTTTACCGGCGATGACAAGAGATTCCTCTGCGTGAATGTAAGCCAGAGCATCAGGATAGGAATTGTCCCCGATGAGAAATCAACTGCAAAGGCCTGGAAGAAAGCACTTGATTCCCTGTCCTGGGCTAGGGCGGAATTCATTTCTGAAAAGGATCTGTCGGGTGAAATTCCTTATGACGTCATCATGCTTTCCGGATGGAAGGGCGCAGGAGTAGCCGCGCTCTCCGAGAAGTTGAAACAGGGGGGGGGCATTGTCTGCATGCCGGGCGATGGTGCGGATATTGACGGAATACTTGCCCTTGCCGGCAGGAGCGGTTCTGCGAATTTCGCAAAACAGAATGTCCGGATGGAGAAGTCCGAGGAGAAGACGCACAGGCTCAAGATCTCGAACGAGAAGGATGAGATATTCAAGCTTTTCACAGGCGGTGAAAATGTCAGTCCTACCGCCGGAATCTTCAAGGCCCGGATCGTATTCCCTAAATGGACACCTGAATCCGAAGTCCTTCTCTCCTATGATGACAATATCCCTGCTCTTGTGAAGATCTCTGAGTCAGGCACGTTTTTCATCTGGAACATGCCGCTCGGGCGCGATTTCAGCACGATGCAGATGCAGTCGGGATTCCTTCCGTTCATTGCGGAAATGATCTTGTCGTCGAGAAATCCCGGGAAGGCAATACAGGCTGAATCAATGGAATATTTCCCCGGCGATTCAATGGCTCTCAAGATGGAAAGGGATTCACTCGGTTCGGATATTTCGCTGAAGGACGAAGGCAGCGCCGAGATTCCTGTCGAGCTCAAGAATTCCGGCGGAAAAGGCTTTTTCATCAGCAAGCCGATACGCACTACGGGTTTCTACACTTGGAAATACAGGGGAAGGGATGCTGGGGCAGGGGTGGTTAATTTCCCGCCAGTGGAATCAGATCTGTCGACCATCGCTCCTGAACTTGCCGCCCGGACGAAGGATTCCGTCATAGTGTCCGGAGGCGGTGACGTGAGGAGGATGCGTGACGGCTTCAATCTCTGGCCGATGCTTCTTATAGTGGCGTTTGGCCTAGCGCTCACTGAAGGCCTCGCTCTGCTCTGGGTAGAACGCACATGATTGCAGAATTCTCAAGGCATTAAAAAAATTAGGATATAAAATGAAAAAGCTCTCCCAGTTTCGAAAACAAGACTTGGAGCCCTACACATTTCCGGGAACTGATGCAGCCGTCATGCATGTGCGAGAAAAAATACCAGAAAGAGAACTTCGGAAAATTTGTGGCAAGTTCAAAAATACGCAACTGCGTTACTATTCCACGGAAGAAGGATGGGATGTTAAAATTCCTTGGTGGAATATTGCTGGCCTGGATGCCGCAGGCCAATTTGAAAGAGTGAAGCGAGGATGGGACCATGAGCATTGCAGTTTCTGCAACGAATCAGTCGGTATTGGCGAAAATTGCTTTCTGCACGAAAATGAGGATAAAAACGGCAACTATCTGTTCTGTCAGAAATGTTATGCTAAGATTAAAAAGTAAGCGACTCGAAGTTATACTTGAAAATGAATAAAGAGAATAATCAAGCAGGACTGACGGAAATGAAAGGTAGCAAGAACCTTTCATCTGATTATAAGTTTTTAGGTTTATTTATGGTTGCTTATGTTGTGGCCGCTTTTGCCAGTGACCCTGGTTTAATCATATCTCCGCCACTTGCATTGTATGCATTCATACGATTTCCTGGTGGATTATTTGCTGATTTAGAGCCGAAATACTCTTCAGACAATTATGATTATATAATATATGCTTATGTTATTTATGCGATCTTATTCATGCTTGGGGCTCTGATAAGCAATAAGAAAAATATCAGATGGATTATTCTAATAATATTTATTCTTGCTTTGCTGTTGAATATACGTGGCTGTTATATTCAACACGAAAAATTTAAATCCATGTTTTAATAGAAAAATCTAATCAACCGCCATCAGGAAATCCGGCTCCGCGGCGTTGCAGCTTTCTCAGAATATCCAGGCTCCAAGGAACACGGCGAATAATATGCCGATTATAATAAAGATAGCCCAGCCAATTATCCCGAACTCTGTCAACTTGGAAATCCCCAATTTATACCAGGGAGTCCTTTTATTGAATCTTCTCAAGATGCCGCTCAATATCAGCGGCGACGGGACGCTGGCGCCTGAATGCTCGTTATCAGACTTTGTTTTTTCCTTGGAGTCCATGGATACCGTTGGTTGAATTATTAAGCTTCACGCAGTTTTGAATAGAACACACGGAGCAGGGAAAGCAAACTTGCGTGTTTCCTTGTATCGTTAAAAACAGCCAATAATGGCTTGACTACAAACAAATTCCCTAAGTCCGCGAAACTCCTGAACTTTCAAGCTCCCGCTTGCCGCAGCGACTTGTCACAACGTAGGCCTGGCGAAGCCGGGCGCAGTTCCGAACTTCCGCACTCCCGCACTCCCGAACTTCCGAACTCCCCCTCAGTATTCTTTCCTCAGATGTGAGGGGGGGATACCAAGTTCCTCGCGGTATTTTGCGACGGTGCGGCGGGCCACCTTGAGCCCGTCCTTGGCTAGCATCTCCATGATCTGCTTGTCGGAAAGCGGTTTTGAAGTGTCTTCGCGGGAGACATGGTCCTTTATCTTCTCCATGATGCTGCGGTTCGATACGGATTCGCCGTCGTCGCCTTTGTATCCAGTGGAGAAGAAATATTTGAATTCAAGCAGGCCGTTCGGGGTCTGCATGTACTTGTTGGCGATGGCGCGGCTGACTGTCGTCTCGTGGATCCAGAGCTTGTCGGCGACCTGCTGCATCGTTAGCGGACGCAGGCTCTCGACTCCCTTCTCAAAGAAGTCGAACTGGCTGTCGACGATCACTTCAGCGATGCTCTTGATCGTGGTCTGCCTCTGCGACAGGCTTTTGATGAGCGTCTTGCCCTGGATGAGCTTGGCCTTGATGTACTCCTTCGTCTCCTCGGCAGTGTTCGGATTTTCAAGGAGGCTCAGGTAGAACTGCGAAATCCGCAAACGGGGGAAATTGTCGTCCTTGGAGATGACCACATACTTGTCATCCCTTTTCTCCACGACAACTTCCGGTATCACGAAAATCGGGTTGTTGGGCGACATGGAAAGGCCGGGATACGGGTTGAGGTGCCGGATTTCCGTGAGAAGCTCATTCAGTTTTATCATGGATATCTTCATCTTCCTGGCGACCTGCGGAAGCTTGTTCTGTCCGATCTCCTTGATGTGCGACCTGACAAGTTCCGCGGCCAGGGAATGCGCCTTGCCCTTGAACTTCAGCTGCAGGAGGAGGCATTCCTTCAGATCCCTTGCGGCTATTCCGGGAGGATCGAATGCCTGGACGAAATCGAGGACCTTCTCCATTTCCTTCACGGTCACATGTCCTGCAGTTGCGAGATCCGCAAGATGGCTCCGCAGATAGCCCTGTTCATCGATGCTTCCTATGATGAGTTCGGCGAGTTCCTTGGTCTTGTCGTCGGTTCCGGAGAGCTTGAGCTGGTCGAGAAGCTGTTCCTGAAGTGAGGCTTCCTCAGTCAGCGATTCGAAGAAATGCTGGCGTTTCTCCTCGTCGTCGCTTGAGAAATGGCGCTGTGAATGTGACGGCACAAGGGAGTTCTGCCAGGAGTCGGAGAGGTGGACGAGTTCGGCGATCTCATGGTCGGACTTTTCGGAATCGCGTGTCTGCTTGGACTCTTCGTCCTCCTCGGACGTCGAGGAATTGGTAAGGACATCTCCGGCGAGTTCCTCTCCGCCGGGTTTTTCCTGTTCGAGCACCGGGTTGTCCTGGAGCTCCTGGCTGACCTTCATCTGGAGTTCGAGCAGGGGGGCGACAAGGATCTCCAGGGACTGGATCTGCTGGGGGGCCAGTATCTGTTCCTGTTTCAGCTGCTGAGATTGAAATAATCCTTGATCGGCCATTGTGAAATTTTAAATCCCTGTTATCTTACGCATTCCTTTGGATAATAAAACCATTCCTTATACGTTAATATAGCCAGTATTTTGAATTTGGCTAAAGGTCGGTGAATTGTTTATGAATTTTGCCATAACTGTACTCGGAAGCGGGAGCCGCGGAAATGCAATACTTGTCCATAATGCGGGCAATGCGATACTTGTCGATGCCGGTTTCAGCAGGAAGGCGCTGCTTGAGAAGCTGTCCGCCGCCGGAATCAACCCCTGTATAATCAGGGCACTTCTGATCAGCCATGAGCACGGGGACCATGTCGATGGCGTCAGGCTTTTCTCCGACGAGCTTGGAATCCCGGCATATCTGACAATGAAAACTGCCGCAAGCCTGGAGGAGACCGGGAAACTCGGGAAAAAGAAGGTATTGTTCGAGACAGGATCCGTGTTCGACATAGGAGGGTTCCAGATAAGGCCTTTCGCCGTGCCCCACGATGCAATTGATCCGGTCGGTTTTGTAATATCCTCCGGCGACGCGAGAGCAGGGATAGCCACCGACCTCGGGCATATCAATTCGCTCTGCATGCAGAGGCTCAAGGACTGCGACGCGCTCATCCTCGAAAGCAACCATGATGTCGAGATGCAGAACAGGTCCGACAGGAATATGAGGCTGAAGCGGCGGGTGCTTGGAAAGCACGGGCATCTGAGTAATGAGGATGCGATCAATTCATTTGAGGAACTTGTGACTGAAAGGACCAAGTATGTGTTCCTGGTGCATCTGAGCAGCGACTGCAATGAATATGAGCTGGTTTTACGGACAGCCAGGGCGAAATTGGACGGACTGGGAAGGCCGGATGTCAAGCTGATAATCGTGTGCCAGGACAAGGCGTCTGAAACAATATGGATTTGAGTCCTTTTTATTCAAGGGAGGCTGATCCTGCAAACTTTACGCATGAATTATACAGGATAGAGGTTTAAATTTCCGCTAGACTGTGCTAAAATAACAGATTTAGAAAATTTGTCGATTTAACTCCGGTATCTAAGATATATGGCTCAGGATTTCAAAAAAGATGCAAAAGAAGGCATGAAGGAGACCCAGAGGGCTTCCGACATGCTCATGCTTTCACTTGATGACGACGTGCAGACCAAGATAAGGACTGCCAATAAAATACCTGCGGTAAACAAGGACGAGGACAAGATCAAGACAGGCGTGAAAATGCCGCCTGTCGACATTGGGCAGGAAAAGACAAAGACCGGCAGGAAAATGTCCGGTGATGATGAACAGGATAAGATAAAGACGGGCAAGAAAATACCGGCTCCGGCGCCAAGGGGCGCTGAGGTCGCTTCTGCGGCTCCTGAAGAGGCTGAAGAGCCCATGTCATCGGAAACGATCTCGATCAAGAGAAGTTCGCTTGTTGAAAAGAAGGAGAGGGTCGAGATTGCTCCCAAGGTTCCTGAAAAGCGGGTCTGCAAGATCACATGCTACAAGTGCGCGCAGAAACTCGACCTGACGGAGCTTGAACCGTTCTCAAAGGTCAACTGTCCGTCCTGCAATGTCGAAATAATAGTTCCGAAGTGGTTTGACAATTATCTTCTTGAGGAGCCGGGCGGGGTCGGAGGAATGGCGGTCGTCTACAGGGCTCTCGATCTTACACTCGACAGGGAAGTCGCGATAAAGGTGCTGAATCCCGATGTCGCCAGCGCGACCGAAAGATCCCATCTGTTCCTGCACGAGGCGAGGACGGCCGCAACGGTCAACCATTACGCGGTTCTTCCGATCTATACATGCGGTGAATTTGAAGGCCAGCCTTATATCGTCATGCAGTTCATGGATGGCGGTTCATTGGACAAGAAGCTGGAGGAGAACAAGGAACAGTTTCCGATAAACGATGTCATCAAGTGGATAAGGGATGTGGCGGAGGGGCTTGACAATGCGAGAAGGCACGGGATCATACATCATGACATAAAGCCCGCCAACATCATGATGGACAAGGACGGGAATGTGAAGATTGGCGATTTCGGGATAGCCCAGGCCATGAGGGATTCACGTTCGGAGACCATAGCGAAAATAACCAAGCTGTGGGCGAGTCCGCATTATGTCAGTCCGGAAAAGGCCCTTGACGGCAAGGAAGACCACACGGGCGACATCTACAGCCTTGGTGCGACTTTCTACCAGCTTATCACAAAGCACACCCCGTTTGAAATTGATGATATCGACGAACTTGTCAGGAAAAGAATCCAGGAGGATCCGCCAAATCCCAAGAAGCATCGTGCCGACATACCGCAGACGGTCTCCGATCTGATAATGAAGATGATGAGCCGCAAGCCTGATGCAAGGCCTACATACAGGGACATAGTCAACTGCCTCAACACTCTTATAAAGGAGCATGACAAGAGGAAGGATGCCAGGGAGAAGCACGTCAAGAAGCCTCTTCCCGCCGAAAAGAAGAACGGAAAGGTCTTCGGTCCGAAGAATAACGGAACACCTCTGGATCTGCCGAGGGCGAAGCACCCGCTTATAACGATTGGTATCCATGTTGCCATTTCAGTGGTCATGCTCGGTTCTGCGTTTTTGATATGGCAGAGCGGCATGCTCGACAAATATCTCTACAAGGGCGGAAAACTGCCCAAGGATCTTGTGAAGGATGCTACGAACATGTTTTCTATCGGCGACTGCAAGCAGGGCGGCAGGATCGCCGAGCGTGTCCTCAACGACGGGACTGCGCGTGTCGCCGCAAGAAAGCAGGCAGGCATCCAGTATGCCTTTGCAAAATACCTTGCAAATGATCCTGAAGCAGGAGTTGACGCTTCAAAGATCTACGAGAAGCTGGTTGTCGTAGCGGGCATCAACGAGGAGGATCCGTATCTGGAGATACTCAGATACCTCGGAGGAGATACAAACTCGCCCAAGCAGCTCAATGAGAGGGTCGATGTGGAAGGCAACAGGTTTATCGCGATTCTGGCCGCGCAGGCGATCTACATCAGGTACATCTATGACAAGAATTCCTGTGTCGAGCTCATGAGCTCATCCAATTACTACCTGAAACTGGTCGGAAATGCGCCCGGCGAATTCTGGGGTTCGGTATGGAAGGATCGCGTTTCCTTGTGGAAGGAATGGACTGAAAAGGCCAAGGGGGATTCGACAAAGCTGGAAGAGGCCGTAGCGGATTACAAGGTCGACGTAAAGGAAATCAAGCCCGAAGTCAAGCCGGTCACCCCGGTCACACCCCAGCCTGTCAAGCCTGTTGACAATGCTCCTGTGGCGAACAATGTTACGACGACGAACACGGTGGAAAGGATGAAATCCACATTTGATGATCTGGCGGTGACCATCTCTGAAGATGCAAAAAACCTGAAGGTCGCCGACTTGACTCCGGAATGGATACAGGAGCGCCGGGCCTTTGCCGCGAACAGGCCGAAGCCTGCCGACTATACTTTCAGCATGGGCGCGTTCAGGACTTATCTTGAAAGCATCCCGGAGGACAAGCGGGTTGCGGAGGAAAGCAGGTACAAGCAGGTCAGCGGGATAAAGAACTATATAGCGGTACTCATGGAGAGGAATCCCTACGACAAGCCTTTGAAGCTCAAGAACGGCAGGATTATGACCGGCGACATCATGGTCAACGCCAACTATATCTCAGTGAAGAACAGGGCTAATAAATACGACCGTCTTGGATGGGACCAGTTCGGGGTGGAGCAGGTCTCCCAGATACTTGATCACTTCGGGAATTTCAGATTGAATGCCAGCGGAGGAGCCACTGTGTCCAAGACGCAGCAGAAGCTCGAAGCGGCGGAAGACTTCCTGCGCATAGGCATCTTCTGCGACTGGTATGGAGATTACGCTTCAGCCGTCAAGTTCGCAAAGAAGGCCTACGGCACAGATCCCAGGGTGGAAGACAAGGTCAAGAAATTTCTGATGCAATAAGAATTCCGTCAGGAGACGGAATTCTTATAGATCCATCAGCCAGCCATGCCTGTCAGGAATCTCGCCGTACTGTATGCCCGTGAGTTCATCGTAGAGCTTCTTCAGAACCGGACCGCATTTTGCACGGTCATATTCAAGGGTTTTGTCGGCATATACGATCCTCCCGATCGGGGTGATGACCACGGCTGTGCCGCATGCTCCGATTTCCGCGAAATCCGCAATCTCCTTGAAGGCGATAGGACGGCGTTCCACGGGAATTCCCATGTCCTTGGCGAGCTGCATCAGGGATTTGTTGGTTATGCTTGGAAGTATGGTCCGCGAATCCGGGGTGATATAATTGCCGTTCTTGGTTATTCCAATGAAGTTGCTTGTACCGAACTCATCGACATACTGCCTTGACTTCGAGTCGAGGTAAAGCACTATTGGGAATCCCATCTTCTTTGCGATGATGTTGGCGTGGAGACCGGCCCCGTAGTTGCCGGCCGTCTTTATATGGCCCGTGCCATGTGGCGCCGCCCTGTCGAAGTCCTCCATTATTATGGCGTCGACAGGCTTTATGTTCCCCTTGTAATATGCTCCGACAGGGACGACAAGCACGACGAAATCATACTGGTCCGCAGGAGCGACCCCGATACGGGAGCCCGTCCCTATCAGCAATGGCCGTATATACATGGAACCGCCGGTGCCGTAGGGAGGTACAAAGTCAATGTTCTTCTTGACAGCCTCTTTTACAGCTCCGATGAATATTTTCTCTGGAATTTCAGGGCAGTGTAGGTAGTTCGCGGTGTCATTCATCCTCTTCATGTTCTCTTTAGGCCTGAAGATCCTGACTTTTCCATTTTTGCCGCGGAAAGCCTTCAGACCCTCGAAACAGGCCTGTCCGTAGTGCAGGCATGTGGCCGCTATGCTCATTGATATTTCGTGCTTCCTGCTGAGCTTGAGCGGACCCCATTTGCCATTCTTATAGGTGCTCCTGGCATGGTACGCCGCAGGCGTATATTCGAATCCTAACTTGCTCCAGTCGATTTTTGGCATAGGAAATTCTCTGTTGAACTAAATTTGTTTTATACTGTTCAAGGCATATAATAACGACTGAATTAATTCCTACAAATAAAGTTTTAACAGTTTTTTTAAATAAAGTTTTGGTAAATTCGGCATTTTAAGCTAAAATTATGTCAAAACAAATAAATATTTTAACGGAGGTGTAATGTGAATAGTTGGTTCAGGATTTCAATGTCTGCTGTTCTTCTTTCGGTACTTGTAGCAAGCACAGGATGCTCGACAATATCACGCTGGTTCGGATGGGATGAAAGCGGCGATGAGACTGCCGGCATGGTTCCTCCGCCTACCACCGACCTTCAGCCCGGCCCATGGTCAGAAGCAGGCATGCTTCCTCCTGGAACAAGGGCCGGATGGAACCCTATCCCGGGCATGACGCTTCCCACGGTCTATTTCGCCTATGACCAGTCCACGATCGGAACGACCGAACAGGCAAAGCTCGAGCAGGTTGCCAACATCCTCCTCCAGCAGAAGGACGTGAATGTCATCATCGAAGGAAACTGCGATGAACGCGGAAGCAGCGAATACAACAGGTCCCTCGGCGAACGCCGTGCACTTGCAGTGAAGGTGTATCTCGCTAAGCTCGGAATTGCCGATACCCGCATGCAGACCCAGAGCTATGGCGAAGACAAGCCGGCAGTACAGGGAGCAGATGAGTCGGCATATGCCAAGAACAGAAGGGCGGATCTCATAGCCGCAAAATAACAATTTCATGGTTCAATCATCCTGAATTTGGGTTCTGGCAATTCAAATTCAGGATTTTTTTATTGCCATTCCTGCCATGTTTTTGACGGGGAATCTATGAATTCAAGCAGGGAAATAAGATCAAAGGAGCGCGTCCTGCATGCGATCAGGCATGAGGAGACCGACCGCATACCCCGCTTTGTGAATTTTTCACCGTCAGTTGCGGCAAGGCTTGCCAACGAACTCCAGCTCACAGATGTCAACGCGCTCAAATCCTATTTCCAGTCCGATATCTACATGTTCGAGATACAGTACAAATGCCCGCATATCGATGGAAAGGACCTCTTCGGAATCGTATATGAAAGGTCTCCGGAGAAGAAAAAGAAGATCAAGTTCCATCCGCTGGCCAATATCCAGGGCGAGGATGATATCGTCTACCATGACTGGCCGAACCCGGACTGGGCCGATTACACAACCTTGAAACATAAGCTTTCACAGTCACATGCCGAAGGAATCTTCACCGCCGCAAGCTGCGGAGGAGGACTCGTAAGCCAGACCTTCAACCTCATCGGACGCGACAACTTCATGTCGGCGATCAGTTACAGCCCTCACCTGATCAACGCGGTAATCTGGAAGCTCAATGAGTTCTTCATGGAAGTTGACAGGAGGATTTTCACCTGCGGCCACGGAATGATCGACATGAGCTATTATGTCAATGATCTTTCAAGCGTCGACACCGACATCTTCCGCGATTTCTTCGCAGGCCCCCTGGCCGAACTCAACAGGCAGGCGAAAAGCTTCGGATTGAAGACAATGCTCTATACTTCCGGAGCAGCGTTCGAGCTCATGCCCCAGCTGATAGAGTGCGGCTATGATGTAATTGCCCCGGTACAGTTCTCCGCAAAAGGCGCCGATACGGAAACTTTGAAGAACAAGTTCGGAGATCAGATCGCGTTCATGGGGCATGTCAGCGTGGATTCAGTGCTGTCCCTGAAATCAGTCGAAGAAGTGCACGATCATGTCAGCCAGATCTGCGAAACCATGAAGGCGGACGGCGGTTTCATCATCGGACCCGACGCCGTCATCGAAGACAATGTCCCCACCGAAAACATACTCGCCCTCTACGAGGCCGCAGATATATATGGGAACTACGAGTAACTGGCAACTGGATACTGGAAATTCGGAATGTGTGATTTGAAAATTAAAGGAGCGCTGGCTTGTCACGTCATAGCTTCTCAGCGACGACGGACGTCCAGCCGGCAATTGCTTCTGATGATTTAAATTAGTTGGAGTTCACAGCTTTAGCGTGTCTTGTATTCTCATCCTTTTTAAAAAATTCTTTGAATATCTTTATTCCTGGTTAAACTTCGAAATTCGATATTCTGTGTTCGTTATTCGATATTCCATCAGTTGTTGAGACTATGTATTGGCGCCGGGATCTTTCCGCCCCATTTGATGAAACGGCTTGATTTGCCGACATTCCTCACCGGCAGGACCGCACTGCTTCCGAAAAGTCCGCCGAACACCGCGATGTCCCCGGCCTTCTTCCCGGGAACGGGAATTATCCTTACCGCAGTCGTCTTGCGGTTGATCACTCCGATCGCCATCTCATCTGCGATGATCGCGGAAATAGTGGCTGCATCCACATTGCCTGGAATTGCGATCATGTCGAGTCCGACCGAACATACGCTTGTCATCGCCTCGAGTTTTTCGAGGGTAAGGCTTCCTTTTCGAACGGCTTCGGAAAGTTCCGCATCCTCGCAAACAGGAATGAATGCGCCGCTCAGTCCGCCTACGCTCTGGCTTGCAAACGCACCGCCTTTCTTGACGGCATCGTTCAACATTGCGACAATCGCAGTCGAGCCAGGAGCGCCAATATCGTCAACGCCGAGAATCCTCAATATTTCGCCGACACTGTCACCTATCTCCGGAGTGGGGGCGAGCGAAAGATCAACTACTCCGAAAGGCACATCAAGACGTTTCGCGATCTGCCTGCCAAGCAGTTCACCGCAGCGCGTGACACGGAACGATGTCTGCTTTATCTCCTCGGCAAGATCGTCGATGCGCAGGTTTTCCGCGCCTTCCTGGCTGATCTTCCTCTCGAGCGCACGAGCGACGACGCCTGGACCGCTGACACCGACATTTATGACGCATTCAGGTTCGCCGTGTCCATGGACAGCTCCTGCCATGAACGGATTGTCTCCGGGCTGGTTTGCGAATATCACAAGCTTGGCGCAGGCGAAACCGTCTTTCTTGGCGCTGCCTTTTGCGAGCTTCACTATGACTTCTCCGAGCATACGCACCGCATCCATATTGACTCCGGACTTTGTGCCGGCCACGTTTACGGAAGAGCACATCTTGCCCGTGGCGAACATCGCTTCCGGTATTGAATCGATAAGGACCTTGTCAGCCTTGCTCATCCCCTTTTCGACGTTGCAGGAGTATCCACCGACGAAATTGACGCCGACAGCGGTCGCCGCCTTGTCTATCGACTTTGCAACGGCGATATATCCTTTTGCGTCGAATCCTGCGCATACATGGGCGAGGGGGGTGATGGAAATACGCTTGTTGACGACCTGGATCCCGTATTCCTCTCCTATTTCATCTGCGACCTTCACGAGGTTCCTGGCGTAGTCCCTGATTTTCTTCTCGACGGCTGCGCAGGTCTTCTTCACGTTGCCGCATCTGCAGTCGAGCAGGTTTATCCCCATCGTAGTCGTCCTGAGATCCAGATGTTCCTTCTGGATCATCGATACCGTCTTCAATATCTGGTCTGATCTGATCATGGTTTCCTCATTGGGCTATTTAATGTTTTCAGGCTTTAATTCTTTTCCATCAAACCATATTATGGTCAGTTTTTTTAATTTGGCCAAAGGTTTTAAATCATTTCGTGTAATATTTGCACCGTTTATAGTTAATGAAGTCAGACTGTCAATATTTGATATATTTATTATACCGTTAATATCGATATTGTCAGAATGAACTCCTAAATATTGTAAGTTTTTCAATTTTTGCAGGCAGATTATCCCGTCATTTGTAATAGAACATTTCGCGATCCCCAAAGTCTTCAATGCAGGAATTCTTGAAAAGGAAAGAAAGGACTTGTCCGTGATATTTAAATCACCAGAAATAAACAACTCCTTCAACCTTTGCAGCTTGTCTATATTGATTAAAGATTCATCTGTAACACCTTCTCCTATATTTAATGATTCCAGGCTGCTGAAGTTTTTTATAATAGTCATCATTCCCTTGTCAGAGAGAGTTGCAAACGGAATTTTAAGACGTTTCAAGTATTTCAGGCATGAAATATTGGAAATTCCCTCATCTGAAATTTCAGCAGACCAAATTTCCAGATCCTCAAGATCTTTGACTTCGGAAACATATTTCAGCCCTGCATTTGTGATTTTTGTGTCGCGGAGATTTAATTCCTTGAGCTTTTGGAGGCTTCCAAGATCGGCGAGGCCCTTGTCAGTTATATTACATTTTCTCAGGTTAAGAACCTCAACGTCCTTGCATAGAGATAGATACTGCATGTCAGAGTCCTTGATTTCTTCTTTTGCTTCGGAAAAATCAATTGTGTATCTTTTTGCGGAAAGTTGTTTATAACGAACCACTGCGGGTTCAAGATGCCATGGCTTTTTTTCAGGAGGGAGGATCCATCCGTTTATATTTATAAGTTCTTTAAAATCTTTAGTCTTGATAGTATTAACATGAATATCTAAAAACAAGATAGATGTAAAGTCCCCTGCGGCTCCTGGTTTAGTATACATAATAATTGTCTTATCCGCATTGGGAGAGCTGAATTTCATGTCCCTTCCCAAATAGATATAATCAGTATGTCCATTGCGAATATCTTCAGGGGTGTCAGGTCTTTTGGTCTTTGAATAAGGAGCAATATAGCTACCGCCGTCTTCGCATATTCCGGAATTCATTAAATATCCCAGGTCCGGTGGCAGAAAGTCATTTGATTCATGTGATGACATGCGCATTGATATACCAATCATCCTGAACCGGGCTTCGCTTCTCGAAATAATATTTTTTTTCTTTTCCTGGGATAAATGGAGAAGAATGCCTGTTACGAGAATACAGGTGGCAATAGATGTGAAAAACAGGATTTTCCATTTCATAGAAATTTCGACATGTGTTACGGAATTGAGCCGCCTGCGCCAATAAAATTCTGCATGACAAGCTGACGGCAAACTTCAAAATTATTGCCGGCAAGATGCCAGCGCTCCTTTAAATCACAAGTTTCAAGTATCGAGTATCAAGTATCCAGCATCCAGCATCAAATTTCGTTCGTCGCAACAAAGATGTCCCGGTGCTGGAGTTCGATCACTAGCCCGGTCTTGACACTGAACTCGTCCAGGGACTTCCTGACATCCTTCATCGATTTCACCGACGACATGTCAAGAAGAAGTATCATTGTATAGCGGTCCTCGTGGACTTTCGTCGAGAGGTCAAGGATGTTTATACCTAGTTTCTTGCAGAAGGAACTGACCTTTGCTACAAGCCCGACCTGGTCTTCGCCTTCGGCAGTGAGTATGTACATGGATTCGCCGGACGAAACCTTTTCGCGTTTAAGGATGTGGGATTCCTTTATTCCGATCTCAAAGGAGAATTCAGGATTCCTGTCATGTCCTTTTTTAGAAAGCGCTTCCTTTATCTTCTGCTGGGAGACCTCGTCCGGGAAGGATGCGACGAGTATCATGGTGAAATAGCCGCAGAGCGTGGTCTGGCTGAGATCGGCGAGATTGCCGTTCATCTCGCTTATGACGCTCGTGACGTCGGCGACTATCCCGGGGCGGTCCTTAGCCATCACTGAAATTATGAATTGTCTGGCCATATAAATTTTTCCTCTGTAAAAATTTATAAATAATTAAACACATCAATATACATGGAAATTGGCAAAAAGCCTGTTTTGAGATGACGGCATAGCCAGGGAGTCGATTCGGCTCAGGTTGTCTTTTCCTTCAGCAATTTCGCCTCTTTCTCCTGTTTTTCAAAACAGTCGCTGCATATCCCATGAGTGACCATGGCATTGAATCCCTGCTTGTAGAATTCCTCCTGCGTATACCATTTTCCGTTGAACTCTATTTTCCGGCACCAGGCGCACATCTTGACCAAATTTTCGAGATAGAAGAGCCGTTCGAGAATCCTCTTTGTCATTATGTGTACCGGCAGCCAGATGGCAATGACGATAATGGTCTCCAGGATTGCCTCGCTCCAGATATGCGTATGGGATATGCCCATCATAAGGGAGGGCAGTCCGATGATTTCATCCAGCCATGAAATGATTATGATCATCATGAAGCCGATGTTCTGGTAGAGCAATATCCTTTTTGGAATCCTGCGTTCCATTGAAGCATCCCTTCAAATATTGAAACCGTGGGAATTTAAAAAGCTTCTGACAAATCCGAATATCGCCGGCATCTTGTATATGATGATGGCCACAAGTGCGCCCGACAGGACATATGCAAATACCATCAGCGGTTTCCTCACCTGTGCCACGAATGTGTTCCTGATTATGAGCACCAATATGAATATCAGCACAATCAGTAGCAGCGCCATTAAGAATTTGTCGTCCATCACTTATGCTCCTCCAGGAATTTCTTCAGGCCTTCGATATAAATTTCCTTGGAATCGTCAAACCCCTCGTTGTGTCCGCCCCTGATCTGAAGGAACTCCTTGGGCTCCTTGGCGGAACTGAAAAGCTTTTTTCCATGAGAATAGGGGATAATTTCATCGTCAGGACTGTGGATTACAAGGACAGGGCATTTGATTTTTCCGATATAGTCCAGCGTATTGTACTTGTAACGGCAGAGAAGACGCACCGGGAAAATACGGTATGCGTCCGCGGCTACATCCGGTGTCGATGTGAATGAAGATTCAAGTATCAGCAGACGCGGACTGTTGTCCTTTGCGAGGTTCGCAGCGATCGAGCCGCCAAGGGATCTGCCCATCACGACTATTTCCCTTTCCGGGATCTTCTTTTCCTTCATAAGCCAGTCATAGGCCGTCTGCGCATCGTAATAGGTGCCTTTTTCAGACGGACTGCCTTCGCTTTTCCCGTAGCCCCTGTAGTCAAAGAGGAGCACGTTGTAGTTCATCTTGGAGAAGTTCTCGGCGACATCCAGGCTGTAGCACATGTTCCCGCCGTTTCCATGGCAGAAGATGACGGTGCCGGCAGCAGGATTCCTTGCGGGCACATACCATGTGTTTATTTTTACGCCGTCATGAGTCTTGAGCATGAGATCCTCGAATTCAAGGCGAGTATCGGCAGGCGTGCATACTATCCCCCTTGTCGGGAAGTAGATCATCTTTGACTGGAACAGGAACATCAGGAGCAGAATCCCGAAATAGACACCGCAGGCGACTGTAAGGAAGGAGACCATGTATTTCTTGAATGTTTTTTTTGCTGGTGCCGGCTTGAACATCAAGCAATTACTCTTTTAGAGATTATGAAATGTCATGAATTACCAATATCCAACAAGGAATGTCCAATATCCAATGAAAGCCTTGTTTTTTTGTGAGCACTGACTTCATCATTGGAAATTCCTTGTTCGATATTGGATATTCGTGTCTTGTCCTGAAATAAGTTGACACTTGCCAAAAGGAAAGGCAAGTAGTATGAAAGAGGTTTTCAGGTATAGTGAGT
>MHBH01000026.1 GCA_001804805.1 Lentisphaerae bacterium GWF2_49_21
CGTGAGAAGGCCCTGCAGTCGGTCACGGCGGGTCTCCAGTACAGCGTCGCGAAGTTTACAGCACCGTCGTTCTCAGGGAATTTTGACAAGGACTTCCCGAAAATCCAGCGCATCGAATGGAAGAAGGGCGACAGCGAAGTCAAGGCCCTGATGAGCTACGATGACAACAATCTTTATATCGGATGGCAAGTGAATGACAAAACTCCATGGATGAACGGTGCGAAGGAATTCGTGCAGATGTATTCCGAAGGAGACACAGTGGACTTCCAGTTCGGCTCAAATCCGAAGGCGGATTCCAAGCGCGCCGATGCAGCAGCAGGAGACTTCCGTATATCGATCGGGAACCTCCAGGGCAAGCCAGTGGCGGTACTCTACTGCAAGCAGTCGGATGTGAAGAAGTCCAGATCTTTCACTTCTGGTGTAGTGGCCAACTATACGATGGACTATGTTGATGTGATCTCTGATGCCAAGATCGAAGTTAAGATCGATAATGGCAAGGGATATGTCGTTGAAGCAGCGATACCATTTTCGGCCCTGGGCTTCAAACCGCAGCCCGATACCGGATACAAAGGCGATTTGGGCGCCACGTTCGGAGATCCCGCTGGACAGCGGACACGGCTCCGCGCATACTGGAACAACCAGCAGACCGGACTTGTCGACGATGTGGTCTTCGAACTGCAGATGGTTCCTAAAAACTGGGCGACGATTGTATTCCAGTGACATATGAGTGTAGCTTAAACATCCGGGAAAAAACCTAAAAATTAGAGTTCTATTCAGCCTTTTCTGCATAACTTGCGGAGCAGGGGATACATCAATTCCGCCTGGCGCATGAATCCAAGGTCGGTCGGATGGCTGGAATCAGGAGATCCCTCGTGATCGTCCCCGAACAGTGATTTTCCCTTGACATAATAAAGATCCTTCACACCACTTTTCTTGAGTTTCTGGTAGATCATATTGTAGGCTTTCCACTTTCTCTTGTGGTCAGCCAGGAGGGCAGGCCTGATCCAGCTGTTCGTGTGTGGACGGTCCTCAACCAGCACAATTGGTGTTTTCGGGCGCTTCTTTCGGAGTATCCGGACAAAATTCTCCACACGCTCCTTCACCTGGTCGACTCCCATGTTCGGAAGGCAGTCCAGGACATATATCTGCGCATCGAGTTCCGCTATAAGTTCCGCCAGCTCCTTCTCCATCTTCCCGTTTCCGGAGAAGCCGAGATTGATTACAGGATTGTTGAGCCATCTGCCAAGGATTGACGAATGAACCATGCCCGCATGCGAGGCAAAGGCGCCATGTACGATGGATGTCCCATAATAGACAATGGGTTTTTCCTTGCGTGGAGGAATGGACTTGAAGTTCGATCCCGGTGGAACTCCGATTTCAATTTTCACGACAGGATTTCGCAGTGGAAGATAGAGGATATACTTGCGTTTTACAGGGTTCATTCCCTCGATGATTGGCTGTTGGTGCTTTGGTGTCCTTACCAAGTGTCCGGCGGCAACCCAGCGCCACTTATTCCCGAGCCAGGTGTAGAGATCGAGCCCGCTGAATCCTGCCGCAGGGAAGTTAATTTCGTTTATCTGGTCGTTTCTCAGTTTCCATCTCGCGTGGATCGCAGGCGCATCGGTCTCGAACAATACCGCCATGCCAGTAGCACTACGGCTCAGGTTCCAAACCGCCTCCGGAACAACCTTTTTCGCCCTTGCCGGTAATCTGTCAAAATACCTCTCCGTATCCTTCCACCCTTTTCCTTCAACTCCCCACTTCTGAATATCGAACCATTTCAATTTCAACATAAGAAAGTTCCTTTATCTTTTAAAAGCCTTTTTAACTATGTCATATGCCATTTTCGGGCGGCGGAACTCGTCGAGTGTGCCTTTGTCGTTTACGGCCCTCGGTCGTCCGAGCGCATATGAGGTGGTATATGTCCTGGCGTCCGCGAAATGCCAGATTGATATTCCGGATACTCTGGGAGTTTTTACTGCGTAATTCACCGCCACCCCAAGATAGTCCGCCTGATATTCCTCAGACCAGTGGACGCGGAACCTGTCATGCCATCCGTAGATCGCACCGGCACCTATTTCGCTTATGATGAAAGGCTTGTTCTTAAGCCCCCTCTTGTCGATGTGCTTTATGAATTTATCGAAGCAGGGGACTATTTCGTCAAGAGGCCTGGCTTTTTCCTTGTCGCGGGCATACCATCCGGGATAGGTGTTGAGACTTACGATGTCGCACATCTCGAAGAAAAGATCACGTTCTCCCCTGTTGGACGCATAAGTCACAAGCCTGGAGGAATCTTTACTCCGAATCGTCTTGAAAAGGGTGCTGTACATCTTCCTGCAGCTTGCCGTCTCGGAATTTCCTTCATTCAGGAAGCCCCAGATAATGACGGATGGATGGTTGAAGCTGTTGTGGACCAGCAGCTGGGTCTGACGCACCTGCGCATCGAAGAAACCCTTGTCGGCATAATGTTCCGGTTTATTGTTCCAGCCCATCGACTCCTCCCAGACCATGATACCGAGCTGGTCACATAGATCGAGGAAACGCTGATCCTGCGGATAGTGGGTGCCACGGACGAAATTACAACCGAGATCCTTGAGGTACTGGAGATCCTCGAAGAGCAGGGGAAGGGGCTGGACCGGACCGAACTCCATATGCGATTCATGCCTGCAGTAGCCGAGAAGCTTTTGGACTTTGCCGTTGACTGTTATCTGTCCTTTTTCAGCGGCGACCTTCCTGATCCCGAAACGCTCGGTGATGTCGTCATCAATCGTGCTTACTGTGACAGTATGCAAATTCGGTTTTTCCGGTGACCATAGTTTGAACTTTGGAACTTTCATTTTGATTTTGACATGGTCATTTTTGACAGTTTCGCAGAAGCCCTCTTCCTTTCCACCGTCAAATGCGATGTTGAGTGCGAACTTCGCAGGAGTATTTCCAGAGAGCGCAATGTCTATCGAAACTAGGCCGGTTTTTATATCAAGGGTCGTTATCCGGGCCCTTTCAATGCTGCATTTTGGAAGCTGGTGGAGTTCCACGCTCCTGTAGATTCCGCCGAATCCGTAGAAATCATAATACTGCGAGAAGAGAGGACATCTCTTGAAGTCGAGGCGGTTGTCAATGAGGATGACAAGCTCGTGATCTGTCCCTTTGCCGGAATTAAATTCGAATTCGATTCCGGAATAGGGGAGATCGTCAATTCCAATCTCCTTGCCGTCCCAGTAGATTCTGGCCCAGAGGCCAAGTCCGCCGATCCTGAGTTTCAAACGGGAATCCGGAGCCGTCTTTACTTTCCGCCTGTAGAGTGCGGTTCCGCGCACGCCCGGATATTTCGGAGTGTTGTCGAATACGCCGGGGACTGGCATCAGTTCCTTGTAGACAGCTTTCCTGACATTTACTGAATTCAGATTGACGGATTCGCCGAGGAAGCAGAAGCCCCAGGCTCCGTCGAGGATCTCAAATTTTCTTTTCGAATGATGGGGGTATGGTTGCATGGTAATTCCTGTCTTTTTTTGTTAACGAATCAATTTTAAATTAAATAATCGGTCATGGCAAGCATGACCCTCCATCCCGAGTCGCTGCGCGCTCGGGATAAAAATGGAGGGACGCGGTTTTGCCTTCGGCAAGCGTCGCTTCGCTTGGCTGGGCCGCGTCCGTTGTATTGACATTATCTCAAATAGTTAAACATAAAAAAAACAGCAGTCAATGACAGGAACCAAGAAATTTTAAAAGAGGGAACGAAGGTGGTATAAGATTCAAAGTCCAGTTGCCTTCCAATAGACATCGGTTGCCATAATATAAGACTTGGTCTGTTCGACATGGCCATCCATGTAAAGCACGACGACCGAGGAATTATGCCTTGTCCTGTTTACATGGGGGTCATAGGGGAGGCCAATGCCTTCAATTTCATTGTCCTTGGCGTAAAAGGATCCTTTTCCATCTATGGCGTAGACATATTTTGACGGATTGGGGCAGTTTGTGATTTTCTTGGCGGATCTAGGGGAGGCACCGCCCCAGCCCATCTCCTGATTGCATGTGAATCCATTCCTGAACTGGAAGAACGATTCCTGATACCATCCGCCCTGGGAGGTCGAACTTATCTTGATGCCATATTTGTTGAAATCGCTCTCAGCTATCTTGGGGCATGTGAAAATAGTCTCCTTCGTGTAATCATCTATTCCGTTTGGCAGGACATATTGGATGAGCATGACATGCATGTAGACGGTGGAGTTATACGGGAAAAAATTGTCGTAATCGTTGAAATAGAAGTTCAGGACCTGTCCGACCTGTTTCGAATTGTTGATGCAGGAAATGATCTTCGCCTGTTCACGGGCGTTCTTGAGCGCGGGGAGGAGCATTGCCGCGAGGATTGCGATGATCGCAATGACGACTAACAGTTCGATTAACGTGAAGACCGATGCCGGATATCTGCTCCTGCAGCACTTGAAGATTTCAAATCTCATTTTAAGTCTCCTGGTTGATAATTATATCCTATTCGCCGGTCGGTTTCCAGTATATGTCGTTTGGAGTGATGATA
Source organism: Lentisphaerae bacterium GWF2_49_21 (assembly GCA_001804805.1). Lineage (GTDB taxonomy): Bacteria > Verrucomicrobiota > Lentisphaeria > Victivallales > GWF2-50-93 > GWF2-50-93. Next base: position 4,535 of record MHBH01000026.1, read on the forward strand.
TTTGTATTGCTTTTTACATGGCCGTCAAGGAAAAGACTGCTTACAAAACCTTTGTGCCGGGCCCGGTTGAGATGGAACTGGGAGCCGTCAATCTCGTCCTGCTTGGCGAGGAAAGATCCTTTTCCGTCGAAGGAGTAGATATATCTTGACGGATCCGGACAGTGCACTGACTTTTTGGGATTGGAAGGGCGCCATCTGCCTCCCAGCTCCTCGTTGCAGGCGTATCCATTCCTGAACCGGAACAGCGAGCCCAGATACCAGCCTCCCTGCCTGCCTTCCATTATCTTTATACCATATTTCTCGTATTCATACTCGAATATCCTCGGGCACATGAATACGGTTTCCTTCTTAAAGTCGTCTATCCCTTTTGAGTTGATGCCGTAAAGGAGCATGACATGCATGTAGACGTCCACGCTGAACGGATAATATAGGTCCTGATCTGGCACATAGGTGTTCAGAAGGCCTCCAATCTGGTGCAGATTGTTCATGCATTGGATCCTTACCGCGTTCTCCTTTGCCCGGCCAAGCACTGGAAGCAGAAGCGCCATGAGAATTGCGATGATCGCAATTACCACCAGGAGCTCTATCAGCGTAAACATTTTTCTGTCTTTGCCCATTGGATCCTTAATAAGTAGGTACGGGCTTTAGCCTGTACCAGGATTTTAAATCAACAATATGGGACAGCCTTCCTTCGACCTTGCTCAGGACAAGAAAGGGCGTCCCTACTTATAATGCAAATACGAACAAAATAATCCTATTCGGTTTTTGGTTCAGTTTTCGCTTCAGGTTTTGCCTCTGCGGGCTGCCCCGGCTTCTGCTCTACAAGCTTCAGGTTTGCGAACCATGCGGTCTCATTGAGGAACTCCTCTGTCTGCTTGAAACGGCAGAGCACGGATACCTTGTCTGCAGTCTCCGTTGAAAATTCAAGCTTGGCAGCCCCCCACTGCACATCGCATGGATCAGTTGAAATCCTCTTGATCTCCTCCTTGCCTTTCTTCAGCTTGATCTGCAGGAAGGCCATTCCCTTCTTCGTGCTCTTAATCTCCCCTCTCAGCACCAGCTTGGAATTCTCCTTGCTTATCGGAATATCCTGTCCTATGGAACCATATCCCTCTCCACCCGCTTTCTTGAGTACGATCTTCAGGCTTTTTGCGGCGGATTCAGGATGCTCCAGCGAATCTACTACGGCAGGATTGTCTGCGCTGTATCCCTTCCACGCCGTCGGTGCTCCCGTTTCCTGCACCTCGAAATTCCCGTTGCTGAGGAGGTTTATGGCGTCTTCCGCGAAGACACAGAACAAGGAGACTGATACGAACATCGCTATAATATAAAAGGCTTTATTTTGCATATTTAATTCCCTTGGATTTTATTTTTACATATTATTTCGGATTTCGAGATTCGAATTTCGGATTTTCTTCAGAATCCCTGCCTGCCCCAGCGCTTCTTCAGTGGGACGGTCTCCTGTTTGCTGTCGAAGAACGCGTATTTCGCCGGTCCTTCAATCGTCAATGGAGACCTCTTGATGAAGTTGAGCATTATCTTGTAGGTTCCCGGCTGACCGGATGTATTGACTATTCCGCCGTTGCCGGGCTTCTCGGTTTTTCCGTCAGGCCGCATGATCTCGCATCCGTCACCGGAGGCCTTGAACGACTGCGTTCCTGCCGGAACATCATATTCGAATATGTATCTTCCACCATCGAATTTGTTCAGTTCAAGAGGAGCGGAAATATTTATCCCGACCTTGAGCCCTTCCGTCTGCGGCTCGATGCGCCACTGGCCTTCGGAGGAGTCTTCAATTTTCACGAAAATCCTTTTCCAGCCCTCGGAGGGGATCTTCAGGCGGATCTTCTCAATTGATTTGGAGCCGCTGCCGGCTCTTTCCGCAATCAATTTTCCATCTTCGGATGTCGCGGTCAGCTTGTATTTCGTGGCATGGGGGGTCGTCAGCTTCAGCGCTATCTCCTTGCCCTTTTCCGGCAGGCTTTCAACGACATATTCGATCTTCTTGCCGCCGGTCACCCATCGGATCGGGGTGAGCTTGTAATTGGTGACATCTCTTTCCCCGAGATTCATGTTTTTTTCCGCAATCTCCCAGAGACCGCTGACAGGGCCGCGCGGTGTTTTGGCCTTGTCAAGTGCAAGGAGACCAATGTCCGGAAGTCCATCCTTGAAATATTTTCCATCGCAGGACGGAAGCTTCACGCTGAACTTGGAGAGGTCTGTCCCCGCCTTCTTCCCCTGACTTCCTTCCTTCAGCAGCATGTTGCCGTTGGGCATGTCGATGAATTCCGGTTTTGCGTTGAAGATGCTGTGGAGATCGATTCCGGCTTCGGTGAAAACCGGTTCTTTGTCGGAGGTATAGAGATTGTAGTCGCCTTTGAAATTCGGCTTGATCCCACTTGAGTTCGAGAAGGGCTTTTCACAGAGGAATATATTGTTGAAGACATGGAATCCGGGGGTTCCCGGCTTGATCAACTTCTTCAGTTCCGGGTCGTTCCAGGCGACCTGATCCATCGCATGGTAGATGATCGCGGACGGATACTCGATGATGTTGTGGTAGACATAGACTGTCGCGGATTCCGGCGTGCTCTTGTAAAACCTCATGCCATCGGAGCACTTGAAGAAAAGATTGTCATACACGTAGAAAGGGCCAAAGGCGACGGTCTTGATCCTGATTGCGCATTTCGCCCTGGATATGACGTTCGAATACCATTGGTTGTTCACGAGCTCTCCGCCGGGTTCCAGCGCGTCGTCAAGGCAGAGGTCTACCCTGTTGTGATGGACCTTGAGGCCGATATTGAATTGAGAAATGCCCTTGAATACTTTGTTCCTATAATAATCGGCAATCCCCTCCTTGTCTCCTCCTCCTGCGGCCTCTATTCCATCCCATATGTCATAGACGTAGTTGTAGGCGACCTCGTTGTCCTTTCCGGAAGCCCCGGCAAACACGCCCCACTTGTCATAGGAGCCATACTGCTTGTGAGTGTTCCAGACGTCGTTGTCCACAAGTCCTGTTGATGGGTCGCATTCCGAACTGAGGGCGTCGGCATTCCAGGTTATGTCGTTCTCGAGGACCTTGCATTCGGTCGCGCCGCTTGAGAGATGAGCGGCTATGTCGGTTCCGAAGATCAGGCATTTCTTCACGCTGGACCCCTTGGTGTTCTTGAATTGGACACCCTCGATCCCTCCGCCCAGTATGAGCTGTTCGACATGGCAGTTGTCAACGCCTTCTATCTTGATGATGGGCTCCTTCCCGCAGGCGTCGATCCTGTGATCTGCAGGATTTATTTCCTTGGAGAAGGAAACAAGAACTCGTTTTTCCTTTGATATATATGTGAAGATGGACTGCTGGGGGGTTCGGTCGTTCCTGCCGATCCCGTCCTCATGCACGTCAAGTCCGTGGCGCTGCTCCTCTGCGTTTATCATCACTCTGCCATCAATCGCCATGTTCTGGGGATCGAACGGTATTGGAGAACTGTATGCATATTTGCCGTAGGCGGGCTCCTTCTTCCATTCGGGCTTCCATTTGGCGTCGTATGCCGTAACATATGCGCCCGGCTCTCCCTTGAGCGTAATTCCGGACTTCTTGAACGCCAAAGGTCCCCTGTGCAGTCCGGATCCGAGGACTATGACGTCTCCCGTCTGCGCGGCAGCGACGGCTTCAAGGGCTGAAGCGAACTTCGTCTCGGCATTGTTCCTTATAATGACAATCTTTTCGGCGGGACGCATCATATCGATGTCAGTTTTTACCTGCGCAGGTGAGATTTTCTTTTCCACTGCAGAAATTTCCACCTTCACAGCTTCGGAAGGAGGTTGAGTTTTCACCTGTTCAACAGATTTCTTCTCAGTTTCAGGGGAGGGTGCTTGGTTTTTATCAGCGCATCCATAGACAAACAGCAGAAGCACAAATAAGGTAAGATGTTTCATTTATTTTATCCTTTTTTATGGAAAAAGACTTGAAATAAAGCTTTATTTCCGTCTATTATAGCAAGGAAATCTGACTAAGTCAAGTAGCGAAGCAGGAATTTTCATGAAAAAGAAGAATCAGATAGCCAGGGATTATATAATAGAGCTCCTTGAAAGCGGAAAGCTGAAGGAGGGCGACAAGCTGCCCGGAGCCCGCGTGATAGCCGAAAAACTCGGTATCTCAATGCTCATCGTCCAGAATGCCATCTCTTCGCTCGAACAGGAGAATATCATAAAGAATTATCCGAGGCGGGGCGCGTTCATCAGGGACGACTGGCGCTCCCAGATCATCAACTATAATGTAAAGACCAGTTACAACAGGTATCCATGGTTCAGGCGTTTCATGAGCATCGTGGGAAAAAGAGCCCCGGACTTCAGGGTCGTATCGGAATTCTCCAGGGGCGTCTTCGAAGTCAGGACGACAATCGACAGCCAGCTCGCTCAGCATGAATATATGGATCTGTCTGAACCGTTCTTTGAAATTTGCATGAAGAATGAGACTTATTTCTCGAAGGCGGTCACTCCTTTCTCCATAAATGGCAGGATATTCGGGATTCCAATGGTCTTTTCTCCAAGAGTGATGTTCTATAATAAGAAGATACTTGAAAAATCCTGTCTTCCGGAACCAAAGGCCGGATGGACCTGGGATGATTTCTTAAGTTATGTCGACAAGTTGAAGAAAATTCTTCCTCCGCAGGACGTCTTTGAATGGAATACCGGAATCAACAACTGGATGAACATCGTGCTCAGATCCGGAGGCTCGCTCATCGATCCTGAAGCCGAGGATCCTGTAAAACTTGATTCTCCAGGTACGCTCAAGGGGCTAAAGCTCTGGATCCAGCTGGGGGAAATCCTTGGTTATCCGCCGGGCGACGATATTGACAGAAGAAGCGAGTTCATAGGAAAATTCACCTGCGACAAAGCAGCCTTCTTTATTGGATCAAGAGTCTCTCTGATGTTCCTCAGGGAGGCGTCCTTCAATGACTGGGGAACTGTCCAGCTTCCTGTGATCGAGCCGGGGATGAACTTCAACACGCAGGCCACTGAAGTGCTCTGCGTCAGGAAGGAATGCCCGAAGGATATGGCGCGCCTATTCATCAAGACCATGCTTTCAAAGCCGGTGCAGGATTTCATGGGAAGCCTGCCGCATGGAATTCCATTCCTGAATTCCGCCGCGGAGGGAAGCATCGACAGGAAAGATCCACGCGACATGGCATTCATGAACGAGATCCCGAACATGCGAGGAGAATATTTCGCATGTTATCCGGAATTCTATGAGATCATCGGGACCGGAATGAAATATGTCTGGAAAAATCCTGGGGAAATTGATTCCATCGTCAAGGATATCGCAGGAACCCTCAGGACATTGAAGAAGATAGGACTGGTCGGTAAAACCGGGGAAATTTAACCTCAGAACACCTGGAGCAGCTGACGTCGCAAGCAAAACTATGAAACCACAGAACACACGGACCACACAGAAGAAAACAACCACGAAACACACTAAATACACGAAAAACACAATAGTTAAGGTTTTGCTACGCAAAAACTTAACTATGAGCTTATAAATAAACGTGCATGAAAAACAAGAAGTTGACGGATAGTATTACTGAAGGCACAGAACAATGGCTTTTTTCGTGTCATTCGTCTGTCCTGAGCTTGTCGAAGGGTGTGTTTCGTGGTTATATTTTTCTGTGTATTCAGTGTGTTCTGTGATTGGTTCTAAGAAATAAGGGGATTTCATGAAAATGTGCTTCATAGGTTTCCGGGGCCACCACGGCTACGCGGTCGACGGGCTTAAACAGCTGCCCGAATTGGAAGTTTCTGCGATATCCGCTGGATGCGCAGACGATCTTGCCCCGCTCCAGGAAAAGTTGAAAGGCGTCGGACGCACCCCTCCGGTTTCCAATGACTGGCGGAAAATGCTCGATGAGGTTAAGCCTGAAATGGTCTGCATCGACGGACCTTTCGACCTGCATGCCGAAATGTGCGTGGAGGCGATTAAACGCGGCATACATGTGTTCTGCGAGAAGCCGATCGCTCTTTCCCTGGACGATCTTGAACGTGTAAGGAAAGAATATGGCAGGACAAAGGGCATCCATCTTTCCTCGATGGTCGGACTCCGCTATGATCCGGCATTCATGTCCGCCTGGAAACAGGTGAAGAAGGGTGCTGTCGGAAAAGTGAAGCTGATCACTACGCAGAAATCATACGGCCTCGGCAAGCGCCCTGATTTCTTCAAGGTCCGTTCGACGTACGGCGGAACAATTCCGTGGGTCGGCAGCCATTCCATTGACTGGGCCTACTGGTTCAGCGGATCCAAGTTCAAGTCCGTCTATGCACGACACGACAACTCGGACAATTTCGGCCTTGGCGACATGGAGATGTCGGCCCTCTTCATGTTCGAGATGCAGAACGGAATACTTGCATCAGGGAATATCGACTATCTCCGTCCGAAGGCGGCGAAGACACACGGCGACGACCGCGTGAGAGTAGCTGGGACAGACGGAGTAATTGAAGTAATTGACAGGAAGGTTACATTGATCGACAAGACTGGTGAAAGGCAGATCGAAGCCGTGGCTGACCGACAGATCTTCGTCGATTTCGTCAGGCATATACAGGGGAAGTCAAAGTCGCTTGTCGATGCAGAGCAGACATTCGATCTGACGGAGGCGTGCCTGCTGGCCCGCGAGTCCGCCGATACCGGGAAAATAATAAATTTTTAACGGAGTGAAAAATTTATAAAATGAACTCGATAGAAAGAGTAACTAACGCAATTGCAAGAAACCCAGTCGACAGGATCCCCCTTGGATTTTATGCGGTTGATTGCGATACCGTTGAAAAGGTCCTTGGCCGTCCGAGCATCATGAGGGACAAGGTCGAGATTCAGCTTTCCCTCTGGTACGGGCGCCGCGATGAAGTCGCAGAAAAACTGAAAAAGGATACTGTCGAGTTCTACCGCAAGATCGACTGCGCCGACATTATACTTGCAAAGGAAGCCCAGATACTCCCTCCAAAAAATTACGAACCGGAATTCCCGGAAAAACTTCCAGACGACAATTATAGGATGAAGGACGGCCGTATCTTCAAGGCGGTCGCGGAGCACAACGATGTCCAGTGCATCCACGATCCGCGTCCAAGAAAGGAATATTCCGTGAAGGATTTCGAGGACGTATCGGAGCCGAAGCAGCCGGATCCATCGCAGTTCGAGGTATTTGATCATCTTGTCGCGCAGCTTGGCAAGGACAGATATATCGCTTCTTCGGCAAAATTGGACATAATGCCCATGATCGGAGGAATGGAGGAGGGGCTGATGATGTATGCGCTCCAGCCGGAGGTCATCGAGGCCTCAAACCGTCAGACGGTCGCCAAGGAGAGGGAGCTTGACCAGTTCAAGATCCGTCCAGGAACACATGGTGTCCTTGTTGAAAACGACATGGGAGGAACAAACGGCCCTCTGATCTCTCCCGACATGTTCCGCGAACTATGCTTTCCTTACATGAAACAAAGGATTGAAAGCTTAAAGAGATACAGATCGCAGGTAGTTCTTCATTGCTGTGGCAAGGCCATCCCCCTCATCGAAATGTTCATTGATGCCGGAGTGGACTGCTACCAGTCGCTGCAGACGACCGCAGGCATGGACGTTGGAATTCTCAAGGGAAAATTCGGTTCGAAGCTCTCGTTCTGGGGAGGAGTGCCAGTGGAAGAATTGATCGCCGGAACGCCGGACGAAGTGAGGAAATCCGTAAGATACGCGATTGAGAAAGGCGCTCCGGGAAGCGGATTCATCCTAGGCCCGAGCCATTCCATCGCCAAGAACACGAAATACGAGAACTTCATGGCGATGCTGGACGAATATGTAAAGCTCAGGGATAAAATTTAGCCACAGACTTTCACAGACTAATGAGGAGGACCATTATTTCTTCTGTGTGTTCCGTGTTTTAAATATTGAATAAACTTTGTGCCTCTGTGCCTTTGTGCGAGAATAAAAAATGAAAGAATATCATATAATCGACTGCCATTGGCATCCGGCGATAGACGCCAGGACCGATACCGGCTGGTTCGGTCCTGTTGGGAGTATCAGGAAACAGATCGAAACCCTGCGCCGCGCCGGAATTTCCCAGGCATGCGGGGCCCCGATCGAGAAGATAGAGAAGCCTGCTTCGTTCAGGAAAATCAGGTTGCTGAACGACAAGGCGTTTGCGCTCCGTGACAAACATCCGGATTTCTACATTCCGGGAATCCATATCCATCCGAAGTTCCCGGACGAATCCTGCTGCGAGATCGAACGCTGCTGCGGAGGCGAGGGCGTGCGATGGATCGGGGAACTTGTTGGCAGATGGATGGATTACGGTGATGATTTTGCGACCAAGAACGCGCTTCAGATCTTCAGGACTGCCATTGAATATGACGCTGTGGTGAATTTCCACTGCGGTGATCTCAAGGTGATTGGAAAACTCTGCGCTACGCTTCCGGAACTAAAACTTGTCCTAGCCCATCCGAGCAGCAACAGGATGGAATTCCTCGAACGGATTAAGATAGTTTCAAAGTTCAAGAACCTGCATCTGGACATTTCAGGCGCGGGAATTGACCGTTTCGGAATCCTGCGCAAGGCGATCGATATGGCCGGTACTGACAAGATTCTTTTTGGCACAGACTATCCCATCAACAATCCTGCCGTCTACACTCACGGGGCGAAGCTGGAGGATCTGTCCGAAAAAGAGAGGAAGCTCCTGTTCGGCGGCAATTTCCTGCGTTTGACAAAATAATAGCATATGGCGAGCTTTATATGAGATCGAAATTCCTATCAGCAAGCCGGCACAGGGCAATACCCTGCTCACCATAGTCTATAGCCAGTCGAATCGGACGGTTGCGGTCAGCTTCACGGATGGAAAGTCTAAGGCGCCTTATCTGAAGCCGACGCAGTTCACGCTGGATGAGCTGTTCGGAACCGCTCCGGCGAAGCCCTGATCCGGGGTAAACATTTAGCTGGTCGTTTTGCCTCATGAGTAAGGTGGATTTTAACCCGCCTGTTTAAGAATTGTCGGGCTAAAGCCCAACATACATTTGTCGTACAAAAACCTTTTTATGAAATATTCCTGAAATCACCTTGAAAGCTGCAGCGTTAATTTTATCTTATATGAAGCGTTACATATAAACTGGTACATAATGGAGCAGGCAATGGCGAAGTTGAAACAGATTGCGGAAAGGACGGGCATGGCGGTGTCCACAGTGTCCGCTGTCCTCAGTGGGAAGGAATACTGCTACGTTTCCAAGGAGAAGAAGGAGCTGGTCCGGAAAGTCGCGGCCGAGATGGGATACGTCCCGAACCGCATGTCCAGGGGACTCCAGGGGCTCTCCACTGACACTGTCGGCGTAGTCGGTTCACTCTTCGAGACCCCGGTTTTCAGCATCATGCTCGCACGGCTGAACGAGAACCTCTGGGATGCCGGATACTCGATAATGCACGGAGATTCGAAATTCGATCCATGCATCGAAAGGCGCCTGATAAATGAATTCATTTCAAGGGGTATTGACGGCCTGATAATCTGCAGTTCCCAGGAGAAAGGGGAGGTCGAAAAGAGCCTTGGAGGACGGATCCCATGCGTACATGTGAACCGGCTGAATGATGGCGTCTGCGTCTCCGTCGACAGGGAGAAGGGCGAATTCATGGCGGTTGAACACCTGATATCAAAACATAGGAAAAAGAAGATAGGCTTTCTTACGGCCTCGGTAGACGGGAACAATGAAAAGTATCTCGGTTATGTGGAGGCGATGAAAAAGCACCGTATCGACTGCCGGCATGAGTGGATCATCGAGACGAAGGAGTCCGGACCTGCCATTGCCATGAAGACCGGAGCGGAGAAGATCATTTCGCTGGGGCTTGACGCGGTTGTCGCGACAAATGACATCATGGCCGGAAACATGATCAAATATCTCCAGCAGGCGGACTTAAGAGTGCCAGAAGATATCGCTGTTGTCGGTTTTGACGGAGTCGATTACATCTGTTCGCTGATAAGTCCGGAGCTGACGACCGTCAGGCATCCTACGGAACTTGTCGCCGACAAGGCGACGGAACTGCTCATTTCCATGATGAAGGGGAAAAAGATATCGAAGAAGAAAAATATTATAGAACCGGAACTGATCATTGGCAGGACGTGCGGATGTCATGCAAGAAGCGAATAAATACGACAGCCCTTGCGGGCTTAATCCTCCTTCGCCAAATGAGCTACGGAGGACAGGCTACGAACTTATGCCAAATTGCATTTGAAATTGCTTGTAGTCAATGTCGCAAGACATGTTCTTGAATTGATATTTTGAGGTTGATAAAATGAGAATAAAAGGAGACATATGAAAAAGCGTTATGCGATCTGCGGGCTTAGTTGCAGGGGAATCTATCATTTTCTGTATCCGCTGCTTGGAAAGAATCATAAGGGCGGACCGAACTTCGACAAGACCTCGGAGCTTGTCGGAATCCTCGATGTCGATGAAAAACGTTCAAAGGAATTCTGCCAGAAGCTTGGGATAGATGTGCCATTCTATTTTCCGAAGGATTTCAAAAGAATGATAAAGGAGCGGAAGCCGGACGTGATCCTGGTTGTCAGCCAGGACTATTCCCATTGCGAATATATCGTGAAGGGACTGCTTGCCGGATGCGACGTGATAGTCGAGAAGCCGATGGTCATCAGCCAGGAGCAGATACGCAAGGTCATTGCCGCCGAGAAGAAGAGCGGAAAAAAGGTCAAGGTGGCTTTCAACTACCGTTATACGCCGACGCACCAGAAGCTGAAGAGGATGATACAGTCCGGGATGCTCGGAAAAATAACGAACGTCGAGTTCACATACAACCTCGACACCTTCCATGGTGCAAGCTATTTCTACCGCTGGAACCGCGAAAGGGCGAATACCGGAGGGCTTTGCATCCACAAGTGCACCCACCACTTTGATCTTGTCAACTGGTGGCTTGATGACGATCCAGTGGAAGTCTATGCATACGGCGCCCTCAATTATTACGGGGCTAAAGGCGCATTGCGTCCGCTTGGTAAAAACGGGAAGCCCCTTTCCCAGACTGAAGAAAAAAAGAACTGTCCGTATTTCCAGAAGCATTATTCAGGGAAAGTCGATCCGTCGGAAACTCCCACTACTGGATGGGACGGGCTCAATTTGTCCTATGACGTCCAGTATCCCCCGGAGAAGAAGCGCTACATCTATGACAAGGAGATCGACATAGAGGACACCTATTCAGCCATCGTCAAATACAAAGGAGGCGCCTCGATGGCATATTCATGTAATTTCTCCACCCCATGGGAGGGATATATCCTTGCAATAAACGGGACGAAGGGGCGCATTGAGATAAAGCATCACAGCGATCCAAATCCTACAGGGAAGACGGATGCCGCCGCGGAGAAGGGTGAAATAGTGTTCTATCCGCTTTTCGGCGGAAAGAAGATCATCGGGATACCTCCTGTAAAAGGAGGACATGGCGGTGCGGACTTCAGGATCCAGCAGGATCTCTTCGGCAAACCTTCGCCTGAATCCAAAGAACTTTCATTGATCGCCGGAAGCCATGCCGGCGGGAATTCAGTTGCCATAGGCGAGGCCGTATGGCGTTCGATTAAGAGCAGGAAACCGGTGGCGATAGGGAAATTCAACTGAATAGTTCTGACAGTTGCATGATTGCGAATATCATTTGCCTTCTGGAAACGCCACAGGCAGTTTTCCGGTGGGTATGCACAGGCCGAAGATGGCTTCTGCCGCTACCGACATCGCATCTGCGGAGAATCCCATTGTGCAGATCACTGTCGACGCTTCCGGTATTTCAAGCGCGTCAAATGGAGACTCCAAAGCAATCAGTACGGTCGGTTTGCCAAGGGCGATTATGGCTCTTGCAAGTTTCACCTGATCCCTGGAGTTTATCGCATTTGCAGTTCCGAGGATGACCATGTCCGAAGATCTTGCAGTCTCAACGGCCTTCGCAATTACTTCATCAGTGATCTCCTGCGGTACAAGATAATCTTTAATATCGTGATGAATCTTCTTCACGGCGTCTGCCAGCATGTCGGAGGACTGTACTGGATCCATCGCACCTGCGATTTTCGAAGGTTCAGGGGAAATCACAGCGACACACTTTCCTTTTGCGGACAAAGGAAGAAGATTTACGGTGTCACGGATCAATGTGACTGAATTGGAGGCAATCTCAATTGCGGCCTTGCGCGCTTCCTTGCTCTTAAACGCCTCTTCTGCCTTCTCTGCATCAGTGAAAGGTTTTTCAAACAGCCCGAGCTTCATCTTTAGCCTGAAAATCCTTCCAAGGGACTTGTCAATCCGTTCCCGGCTTATCTCTCCTCTGCGGGCAGCCTCGAGAACTGCTTCATATCCCTCAATGAAATGCTGTTCAGGTCCCCTGAGGAGAATTACGTCGCAGCCGGCCTGTATCGACATGACAGCCGCCTTCGCCGTCCCGAACTTTTCCTGAATCGCCTTCATGCGGAGCGCGTCAGATTCGACTATCCCATCATATCCCCATTCCTCACGCAGGAGACCTTCAATTATTTTCTGAGAAAGAGTTGCCGGAAGTCCGCTTGGATCCAAACTTTCGATCACGACATGCCCAGTCATCACTCCATCCGCGCCTTTTTGCAGGAGGGTTTTCAGGGGAATGTTGTCATGGCAGTCAAGTTCAGCCTTTGATTTAGTGACGCGCGCCATACCCTTGTGCGCATCGACAGCTGTTGCACCGTACCCTGGGAAATGCTTGATCATGACGGCTATTCCGGCCTTCTGATATCCTTCCATCATCGCAAAGGAATGTTTTGTCACAAGTTCCGGATCCTCTCCGAAAGAAGCCGCCTTGATTGTTGTCCTGCCGGCGAATGATATCACGTCTGTAATCGGCGCCTGGACGAGATTTATCCCGAGCGCCTTCATCTGGAGACCGGAATGGTAGGCTACACGATTTGTTAATTCAGGATCGTCCGCCGCTCCGAAAGCCATGTGGCTGCCATATACGAGTGCACCATATCTGTTGAGGTCGTTTCGAGTACCTCCTTCCTGGTCAATGCTGAAAATGAGGGGGATGCCGTTCTTTCTTCCGCAGGCGAGTTTCTGGAGATTGTTCAGGAGTTCCGCATTTTCCGAAGGGGAGAGATAGCGGTTGGGCTTTCCGACGACACGGCTGGCGTTGTCGTATTCCGCATTGATGCAATAGCGGATTACTCCGACGCCTATATCTTCCACGAAATTCCTGAGGTATCCTGGAATATCGCTTGATTGCAGGATCGGACTGCAAAGCTGTCCTACCTTTTCTTCTATGGACATTCCTGATATCGCAGCCGGGATGTCATCAGCTTGACTTATTTTCAACATTATCGTCTTTCATTTTATCAGCAGCCAAGAAAATATTTCAGTTGCAACTGATCTTGAAACTGCGTCCGGGTTTGACCGTCACTTCGGAAATCATGTATTTTCCATTGGAGGGGAACAAGGCTTTAATGGATACAGGAAAATTCCAGCGTGAAACAGTTTTACCCTGTATGGAATCCTTTTTGATTTTCACATCGGCAAGCTCGCATCCTCCGCCTGAAAGATGCATGTCGGTTCCGAGTATGACCGGTTTTCCGGTAAACTCCGCAAGTCTGATAAGCCTCATGCCATGAGGAGGAATTTCTATTTCCAGGATGTCCGAGGACTTTTTTATACCGAGGAATTTCCGAGTCCTGAACTCATAGAGGGAATATCTTCTACCCTTGCCTCCGAGCGGGAATTCCTTCAGGTAAATCCTTTTTTTAACCGGGAAATCCTCCCAATTGCCTGCGGCTATGGTGCGGATAGTCCCGAGAGTTCTGCTTGCAGGGGAGAGCTCCGTAAAGAAAAGAGACGGACATTCACTGGCGTCAGTGTCAATCACCTTTGCGGGAGGAGCGATCTGCGGTGAAACATGTCGCAGCATCCTCATCCTGTCCTTTGGAAGTTCTTCTATCCTGTCAGAGAAACAGGACAAACCTCCGCCGAGATAATGGTTGACGACACAGGTGAAGGCCTCTTCGTCCGTGAAATGGCCTTCGGAAAGCTTGTAGTGTACCATGTCGCCGCGGAAAGGCTCTGTCCTTCTCCGGAGCATGAGTGCGTCTGGATCGCTGTGCCAGAACTTGTTCATGTAGTTCCTGAATACGTTCTGCTTGATCCTCCTCAGATGGCTCGTGAGTTTTACACGGAACTCATCCTTGCGTTTAAGTGGATCCCTTTCTGGTGCAAACCAGCCGCCGTAGACATCTGCACCGGCCCTGTTTGCATCACAGAGTCCGATGGAACCCTCGTAGATCCCCCCGCAGGCTATCAGATAGCAGTCCTTGAGGGCTTTCCTGATGATGGTCATGCCCCTCCTGTAGGCCTCCGCCCTGGTGCATTTCGGATCATGGAAAACTATGTCGCTCTTCTTGTCGGCCTCCACGATCAGCGCCCTGAGGAAATCCAGCTTGTGGTATGTGAAGCCCCATTTCACCAGTTTCGTATAAAGTTTTGTGAGATATTCTTCGGCATATGGCGAAGTCGGATCGACAACATATGCCTCGCGTCCGCATGCGAAGGGGAACATTTCACCCTTGGAATCCCGTGCAAAAAGGCCCGGGATCTGTTTTACGACCGGAGAAGTTCTTTCTACTACGAATGGACATGTCCAGATTCCCGCCTCGAATCCGGATTTCCTGATCATGTCCGCAATATATTCCATCCCGTGCGGAAACCTTTTCAGATTGGTCTCATATGAGCCCCAGTTGTCCATCCAGCCGTTGTCGAGCAGAAACGCATCGATCGGAATTTTATTTTGTTTCAGGGACTTGAGATTTTCCTTGACATCCGCCTCTCTCAGATCCTCGCCATAGAACTGCCAGCTGCAGAAGAAATTCGGTTTCTTCCGGGTGGAAGGCTTGAACTTCATTTCGGACGCAAGCATGTCTGCAAATGATTTGAGGGCTTCCATCTCATCGTCAGCCTGCATGAATACAATCCAGTGCGTCTCCCTCCTGTCGCCTTTTTCAACAAGTATGTTGTCGAACTCGCAGATGGTTTCAAGTTCATCGAGGTTCTTCCTGTCCACGGCAGTCTTTACGGAAATGCTTGAGAGGTGCCTTGTCTGGCCAAGCACACCGATGAATAAACCTGGAACATTCCTGCCGTCTCTCCTTATGGAAATGCAGGGCTCGGAGATTATCCTGAGTTCGTTCGTGCTCTTTTTTCCCGCATCGGCAACGCCCATTCCAGCCTTTACTCCAGCGCTCGAGAATTCGGCGTCGATGAAATCCCAGTCAATGACGGATGGACGGTATACTCCGGGCACGTCGTTCTTGTGGCGCGACATCCTGAGAATTTTCCACTTGTCGAGGGCGGCATCCGCCACTTTTAAATTATTTCCTTTCACAAGAGCAGGAGACAGCGATGAAAGCTTGAACGAGTCAGGCCCAGTGTTTTCAATTGCGAGTTTCGCAGCGAATATCTTTTTGTCGTTGGAAATGAAGAACTGTCGTTCCAATGAAAAAAGAGGAGACTTGGCCGAACTTGCAAAGACTTCCCCTTTGGAATTGCCTGCAGTTCCGGATTTCGCCGTCGGCCTGGAGAATTTAAGTTCTTCCGGACGGATCTTGTCGATTACGGGCATTTTGCATGCGGATTTCAGGTGGAACGCATTGCATGAGAGCGTGAATCCCCCAGCGGCATCGGACTTGAACTTTAAACTGGACATGTTTTTCTTTCTTAATTTATGGAGCGCCGACATCTTGCCGGCAATTTATTTATAAATTCATCTATGTCGATAAAGAAAATATTGCTATAGCCGGCGAGACGCCGGCGCTCCGTTACCCTTTCAGCGGTCCCGATGATGCCCTTTCAACCAGTTTGAAAGACATCGCCTCGTGTTTGGGAGGTGACTTGTCACCGCTGATCCGTGCGAGCATCAGTTCAAGCAGCCGGGCTCCGAGCTTGTCTATTGGATGATGCATCGTTGTCAGGGGAATGTAACCGAACGAAGAGAGTTCGACATCGTCGAAACCCACTACAGACAATTCATCCGGGATGCGTATTTTCAGCTCTCCTGTAGCCCTGAGGACGCCCTGTGCGCTGAAGTCGTTCATCACGAGCAGAGCAGTCGGATGATCCTTCTCCGACAGGATGGAAAGGGCTGCATGATATGCCGCCTGCGGATTCGGATCTGAACGGACACATGAGGCCGAGACCTCCTTTGAAGCATGTTCTTTCGCCGTCTTCGTGAAGCTTTTTCCGCGTTCCTCGTCGGCTGTTCCGAGATATGCAATTTTCCGGTGGCCGAGTCCGATGAGATATTCCGTGGCGATCCTTGTAGCGCCCGTGAAATCAGGATAGATGGCGTCGAGTGGATAATCATCGGCCACTTTGCGGCGGAGTACTATCGGCCTTGCGCCAGGTTTTCCTGCGATGTTCGCAATTTTTTCAGCGTTCTCGGTCCATTCGCGGATTTCCATTATGATGCCGTCGAGATGCATGTTCAGGAACGAGTTCAGGAGAGGATCGGTGTTCTTGTCGAAATATCCTGTCACGATCTCGTAGTTGTGCAACCTGGCCTGTTCGAGGATAGTCGCATTCAATGTGGAATAGAACGGATTTTGAATGTGTGGAAGGAGGAGACCTATCCTTCCGGTGCGGCCTTTCGCGAGGCTCGATGCGATCGACGACGGACGGTAGTTGAGCTTATCCGCAAGTTCCTTTATGCGGATCCTTGTCGTCAGCTTGATTAGAGGATCGTTCTTTAGCGCACGCGACACGGTCGCCGTAGAGACGCCCGCCTCCTGTGCCAGGTCGTAGATCGTCAACCTCTCTTCCCTTGGATTTATTGCATTCATATTTTTCTCCTCATATTTTATTCCCCTTTTATTTCCGGCAGACTTTCAAAATCCACCATCGGTACCGTGTAGACATTCACATATCCGCCCCTGCGGTCGGTGCTGAACACCACGTATTTCCCATCGGGCGAAATCCGCGGATGCGGATGCGATTCCTGGAACTTCATGCTCGATTCGTGCCTGCAGAGAAGACGCGGCCCGAGATATTTCAGCCCGTCCCATTTCCACGTGCGGATGACTCCGGCCCCGTCGCCGACAATGAGATTCTCGTCCATCGAGAATATGTGTCCGGTGCTCCCGGGGAATTCAGCCTCGACATGGTTGGTGTTGTCAAAATTAATCCTCCCTAGGAACTTCTTTCCGTTTTTCCTCTTTCCATGGAATCCAAGACGGAGTCCGTCGGCATACCAATATTCATGGCCGGGATGCTCATCACCCTTGCGCGGACGTATCTTCCAGTTCTTTCCGGTATTCACATCCAGACCCCAAATCCTGTTGTCCACCTTCTCCCAGGGCCCTTCATGGCAGTATGAAAGGAGATGTGACTGGGTAGGAGAGGTGTTGACATGCCCGATCCAGCTCTTCTCCTCGAAGACAGTTTCAATTTTTCCACCTTTTGACGGTATGCGGAGGATTTTACTCAACGGTTTGAGGCTCCATATCTCTTCGAAGCCGACATATCCGTTCGCCAGATCTATTTCGAATCCGCCTTTGATCTCCTCGTATACGCCGACATAGATGAATTTTCCGTCGGCGGAACAGTTTGTCACAGAAAAGTTCCAGCCATCGCCTAAGTTGTCCAGGACTGACACCTTTCCCGTCTTCAGATCTACGGCTTTCAGGCATTTCTCATGGACAAGGTATGCCTCGTCCCTTTTAGGATTAATCGATGTAGCATGGAAGGAATATCTTTTTCCTGTCTTGTCCGTAACGAAATCCGTGATCTGCCTGATCTCCCCATTGGAAAGTTCAATGCTGAAAAGATTCCTGTTGTTGTTCCGGTCAGATGCGAAAAGCAGTTTTCTCCCCTTGTCGAACCAGCCCGGATTCGTGAAGTAGAGATGATGGCTGTGCCCGCAGTAGTTCGTCCATTGAGTGACTTCAACTCCGCTGGCAGGATCCTTGTATGTCTTTTTTTCTATTTGATTCTTGTTCATTTTTTCTCCTTCGTATGAATTTTCACCAGTTCCTCTTCAAAACGTAATGCCTCGTCCCTTGTTTCCACCCTGACCAGGCAAAATACCCTCGGATTGTTGATGCGTTCGGCGATTTTAAGTACCTTCTCCGCCGGACCGTCCACGATCTGGCCTTTTCCGAGTCTGTCGATTTTAACGTGAAGGTCGGTCCAGTCGGTCGTTGCGGCTTCGCCGGCGCCGGGCTGCCACTGTATCACGGAAATCTTCTTCACGGTGCAGATGTCCTCGAGATGGCGTATGGCGTCGGGTCCGTCGAGATGATAGACAGCTTGTTCAAGGACTTCCGATTCGCAGATAAGGCTTGGCATTCCGAACTTCCTGAACATGTCCGCGCTTATCATGCACGAGAAGTCGCACTGCGGCACGGCCAGGTTCCCTGAAGAATACATCCAATGACGTGTGACCGTTCCGTATTTATCTATATCTGCCTCCTTTGAAAGGATGCGCCAGGCCTCGATGAAGCAGCGGTCGACTTTCCGGAGCGCCCTGGCGACAGCCTCAGGACATTCCATGAGGTCCACGGAGAGCATTTCTGCACCGCGCATGGCGCAAAGGCAATCGAGTCCACCCTGCAGGTTCGGTGGGGCGATCACAAGGCGGTCATCGAACCTTTTGCGAAGTTCGCGGATGCATTCGATGGTTCGGTTCCACCAGAAACCTTCGGTGTGGAGGTGTATTTCAGTCTTGTCCCAGTCCTCGACGAAGTGGATTGGCCAGGAAGTGGCGGCATTGCCGTTCACGAGTTCCAGTTCGGTGCCGAGGAGGGCGGCGAAATGATCGGGGCCGTACTGGACGCGGAAGTGAGGGACTAGATCACCGAAGAACTCATGTGTTTCGGCCCATTTTTCAATGCGGTCGCCAATATCCTTTATATCTCCCTTGATGAGTTCTCCGCCTTCAGGGATTTGGGTTTCCTTGACTCCTTTTTTAGGGAGGCGAAGTGCGTAAACGGGACGCAACTCCTGAGGTTTTCCCTCCCAGAACCTGTCCCAGCGCTTCTTGACATCAGGAAATGATTTGAGGAATTCCATATTTAAACAAAGCTTTCTTGTTTAAAAATTAAAAAAATATTTTAAACCGCTTGACATTTAATTTAAACCGCTTAAAATAGATGTCAAGCAAAGAGTTTTATTAAAATTTAAAAAAGTTTAAATATGAGGAGAAATACCATGAAAGCTCGTTCAATCGCCGGACTGATCCTCTCAGCGCAACTTGTCTTTTCCTTTACAAATCTAATTGCCGCCGACACCGTCGCGGTCCAGGACGGAAGAATAGACATAGATGTAAAGAACGCTCCAGAAAATCTCCAGCTCACAGTTGTCGAGGCCTCAAAGGACACTGTCGCCAAGAACGGTTCGAAAAGCTCCCTGGTAATCTGGGAATTTACGCCAAAGGAGGGTGAATGGACCCAGATCAATATAAAGATCAAATCAAATGTTGAGTGCACTGCCCGCCTGCGGCTCAAATCAAAATTCACAAAGGAAGATCCGGTATGGATGCTCTATGACATGATTGAAGTCAAATCCACGCAGATTTCAAATGCTGATTTCGAGGAGGCGCCCACAAAGACCAATGGCTGGATCATGGAACAGCAGGTCCAGGGAAAAGGAGCCCAGTGGGTGAAGGATGCGAAAGTCGCAAAGAGCAACAATGGCTTTGTCATGGTCTGGCACAACGGTCCGGCGACATATGGAAACCTCAATCTTTCGGCAGACACCGTCGTAGAAGTCAGCGTATGGGTAAGGAAACCTACAAAGGAAATCATTGACGCAGCAATGGCGGCGAAGTAGGAATGGATGATTGGGTAGAGCTAAAAAATGCACCGATAAAAAATGTTGGAGTTCACAGCTTTAGCTTGTCTTTTCTAGATTATAAATTTCACAGAGGTGTTAAGATGCGAACAGTATGTATTATGATAGCGGGTTTGATGGCAATCCAGTTATGCACGACTGCCGCTGACGCACCGGCTGCAAAACCGGCACAACCCGGAGGCAAGACCATTAAAATATTGCTCATAGGGAACAGCTTTTCCCAGAACGCCACGGAGTATCTTCCCAAGCTGGTCGAATCGCAGGGCAATTCACTCATCCTGGGGCATGCGGAACTCGGTGGATGTTCCCTGGAAAAGCATTGGGGCATGGTGGAGAAGTTCGAAGCCAACCCTGCCGATAAGGAAAGCAAATACTACAACAAGAAAAGTCTGAAGGAGATGCTTGAGGGCGACAAATGGGACATTGTCACGATGCAGCAGCATTCCTGGCTGAGCTACGACATCAAGACCTATCAGCCGTTCGCCACCAAGCTGGCCGACTTCATCCGCAAACATGCGCCACAGGCCAAGATCTACCTGCAGGAGACCTGGGCCTACCGCAAGGACGACATGGGTCTTCTCAAAAAGACGAATATCACGCCGGAACAGATGTACGTGAAACTGAATGGGAACTATGCGAAGATCGCAAATGAGATCAAGGCTGACAAGATCATCCCTTCGGGAACGGCGTTCCAGAACATTGGACAGGATCCGCGCTGGCTGCTCGAGCTCCAGGAGAACGTTGACAAGGCTGCATTCAAATATCCCGATCTGCCGCTCCAGAAGCATTCGCTTATCCGCGGATGGGGCTGGACCAAGAAGGACGGCAAGTCTTCCACTTCACTTACAGCGAAGGAGATTGAAGAGAGGGCTGCAGGAAAAGACAAGGGGGGCGACTACGAGCTCACATACGACGCCAAACACTGCAATTCTTTCGGAAAATATATGCTGGCGCTTGTCTGGTATGAGACGATCTACGGAGAGTTGACAAAGCCCGCATTCAAGCCTGCAGATATTCCCGAGGCGGACGCGGCAATCATACGTGAGTATGCCCACAAGACCGTCAAGGAAGGGTTGAAACCGCAAATGCCAGGAAAGAAATAATCTTTTGACAGGATAACTGGATTGACGGGATGAATTGATTAGAAAAAATCCTGAAAATCCTGTAATCCTGTCCAAAATATTCTTATAACTTTACAGAAAATAAAGGATGAATAAGATGCTAAAAACAAAATTCGCCTGTCTTTTGATGTTCTCAATGACACTTCTGTCCTCCACATCCGTTTTTTCCGCCGAAAAGGAACTTCCGGACGGCAGGATAGACATTGATGTCAAGAACGGTCCGGCAGATCTGAATCTCTCGGTAGTCGAAGCGTCTGAGGATACGAAGGCCTCGAACGCCTCCAAGACCGGTCTGAACTGGTATTTCCCCACCGATGATCGCGCCTGGTCGCAGTCAACCCTGAAAATAAAATCCAACATGGACTGCAAGGCGCGTCTGCGTTTGAAATCGAAATTCACCAAGCCCGAGGAGGCCGTCTGGGTCCTCTATGACGGAATACAGGTTGAAGGAGCGGAGCTCAGGAACGCGGATCTCGAGGATCAGCCCGATAGCAAGCGCAACGGCTGGATATTCGAGGAGCAGGTTCCCGGACTCGGCCCGAAATTTATAAAGGAGGAAGGTGTCGCAAAATCCGGAAAAGGATGTTTCCTGGTCTGGCACAACGGTCCGGCGACATACAATGGATTCAACCTTCCGGCAAACAAGGTGGTGACGATTTCCGTATGGGCGAAGAAGCCCCCGAAGGACATGATCCCCGGCGCAGGCGGCGCGGCCGACGTGCAGACAGTTGCGAAGTTCGCAAGCGATCCGATCAGCCTGGCGTCCGTCGCGAATATGGGATTCAAGGATGAAGTCACGAATGACGATGCAGGCGGATGGACCGATGAAGGTCCGAACAACGACATTTCCTGCATGACTCCCGGAAGGAAAGTTTTGCGCGATGTCACTTTTGAAATCCTTGATCCTGCCGCGAACAACGGCAAGGGCTGCATCGTGATGTCTGCCCCGAACCTGAAGAATGGAACCTGGACACAGAAGGCGATCACGCACAAGTACGGTGGAAAGCTGAAGACGCAGACGGACAATGTAGAGATTCCCGCCGGTGACAAGGCCTACAAGTTCGTCTATCTGCTCCATGCGATGGGCTGGGCGCCGGATGAGAAGCGCACCATCGGCACGATAACTGCGAAATACGCAGACGGATCTTCCACCGAAATTCCAGTGCAGGCGACCGTCGATGTCTCCAACTGGTGGAATCCGCAGGCGATGCAGAACGGTTTTCCGGCCTGGAAGGGACGCAACCTGAAGGCCGAGATCGGACTTTACCTCAGCAAGTTCCCTGTCGATGACAAGCCCCTCAAGTCGCTCAAGTTCGAATGCAAGGACTGCGCATGGATGATAATGGGTGTCAGCGCGAGCCGCGACAACATACCGATGCCTGTGTTCGCGCCTCCGAGCTTTGACTTCACACAGGAATCACTTGCGAAAAGGTACCCTGCGTTCAGTGCCGCCGCTGATATTGCAACAGCAATGAAATCTGAAAAGGCGCTTGAAACGAAGTTTGGATTGCTGGACGGACGTCCGACTGCCTGGCTTCACGGGGAATGGAACATTATTCCGGTGATGGAGAAGAACGCCGCCGTCAAAGGAAAAGAAATAACAAGCAGCAAGGTTTTTGTTCCTTCATTCCTTGGTTCATCAAAAGGTACGCTCAAGAAGGCCGCGTATGCGCCACAGCCTGAGTCTTGGCAGAAGGCGACGGTGTTCTGGTATTCGACGAACGTGGCCGTTCCCCAGGAATTCACAGGAGGCCCGCTGGTCGTGCATTTCGACGCGGTCGACTTCCTCGGAGCAGTCTTCATCAACGGTGAATTTCAGAAGATCCATACTGGAAGGTTCACTCCGTTCAATGTCTATCTTCCGGATTCCATCAAGCCCGGAGATACTTTCAACCTAAGCGTGTTCTGCCTGAAGCTGGCTGAAGGAGTTCTGAACCAGGCCTGCCCTTTCATGCAGGGAGTCAGCCCGGATGTCGGCGGAATAACCGCTCCGGTCTATCTTTTCCGCGATACTCCGCTGAAGATTGAGAATCTCAGGATAGTCACTTCTCTCACAGGAAAAAAACTTTCAGTCAGCTTCAAGTGCTCTGGAAATGTTACGGGCGCAACAGTGGAGCCAAAAGTCGTCGATGCCTCAGGTACGCCTGTGGCGCTGGCTGGACTCGCCACGAAACCGGCCGCCGCAGAAATGTCATGGGAGACAGCGTGGGACAATCCGCACCTCTGGTCCGACGAGGATCCTTATCTCTACAGGCTGCAGATGACGGTGAAAAGCGCGGAAGGCAAGGAGACTGTGCAGGAACAGACTTTCGGATTCCGCGAAATTTCCATTAAGGGCGGAGACATTGTACTCAACGGCAGTCCTGTCCGGCTCTTCGGTCTTTCGTATGAGCCTCAGTGCCTGGACGCCTGGCCGCGGACTGACGAGGAGTTCAACTACAAATATCTGATGGCGCTCAAGAAGCATTTTGGCGTGAACGCCGTGCGCTTCCACCATATCCCAGCCTGGCCGGCACAGCTGCGTGCGGCCGACCGCGCAGGGATCCTGGCGATCAACCAGAGCGGGCTATGGACAGGTGGACGCTTCGCAAACTACCGAGCGGGAAATCTTTTCATCGAGACGATGAAGAAGGAGCTTTCCGAATGGGTATGGCGCGACATCAACCATCCGTCCACAATTATCTGGGATACGGCGAACGAATACATCATCGGCAGTCCGGAATGGCATGATTTCTGGGTCAAGCTCGATGAGATCGTGAAGGACATCGACAAGACGCGTCCTGTCGAGCAGTCCGGATCCGGTTTCGAGTACCGCAACCCGATGATCCGCCATTTCCACAACCGCGAGAACTACGACCAGGTCTTCGATTTCATGAAGAAGAAGGAGACACCATCGATATTCGGGGAATTCTGGATCGGTTCCGGGAAAAGGATACTTACCCTTCCGAGGACTACCTTCACCGTCGAAGGATTCAACCGGGAATGGGTGCGCTGCCTCGAGGACAAGATGACCTTGATGCGCGTCAACGGCGGCGCGGGATTCTTCCCGTTCCACCAGATAGAGCACGGTCTGGAGATGCTCGGACAGGATGTGCCGAAAAATGCGAAGTTCGCAATTTCCTCTTTCAATCCGGTGAAGATGGATGACCGCTACGAGATAAACACTTTCAAGCCTTCGGACAAGCAGGTCAATCCGATCTTCGTTGAGGCTTGCAACAGGTTCTATGGCAAGGTGGCCGGGCTATGGTTCGAGAGATCGCAGGTCTTCAGCAAAAAAGTGAAAACTGAAAGGAACCTCTTCCTGGCAAACGACACGAGATCGGAGAAGAAATATGACGTGAGCATAACGCTCAAAATCGGATCAGAAGAGATGCCGGTTGCGAAGTTCGCGGAAACTCTGGCCGCCGGCCAGACCATGACCAGAAAGATTGAAGTTCCAGGTGCGAAGACAGCAGGGCAGGGACTGCTCATCGTAAAGATCAGCTATGGCGGCGAGAAGGAGTTTGTGAATGAGACTCCGGCGCAGGTCGTGGATGATGCGAGCTATGGACAGGCCTTGACTGTCAGGCTCTACAAGGGAAGCGAAGCCCTGCAGTCGGTGTTGAAGGCCGCGGGAATCACGGTGCAGGCGGTTGACAAGCTTGAAGCTGGAACTTCTCCCCTGCTGATAGGAGAGGATACGCTTGGCTTTGGCGACAAGTCGCAGATGGAGGCCCTGATGAGGACAGGTGACCAGAAGATTCTCGTTCTTGCGCAGAGCAAGGTGTCGTTCGCGGACATCCTCGGTCTCGGATACGTGACACCTTCGCCTACTGAAACCAGCTCGTATTCATCGGCGCAGAACAAGAAACTGATTGCCAGCGGAATAAGCTCCTATGATTATCCCGGAGGAATTGGGCGCAGCTACTTCGGCACATACATAATGCCGATGCCTGCAGAGCAGATTCCGCCGTCGATAGAAAAACTTTTCACGGGGACGAGATTCGAAGATGTCCCGTGCCTCCGTTATGAGATGGCGAAGGGGAACGCGATATTCTGCCAGCTGCAGCTGGAAAAGCATTTCTTAGACGATGCACGCGCGAAAAAGATTCTTCTTGAGCTTGCACGTCTGCTCGATGAAAAGAGCGCAAGGAACCCTGGCGCCGTCTATACGAAGTCCGATGAGATAAAGGAAACACTCGGGACATTCGGATTCAAGGTCGCGGAAAAACCGGATGATGCGAAGCTCGCAGTTGTCTCGCACAAGGAATACAAGGCTGATCCGAAGCTCCAGCAGATGAAGGATGTCGTCGTGTATGCCCTCGAGGAGAACGGAGAGATCGACGGGAAGAAGATTGCGACAAAGATGGTCAGGCATTTTACGACGTTCATGGTGTCGGCTGAAGTTCCCGGTCTCTACGAGATGGGCACGGCCAATTTCACGAAGATCATGGAGGCCGGCGGGTTCTGCAAGGCCGTGAATCCTCCGACCCTGCCTTCGATTAACATCCCCGACTCAAAGATCGCCGCGGCCGGCAAGAAGGCCTCGATGCACTACGACATCTTTGACGACGACAACTACAATCCGGTGATCAGGTATTACGAGATTGACGGCAAGCGCCGCTGGGTCACAGGTTTTGACGACACCTGGAATCCGACGGCCGCGATCGGACTCTGCGTGGCGAAGGACATGGGAATGGAATTCAGGCGCGAACTTGGCGCACTCACATATTCGATTGTCGATGCCAGGGAAGTGAAAATAGACGGAAATGTCGAGGACTGGACGTATGATGGCGACATCAATCTCCGCAACTGGGCAAGGGCCAACCCGCTGATTGTCGGCAACGCGAATCCATGGGGGATATTCTACATGATGGCGGATTCCGCCAACCTGTATGTAGCATTTGCCGCACCTGAAGACTCGCTGCCCGTAGGAAACGCAAACGCGAAGCTTGTCCTGAAGATGGACAAGAACGAGCTGGTGATAAAGCGTCAGGCGGACGGAGCACTGAATGTGGCTCTTGACGGTGCCGTACTTGCGGATCCCGCAAAGTGGCTGCCTGTCACCGCCACGCTGGTGGATGCGGGAGCGCGCCAGGATGAGATGAACAAGGGATTTACGCTGGAGATTTCGATCCCGCTAGCAAAGCTGGCATTGCAGAAGAGGATGGCTGGTTCGATCGAGCTGAATGACGGGAAAGCGCAGGTCACGGTTCCCGCCGCCGGAGCAGGAAGCAAGACATTCAAGCTGGTGATGGAATAAAATTCCGGACGGAAATTTTATAACAAATGTTTTCGTCGATGTTTTTTTAAAGTAGTTTGCGATCTCCGAGCGCAAGAAACAGGTTGGGAATAGAATGGATGGATGATTGGATTGCTGGATGGTTGGTTATCAGAGACATAAGAGCAAATAGTAGAATTCTATGCCACGGCAAGCGCCAGTGCTCCACAAGAACAAGAACGGAGATGGAGAATAGCCTGCCGGTTATTTCACCGAGATGATTCCGTTTGATTTGAGAGTAATCCTCTTTGCCGGGGATTTGCCAAGGCGGACCTGCAGGTCCAGTTTCCTGTCGGAATCATTTTTTAATTCCGCCCTGACAGAGCTATTTCTGCGGGAGGCGCTGACAAGCAGGCCTGGAGCTGTCCTCAGATTCCTGAATTCGGCATCACCCCATTTCAAAGGATATTCCGGGAATATTTCAATCATGCAGTCCTTTGAACGGAGGAGCAGGAGATTGAAGGCGTGAACGAAGGAACCATGTACGCTCGGATACCAGTTTTTCCAGAATACACCGTCGGGCCTGACGCCTTCCGGGAACGCGAAAAGAGAAGTCGTGAATGGCACAGCTTTGTCGAGAAGAGTGGCGGCTCCCGGCATATCCATCTTTGAAAGTGCAGCGCTATAATTGAAATGCAACCATGGGACCACAGGATATCCGTGGTCGGGCCAGCGCATGAAACCATGTTTGCCGGTGAGATGACTGATGTCATAAAGAAGTGTGCGCTTGTCGCCAATGCAGTCGAACATTCCGATGCAATAGCCGTCCGCGCTGATTCCCATCTTGGGATTCTTTGCCAGATGTATGAGCCCTTTGAAGCGATTAAGATCATATCCATTCCGGAGTTTTTGCAGGAGTCGCGACCATGAAGGATCAGTTTTGAGTCCGAGGATTTCAGATCCTTTGATGGCAGCTTCGAGGGTTGCAATGGTCGTCAGAAGTGATCTGAGAGGATTCGGATAGAGCAGGACTTTTCCATTCTTGCGCTCCTTGCCGTTAGGTCCGCTCGAACTTATGATCTCGGCATGATCCTTGAATTCCCTCACTCCCGCAGCGAGTATGAATTTCAGAGGTTCCATGATGCAGGGCCAGTATTTTTTCAGGAGATCCTTCCTGCCGGTATGGAGATATAGCTGCCATGTCTGGAGTGCGATCATTGCAGTCAGGAAGAATTTCGATCTGATGATAGTCTCTCGTCTTTCATCAGGATTTTCGGGCAGCGGATGGATTGCTTTCCCGTTTACCGTGATCTCTGTGGGATAATATGCGCCGGGAAAACCTGCGGATTTCGCAAATTTCTTCAGGGCAGGGAGCTTGTTTTTCCAGAACTCGATCATCTTTTCGGCCTCGGTAATCCGGTTTGCGCTTAGGAATGCCATCACGCCAAAGCTGTAGTCGAAGGACTGTATTCCACTGAACCACATGAGTGGATAACCGCCAACGCTGATGCTTCCTTCCGGATGCTGGTGCGCACGGAGTACATGCAGGCTCGCGGTATAGATGTCGGAAAGATCCTTGCGAGCCAATGTGACGTTTGAAGATGAATTGAACTTTCGCCATTCGGAGACGTGGTGCTGCAATATCCGGGAATAGGAGAAATTCCTGGATATGCGTGGCAGTTCCGAGCCGCTTGCCATATCTATCGAGTCGACGCATTCGAGATAGATGGTGAATTTCGTCTTGACCCGGATTGGTATTTCGATACCGTGGCTGCGATTGAAACATGTTGCTGTTTTTGCAGACCTAAGGTCGGCATGGAGGAGCGCAAGCGCTCTGGAGTTCTTTCCTTGGAGCTTATACAGGAGGCTGCTGCGCCTGATTTTTTTTGTATCTGTGATGTCCATCTGGTCCGGGAGTGATGCGACGCTCCACCAGAAGGAAGGTTTTTTCACGAAGAACTGGAGGGAGATTCCTTCTTTGGCGGAGACAACTTCGAATCTGTGGACAAGACAGTGGGTATTTGTGAGGAATGTCGTTACTTTTACCAAGGCTTCGCCATAGCTGCAGCTGGTGCGGAGAGTGGCGGTTTCAGGATCGAAATTCTGATCGAAGGAATCGAGACCAAGGGCCCTGACTCCATGTTGGACCGTGTAGCCGGATTGCAGAAGATTGATCAGGCGCTTTGAGTTTGTGCCGCGCCGGTCGGCCTTGAACCAGCCGGTGAGGACGGCGTTGTCGAAACACCATTGTTCATGTGAACCGCCACCTCCCATTGCTCCGGTGTGGCCGATCAGCAGCTGGTCGATTCCGTTTCCGAGGAACATTGGAAAATAAGGTTTTCTCGCCGGAATCATATCGGATCTTATATTCATAAACTGCACCATCCTGAGAATATAACATAATATAAATGGAATTCGCTTGACAATTAATTTAAACCGCTTTAAATTGAAGTCAAGTAAAACACTAAATTTAACTTTTCCAAGGAGTTCCTATGCGCTCGATAATGTCAATTGTTTACTCGGGGCTGATAGGCCTGTGTGCGGTATCCATGTTTGCTGCTGAACCTGCGGAGAACCCCAAGTTCGAGGAGATCCTCGCAAAGCTGCCAAAAGGCACCGAGGTTGTCAACGCCCAGCCTGAAAACTGGAAGCTCAAGAACGGCGGTCCGGATGTTGGGATCATGAGCGTGGTTGACGTGGAAGGAATGCCTTTTAAGAAGGCGATACGCATGGAAAGCAAGAAGAAGACGGACCGCGACTACCTGTTCCAGGCGGTGACCCCGAGTACTGCGAAGGTCACGGTTTCAGATGCCCTGATGCTGACGTTCTATGCCCGCGCCGAACAGGTCAACAACGATATCAATGTTAGTCAGATAAATATGAAATTCTTCTCCATGAAGCAGACAGGCTCTGCGAGGAACGCTTCGGTGGCGGTGTCAAAGAACTGGCAGAAGTTCTATTTCCCGATGGACGTTTTTTCCAAGCAGGTCAAGGAATTCGGGCCCGGTGAACTGACCCTGACATTGAACCAGGGGCTTCCGCCGCAGATCGTCGACATCGCCGATGTCAAGCTGGTCAAATATCCCGAAGGAGTCGCATTGAAGGATCTGCCGAGAAAGGTGCAAACGTACGAGGGACGCGAACTGGATGCCGCATGGCGCAAGGAGGCGTTTGAACGCATCGAGAAAATACGCAAGTCTGATCTTTCTGTGCAGGTGACTGACGAAGCAGGGAAGCCTGTTACCGACGCGCAGGTCAGCGTGAAGATGAAACGGCATCTGTTCGGATTCGGATCCGCATACGCAGATCCTCGTTTCTTCTGGGATGATGAGGATTCCAAGCGCTACCGCGAAGAGTTCCTTAAACTTTTCAATGTGGCTGTCAGCGAGAGCGGGATGAAATGGGAGCCATGGCTCGAGAAGCGCGAGCAGGCGATCAAGGCCGCGAAATGGGTGCGTGATCACAATATTCCGGTGCGCGGACACACTCTCGTCTGGTGCCAGCTCGACCGTCTTCCGTACGCCAAGGAGAAGCCGGAAATCATGAACCGTTACCGCAAGGATCTGAAAGGACTTCAGGAATTCCAGCTTGAACATATCCGCGACGAGATGACCGCATTGAAGGGCGTCTGTTTCGAATGGGATCTGATCAACGAGGCTATGTCCCATTTCGACTACCAGAACCTGATGGGGATGGAATGTTTCCTCGACTATTTCAAGCTCGCACACGAGATTGATCCGGATACAAGACTGGTTGTCAACGAAAACAAACTGTTGAACTCGGACGGTGGAGCAGGGAACCTCTCGTTCAGCCGCGAGGAGGATTTCTACAAGTTCCTGAAATTTCTGAAGGACAACGGAGCGCCTCTGTCCGGCATCGGCATCCAGTCGCACTGGGGAGGAGGACTCACTCCGCCGCCAAGGATGCTCCAGCAGCTTGACCGCTTCGCCGAGTTCGGCACGATCAGCATCACGGAATTCGACGTGGCGATTGATGATGAAGAACTGCAGTCCGACATCACCAGGGATTTCCTCATCACGTGCTTCAGTCATCCCGCCATAAATACTTTCGTCATGTGGGGCTTCTGGGACGGACAGCACCACCGCAGGAACGCGCCGATCTTCAGGAAGGACTGGAGCGTCAAGCCCAGCGGACAGGTCTTCATAAACCTTGTCTTCAAGCAGTGGTGGACGAACGTGGACGGGAAAACCGGAGCCGATGGTCAGTTCAAGACACGCGGATTCATGGGAGACTACGAGATCTCAGTCACACGCGACGGCAAGACCGTGACCCAGCCTGCGAAACTCGCAAAAGATGGAGCGGTGGTGAAGGTCTCCCTTAAGTAGGGCGGTTTTCAAACCGCCAACCGAATTGTGGAGCGCCGGCATCTTGCCGGCAATAATTTTTCCAATGTGGTACAGGCGGCTCGCCTGTAATTTCTTGAACATCGAACATCCGCCGTCGCTGAGAAGCTATGGCGGACAGGTTGAACATCGAACTTCCAATTTCGAATGAAGAAATGTAGCGCCCTGAGGCTCGGAACTCGGGGCAATTCTTAACAATGTATCACAGGCAAGACCTGTACTGACCTGTAGTGAGCTTGCTTGCGGTGAGCTTGTCGAATCCGTCGAACTAGCATGGTCGAAGTATGCCTGTAGTTTATGGCAAAGATATTGAAAACGGCAGGCTGTGATGATATAATATTCTCCTATGACAAGCACCATACAAATTGCACAGATGTCCCGTAAGGAGAAGCTCCAGACAATGGAGGCCATATGGGCTGATTTATCCAAGGATGATGCAAACATCGAGTCACCTGCGTGGCATGGGGAAGTTCTGAAGGAGACCGAGGCTCGAGTTGCCTCCGGTCAGGAGAAAGCCACTGACTGGGCTACTGCAAAACGCAATCTGAGGAAGCGTTTTGAATGAAGATAAAGATCCTTTCCTCAGCTGTCCAAAAGATTCCCCTACGCCATCTACTATAAGATTGACAGTGATCTGGTCGTGGTCTACAGGATTCTGGATCTGCGCCGTCATCCGGATCGGATTAAGCAATCATTGAAATAGGATTAAACTACTATTTGCCGGCAAGATGCCAGCGCTCCCAAAAATTACAGGTGGGACCACAGTCATTCGACGTGGCAAACGCCTGTACCACACTCTTTTTCCCTTGCATTTCACAACCCGGATATTACGTTATTCTTACCGCAGGTCCAATTGGCGGATTTGGCGTAGAATATGCCTAGAAGATCAATTCAAATGCTTTCACGATGAGTCCTCCAGATGAGGACTCATCCGTCGGAGTGCGCAGACGGAATCTTATACAGTCTGCGCTTTTGATGGAATATTGGGAAATAGAAAAGCGGTGACTTCGTCACACGCACTCCAACGGTCAGACCGGAGCGTCTGACGTAAAAGAATTATACTTAGTGCCTCTGTGTCTTTGTGCGAGGAATAAATTATTTTCTCGGGCAGCAATGCCCGAGTTACTAGAATCCCAATCCCGGTTCATTGTCGTGCTCTGGATTCTTCTTCGTTATGAACGGCGAGAATTTCTTGTAGAGGTCGTCTAGCTTGGCGAGGTAATATAGGACATTTTCATCGCGCGTTGTCGGGGCGTCCTTCAGGAGGCATGAGTTGTCGACGACCGACACGTTCTTCTTCGTGCCGGTAACGTAGAAGGAGATCTGGTCGCCTGCGCGGTAGTCGCGTCCGGACTTGATCGCCAGCTCGTAGGCGGCACTCCGTTTACCGTTCTCCTCATTGATCCCGCGTTTATATGCGTCGAGTGATTCCTGGAGCGTCTCGGATTTTGCGAACTTCGCAAGCGGCCATTTCCTCGTTTCGATGGCTGACTTGCATTCGGCGGTCATTTTCTCTATTGAATCGAAATCCTCCTTCAGCAGGTACGCGATGATCTTCTTCATGTATTCGCGCTGGAACGGCTCGAGTCCGCGTGACTTCAGTGCCGCACCGGTTATTGAAATTTCCCCATCCTTGGAAAGGACTGCATAGTTCTTGCTCTTGTAGCAGAACATCGAAGGATAGACTGAATCGAGTTCGACTTCGATCCCCTTCGGCAGGATCTTTTGGATCTTTTCCTTCATCGCGTCCGGACTTTTAACGTCGGCAGGCGGCTGGAAATAAATACCATCCGTGTCGATCTCGATCACATTCGCCTTGCTGTCATTCAGGAACTTCACCATGGAACTGAGAATGCTTCTTCCGCTTCCGGTCACTGATTCCGCCATCGTATAGTCGTTGAAAGTGCCCTGTGAGAATCCCAGATAACCGTAGAATGAGTTGATGAGGATCTTGAAAGTCGACTGCAATGAATAGAAATATTCTCTTTTTTCCTCAGTGTCTGCGGCTTTTTCAGCGTCTTTTGCAAGGAGGCGGAACTCCCTGAGCCGTTCAAGGAAAAAAGAGAATATTTTTAAACTGTCCCTTTTCGGGACCCAGGATTCGGCCAGGATGATCGAGGGATAGAGCGAGCGGATATCGCAATGCCATACATTCTCGAAGACTCCGGATGAAAACGCCTCGGTCAAGGCACCGGCAAAACCGCGGCTTCCTTCCGGGACCGGGATTGACTGTTCTTTCTCCAGATATGCGGCGACCAGCATCGCATCGATCCTGGTGGCGTTTCCGCGGACCACGCAGTTCTGGTATGAATAGGGAATGAGCTGTGTCTGGTAGAAATAGCTCTGGGAAAGGATCTCGGCGATCGCGCGCGTCTCCCTGGCATCGTCCATCGCATATTTCTTCAGGAGTTCGCGGTTTTTCTTGAACATCGAGCAAATTTCATCGCCTTCGATATATGTCCTGTCCTTGGCTGCGACCCCGAAATGCCGTGCGATTGACTTGAGGCCGTAATCCTCGAGTTCGCGGTAGCTCACATCGTAGAACTGCGCGAGAAAGAAAGTATCGATGATATGGCGTCCGTAGATGTCGAACCTCGTGTAGTTCACGGTGCGTTCCGCGATGGAGACACGTGACGGCCTGCTGGATACGGTACTGCCGTCGCGTCCGAGATTGAGTTTGACCTTGTGGCGTTTTGCACGCGTCTGGATGAAAGGAAGATCGAAACGGAAGATATTGTGTCCCTCGAGTATGTCTGGATCGCGTTCATTGATCGTTTCAACGAATTTTTCCAGTAGTTCCTTTTCGGAATACGGTTCTTCGAGGACGAGAAGTTTTTCCCAGCCGGTATTGTCGGACATGCTGATCATCGCGATCTTGTCGCCTTCGCGTTCGGGATTCGGGAACTCGAATTTTTCTGTCATCAGTGTTTCAATGTCGAACTGGAGCCTGCGTGTTTCGTCGAAGGTCATTTTCCTGAAAAGCCTGAACTGTTCAGAGGTCAGGAGCTGCTGTGTGTCGTCGTTGAAAAGACGGAAGGGAGCTGACGGAGAAGTCGGATTGAAGCCCGTGGACTTCTTCAGGTATTTGACGGCGCTGTCGTAATCGGCGGAATTTGCGAACTTCGCAAGATAGCAGAAGACGGCGTCGCCCTTTAGCTTCACGGTTTCAAAATCAAGGTTGGAGCCATTAAGGATTGACGGATTTGAAAGCAGGAAGAAGGGATGGAACGGGATTTCCTTCTTTTCGAGCTTGTCGCCGTTGCGGATGTAGATGACGGCCTTGCCGTGTCCGCCGGGTTCGGCGGCTACGACGCGGTCGAATTTAGATGAGACAAGATTTTCGAGATTGAAATTCATGGGGAAATATAAACCACGAAATACACTAATCACATCCTCTTTTGAAAAAAGGAACGCCGACCTCCAGGTCGGCATTAGATAAGCCGGTCTGGAGACCGGCGCTCCTTGAGGAAAATTTAAAATTGAAAACATACAATACTGAATTAACTTAAGCGGAATTGATTAAAGGTAGGACGGGCTTTCCAGCCCGTCATTTCAATCAGATGAACAGGCTGGAAAGCCTGTCCTACTTATATTAAAGAAGGGGAAACAGATGAAAAAAAGCATCAAGAAATACGTTCCGGCGGAAAACCGGTATGCGGATATGAAATACAACCGCTGTGGACGCAGCGGACTGAAACTGCCGGCGATATCGCTGGGGCTCTGGCACAATTTCGGAGGAGTGGATGATTTCGAGAACTGCCGGAAGATGCTGAAGAGGGCGTTCGACCTTGGCATAACGCATTTCGATCTTGCTAACAACTACGGTCCGCCCGCCGGATCTGCCGAGATCAACTTCGGCAAAATACTGAAGAAGGACTTTGCTGGATACCGTGATGAACTCGTGATTTCCACGAAGGCTGGCTATTACATGTGGCCCGGTCCCTATGGCGAATGGGGTTCGAGGAAATACATCCTTGCAAGTTTGGAGCAGAGCCTGAAACGGATGGGGATCGATCATGTTGACATCTTCTATCACCACAGGCCGGATCCGGACACTCCGCTAGAGGAGTCGATGTCGGCACTTGAACAGGCCGTGCGCCAGGGAAAGGCGATATATGCCGGAGTCTCGAACTACAGATCCCAGCAGATGGGGTTTGCGGCGAAGATGTTGAAGTCGCTCGGAGTTCCATGCCTGATCCACCAGCCCAGCTACAGCATGTTCAACAGATGGGTGGAAGAGGACGGACTGCTTGACGTCCTGGACGCCCAGGGGATCGGCTGCATAGTGTTTTCGCCACTTGCACAGGGAATGCTTACTGACAAATATCTCAAGGGAATACCGGAGGGATCGAGGGCGTCGAAGGCAGGGACATTCCTCAAGAAGGACAATGTAACAGAGGAAAAAGTTGCGAAGGCCAGGGCTCTCAATGAAATTGCGAAGGCACGAGGCCAGACGCTTGCCCAGATGGCGCTTGCCTGGGTGATGAGGAGGAAGACAGTGACGTCCGCGCTGATCGGCGCGAGTTCGGTGAAACAGGTCGAGGACTGCGTGGCCTGCACGAAGAACCTGGAGTTTTCGAAGGAGGAGCTGGAGGGGATAGAGAAGATTTTGAAGTAACTCGGGCATTCCTGCCCGAGAATCTGAAGATTGAAACTAGAAAAGATCACAGGCAAGACCAGTCCTGAGTTTATCGAAGGATACCTGTGTTACATTTAAATCTCGGGCAGGAATGCCCGAGTTACATTAGGAGAAACACATGGATTTATTTAATCCGTTCATTGAGGATTTTTTCAGGCTGGTACGCGGGCATCTCATGGAGATAATGCTTGTGTTCGTGGGGACGGTGCTGAGCGTATACGGGGGCGACATCAACAAGGCGCTTATGAAGAAGATCAAGAAGGAGAACTTTTTCGTGAGGTTTGGGACTTTTGTTGCGCTTTGCGCGGTCGGATACGGATTCATCGCCCTGATCATCGGGAAAGTCTTGGTCAAATACATGGGACAGCTCAGCAATATCTGGCTGCTCTGCGTGATTGCCGGACTTTTCATATTGATCGGGCTTATAGCTGAAGAAAAGAATCACATTTGAAACGGGGGGAGTTATGTGTAAAGGAATAACCAATCGTATCATTATCGTCTTGAAGAATCTCTTCTTTAGCGGAGCGCGGGTTTTCCAACCCGCGAATTGGCGGACAAGAATGTCCGCCCTCCTTTTTTTTAAAAATCCATGTTGCTTTGAAACTAATAGTAAAATTGCGATCTTTGCAGTTCTGGCGGGAATCGTGTTCATGTGCGGATGCAGGACGGAGGACTCGGCATACGGGATATGCGAGCATGTTTCCAGGGGCGGGGAGCATGAGAATTTCGCCAGGAAGGAACTGTCGATGCTTGACACCGCGGGGATCCGCTGGGTGCGCACCGATTTCGACTGGTCAGGGGTCGAACGTAAAAAGGGCGAATGGAATTACAAGCATCTGGACGAGACGGTCGGCTGGGCCGAAGCAAACGGAATAAAAGTTCTTCCCATACTTGATTATGATGTCGCCTGGGCAACGCCCGCCTACAAGCATTTGGATGAATGGCTCGAATATGTAAGGAAGACTGTTACAAGATACCAGACCAGCCTCAGGTACTGGGAGGTCTGGAACGAGCAGAACGGTGATGGCATGTGGCGCGAGAAGCCGAACCCGGAAAACTATGTGACGCTTCTGAAGGCAACTTACCAGGAGATAAAGAAAATAGATCCGGAACTCAAGGTCCTCATAGGGGGTTTTGCCGGAATGCCGTTTGATTTCATAGAGGGAGTCTACAAGGCGGGAGGCAAGGATTACTTCGATATCATGAACTTCCATCCTTATCGGTCAAAGTCACCGGAGGCGGGAAACCTGTATGAGGATATCAGGAAGCTTTCCGCTTTGATGGAGAAATATGGAGACAAGGGCAAACCGATGTGGATAACGGAAGTTGGCTATCCGACGCACAGGCTTCCGGTCATGCCGGAACATATCCTGAAGGCAGGGCTGAAGTCTGTTGATCCGAAATGCGAGGGCTGGAATGCTGCTATAATCTCGGATCCGGAGTTCCTGGAGGATTCCGACATGGACGATGGCTATTTCAGGAAGCTTGTCGGGGAGACAAACAGTTTCAAGAGGATAAAGCTTGAGGAGATTTCCTCTCTGGACGCCGGGAAGAACAATCTACTCATAATGAATCCGTCGGAGAGCTTTCCTGCAGATTATTTTGACGCCATTGAGAAATATTTGAAGGCGGGCGGCGTATTATTCTTGTGGAACGGCGTTCCTCTTTATTATGAGAAAAGGTTCAAGGACGGCGTCTGGGAGCAGAAGATGGCCGATGAGAGCTTCAGGAAAAGGCTCCGTATAGGATGGGAGGCGTTCTGGACCAAGGCGGGAATTCCCAATGACACGAACAGGATGGAGATTGCGGACGAATTCAAGGATATCATCCCGATCAACGAGAAGAAAGCTGGAAAGGCGTCACGCTTCCTCAACGGCGATGCATTGGCCGAAGGAGACAAGTTCATTCCGATAATAAGGGTTTCAAACGGGGCATATAACGGGACGGCGGCGGCGGTATATCTGTTGAAGGACAAAGGTGCTGTGATAGTGTCGACGTTGAATCCGTTTTTCGTGAGCGAGGAGATGCAGTCGAAATATCTGCCGCGGACCTATCTCATTGCATTGCAGGCAGGAGTTGAAAAAGTGTTCTGGTATGAGTTAAGGGCGGCGGAGAATGACTGGGGGTACAACGAGGACAACTTTGGAATATTGCACAAGGATTTGAGTGCAAAGCCCTCTTTTATCTCTTTCAAGGCGCTGGTCAAGGCGAGACCGGCCGGTTCCGTGAACACTTCTACGGAATGGCGGAAAGAAGGGATATGCATGATGTCCTGGAAACGCCCGGATGGTCTTGCAGGATGGGCGATATGGACGCAGACCGCCGAAAAGGACGTGAAATTGAAGGTTGAAGGGGATATAGTTGAACGGTTCGGATATATGGGAGAGGAATTGGAATCGGCGTTAAGGCCTGACACGTCCGGGATTCTCAAGGCCAAGATCAGGAATTCCCCGATATATGTCATAGGGCCTGGGAAAATATCCCTGGAGAAATGATTGAGATAGTTTAGGAATTCCAAAATAACGGAGGGCGGACATTCCTGTCCGCCAACTCGCGGGTTAGACCACAGCCATTCGGCGTGGTAAAAAACCCGCGCTCCTTTAAAATTTGAATTTTGCAATCAGTTATTTTTATAAAACATTGAGAATATCTAGCATGAAACTGAAAAAGACATTTCTGGGTATTGCATGTTCAGCGGCAATATTATTTTCGCTGTGCATGTCTGCCCAGGACAAGGCGCCCGCTCCGGCCAATGACAAGATGCCCAAAGTCAACAGGGCCCTTGATCTCAAGGACATCAACATCCTGGATGATTTGAACGTTAAAGAGGAAGGGCAGAAAAAAGGGCAGGAGGATCCTCCTGCAAGGAAAGTTGCAAGGATCGACGTCCCCCCTGAAGCCGAGATTAAGAAGGCGGTTGCCGACATCAAGGGCATCTACGCCGCAAGGTATAAGCCCACTGACGCAAAGGCCAGGCGCGGACTGGCGGAAGAGCTGCTGGGGGAAGCGAAGAAAAACGAGCATCCGGCTCCGGTAAGATATGCCTTCTTCATCGAGTCCGCACAGGTCTATTCTCTGACCGGGGACGCGGCTTTGGTGATGAGTACGTTGAAGGAGATGGGAAAAGTCTTCAAGATCAGCAGGTTTGAACTGGCCGGAAAGGAGCTTGCCGAAACTGAGAAGTTCGCGAAGCTGCCTGAGGATCTTGTTGCCCTTGCCAAGGCGTATCTTGAATGTTACAGGAGCTCATTTCAAAACGAGCTGTTCGACGACGCCCTGAAGAACTTGAATTCAGCCTCCATAGCCGCGAAAAAGGCGAACAATAACGAACTTCTCAACGATATCAGGGAATACAGCAAGGAGGCCCAGTCGTTCAAGAAGGAATATTCGCTGGTTGCCGGGGCGTTTGAGAAGCTGAAGACCGTGCCCGATGATCCTGCTGCGAACTTCGCGGCGGGGAAGTTCTACTGCTTCATTATGGACAAATGGGAGAAGGGTATTCCAATGCTCGCCAGGGGAATGGATGAGAAGATCAGGCAGCTTGCCCTGGAAGAATTGAAGAATCCGGAGGAAGTGAATGTAATGACACAGCTTGCCGACGGCTGGTGGAGCCTTTCGGAGGACAAGGACTACAGGCTGCTGCAGAATGAACTTAGCGGAAGGGCGTGTTACTGGTATGAGAAGATACTGCCTTCGCTGGCCAGCCTTGAGAAGATAAAAATTGAAAAGAAGATCGATCTTGCGAATTCCGCAGCAGGCGTGAAGCATTCATCTGCAAATCTCCCGAAAGGGGCGGTTCTCGCCTTCAGTTTCGAAAAGAACACTGCCATCAAGAGAGGTGGCACTACTGTGATTTCCGACTTGAGCGGACAGGGGAACTACGGGATCGTCCACGGAGCCAGGTTTGTGAAGGGGATGGCTGGCGATGCGGTTGATTTCAACGGCAAGGAAAGCTTTATCGAGGTCAAGGAATCAAAAAGCCTGGCGCTGGACGGGAACCTGACCATAGCGATGTGGCTTGATCCAGTGGATTTTGCAGAAAGACGCAATCCGTTCAACAAGAGTTACGGGGGTGAAGGTACGATGACGATTGAATCTTCCGGAGTGGTGAATTTCTTCTATGGTTCTACGGGGAAGGACATTGAAGGAGGCTACACCGGAGTCAACAGTTCAAAGGCTTTGATTCCAGGCAAATGGAACCATATCGCCGTCGTAAGAGACATGAAAACGGCAAAAGTCATCTGGTATATAAATGGGGAGATTTCTTCGGAGACAGCTCTGGAGATTCCTAACATCAAAGCTTCCAAACTAAACATTTTAATCGGCAAGGGATATGTAGGATCCTATATGGGCATGATCGATGAACTTGCCATCTTCACCAAGGCACTTCCTGAAAAGGAAGTCAAGGAACTCTTCAACCTTGGCAAGAAGGGCCAGAGCTTCTGATAAGTATGTCGGGTTTTAACCCGACGATTTTGTTGACGGTTTGAAAACCGTCCTACTTAAGAAAATACCTCACAAAATAAATTCCCATTTCCGTTTCCATACAGTTAAGACTCTTTAAATCCTATATCTTGCCATAATTGCATAATATTACTAATTAATTAAGCCTTTTTACAAGTAAAGCGTAAGTATATTGGTAATATTATGTCCAAACAAAGAACATTGGAGGCAATTATGAATAGAGAATTTTATCTGAATCTTGCTAAATCGGGCGCGGCTTTCCCTATCGGAACAGACCTTGTCGTCCACGAGAAGAATGATCCTAAAAAAGTCATGCTTGACGGCATCCTTCTTGGAAAGGCCGTCGAAGAGGCCTCAAGGCGTTTTAACGCCCCTCTTGCATTCCCTTTGATGGATCTGAAGCTTGAGAAGGCGCTCCTTCTGGACATTCTTGGCGTGCCCCAGGACAATGTCGATACCTTTCATTTCGAGACTACGCCGACCGATGAAATGATCGAAAAAGTGAGGAATGAACTTCCTAAGAGCTCTCTTCCAAGGATTGATGCCACATGCGGGGCTGTCAGATACATAACAGAAAAAACGGAACTTGTTCCGGTCGGAATGTGCATTGGGACTTTTTCCCTGATGACAAAGCTCATGTCCGATCCAATCACTGCTGTTTATCTACTCGGAATGGGTGTGAAGGCTGAAGAGGAAGAAGCTGTAGGGACAGTGAAAAAGTGCCTTGACCTCGCTTCCATTGTCATCAAAGAATACATCACCAAGCAGATAAAGGCTGGCGCAAAGGCCATAATCATGTGCGAACCTGCCGCCAACAAGATCTATATCTCGCCAACCCAGATAGAGGAAGGTTCGGACGTATTTGATCGCTGTGTGATGGATTATGCATTTGAAATAAAGAAACTTCTCGATCAGCACGGCGTAGATCTGATTCTGCATGACTGCGGAGAGCTTACCGACCATATGATTGAAAAGTTTGTGAAGCTCGATCCGGCAATGCTGAGCCTTGGAAGTTCGCGAAAGCTCTGGGAGGATGCCAGGATTGTTCCGAAGACCACTGTTCTCTATGGGAATCTTCCTTCGAAACACTTCTATTCGGATGAAAAGATCACAAAGGGACAGGTCATCGAGAAATCGCTGGAACTTGTCAGGAAAATGAAGGAAGTGAATCATCCCTTCATTCTCGGAAGCGAATGCGACGTGCTGAGCGTTCCGGAATCTATAGGGACAATCAACGATAAGGTCGGCGCACTCGTGAGCTGCGGATGCTGCTGCCATGATTCTCATAAGCAGATAAGGACAGTTCCGCCGAAAGCGGCATAGGTATAAAAATTCTCCGCAGGCGAAGCCTCGGGGAATTTTTATTTGACAAAGCGCCCTCTCCTTGCCTTGGCATCGGCCGTTCCTCTTTTCAGGCTTGTGAGAAGTTCAGTGTTTCCGGCTATCTCAAAATTATTTTGCCCTGAAGGGGCAGGGTATACTCCGTCCCTACAGGACGAATCATTTTTTCATATATGTCCTGTGGTTGAAACCACAGGCTGTATTACTCAATCCCTTCAGGATTCATCATCAGGATATAACACGCGAGACATTAACGTGTTATTTCTTAAGTTAACGGCATTGGCATGGCACCGATGTAGCGCTAAATGATGCTAATAGAATGAGGCAATTGCCTCTATTGAGCTAATTTCTTACGTTGGAGTACAAGCTTTAGCTTGAGTAACTTATTGAATACCAAGACAAACTAAAGTTTGGACTCCAACGGGTATATTTCCGCAACAACCGTTTTATTGTATTTTTGAAATTGCCTAGGTCAGGGGCGCCAGTAGGAGTCAACGGCTTCCCTGGCCAGGCGCACATAGTGCCGGCCACGCTCGAAATCGCCGAAGATCGTCCCGACCTCCCGTTGCGCAATCTCGAAAATACAGCCGCTCGCCGCCTCGCAGACACCCTTGAAATATGCGGTGATCGCTTCGTCGTTGAGCGGACCGGCATGGGTCACGAATTCTGCGCGCGGCTTGCAGTAGTAGACGATCCGGCGACCGCGCAGGAACTCGCCGATGAGGGGTTCATTGTTGAAAGGGGAGACAGACAGTTTGCGGAGTTTTGACCACTTTGAAAGGTACTCCGTCCAGATGGCGTCGACGCGCTCGCAGCAGCCGTAGGAGAGCAGCCCGAAACGATCGACCAGTCGCTGCTGGTACGGGAAGACGAACTCGCCGAATGTATCCGCCGAGACCGCAGTCGTCTCCTGCGACTCGAGGAATCCCCAGCACTCTGTCGTTTTCGTCACCCTGTCGCCCGGGAGTTCATCGGTGAAGGCGAAGGATTCCTGGGCCAGAGGGGTGAGGCCGTTCGTCGGGAGCAGCAACTGCTCCTTCTCAAGGAAGTCGTAGTACTGTTCGTAGATCCGGGTCGCCATCTCCATGGCCTCGTGTACGGCGTCAGGACAGTCGAACATCGCCATGTAATATGCTTCCATGCCCATCAGGTGCACGAGCGGGTTGGTGATCCCTCCGGGCAGGCTGCCCATGACCATGTGCACCGGCAAAATATCCCCCAGGACATCCTCCAGCAGCTCACGATGACAGATGGTTGCCTCCCGATCAACCCCGAATGATCCGCCGCGCAGCTTGTCCAACTCCGAGGCCAGGTCGCTGATGACCGGATCGATGTGGAATCCCTGCGCGTTGGGACCCGCGGCCCGCGTGATCGTTGCCTCGATGCCGAACGGTCGGACATGTGTGCGCCACGTCATGTCGAATGTCGGTGGGATCGGCGTATCATCGTCGAACAGTTCGCGCCCAACCAGTCTGCCAAGTAGGACGGCCTCGATCCGGCGTGCCTGCTCACCCTCGCATTTCAAGCGCGGAGTGACGACCTCGTGGGTGAAATTAGAGAACAGCAGCCGGATCGGCGGAGATTCACGCCGACCTTCCGCCTGTGCCAGCCATTTCTTCAATATGATCTTATTCTGCGGGGAATTAGCGTAGTCGAGCTGTATCTGAGCCCGTTGCCTCAATATCCCGCGGTCGTGCGCTGAAATTAATTCCATGTCGTTAACCTTTCTGACAACGTTCTATGATGACCGGACCGGTGCTTCACCGGTCCGGTCTATCTTTTGGTTCGGATTGAGTCTTGTTTGTCTCTTTATCTATTGCCTTATGGATATACAAACTTCTTTCTAATGAAAATAATTCTGGGGTTGGGCTCTGATTCTTGAAATGCTCAATTGCTTTTTTTGCAGCTTCTCCTTGGCCATCGTTAATCATGTTGCCAATTTTGACAATGCCCCTTCCATAATGTTCGTGATTATAATTCGAATATATTGCTGCTGATATAAAGGCAATGACGGAAGATAATAATAAAAATATCAACATGGCAAATGCAATTATTCTTGCTTTTCTGTTGTTTTTAAATTCGCCAAATATCCAGAGGCCGAGGATAAACAAAAATCCTATTAGAAATAATATTGATATTGCTGTTATTGGCATATTATTGTACCGAACTTCTTATTATGCTGTTCCCCATAAGCAGGGGTTCGAAATTGCAATTATGCAACTCCCACCTCAAGATTGTCATCCTGTACAGTTTAAAATAGACCACAACAGGCCCTGAATTCAAGATTCCAGCCACCCAATACCTCCGGGATCCGGCTATGGAAGTAAATGATAATGCCTATTTGCATCCGCAGGCTTTATTGCTATTTTTCAGGATGCTTTCAAAAACAAAAAGACCTTTGAAGAAATGGCTGCTGGACATATACCGGATCCTCGAGGATACTTATGGGGTCCAGGAATGTTTCCTTAAGCACGAAGACCCTCTCCAACTGATGGTCAGCGCCATCCTTTCCGCGCAATGCACCGACGCCAACGTGAACAGGGTTTCTCCCGGACTATTCAGGAAGTATAAATGCGCGAAGGATTTTGCCGAAGTGAATATCAAGGAACTGCAGAAGGATATCAAGTCCATCGGGCTCTACCGGGCAAAATCAAAGAACATCATTGCCTCCTGCAGGAAGATCATCAATGAGTTCGACGGCAAGCTTCCTTCCGAAATGGAAAAACTTGTGACACTTCCCGGGATCGGGCGCAAGACCGCGAATGTCCTGTTATGCCATGCATTCAACAAGCCGGGATTTCCAGTCGACACCCATGTACAGCGTCTTACGAACCGGATCGGGCTTGTGAAAACGGAGAATCCGGTGAAGATAGAGATGATCATCAACAAAAATATTTCCGAGGAATATTGGTGTTCGTTCTCGCAACTGCTGATCTCCCACGGGCGCGCCAGATGCCAGGCGAGGAAACCGAATTGCGGGAATTGCGAAATCCGCAATTTGTGTGAGAAAAGAGTTTGAATGCGGGGAAGTGAAAACCTTTTAAGGAAAGGTTCTTCCCTTCCCCGCGCCCCAACCCTTTCCAAACCTGTTTGCTATCGGGTCTCCGCAGGAAGGCGCATGTGTGAATGGATTAAGCACGAAACACACGGACTACACGGGAAAGCATATGCTTTTCATGTAGCGCCGGCACCTTCAAAATTGTGCTTTCGCTCGTAGTAGCGCATGTTTGCGCGTTCTTAAAGTAGGGACGGGCTTTAGCCTGTCCCATTCCTGGAAACTAAGATGGTACATGCTAAAGCACGTACCTACTTAACGCGCAAATCCGCATAGGCGGACTACCGCAGGCTTACGACATGTGGCTACAATATGCCACCCTCTGCGAGGGCTTAAATCCAAGAAAAATTCGAGGAAGTCCGCGTAGCGGGCGAAATATTTTAGCCCCATGCGTCTGCCACGGCGTAGCTTTGCGAAGCCGGGAAGCGTGGGGGACAAATGATAAATAAAAACAAATCAGAGCCTCCGCAGGACGGCGACATGTAGTTCTGCAAGTTTGTCCCGGCGTTAATTTATGCTATCTTATGCGCCCTGAAAAAGACACGCCTTAC
Organism: Lentisphaerae bacterium GWF2_49_21; assembly: GCA_001804805.1. Taxonomy (GTDB): domain Bacteria; phylum Verrucomicrobiota; class Lentisphaeria; order Victivallales; family GWF2-50-93; genus GWF2-50-93. The sequence goes on from MHBH01000026.1 coordinate 49,109, forward strand.
GGCGTTAATCCGCTGACAGGAAGATTAAAGATTAGAACAGCTCTTGCGAGCTTGACTACTAACGGATTCAATTAATCTTTTGAGGATTGAATATGTTTGTAGTTAACGTCGCAAGACGTGTTCATTATTAAATGTTTGATGGTCAAGTCCGCAAGGGCTGTAAATAATATTGAAGGGGATAAAAAATGCAAATCAGAAAGAATAAGATCTACATCGGGGATGTGCCTGTCAGCGCGATTGCTGAGAAGTACGGCACGCCTACATACGTCTACGACGAGAACAAGATCAGGGAGAACTACCGGAGGGCGCTCAACGCGTTCTCGAAATACTATCCAGATTTCAGGTTCTTCTATGCCGTCAAGGCCTGCAACAATCCGGCGATCGTGAATATATTGCGCCAGGAAGGCGCAGGCATTGACGCCGCCAGCGTGAACGAGATCCTGCTCGCGAAGAGCGTCGGTCTCAGCGGAGAGGACGTCATGTTCAGCGGGAACTTTTTGTCGGACGACGACATCAGGCGCGGACTCAAGAGCGGAGTGATCTTCAATCTCGATGATCCTTCGACACTTCCGCGCGTCCTGAAGTTCGGCAAGCCGAAGATACTTTCGTTTCGTGTCAATCCCGGATACGGCAAGAGCAATGTCGGGGAATTCGTGACGAATGCCGGGCCAAATGCGAAGTTTGGGGTACATCCCGACCAGGTGATGGACGCTTACCGCGCTGCGAAGAAGGCGGGGATCAAGAGGTTTGGCGCGCACATGATGCCGGGTTCATGCATAACCGAGCCGGAATATTTTACGTTCATCACCAATCTCATGATGGACATCATCGGCAAGGTCGGCAGGGAGCTCAAGATACATTTTGAATTTATAGATCTCGGAGGAGGACTCGGGATACCGTACCGCCCTGGCGAACAGGGATTGGACATCGAGGAGGCCGCGAAGCAGGTTTCCGCCGCGTTCAGGGCGAAGGTCAGGCAGTACGGCCTCAAGCCGCCGCGTCTCATGATGGAGCCGGCAAGGTATTTCGTCGGCAACGCCGCGTGGATAGTTGGCAAAGTCCATTCAGTAAAGAGATCATACAAGAAGATCATCGGGACCGATATCGGGATGAACACGCTTGCACGTCCCGCAATGTACGGAGCCTACCATCACATCTATGTCGATGGCAAGGAGAATGCAAAGAGGGAGAAGGTCGGGCTTTGCGGACAGCTCTGCGAGAACACCGATTTCTGGGTCAAGGAACGCAACCTTCCTGCTTCAATAAAGGAAGGGGATATTGTCGTCGTTGAAAATGCCGGAGCCTACGGTTTTGCGATGAGCTACCAGTATAACGGACGCCTACGTCCTGCTGAGGTTCTTGTCAATGGGAAGAATCATTTCCTCATAAGGAGGCGCGAGGAGTTCGAGGACATGATCCGGAACACAACCGTCCCTGGGTACCTGAAAAAATAAAAGAACATGCCTTACGGCATTAACTACTAACGGATACAATTAATTTCTTAAAGATTGAATATGTTTGTAGTTAACGTCGCAAGACGTGTTCTTGATTTAACTGTGTGGTAGTCAAGCCCGCAAGGGCTGTCGTGAGTGCTTAATGGAACACGCGCTTCCAGAATACATCCAGCTCTTCGTCCTGGTCTTCCTGGCGGGATTCATAGATTCCATTGCCGGGGGAGGCGGGCTGATCCAGATACCTGCGCTGATATTCTTTGCTCCGCAGGCGCCGCTTGCGATGCTTCTCGGAACCAACAAGGTCTCATCGGTGTTCGGCACCGCTTTCGCGATGGTCCAGTACATCAGGAAGACCAGTGTCGACTGGAAGTCCGTGATGCCCGGAGCTTTTTCAGCGTTTGTATTCTCCTTCATCGGTGCGAAGACGGTGACGATCATCAGCAATGATTTCCTGAAGCCTCTTGTACTGGTGATGCTGGTGGTCATTGCGATATACACTTTCATGAACAAGGATTTCGGATCGGTCGCAAGGCACAAGCTCGGATCACGCAGCCAGCTCGCATATGGAATCCTCCTCGGAGGGGCGGTTGGATTCTATGATGGATTTTTCGGTCCGGGGACCGGCAGCTTTCTTATCTTCATGTTCATTTCGATCTACGGTTATGATTTTCTCCACGCCTCGGCGTGTTCGAAAATCATAAATGTATCGACGAACATTGCGGCGATCCTGTATTTCGGAATTGCAGGATGTGTCTACTGGAAACTCGGTCTGGCGATGGCGGTCTTCAATGTCGCGGGCTCATATGCGGGATCGAAAATGGCTATTGACAGGGGGAACAAGTTCATAAGGGTGATATTTCTTGCAATCCTTGCTGCGATAATCGCAAGACTGGTCTACGTATCATATTTGAAATGAAATTTGATACATGTGATTTGATACTTGACGCTTGATACTGCAAGCTGGGAATATGAATTCCATGCCCATTCATCCGTTCATCCGTTCATCCAATCATCCATTCCCTATCCCCCCTTTATCACGTTTTTATGCATTTCAGCTTGATGTTCCGCATGTTATGAATTAAATTACGCGCCAAAGTCATTTTTCTGTTAATATTACAAAAGGGAATTGCTGATGTTTATACAAAAGTTATCAAGGATGTTTTCCACAGATATCGGAATCGATCTTGGGACGGCTACATGCCTCGTCTTTGTCCGCGACAAGGGAATTGTCCTTTGTGAGCCTTCAGTAGTAGCCATCATGGAAGGGACCAAGGAAGTCCTTGCTGTAGGAAGCGAAGCCAAGAGGATGCTTGGCCGTACTCCCGGCAACATCCGCGCGATACGTCCGATGAAGGACGGTGTCATAGCAGATTTCGAGATCACCGAGGAGATGCTGAGGTATTTCATCCAGAAGGCCCGCCAGTATGTTCCAAAACGCAGGCGCCTTCTTTCCCCGCACGTGCTCATCGCAGTTCCGTCTGGAATCACCGAAGTCGAGACCAGGGCCGTGAAGGACAGTGCGCAGAGGGCAGGAGCCGGAGACATTTATCTGATTGAGGAGCCGATGGCCGCAGCAATTGGAGTAGGCCTGCCGGTTTCCGAACCTTCAGGAAGCATGATCGTCGACATCGGCGGTGGTACGACGGAAGTCGCCATTATTTCGCTTTCAGGTATTGTCGAATCCAGGAGCGTGCGTGTCGCAGGCGATGAGATGGATGCAGCGATAAGCCAGCACATGAAGCGCGTCTACAACCTGATGATCGGCGAAAGGACTTCCGAGGACATCAAGATAAAGATAGGCAGCGCATATCCGCAGACGGAGGAAACGACCATGGAAGTCAAGGGAAGGGATCTCATCTCCGGACTGCCAAAGACCATAAAGATCACTTCACAGGAAATAAGGGCGGCCCTCCAGGAGCCCCTCACGAGCATCGTTGAAGCGGTCAGGGTTACACTTGAAAGATGCCCTCCGGAACTTGCCGCAGATCTCATCGACCGTGGCATTATGCTTGCCGGTGGTGGATCGCAGCTGAGAAGTCTTGACAGGCTGATATCTGAGGAGACAGGTCTTCCTGTTTTCGTCTCCGAGGAGCCCGCGAAGGCCGTTGCGAACGGAACCGGAGTAGTGCTGCAGGAACTTGAGACTATGACAAGGGCCCTGTCCGTTTCGGCATCGCGCTACCGCTCGAACTCGTGATCCAGTGAATTGAAAATCATATTCCGGCGTCAAATGAAAAAATGGCGTTACCTGATCTTCCTGCTTATTTTCACGTCTTTCCCAGTCTATTCCGGAGAGGACAGGCTTGATTCCATCCTCCAGCTTGCCGGTCTTCAGCCGCAGGTCGAATCTACGGCGGAGCTGACGGCCGCGTCGATGAAGAAATATTCCTACAGCCTCACAAAGGCGGCAGCTGAAAAATATGATAGGACTGTTGACAATGCCTATGAAAAAGGGAAAGTCTTTTCATCGTTCAGGAAGATGTTTTCGGAAAAAATGAAGGATGCTGACACTGCCGGCCTGGAGAAATGGCTTTCAAGCCCTCTTGCGAAGAAGATCACGGAAATGGAAAAGAAAGCACTCACCCCTGAAGGGGCGAGGGAATACAGGGATTATATCCCAAAGTCTCTTTCGTTGGAAGAGAAAAGGAAGGATCTTGTCAGGGAGTATCTGAAAACCACCTCGTCGGACGAGATGAGCTTGAAAATGGCCGGAGAACCTCTGCGGGCGATGATGAATTCGCTGCAGGACGGGCTTCCATCGGACATGAAGACGGAACGGCAGAAGTTCGAGGAGGATCTTGCAGGCATGGAAAAGGAGGCGCTTCTCCAGTACCGGACGATTCTTCCTGTTTCAGTCGCTTTCACCTACAAGGATCTGACCGACGGCGAGTTCTCGCAGATGCTCGATTTCTACGGCACGGAGGCAGGGAAGAAATTCAATTCAGCTGTGATGGACTCCATGGTTTCAGCCTTGAATTCATCGGCCGCAGAATGCGGGAAGGGCATGGCGGAACTTCTTGTGGAGGCACGGAAATGGCCCAGCGGAACGGCGGCGGGAAAAAGTATCGGTGAACCGGCGAACCGGCGTAACGGTGAGTAGAACATTCATCCCTGTCGGGATAGAAAAATATAAGGATTATTTTCTTAGCCATAAGATAATGAGGATGTCTACTATGACGATGAAACATTCACACTCATATCGTCAAATGCTTGCTTCTCTTGTCCTGATTGGCGGAGGTCTACTCTGTTTACTTTTTCACTTGACAATATACCATCAGACACAAGCAAGCGCCTTTCTTAACCAGCCGGAGTTCTACTATAATCGTTTTGTTATTCGAGATAGAAGCGGGCAAACCATAGGAGATGTGAGCCTGATCGTAGGCTCACTTAGCTATCTGACTGCAGGACTGGCTGTTCTATTATCCAGCTTGGGATTGCTTTTCCTCTGCAAACATATAGCAAGAAGAAATGATAGCTAGGAAAATAGTTCCGCCTGCAGACCATAGGAAGGCTTAAAAGTAATCACTCCTGCAGGTCCAGCGATTTGATTATCTTGTTGGAGCAGTCCGGGCACAGGCCATGCGTGAACTCCGCCTCGCTGTGCTTCTCGATATATTTGTCGACCTGTTCCCAGTAGCCCTGGTCGTCGCGGATTTTCTTGCATGAGAAGCAGATCGGAAGCAGTCCGCTCAGTGTTCTTACATTTTTGATGGCCTTCTGGAGTTCCTTGATTATCCTTTTACGTTCAATCTCCATTCTCTTGATTGCAGTTATATCCTTGCTCAGGCCCACGACTCCGACGATCTTCTGGTTGGCGGATACTTTCCTGCTCATGCCGGCGATTCCGACGATCTTGCCGTTTTTGGAGAAGAGGGGGACCTTCGTGGTCAGGAGCCAATATTCATTTCCGTCCTTGTCGACGGTCTTCTCCTCCCTGTTGACGATCGGTTTTCCGGTGCGGATCACCCGTTGTTCATCCCTGAAGTATTTTTCAGCCAGTTTTTTGGGGAAGAGATCAAAATCGGTCTTCCCCACGATTTCCTCGAGGGATTTGGCCCCGATGATCTTATCGAGCATGAAACTGTTGGTGAAGATGAAGCGGGATTTCCTGTCCTTTACAAAACAATGGCTGTCGGGGAGATTGTCAACCAGGGCGCGGAGGATGTCCCTTTCCTTCTGGAGGATCTTCAATTTCCTCCTGAGAGATGCAAGTTCAATGGACGTACCGGCTCTTGTATTGCTTTTCAAGGGAACCTCCATTATCCATAATTATTCTTGTCTGCAAAAATAATTATTCGGCGTAGTAGTTCGGCGCTTCCTTCAGTATCTTTACGTCGTGGGGATGGGCCTCCCTGAGTCCTGCCCCTGTTATCCTCACGAACCTGGCCTTCTTCTGGAATTCGGGTATGTTCTTCGTGCCGCAGTAGCCGAGGGAGTAGCGGAGTCCGCCGGCATATTGGTGGATGACGTCCTTGACTTCGCCGCGGAAGAGGACCAGTCCTTCGATTCCCTGCGGGACAAGCTGGTTTTCATTTTCAACTTCGCCCTGTCCGTATCTTTCCCTGCTTCCTTTTCCTTTCTTCATGGCCTCGAGGCTTCCCATTCCCCTGTAGACGACATACATCCTGCCCTGGTGCCATGTCTTTTCTCCGGGGCTCTCGTTGGTTCCGGCAAGACCCGATCCCATCATTACGCTTGAAGCGCCGATCGCGATCGCCTTTGCGACATCTCCGGACTGCTTTATGCCTCCGTCTGCGATGATCGGTATTTCCGAGCCGACAGCCTTGCTCACATTGTATATTGCGGTCAGCTGCGGGATTCCGACTCCTGTCACTACCCTTGTAGTGCAGATGGAGCCGGGTCCGATTCCGACCTTTACCGCGTCAGCTCCGGCATCGGCGAGAGCCTTTGCGGCTTCTCCGGTAGCGATATTTCCTGCGATGATGTCCAACGAGTCGCCATATCTTTTCCTCATCATCCTGACTGTCTCTATCACGCCTTTCGAATGGCCGTGCGCGGTGTCGATGACAATCACATCGACGCGTGTCTTGACGAGGGCCTCAGCCCTCGCCTCGTCATATGGGCCGATGGCGGCCGCGACCCTGAGCCTGTGCTCCTTGTCACGGTTGTATATGGGAGTTGTATTTTCAATCAATTCCTTGACGTCATGGAAGCTGTAGAGTCCGATCAGGACGCCTTTTGCATTTGAGATGGGAAGTTTTCCGACCCTGTTCCTGACCATGATCCTGAATGCCTGGTCTAGGGTGGTGTGTTCCGGCGCGGATATCGGGTTCTTCGACATGACATCGCGGATTTTGACATTGTAGTCGGAGAGGAATTTTATATCGCGAGCCGTGATTATTCCGACAAGCTTTCCGTTCTTCTCTATGATCGGGAAGCCGGAGAAGGTGTATTTCATCTTCCCCTTCATGTTCATGATATGGGAGATTGTCTGGTCCGGATAGAAGCAGACCGGATCCTCGATGAGTCCGTGGAGGTAGGATTTCACTTTCCTGACCTCTTCGGCCTGGCGTTCGATTTCGAGGTTCTTGTGTATCACTCCGATTCCTCCGAGCGTCGCCATCGCTATCGCCATCTTGCTTTCTGTCACAGTGTCCATTGCGGCGCTGACAAAGGGGAGGTTGAGATTGATCCTGCGCGACAGCCTCGTCGTGACGTCCGCATCGGCCGGCAGGAAGTCGGCATAGCAGGTCACAAGTGAAACATCGTCGAAGGTGAGGCCTTCGTGCGGATATGCTTTCATCAAATCATCTATATGCTTGTTCATCATGAATATCTCCGTTATTGCACCAGTTTACTGACGTTTAGCGGTGTAAGATACAGTGCATAGTTTAGTAATGCAAAATTTCTCCGAAAAAACTTGATTTTTCTTATAGTTTTTGATGTGTTTCATGCTATTGTTTCCAATTCAATTTTTACAGCACGTGGGATTTAATTTTGGAGAAAAATAATGTCAGAGGAAAAAAATCTTTTTCCGGATATGCCGGAAGTGAAAAAAGGCAGCTATACAGCTGATGAAATAACGGTTCTTGAAGGTCTCGAAGCGGTTCGGAAACGCCCCAGCATGTACATAGGCGACACCGGGCTCCGCGGCCTGCACCATCTTGTTTATGAAGTAGTGGACAACAGCATCGACGAGGCCTTGGCGGGATACGCGAAGATCATCGAGGTCATCATACATGTCGACAACAGCGTGACAGTGAAGGATGACGGACGAGGAATTCCCGTGGACATGCACAAGGAGGAGGGGAAGCCTGCTCTCGAAGTTGTGCTTACCATACTGCATGCCGGCGGCAAATTCGACAAGAGCGCATACAAGGTGTCCGGGGGACTGCACGGCGTCGGAGTATCCTGTGTAAACGCTCTGAGCGAATGGCTCGAGGTCGAAGTCCAAAGGGACGGATTTGTCCACCACATGAGGTTTGAAAGGGGCAAGACGGTCGGAACCCTTGAAAAGATCAGGCCCACCAACCTCAGGGGGACGACAGTTTCATTCAAGGCCGATCCCGAGATCTTTCCGGAGAGGGTATATGTCTGGGACACTCTTGCGAACAGGCTCAGGGAACTGGCGTTCCTCAACAGGGGCATCAAGATCAGCCTGAAGGACGAGCGCAACCAGAATGAAATCAGGAATGAAGTCTTCTGCTACGAGGGCGGAATATGCGAATTCATCAAGCATCTGAACGCCAACAAGATCCCCCTGCATCAGGACGTCATCTACTTCAGCAGGGCGAAGGACGGCATTGAAGTCGAGCTTGCAATGCAGTACAACGATACTTTCACTGAAACGATTTTCAGCTATACGAACAACATAAATACGATTGAAGGCGGAACGCATCTCTCCGGATTCCAGACTGCGCTTACCAGGACGATCAACAACTACGCGAAAAACATGCCCCAGCTCAAGAACGAGAAGCCTGTGACCGGCAACGATACGCGTGAAGGTCTTACAGCCGTCATCAGCGTCAAAGTTCCCGAGCCGCAGTTCGAAGGGCAGACCAAGACGAAGCTCGGAAATGGCGAAGTCAAGGGAATTGTCGATTCAGTCGTCACCGACGGACTTTCGGCATTCCTAGAGGAGAATCCGCAGACCGCCAAGGAGATAATGAACAAATCCCTTACTGCTGCACGCGCCAGGGAGGCCGCCAAGAAGGCCCGTGAGCTCGTCCAGAGAAAAGGGGTCATGGACGGTTTCTCCCTTCCCGGAAAACTTTCCGACTGTTCGGAGAAGGATCCGTCGAAATGCGAGATATACATCGTCGAAGGTGATTCCGCAGGAGGTTCCGCGAAACAGGGTCGTGACAGCCATTTCCAGGCCGTGCTTCCCATCCGAGGCAAGCTGATAAACGTCGAAAAGGCCAGGCTTGACAAGATCCTCCAGAACAAGGAAATCCAGTCGCTGATCGCCGCCGTGGGCTGCGGAGTAGGACAGGACGAGTTTGACATCACAAAAGCCCGGTACCACCGTGTCGTGATAATGACAGATGCCGATGTCGACGGTTCACACATCCGTACGCTGATCCTGACTTTCATATTCCGCCAGATGAAACAGCTCATCGACGCCGGATATATTTACATCGCCAAGCCTCCGCTGTTCAAGGTCAGGAAACGCAAGAAGGAAAGATATATCGACACCGAGGAGCAGCTTGACAAATATCTCATAGAACTCGGTCTTGAAGAGGCCCAGGTATCCAGGCTTCCGGATAAGAAGCTGGGTGCCGAGGAGCTTTCAAAGGCGATTGAACTTGTGAATGCCATCCAGCAGGTGGCAAGCGGGCTCCAGAGGTATGCGATAGATCCTGAAAAGTTCTTCAACCTCGTCAACCAGGGCAAGTTCCCGGTGGCGAAGATCATCGTCAGGGAAAATGATGGAACAGCTTCTGAACTTTATGTTTATTCCGACAAGGAGGAGGCCGACGCCATATATGCCGCCGAGAAAAGGCTTGCACCCCAGAGGGAGGAGGACATTTTCTCCCTGGAGCCTGAGATCATAGATGAGGACGGAAAGATAATCCAGAGCAAGAGGGAACTCCACCCGAATATCGATGTAGTCACCATTTATGAGTCCAAGGCCTGCGAGGATCTCTCAGCGAACCTCCAGAAATATGATATGGATATACGTACAGTCTATTCCGGACAGAAGCCGATCTTTGAAATCGTCCTCGGCGAGGACGGAAGGAAGATACCGATCAATTCGCTGGTACAGCTCTTTGAAGAGATAAAGAGGATCGGCCGGCAGGGTCTCTACATCCAGCGATACAAAGGTCTCGGTGAAATGAACGCCGAACAGCTGTGGGAGACGACGATGGATCCGAAACTGCGCAAGATGATCAGGGTGACGATGGAGGATGCCGTGGAGGCCGAACGCATATTCACTCTCCTCATGGGCGACGAAGTCGATCCGCGCAGGGAATACATCGAGAAGCACGCGGCGACGGTCAAGGATCTGGATATATGATGGCTGCTGGACCGAGCCTGTAGGACAGAACCTTGAAAACATCCGGTCTTTCCTGAAGAGTTTGCCCGGGCACCGCCATTGATTCTCCAGCATAATACGGCTGCGGACATTAAACATCAACAAGAGGATTTGCAGTTTTATGGATACAGATGGAATGTTTTTCGGAAAAGTCGATATGAACGAGGTTGCCGAAACTGGAAATGGAATGTTCAGGGCCGGCCATGACGGCGTGAAGAGGATACTTGAGCCCAAGGATAAAAAAGTTTCTTTCGTGATTTTCAGCGACAAGGTTCTTGCCTACGTCAAATCCGCCATGGGATATCCTGCCATATATCCGATGCTTCCTGCCAGGACCGAAGCTCCTGTGAAGGCGGTGCTGATGGATCTCGACGGCACAAGCGTGCGCAGTGAAAATTTCTGGATGTGGATAATAGAGAAGACCACGGCTTCACTTCTTAAGAACCCAAAGTTCTCGCTCGAGGAGGCCGACGCCCCGCACGTTTCCGGGCACAGCGTCTCGGAACACCTGAAATATTGCATCAAAAAATACTGCCCGGGAAAGACGGTCGAGGAGGCGAGGGAATATTATTTCGAACATACCCGCAGGGAGATGAAGGAGATACTGGAGGGGCGCGGACGCACCGATGCTTTCGTACCGAGTCCCCACCTGAAGGAGTTCCTCATGGAGCTCAAGGGGCGCGGGATCAAGATCGGCCTTGTCACCTCAGGTCTTTATGAAAAGGCGTGGCCGGAAATTATTTCCGCGTTCAAGACGTTGGACATGGGGGATCCGAAGGATTTCTATGATGCCATAATCAGCGCAGGATACCCTCTTATGAAGGGCGAGGTCGGGACTCTCGGCGAACTTTCCCCGAAACCGCATCCATGGCTTTACGCCGAGACTGCAAGGGTCGGGCTGGGAATCGAATTCAAGGACAGGCACCGCGTGATTGGAATTGAGGACAGCTCCGCGGGAATTGTCTCGATCAGGCTTGCCGGTTTTGCCGCAGTTGGCATAAAGGATGGAAACATCGAGGCTGCCGGAGTGAGGAGCCTATGTTCCCATTACTGCGAATCTTTTGATGAGATTATCAGGATAAAGGATATATTCTAAAACGGATCGCCGTGTAATGTTAAACATGAGAATAAGACTTTATAGTTTCCATATGGCGGAGGATTGAAGGAATTGACTAAGACAATTACAGGGCATTTCAGCAGATATTACAGCTCAATCGACAGGCTGTTCCTGATACTCCTGGCAATAATATTGCTTGCCATGTTGTCAATACTCTTCTTTGTCTACAGGAATTTCCAGGCGGAGAAGACCAAGGCCTTCCAGAACGAGGCGTTCTATTCCGCGAAGATCTATTCGGAGCTGATACAGTCACACATAGTAAGGCTGAAGGAGAAGCTTCTCCAGGTTGCGATTTCGCCCTCGATAGTAAATCTTGATCCCTCGGGCCAGTCCATGCTGATAGACCTTTATGACTTCCACAAGGAGAAGGATTTTGTCAGGGCCATATCTTTTATCTCACCTGATCTGCAGACATTGTTTTCCGTTCCCTGGGACCTTGCCGCCGAAACGGACGCCTCTGCTCAGAAGCACCTTCAGAACGTGACAAGGGAAAAGAGACCCCTGGTGAGCAATCCGTTCGCCGTATCAGAGGGCTTCAAGGTGGTTGCGCTGTCTATTCCGGTTTTCAGGAATGAAGAGTACGCGGGTTCCATATCGATGCTAATTGATTTTGACGCCTTGTCAAAGGCCTATCTGGGCAAAGTGCAGGTGAGGGGTGTAGGCAAGACATGGATGATCGACAGCGATGGACACGAAATGCTTCTCCCGGGATATTCTGAGAAGATAAGCATGGTTTCGCTCAAGACCGAGCTCAGGACCTCGCTCCTCAAGCAGATGAAGGATGACAGGGAAGGCATGACCATCTACCCGATAATGGAGAACAAGATGGAGGTTGACAGATATCTTTCATACAGCGACATCAATCTCGGAAGGAGCCAGAACTGGTTCGTATGCATAGACGCGTCCCAGCAGGAGATAAGTGATGCCCTGCCGAGGTTTGAGTTTCTTGAAACATACTGCCTGTATCCCGCAGTCACATTCCTCTTCATGGCGGGATTCCTGATCGTAGGATATGTCCTGGTGGCGAAGCATTATGCGCTGCTGCTTGAAAAACAGCTCCTGCAGGCCCAGAAGATGGTGTCATCTTCAATATTCATAAACGGGCTCGCACATGATTTCAACAATATTGTCCAGCTCATGAAGGGCGTCCCTTTCATGCTCAAGGAAAACGAGGGGAAGGCCACGGAGAAGGACATAAGGCTTGTGCTGGAGATAACGGACAGGGCCACCAAGATAACGCACCAGCTCACTGACTATTACAAGAAAACGGCTTCGCAGGATGTTCTTCTCGACCTGAACAAATGCATTGAAGGCACCACCTCCATTCTCCAGAGATTTTTTGAAAAGAAGATATCAATAAGGACCGAACTCGACGAGAACATACCGGTATTCAATGCGTGCCTGTCGCAGGTGGAGCAGCTCCTGATGAACCTTTCCATAAACGCAAGGGATGCCATGCCGGATGGAGGCGTGCTCACTCTAAAGACAGAACTGATTTCAAAGGACAGTCCCGACATCCATCTGAGGAAGATCCATAACGGCACATACATCCTCCTGACAGTTTCTGATACGGGGATCGGGATGAGCAAGGAAGTCCAGAAAAGTATTTTCGAGCCATTTTTCACGACAAAGGGCGCCACCGGGACCGGCATAGGGCTGTCGACCGTGGCGATAATAGTCGACAACCTCAAAGGAAACATATTCATTGAAAGCGAAGAGGGGAAAGGCAGCAAGTTCATGGTATATATCCCAGTGGAGAAAACATAGGCATGAATAAGATAAAACAGAAAAAAGTAAAAGCACTTGTTATTACTGGATTCGGTCTGAACTGCGAAGCTGAGACCTCGGCGGCCTTCAAGGCCTGCGGAGCGCTTCCGGAACAGATACATCTGAACGACCTCCTTTCAGGAAGCCGCAGGATGAATGAGTTCCACGTACTGGTCTTCATAGGAGGATTTTCGTTCGGAGACCATCTCGGATCAGGTACCGTCTTCGCGAACAAGATAAAGTTCCGCATGTCGGAACAGCTTCAGAAGTTCGTCTCCGACGGCAAGCTCGTGATAGGCATATGCAACGGATTCCAGACGCTTACCCGTCTCGGACTTGTTCCCGCCCTCGACGGCAGATATTTCACACAGCAGGCCGCCCTGGCGCATAATGATATCGGCACCTTCAGGGACGACTGGATCTGTCTCAAGGCCAATCCGAAATGCAAATGCGTCTTCACAAGAGGAATTGACAGGATATTCCTTCCGATAAGGCATGGAGAAGGCAAATTTGTCGCAGATGACAAAGTTCTCAAAAGGATAGAAAAGCAGAACCTTGTAGCCCTGCGCTATTGCGATGAAAAAGGCAATGTGAAATGCAAGTTCCCGCATAATCCCAACGGTTCCCTCAACAGCATAGCGGGAATCTGCGACGAGACCGGTAGAGTTTTCGGACTGATGCCGCACCCCGAGGCATATCTTTCGCCGTTCAATTCGCCATATTGGACGACTGAAAAGCTAAATGGCAAACTTCCCAGGGAAGGCCAAGGCATGGTGATATTCCGCAACGCAGTGGACTTCGCCGCCGAAAACCTGATCTGAGAGTTTGTTTCTCGCACAGAGCCACAAAGTCACAGAGAGAATATGTTCTGAATAGTTTTAGTTTTTAAAATCCATATTATAAGAAAATTTAACTTAGTGGCGTTGTGCCTTTGTGAGAGATATTCTTTATTACTATTATGGAACATCGGAAGACATCTGACTTCATCGACAGGCTTATTCATCTCGAGGGAATTGATTTTCCTGAGCTTGTGCTCCGTCCCGATTCGCTGGAATGCGAACTCGGAAATTCTAAAATTGAACTTCCAGCTGCGGAATTCGCAGTTCTCTGGATGTTGGCCATACGATGCAAGAACTCCCTGCCTCCGATAAAGGGGATTCCATCCCTGCTTGAGGAGTTCAAGGCCTTTACAGATTCCATCTCCTCTTCCGTAATGCCGGGAATCAACAATTCTGCGAGATTCCCTGGCCGACCCGGGTCGTCTCGGGCAGGCGCAGATTTTACTGAAAAGGAATTGATGAAGGTGGTCGAATCCCTGTCGGAGAAGATCAAATCTGCCGTCACTTCCAAACAGGGGCTCGATTATATGATTCCTGAAAAAGGCAATTCTTCCTTCAGCATTATCATGCCCGCCTCGAAAATATTCTGTCCACGGAACTATTGATTTGAAAGGGATTGAAACATGAAATTGAAGATGAATCTCAAATTATAAATAGGGAGATGAAGATGAGAATGAAAAGACTGCTGTTCGCGGCCGCAATGGTGATGGCAATCTGTTCCTATGCCGATGTCAAGGTTTCGAACCTCTTCAGCGACAATCTGGTCCTGCAGAGGGATGTTCCGGTCCCGGTATGGGGCACCGCTGATGCTGGAGAAAAGGTGACAGTGAAGATAGGAGAGACGGAAGCTTCCGCAGTTGCAGATGAAAAAGGGAAATGGATGGTAAAACTTCCGGCGATGAAGATGAATTCCGTTCCACAGGAGATGATGATCGCAGGCAAGAATCCGATCACCTTGAAGAATGTGCTCATCGGCGATGTCTGGATCTGCTCTGGACAGTCGAACATGGAAATGGCTCTTGGCGGATGCAACGCGAAGGAAGACGTGGATTCGGCGAATTTTCCAAATATACGCAGGATTAAGTTCGACCACCGTACTGCATATCAGCCGGAAAACGATGTTCCTAGAAAATGGGATGTCTGCACTCCGCAGAGTGCCCCGGGATTCACTGCGGTTGGATTCTATTTCGCGAGAAAGGTCCAGAAGGAGACAGGAGTTCCGATCGGACTTATCGACAACAACTGGGGCGGCACCCGAATTGAGCCATGGATTGCACCATGCGGATTCGAGATGGAAAAGTCGCTTTTGGGCATGTCTGATGAACTCAAGAAGGTCGAACAGTCTTACCGGGCTGATCTAGCAAAGTCCCTTGATAGTTTTGAAAAATGGATTCCCGAAGCCAGGAAGGCGCTTGCGTCAAATACCGCCGTTCCCGCACAGCCTCCAATGCCCGGAAATCCTAAGAGCAGCTCACCCTCGGCAATCTACAACGGCCAGATTTGCCCGATAGTTCCTTTTGCGATAAAGGGCGCACTATGGTACCAGGGAGAGTCGAATGGCGGCGAAGGCGATGAGTATTATGCAAAAACGCGCGCCCTGATAGGTGGATGGCGCAAGATTTTTGAAGTCGGGGATTTCCCGTTCTATTTTGTCCAACTGGCCAATTTCCAGCAGCCCAATGATAATCCCCAGGGCGGAGATGGCTGGGCACGTCTGCGCATGGCGCAGCTGAAGAGCCTGCAGATACCAAATACCGGCATGGCAGTGGCGATCGAACTTGCCGATGCCAATAATCCTGGAGATATCCATCCGAAGAACAAGTTCGATGTCGGAGAACGTCTTGCATTATGGGCCCTGGCAAAGGACTATGGCAAGAAGGATCTTGTATACAGCGGACCTCTCTACAAGTCCATGAAGGTTGAAGACAACAAGATCCGTTTGGAATTTGATTCGGTCGGAAGCGGCCTGATGGTTGGAAAGAAGGAAGGCAGGAAACCGACCGTAGAAGACAAGGATGGAAAACTCAAACGATTTGCCATCGCCGGTGAAGACAAGAAATGGGTGTGGGCCGACGCTGTCATAGAGCCTTCGACAAGCTCAGGCCAGGCGGCTAATACTGTTGTGGTATCAAGCCCTGAAGTTCCCAAGCCGGTTGCAGTGCGCTACGCATTCACAATGAATCCAGCCGGCTGCAACCTCTACAACAAGGAAGGACTGCCGGCATCGCCGTTCAGGACGGATGACTGGTGATAGATTTTGCAGATGCAAAATTTATTATTTCTGGGACTTCTCCAGAGCCTGGTCGAAGTCGGCGATAATATCCTCGATATTCTCGATGCCGACGGATATGCGCACGAACTCCGGAGTGACTCCTGATGCCTTCTGGGCTTCAGGACTCATCTGCTGGTGGCTTGTCGAGGCCGGATGCAACACGAGTGTTTTTGCATCGCCAACGTTGGCCAGATGGCTTGCGAGCTTCACTGAATCGATGAACTTTACCGCTGCCTTGTGTCCGCCTTTGACTCCGAATCCGAATACGGAACCGAAACCGCCCTTGAGATATTTCGAGGCGACCTTGTGGTATGGATGTTCCGGAAGTCCGGTATAGCTGACCCAGTCGACAAGCTTGTGCTTCTTCAGATATTCCGCAAGGGCGATCGCATTCTCATTGTGGGCTTTCATCCTCAACGGAAGTGTTTCAATGCCCTGCAGGAACATGAAGGAGTTGAACGGGCTCGGGCAGAATCCGATGTTCCTCATTCCCTGGATCCTCGCCTTGATTATGTAGGCGATGTTTCCGGCGCCGGGTACATTTTTCAATGCATCCCAGTAGACGATCCCGTGATAGCTGTCATCGGGAGTTGTGAACTCCGGGAAACGTCCTGAAGACCAGTCGAATTTTCCGCTGTCGATGATTATCCCGCCGATTGAAGTGCCGTGTCCGCCAATCCATTTTGTGCATGAATGGACGACGACGTCAGCTCCGTGTTCAATAGGTTTGCACAGTATCGGCGCGAAGGTGTTGTCGATGAAGAGAGGAAGTCCTTCCGCATGTGCGGCTTTCGCAATTCCACCGATGTCAGGAACATCGCCCTTGGGATTGCCGATGGTCTCGGCATACACGAGCTTTGTGTTCTTCTTGATCGCCTTCTTCACCTTTTCAGGATTGATGTCGTCAATGAAGGTCACTTCGATCCCGAATCTCGGCAGTGTGAAGCGGAAAAGAGTGTCCGTGCCTCCGTAGAGCGAGGCCGAACTGATGATATGGTCGCCTGCCTGGGCGATATTTGTGATAGCCAGGAAAATAGCAGCCATTCCGCTGGAGGTCCCGAGTGCGCCTGTACCGCCTTCAAGTGCTGCAAGGCGTTTCTCCCATACGTCCGTCGTCGGGTTCATCAGGCGTGTATAGATGTTGCCAAACTCCTTCAAGGCGAAAAGATTCGCCGCGTGTTCGGCGGACTTGAAGACATAGCTCGATGTCAGATACAATGGAACCGCCCTGGCCCCGGTCGTAGGATCAGGAACCTGTCCAGCATGTAAAGTTATTGTTGAATCTCCGTGTTTTTTCATAGTATTGTTCCCTTTCTGTTATTTTTCAGTTAATTGATAAACTTTCGTTTTTAGATTCAGGTGTCGGGTGTCAGGTGTCAGAAAAAATCCTGGCAATCTGAATGCATATATCTTGCAGGTATTTCCTGAACACTGACACCTGAAAACTTCCAATTGCTGACTTTTGCAATTGGCCCCGTCAATTGAAAAGAGCCGTCGTCAGATATCTTTCAGCGGTGTCGCAGATTATCACTACGACCTTTTTTCCTGCGTTTTCGGGACGTTCCGCCACTTTCAGGGCGCCCAGGACGTTCGCACCGGAGCTTATTCCACAGAAAATACCTTCTATCTTCGCAAGTTTCTTGGCCGTGTCAATTGCCTCCTCATCCTTTATTCTTATTATCTCGTCGATGATTTTCCTGTTCAGTATTTTTGGTATGAAACCGGCACCTATGCCTTGGATCGCGTGCTTTCCAGCCTTCTCCCCGGAAAGGATAGCCGAACTGTCGGGCTCCACCGCGATGATCTTCACGCCGGGCTTCCTCTCCTTGAGAACCTCTCCGACTCCGGTGATCGTCCCGCCCGTACCGACTCCTGCTACGAAGATGTCGACCTTGCCGTCAGTGTCCGCCCAGATCTCCTCGGCGGTAGTCTTCCTGTGGATCTCAGGATTGGCAGGATTCTCGAACTGCGAAGGCATGTAGGCCCCCGGATGTTCCTTCATGAGCTCCTGAGCCTTCTCGACGGCGCCTGTCATCCCCTTTGCTCCGGGGGTGAGGAAGATCTGCGCTCCGAGATATTCCATCATCATCCTTCTTTCAACGGACATGGTCTCCGGCATCGTTATGATGAGCTTGTAGCCTTTTGCGGCTGCGATCATCGCAAGACCGAGTCCTGTATTTCCGCTCGTAGGCTCGATCATCGTTCCTCCGGGTTTGAGTTTCCCGTCTTTCTCAGCTGTTTCAATCATGCTCTTTGCGATTCTGTCCTTCACACTGGACATAGGATTGAAGAACTCCAGCTTTGCATAGATCTCTGCACCGTTTCCGGGCACCAGCCGGTTCAGCTTCACAAGCGGAGTGTTGCCTATCACCTTTGTTATGTCCTCATATATTTTCATGCGCAATCTCCTTTTTTATGAAAAAATCAAATTATATAATTTGCTGAAATACCCTTGCTGTCCTCAAGAATCGACGCCAGCGTGATCTTGGAGGCCGTGCTCCTGATGGAATTTGCAATTTTCTTCCATACATTGATCATCTGGCAGTTCTTGCTCCTCGAACATGTCTTTGGGGCTGTCACACAGTCCACAAGACATAATTCCCCTTCAAAGAGCTCGATCACATCTAGCACTGTTATGTCTTCGGCTTTCTTGTTCAGGAAATAACCGCCGTTGCATCCGCGTGTCGTCCTTACAAGCCCTGCATTTTTCAGCGGGATCATGATCTGTTCCAGATAAGGTTCCGAAATCTCCTGTTTTTTTGATATGGATTTGCCCTGCGAGGCCTTGCCTTCCTTGTTGTCAATTGCTATCTGCAGCAGTATCCTCAGCCCATATCTAGACTTTGTTGAAAGCTTCATTCAATGATATCCTTTAATGTTTATAAGGCTAGTATAGTATTGAGATAATTCTTTGCAAGGATGTTTTCATAGAAAAGTTGTTAGGCATTGACAATAAATATATTATAATATATAATTGTCTTGAACAAGAGGAATTGGAATACTACAATACCTCTCAAATCCAAGGGCAATGGTCATGTCGTCAATTTATTTCGTCTGTAAGGACTGCGGAGTCAGGATTGAAGCCGATGAAGACTTCAGCGGCGGTTCAGTGATATGCCCGAAATGCAGCTCCGAGCTGGAAGTGCCGTTGAAGGGGCTCATCAAGGGTCTTGATATTGGAGGATACATCCTTGAGGAAAGGATTGGAGCGGGCGGCATGGGCGAAGTCTGGCTGGCCCGACAGATCTCCTTGGAACGCCATGTCGCACTCAAGATACTCTCCCCGAAACTCTGCAAGGACGGCGATTTCATAAACCGTTTCACAAAGGAAGCCAAGAATTCCGCAAAGCTTGTCCACCCGAACATTGTCACTGCGTATGACGGCGGTTTTGACAAGGGATTCCATTATCTGGCCGTCCAGTACATACAAGGAATTGAACTTGGCATAAGATTGAAATTGGAGGGTGTCCTCTCCGAGAAGGAGGCCCTCCATGTCGTCAGGGGAATCGCCGAAGGCCTGTGCTATGCCTGGAACAAGTACAGGATACTCCACCGCGACATAAAACCTGCAAATATGATTGTTGACAAAGGAGGGATTCCGAAGCTTATGGACTTGGGAATCTCAAAGAGTCTCACTGAGGACATTTCACTCACCCTCACTGGATTCATCGTGGGAACACCAAGCTACATGAGCCCTGAACAGGCGAAAGGCGAGAAGGGCATAGATTGCAGGGCAGACATATATTCACTCGGAGTCACCCTCTACCAGCTTGTGACAGGCCGGCTGCCATATGAAGGGGAGAATACCATGGCAATATTGTCGAGCCAGATCTCAGACCCTTTCCCTCCTCCCAGGAAGAAAAATCCGGAGATTTCAGAACAGTGTTCTGTTCTCCTGGAAATAATGATGGCAAAGTCTCCGGACAAAAGACAGAAGGACTGGGAGGAAGTGATCAGGGACATTGATCTTTTACTCGAAGGTAAAATGCCGCAGTCCCGGAAACGTAATCAGAGCGTAGTTGCCGCCCTGGGCAATGTTTTCAGCAGGATTTCCGAAGCAGGATCGATTGTAATCAAAGGAACTGATTCTCCGGACATGAAAAAAAGACAGATGAAAATAATTTATACCGTAGGACTGACAACTCTCCTCATAATAGTTTTGTTCATTTCAGCAGCACTGATGAAAAAAGCCGGTAACTGCAGGAATGACAGGGCTGCGAAAATCGCAGACAAAGAAGAAATCGAAAAGAAGCAGAATAAGATCGAGCCGGAAAAGAAGATTGAAAAAGCTGCTGCGGTTCCAGTGAAGGTGGATCCGGCTCCTGGAAAACCGAAAATAAGCACTCCTGATCAGCTGAAGGAGGAGCTGGCAAGGAAAAATCCTAAAGTTTCCTTTGACAAAGGATTCATAAGGATTGAAGACGGGAAATGGACAATCAATCTGGAATCCCCGGCCATCACGGATATTTCCCCTTTGGCAGACCTTCCAATCAAGGGACTGAGCCTGAATGGCACGAATGTCACCGATATAAATCCTCTGAAAGGACTTCCAATCACCTACATCAACTTGAGCGGACTCAGGATCAGCGACTTTGGACCTTTAAAGGGGATGCCGCTTGATTCAGCCTGTTTTGTAAACTCTCAGATCAAGGATCTTTCAGTTATTGACAATAAGAATATGCATTGCCTTATGATCATAAATGCTCCTGTAGAAGACATTTCCCCTCTTGCGGGCATGAAGCTTACAAAGCTCTGGCTTGTGAACACAAAAGTTTCAGATCTGAGACCGTTGAAGGGAATGGATCTTCATGAACTCGCCATTGACAATACACAGGTGAAGGATCTTTCTCCACTAAAGGGAATGCCTCTTGAAATACTGGCTTTCACACCCGGCAATTTCGGTCCGAAGGACATGTCCTTGCTCCATGACGAGATGAAATCGCTCAAATATATTGGCTCCAGCCTGAGCGATGTAAGTCAGAACAAGCAGACGGCTGAAGAGTTCTGGAAGAAATTCCAAGAGAGAAACATGAAGAACAATGACACACAGCGTCCACCGCCACCGAGAAGATGAATGCAGTATGAAATACTGACAATTGCAAGCTGCAATTGACTCGATTATTCCTCCCCTTTCCTGTAGCTTCTGGGAGAAGTCTTCATATGGTTTGCAAACGCCCGTGAAAAGTTGTGGACGTTGCTGTAGCCTAGAGCCTGCGCGATCTCGGAAACATTCATCTTGCTGTAGATGAGAAGTTCGCATGCGGTGCGGATCTTGGTCTGCTTGTGGAGAGCCCTGGGGCTTATGCCGTGCACTTCACGGAAGAGTTTCCTGAAATGCGAGACGCTCAGCTTGTTCTCTCCGGCGAGTTTACCTATGTCGAGTTCCTTCTCGGCGGAAATCCTGATCTTGGACGCGCTCTTCTGCATGTCAAGCCATCTCACATCGGTCAGATCGCTCTTCCTCTCATATTCCGAAACTATCATCGATATGAGTTGCAGCATCATTCCGGAGAGGAGCAGGAAAGATTTTTCACCGCTCCTCCTGTGTTCGATGCAGATCTGCTTCATCAGCTGCTTCAGCTCGGGTTTGCTTGAACTCCGGATCAATCCTTCAAGGTTCATCAATATCGGATCATCGACCGGGGGATGCATCAGCCTTCTCCAGGGCTCCAGATCGACTGTTCCGCTGGGAATGAATGCGTTCCAATGGCTCCTGCCAGGATCATATATGAGATCAAAATGAATGTAAATGCAGTTCATCCTCTCCGAAGTCCCGCGCATCTCATGGATGGTGTCAGGCGGAATCCAGACAATGTCATCCGCTCCGACCTTGAACGTCTTTTCTCCGACAGTGAATATGCCATATCCATCGCCTATGTATACGATCAGATAGTCTAGGAGCTTCCTGCCTTTCATGAACCAGGACCTGCGCTGGTCGTCACCGGTCTGCCGGACAAACGGCTTTAGAAGCGAAAGCCTCCTCTTCTCCTCCTCGGTCGGAGGATTGATCCGCTGTTCACCGGGAATTGGTGGAAATCGTGACATGGTTGCGTGAAAAGTGGCAGAGAGTCCGAGCGACCAAGTGTCCGAGATTAAGTTATATACGAAGAATCAATCTTCTTGACAGGATAACCGGATTAACTGGATGGATTTAATTCAAATAAATCATGAAAATCCTGTAATCCTGTCAATATATTTCTGACGTCCTATATTAATGTCTGCAGGGCTTGGCAGCTCGGTCACTGGGTCGCTTGGCCACTTCTCTTAATCTCCTTTTTCCTGTAATAAATTTGCCGTCCGGCAAATTTATAATCGTTTATGATACATATTAATCATCTTTGCTAAAGAAATCACCTATGTAAATATTATAATATAACGCATAAATATAATTAAAACAGATAAAGTTTTAATAAGGAGATATTCCATGAGGGAACCAAATTTCGACAATATGCTCAAAGTCCTCGAAAGAAAGAAACCTTCAAGGCCCACGCTCTTCGAGTTTTTCCTGAACGGCCCGCTCAATGAAAGGCTGACAGGCGAGAAGCTGACCGCTCCTTGGGGCAGCATTGGACAGAAAAAGCACAATATGATGGCCTATTACAAGGCAGGATATGACTATGTGACGATCCTGACGGGATTCGGCTTCAAGAGGGCAGATGTCCACCGCGAAAAATCCATCTCCCTAAATGAAGGTTGCATGATAAGCGACCGCAAAAGCTTCGAAGCGTATCCCTGGAAGAAGCCCGACGACTTCGACTATTCCGAAATTGACATCCTCGCAAAGGATCTTCCGAAGGGGATGAAGTTCATAGCCTATGGGCCCGGCGGAGTACTCGAAAACCTGATCTCCCTTAGTGGTTACGATAACCTCTGCTTCATGATCGCAGACGATCCGGGTCTCGTCCAGGAAGTCGTTGATGCAATCGGAAGCCGTCTCGTAAGGCATTATGAGATCCTTGGACAATTCAAGTCCGTCGGTGCGATGATCTCCAACGACGACTGGGGATTCAAGACACAGCCCATGCTGAGCCCGGAAGACATGAGGAAATACATCGTCCCATGGCATAGGAAGATCGCCACGGCGATCCACAAGTCCGGACGCCCGGCCATCCTTCATTCCTGCGGGAACCTTGAGACTGTCATGGACGACATCATTGATGATATCGGCTATGACGCCAAACATTCATACGAGGACACCATAATTACGGTAGAAGAAGCCTATGAGAAATGGGGCAGCCGTATCGCCATTCTCGGCGGAATAGACGTCGACTTCATCTGCAGGAATCCGCCTGAAGCAGTACGTGAAAGATCCCGTAAAATGCTCAAGCGGACCGCCGACAGAGGAGGCTACGCGCTTGGTTCCGGCAACAGCATCCCGGAATACGTCCCGCAGGAAGGATATCTGGCGATGATATCAGCCGCATTGGAATAAACATCCTGTGTCGGAGCGATGGAATCCCCTCTCGGATAATCCCAAGCTCTTTCCCTCAGAATCCGGCCTACAAGAATATAGGCATTGACAACAAGGGAAATATCACCGGAATATTCTGATATAAATTTTCCGCTCCTGAAAATTTATTTTTCATGCCGATTTCATCTTTCCTTCACATGGACTTCATACTGCCCTCCTACTGTATCATCAGAAAACAGGAAGGAGGGCTTTATGAAAAGCTACAAAGACAACATTGAAAGGGATCTTAAGGCTTTTCCGCGCCGAGGACAACTGGTGGAAGGAGGAGGGGGATAAATGAAGATGAGTGCAGATCTGAATCGGCGTGATTTTCTTAAGTCTGTGGCGGCCGGAGTAGCCGGACTGGCAACCATCAACCTGACTGGGCGGGAGACGGTGTGGGCAGCCACGGACACCGGTGCCGAAGCGGCCATTCCACAGCGTGCGCTGGGGCAGACGGGCATCCAGGCGCCCATCCTGGGCCTGGGAGGCGATGGCATCGTCTCCGACAGCACCGACCAGGAACGGGTGCTTAAGTTCCTTACCGAGGCCCTGGACGCGGGCATCACGTACTTCGACACCGCCTACGTGTACGGCAAGGACGGCCAGTGCGAGAAGAACTTGGGACTCTTGATGGGCACGGCCAGGCGGAATGACTGCTTTCTTGCGACCAAGACCGGTGCCCGCACCTACAACACGGCCATGAAGCAGATCGAGACGAGTCTCACCCGGCTGCGGACCGACCACCTGGAGCTCGTTCAGCTCCATCACATCAATGACAAGGACGATGTGACCGCGCTGGGACGCAAGGACGGCGCGCTGACGGCGCTGCGAAAACTGCGCGACGAGAAGGTGGTCCGGTTCATCGGGTTCAGCGCCCACCCCGACGCGACGAATGTCAAGCCGGTACTGGAGGCATTCGAGTGGGACACCCTCATGGCCTTCGTGAACCCGGCGCCCTTCAGCCGCCCCGCCTTGGAGCAGCAGATCCCGCTGGCCCGGAAGAAGAAGATGGGCGTCATCGCCATGAAGGTCTTCGGCGGTCGGCCGGGCAAACTCGTCGGCGCCGAGGCCGGGCAAACTGCCGCCGCGACGCTGCTCGATTATTCCTGGAGCCAGGACATCGACCTGGCCCTGATCGGCGTCCGCAGCCGCCAGGAACTGCTCGACAACCTCAAAACCGCGCGCAACTTCAAGCCCATGTCCGAGGAGGATCAGAAAGCCCTGGTCGCGCTCTTCGCCAAGAGCGATTGGAAGTTCCAGAGTAAAGCGTAAAGACTTATTATCTACTGTCCAGCGTCTCAAGCATATACGAGTTAAAAAGCGGTAAAAAGGGTCGTTAAAAAGGGCCTGA
Source organism: Lentisphaerae bacterium GWF2_49_21 (assembly GCA_001804805.1). Classification (GTDB taxonomy): domain Bacteria; phylum Verrucomicrobiota; class Lentisphaeria; order Victivallales; family GWF2-50-93; genus GWF2-50-93. Next base: position 73,859 of record MHBH01000026.1, read on the forward strand.
CCCTTTTTAAATAGCTTATATATGTAAGCGTTTAGCTGGTCGTTTTGCCTCATGAGTAAGGTGGGTTTTAACCCGCCTATTTAAGAATTGTCGGGCTTCCGACTTCCCAGGGAAACTACGCCGGACACAGAAAGCCCAACATACTTTCAAGGATAAATAGCCTCATTTTACCCAGCTTAACGGTTACTTATATATTGCTCCTAAGACCCTGTTTTAGCATTCAAATCACGTGCCCAGGTTCATTTATCGGACAATATCTCAATGATCACGGGGTGATCGCTCAGCGACAACGCGACCAAGTTGACGTTGTTCAATATCTTGACAGCCTCTGTCCCTGTCGTAGGATCATAAATTTTTACCGTTGCATAATCGCCACCCAGGTTCACTGTAACATCATCCGAACCGCCTAAGGCAAAACGTTCATTCCAAACTACCAGCTCGAACTTGCCATCGCTCTTCTGCAGGAGCAGATCATGGACGGTTGCCGGTTGGTTTGGAATGGAATAATTGAGCTGTCCGGGAGTTGGTATGGATCCGGTATCAGCCAGAATCGCTGTCAGATTATGGAGATACAAGGCGGCTTTCCGCAGAGTATAGTCAGCCCGGTAGAAACCCCACTGCTGGTTGCCTCCTTCATCCGAACGGTCTCTCAGCAGATAGATTGCGGTGTAGCTCCAGCCCCTCTTGAACTGGGCCAGATAGAAATCCAAGTTAAGCTTCGCCTGCTGTTCTTCCGTCGTATCACCTTTCAATATGAGCCGGCCAGCTTCAGTGGTGACTCTCGGCAGCTTCAAAAGTTCGGCTTCAGAATATCCCTGGAATTTCTTCATCCAGGTTTTGCCGTAGTTCCCATATAGTCCGTCCACCTTGCAGGCCGAGGTGGGATCGGCGGCGATCCACGCCTGGTTGTCGTGCAGCTTGGGCCAGGTCGGATGGCCAATATAGTTATGGCAGTTCGCGTAGTCGGCAAACTTCGTACCCTCGGGCATCAGGGTTCCTGCGCCGCTTGGGATGGTCAGGAACTGCAGGCCGGCATTGTCGGTCTGTGCACCACCTTCGCTAAGAGACCAGACAGGATAAATTTTCAGCACCGGATCTCCTTTGACGGCGCTGTATAAATCCCTCTGGAGTTTCGCCACCGGCAGCCATGAGTTGCGCTGGCCTCCAGCTTCCCCCTGATATTTCACTCCCCAGTTGTTAGGTTCGTTGTTTCCTTCAAACGCCAGCAGAGCTCCTGCGGCGGCAAGCTGCTTGCCGTCGTTGATGAGCTTTGCAATGTCCGCGCCTCCGCTCCCAAGGCCGGTGCAGAATCGGACTCCTGTCTGTTTTTGGATCTCAAGCAGATCCGGGACATTTCCCCCGCGTCCAATCCTGAACCAACGGACACCAAGGTATTTGGCGCACTTGATTGTATCCTCCACGGTTTCGCCGCGGGAGTTGATTGAGGAGTTCACACCGATGGAATTAAGGAAATCATCGGCACTTGCGGCTGTTTCCGCATATGTGCTGTTTCCAGTTAAGAAAAACAGCACGGCAATCAACGTCGCGAAAAGAAGGACTGGTGAGTTTCCTGCAGCTGAATTCCGGGTCAGCGGTTTGTTGCATGCAATCTGATTTTTAAAAGCATCATTCATGTTTCATACTCCTGCTTTAACTTGGAATTCACATGTCAATAATTGAACGTCTCAAGATCATACGTGAAAAAATACCTGCATTTGGTCGCAGTATCGTTGTAGAGTCCTTGGGCGGTCATTGAATCCGTATGGCCATCGTAATAAGTATGAACTGCAATCCTCTTGTTGTGGATCAGCTGGATACGTCCGTTCCAGTTCGATGCCCCCTTTGCCTTGAAATTACCAATTATGTGGCCGGTACCGCTGTAGAAGGAACCATGGTTAGATGCCGAGTCAGCAAGCATTACCAGGGAAGAGGGGGTTTTGATCTTTGGGAAAGCAATTGCATGGTATCCGTTTCCGGGAGATCCTATACTATGCCAGGCCTGGAATCCAAGACTCTGATCGTCCAAGTACATTCCATATCCCCGGTTGTCAAAGTTCCAGTTGGAAAAGTCGCTTTCGTAATGCTTGTTCGAAGGGCATCCGAAGACCCGTGGATTGCTTATATACCTTGGCCCATTTGCCGCCTTGGCAGTTCCAGAGATGAACTGGGGCCAGAGATCGATGTGGCCGCCTACGACCCAGTCCACCGTCAACCTGTTGTCATAGTCCTCAGTATATCCTTGCGTACCAAGATAGCACTGCTTCTGGTTGCTTACGCAGAGGATTTCCTTGGCCTTCTCCTTTGCCCCCTGAAGTGCAGGGAGGAGCAATGCCGCAAGTATTGCGATTATCGCAATCACTATCAGAAGTTCAATGAGAGTGAAATGGATTTCCGTTTTTTTCATTTAGTAGTTTATTTCCTTCAGGTTTTCGCTCAACAGCCGTCTGCACTTTGTCGCGGTGTCGTTGTACAGCTGGACACCCGTATATATGTTCGCGTGCCCGTCGAAATAGACATGCGCGGCCCTGTTCCTGTGTATGAGATGTATCCTCCCCCACCAGTTCGCCTCGCTGTTCGCCTTGAAATTACCGATCATATAGCCGCTGCCATATACCCTGGGATTGCTGGCGGTGTCGGAAAGCATTATTATGTTTCCTGGATCAGGGACATTGGCAAGGAAAAGAGGCAGGTAATAGACTGATGAAGCCAGCTGAAAACTCTTCCAGAATTTCCATTCCGGATGTTCTCCTGAACTAGGAAGGTATAATCCATAGCCCTGGTTGTCTATGTTGGCTATCTTTGAAAACTGGCTCAAGTAGTTCTTTGACTCCGGACATCCGAACACTGCTGCCGTACGGATATATTTCTCACCGCTGTCCGCCTGCCCGTTGCCAGCTATGAACTGTGGCCACAGATCGATGTGCGCCTGATCGATCAGTGCACCATCCTTCCCGCTCCACGATGCAATGATCTCCCCATTATAATCACCTGCATACCCCATGAGCCCCTGGAAGCACTGCCGCTGGTTGCTCAGGCAATTCACCTGTCTGGCCGTCTTTTTCGCTCCTTGAAGCGCCGGAAGAAGCAATGCTATAAGTATCGCGATGATCGCAATTACCACGAGAAGCTCGATTAAGGTAAATCGTGCTACTCTCGCCGTCCCCCGTCGCCAATGAGCTATGGGGGACACAGTCGCTCCACGCAAACGCGTGGCAGCTTCCGCCTTCGCTAAGATGCTACGGCGCGACAAGATGGCGGGCACAGCGACCAACAGTTCGATAAGCGTGAAATATTTTTCACTTATAGAACAGCCCGGCGTTTTTGAAGATTTCATAAATTTCCACCATCCCATGAAAAAACCTGACATTTCTCCCACGTGTAATGCATTTTGTTCGAAAATACCGTTTTTACAAATCGCGGACGATTTTTCAGACGCATATCGGAAGACCAGCGGCCTTGCTGGCATTCAGGCTGTAGCGCATGCGTTCTGGAATTTGAACCTTGTCAATATCTGGAACTGTGGACTCCCTGACAACAGCATTCATGTCGGATGGCTGGAGAAGCATTGAGCCTTCCCATTTTTTCTCTCCACCCTGAAGCCAGCTGATGCAGGAAGCAAGATGAGGGAGAAAATCAGACTTTGACACCGAGGTCAGGCTCGGGGTCGAATATTCATGGATATCCGAATAGTCAACACTGCAGACAGCTGCATCTGTGCCTGGCCGTATCCCATGATCAAGCATTGCCCGTATGGTCCCCACCGCAACTGGAGTCGTAGTGCATACGATTGCCTTGCAGTCAAACTTCCCCTTCCGGATCATTCCCTCGACAAGATTGTAGGCTGCAGGCGCGGCATGCTCATATAATTGAATAGGTTCGTTGTACAGCTTGCCGCCCAGTCCGTGCAAATTGAGCCAGGCTCTCCACTGTGCAATTCTCTCGGATATCGCCTTGAATTCCGGCTGGACGTTGAGACAGTCAATCCTCATGTGACCCAGGGATGCTAGATGATCCATCATTTTCTGCACATACAGGGAATTGTTCTGCATTATTGAAGGAATTCCATAACTGCTCCAGTCATCGCTGAGAATGAATATCGGCTTCCCGATTCCTTTGATCTTTGAAGCCACGGCTTCTGTCATTTCGGGATTGGGTATCATGAAGGTGCAGTCGAAACGGCTTATCGTATTATATATCACAGGATCATCCCAATGGTGATATTGCACAAGCCTTAAAATAAAGTCTGAACTGACCGAGAGCTGGGAAAGAGGATTCTGGAAGTCCCTGTATTCCGGTGAATTCCATTCAGGCGTCAGAAATGCTATCTGCTTTTGAATTCCTCCTTTTTCAGACCATTTCTTATTATTTACCTTCAAGCGTCCATTTGGCAGCCGCAGGACAATGTCCTTGTTGATCAGTTCCTGTACAGCCTTTCTGAGAGTCATATAACTGACATCAAACTCTTCTGCCAGATGTTCTTCACCGGGAATGCCATGGATATTATAACCACCGCACTGGATCCTATTTGACAACCTCTCGGCAACAGAAATATATTTGCTCCTAGCCATGTGACTCCTAGATTTTATGAGTATATTATAGAATAAATCTATAAGTAATACAAGTGATTATATAAAATATCTATAATAAAGTTGTAACTATTACATAATAAATCTATTACAATACTGCTAATATTAAAAATACTATGATTTATTTAGTCTTTTATGCTTAAAAAATAGGAATATTTACTTTCTGACTGCACACACAAAGAAGAACGGAATCAACCTAGATATTGAGATATTGCGTTTGATTGTTGAGTTCAGTAATATTTACATCTAATAAATCATAAAAAGAGTGATTTTGCATTTATTTTTAGTACGGATTAAGTAAACGACATATTTTACTTAATACGTACGTCTGGTCGGCAGTTTGGATTTGAATATCCAGCACATTGAAAAATCCATTCCGCCGGTTTTAACAGAAATAGGCTGCCAATTTTCAGGGGAATTCCCATGTCTTCCCTCCTGGCTTCCACGAGCTTGCCTTTTTCCGGTTCCGGAGCCGCCTCCGGAACCGGAAAAAGGCCTGAAGCCGTCCAGCAAGCCTTGATTCACCTCTGATTCCAGATTATCTTACCCGCATCATGAAATCAAAAATCCTATCAGTAGGATTTCACCCTTTCAGAGAGTTTGCGGTATGGTTGCGGGAATTAACGAGTGCTTGGAATGCCGAGGAGATGAAGTGGTTGATGCCGCCGCGGACAATCCCTGTCCATTCCTCTGGCAATGGGATATCATCGGCTCTCATTTTAAGCCTTTTCCATGTTTATTTTCAGGGCAGGTAATTTAGCACTCCGACACCTGGGCGAAATCACCCTGATGTTAATAAACTTCTGGGATGTCAAGGCAATGTGCGAGAAATCCGGCGGATTGGACAGTGCTGGGAAAATCACCTTGAAATCGACCTCAGTTTGGAAACAACTCAAGACCTGATCTGGCAAATCATCATGGAAAAACGTCAGTGTCTGGATCTGTTTTGAGGCGGCTGAATTCGCTGGACACATCAGCAGCTTTGATGGATGACTAGGAATCCTTTTTCCGGGCATACCAGTTGGAAAACGCAGACGGGCAGGAAAATCCGAGTTCACCGGATATCTCCTTCCTGAGGAATCCGTCTTTGAGCATTTCCTTGGCCTTTCTCATCCTTGACGCATTGATGCAGTCATGGACATTCTGTCCTGTGTATTTCTTGAAAAGCCGGAAGAAATGGAACTTGCTGTATCCCGCAAGCCTCGCAAGTTTTTCAACTGTCATGGCTTTGCCGGAAGTACTGCATATGTGCTGATGGATTGCGCGTATGATCTGGGCCTGATGGTTTCCATCGCCAGATCCAGCCGTATCACCGGCCATATCCTGTTCGATCATTTCAAGGAAAAGCAATGACAGCAGCCAGAGTATCTTCCTCCTTTTCAGATCTGCATCAAGAACGGAGTCTTTCATGCGAATCCATTCCTCATCGACCACGTCGTAGATTTTGCTGTTTACCAGGATCAATTCTTTTCTTGCATTGGAAATTTTTCCTCTGTTCACTTGCAGAATGCGGGCAAGCATCCGATGCTTCAGGAAAAAAATCCATAGAAGCGTGACATTATTTGTTGCAGGGTGATAGTATCTGTCGTGCTCCTCATATGAATCGAAGAGGAATATTGTCCCGGGAGTCGCCGGATATATCAGCCTGTTCAAGCTGTTGAGGGAGTTACCCTCCAAGACTGCCAGTATCTCCCTTATCGGATGATGGTCGCTGTTTTTCCAAAGCCATCGCCTGTGCGCACCGTTCTCGACCGGTTCATGGTCGGGCTGGAAAAGCGAAGACACGATATGCCATTTTTCCGCAGAGCAAAGCATTCTCCGGTGCCTTCTGCAGAGGAAATCCTGTTTTCCAGTTTTTTCCATTTCCGTTGTCCCGCAGTTGTATAATCTTCACATAATAGCAATATCCGTCAACTTTTAGCAATTTACATTAATTGACCCGGAGCGCAAATACAATTATAATGCGATAAAGAAAAGAAAGGGAACCAACATGATGAGCAGGAACTCTCTTTTTTGTATGGCGATAGGGCTTTCAGTTTTGATGTTTCTAATGTCGGGATGTGTTGAAAAATCAGAAGTGCCCAAAGCAACTCAGGCACTGCCGACGGTGCCGGTGCCACCCACATCGGAACAGTCGATAAAAACGGATCAGAAATTGCGCTGGGCGCCACCGAAAATTGAAAATCCGATTACTATTGAACTTGGTGAAGGTTTTACACAGAACCGTCTGGATGTCGACAAGGACTATATACTGAAACTACCTGCAAAACGCAAGACTGGCGCCACCGTTGTAGTTGGAGGCCGTAACATAGTGATCATGGGCGGCTATATAACCATACCCGTGATGTCGGATCAGAAGGACGACGCGTACCGCCGCGCCCTCTATTTTGCGAAAACCGTCGGAACCGTGCATGTCGAAGGGGTACTGATCGACAACAGCGGGAATTCCGACTTCGACGGCATCTGCATAAACGCTCCCGAAGCCATAGTCCAGATCCAGAACTGCAGAATCATCGGTTTGACAGGATTTTATACAGGCTTCCATTCCGACATCGTACAGCCGTGGGGCGGCGTCAAGGAACTGCGCATCGACCGGCTGACCGGCTCCACCAACTATCAAGGGCTTCAGCTCGAACCGGGTCTGGGACCAATCGGTTCAGCAGAGATTTCCCACGCGGATTTCAAGTTCCTGCCCAACTCCCACCAAAAGACGTCATATATGATTTGGTTGACCAAAAAGGATGGAAGCTTGGCCTATCCGGTCTCTTTTGAGGATGTTTACGTAATACCACGCGAGGGTCAGACTGCCGGTCAGACTGTGTGGCCCCATGTGGAAATGCCACAGGCCGTGGCGGCAGTGCAAAACGGCAAGGAAGTTTCCTGGCCCGCTTTGAAGATAATCAAGGGCCTGGTCACAGAAGGGACACCTCCTGGAGGCGAGTTTGTCCCCGAGGGAGTCGCAGGCTTGAATTATCATTCCCCTGGCTATACGTCAACCAAATAAAGAATTTATGTTAAATCCGTCCCAAATCTAAATCGGAAGTTTTTTTAGGACAGCAATGAAAACAAATAAAAAAGCATTTATTGCACACATTAGGGCAAGGGAGGATAAAATGATAAGATTTGGATTTTCAAAGACAGATATTACTCCGAGGGTAGGGGTGGAGCTGTCAGGCTTCGGTCCATACTGGCACAGGCAGTCGATTGCAGTGCGCGACAGGCTTTCGGCAAAAGCCATGGCATTGACCAATGGAAAGAGGACGGTGGTACTGTTAAGCCTTGATCTTCTCCTCATCAGCCGCGAAATAACTGACAAGACCAGGAAACTGGTTGCTGATAAATATTCAGAGCCGTGCGATGTGATCATACATTGCACGCATACACACAGCGGGCCGGCCGTCTATGGGATTGAAGGCTGGGGAGAAATTGATGTCCCATACTGCGAACTTCTCCCGAACCGTCTGGCAGAAGCATGTCTTGAGGCGATACAGAATATGAAGGAAGCGACAGTCTCCCATGCTGAAGTTCCGTGCGTCGGCATAGGATTTAACAGGGAATATGACAAGGTCGAACAGCCAATTGAAACTGTCATCCGGGATGATTGGCGTCCGGCGAAACCTGAACTTACGGAAACAACCTGCCATGTCCTTAAATTTGAATCAGATGGGAAGATGATCGGTTTTATCAGCCATTTCGGATGTCATCCGGTCGTGTGCTGTAGGCAGACACGATATATACATGGCGACTACTGTGGCGTTGCTACAAACATTCTCGAGTCGGAGAATCCCGGAGCGGTTGGACTTTTCCTACAGGGAGCATTGGGGGATGTCGACAGCTGTTTTGTACACAAGCCTGAAAAGGAGTCGCTTGAGGCCTTGGATGTGATAGCCGCAAGATATGTGAAGGCCGTGCGTGAAGGTCTCAAGCAGGCAAAGCCTGTCACAATAGATAAGATTTCTTCAGCCGCGTCACGTGTGAATTTCAGCAGAAAGAATCTTGATGTTGAAACACTGAAGAAACTGCTGGCTGAAAAGGAGAATCTCTTTGCGCAAAAAGGTGCCAGCGACGAGGACCGGAACGTCCGGATGTCCGGAGTTTATGTCACCAATCTTAGGAAACTCATAGCCAGGATGGAGAAGGACGGATTCAAGAACGACACTGCGGAGCTCAATGCCCTGCACATGGGGCCGATAGCAATTTTGACAACTCCGTTCGAAGTTTTCCAAGCGATCAAGAATGACGTCAGGAAACAGAGCAAATTTAAAAACACATGGGTGCTGAGCGTAACTAACGAGTGTAAAGGTTATGCTCCCGACGATACGACGGCTAAACGCGGAGGTTATGCCGCAGAACAGGTTCCGATGATGATCGGCGAACCTCCTTATGCGGATATCCACGGAGAACTTGTGAAGGCGTTGATTGAACTTGAAAAGAAATTATAAGGAGATTTCTAAATTTGATTTTTGAATTCGTTTGTAGTCAATGTCGTAAGACATGTTCTTAAGTAGGTACGTGCTTTAGCATGTACCATCTTTAAGAAAGGGACAGCCTAAAGGCCGTCCCTACTTTTAAAACAACAGCCCTTACGATGGGTTTAACTACGAACAAAATCCAAAATAAAATTTGCTTATTGGTTTTGTCCTAACATAAGAAAGGAAGATGTGTCATGAAAGATATCAAAATGGAAAAACTCGCGATTGCCGGAGGGAAACCCGTGTCAGCAGAACAGCTCAAGCCCATGGCTTGGCCCCCGAGGGATAAGGCTACGGCAAAGAGGCTGAATGAAGTTTATATGAGTGGAAAATGGTCGTTCAATGGGCCCGAAGAACAGGCTTTTACAAAAGAATTTGCAGCGTATCACGGCGCGAAATATGGAGTGTTCATGTTCAACGGGACCGTGACCCTCCGATGCGCGCTGGCTTCATGCGGGGTCGGTCCGGGAGATGAAGTCATTGTTCCGGCACTGACATTTCTGGCGACGTCCACTGCCGTCAATCAGATTGGCGCAAAAACCGTATTTGCGGATATTGATCCTCTGACGCTCTGCATGGATCCACAGAAGTTTAAGGAAGCGATCACCTCAAAGACAAAAGCAGTCATCCCTGTCCATCTCTATGGTTCGAACGCGGATCTTGATGCGATTATTTCTATTGCAAGGAAACGCGGAATATTTGTCATTGAAGACTGCGCCCACGCGCAGGGCGGTAAATGGAAAGGACGCGGCCTTGGAAGCTGGGGCGATGTCGGCTCGTTCAGTTTCCAGCAGTCAAAAACCCTTTCCTGCGGCGAAGGCGGAATCTGCCTGACCAATGATGAAAAACTGGCGGGATTTCTTTATCGTCTGAAACATATCGGATATGCAGCCAACACGGCTCAGGGAAAAGCGGCGAGCGGACCGCCGGCTGGACTGATCTGCAACAACTTCAGGGCCACTGAATTCCAGGCGGTAGTCCTGCGCGGACAGCTCAAAAAGCTTGACAAGCTGATCGGCCTTTACAACAGGAATGCCCTGCGTCTTGAAAAACAGCTTGCGGGCGTTCCCGGACTCCGCATCCAGACACGCGGAAGGCTTTCAGGACCCCAGAGCTATTATGGATGGGCGATGGCGTTTGAAGATGAAGTTTTTGCCGGTGTCCCGTTCAACCGGATCCAAGAGGCGGCAAAAGCTGAAGGTCTGCCAGTTGGGGGCACTTACGGTCCAGTGTATAAGCACATGCTGTGGAACCTGCCCAAATCCACATATAGGATTGCGAATGGGAAATGTCCGGTGGCGGAAGGACTGGCTTCAACAAAGACGGCAGTTCTTGCTCATCAGTGGCTCGGTTCGGACATCGCGACAATCGATTCGATCGCAAGAATTTTTGCGAAGATCGCAGCCAACGCGGACGCGCTGAGGAAGATGAAGTGATTTTCCGGCATGTCGCCGCAGAAATATAAAAATGGAATGCAAGATAATAAGAATAGGCAACAATCGTGGACAAACAGCATATTTCAAGTTCAGGGAGAGCTCGCAAAAAATTTCGGCGTGGCAGGGCCACAATGGGTGAAACAACCTTTGCCCAAGTTTTAAAAGATAGAAATATCTTGTCACACCATAGCTTCTTCTTAGCGAAGGCGGAAGCCCGTAGGACGACCGAGTCCGGCATAGTCCTTGGGCGGAGCCGGAAGGCAAGCTCAAGAGCGTTTACTCTGATTGAGCTCCTGGTCGTGATTGCGATTATCGCAATCCTAGCGTCACTGCTTCTTCCTGCACTTAAACAGGCAAAGCTCATGGCGATTTCAATCACATGCAACAGCAATCTCAAGCAGATAGGCACTTGGGGCATGATGTATGCGGGTGACTGCGATGAGATTCTCCCCACCGACGGATGCGCTGATTCTGTCAGGGGAACATCTAGCGACTATGGCGGATGTGGTGCAAATTATTCATATCCTTTCTCGTCGACAAAATGGTATGACTCCTCGAAATGCGAATTGAGAAACAGCAATAATTCAACTTTGCAGTGTGCCCAGGCAATATCATCAATTACGCCTCAGGACACGTCCTACTTTTTCCAGACCACCTATGGACTGAACTTCTTCATGGGTTCACAATTTAAGACACCTCAAGGGGCTTGGAATTGGACTAATCCGTTGCCAAAGGTGAAACATCTGACAGCAAAAGCATATTGGTTTACTGACGGGAGGATTGGAAGCTGGAATGGATTATATCGGATGGATTCGAGTGGTGTGAATGTGTCATATGAGCCTCATATGCCGTGGATATGGTATAAGCTTGAATTCCAGGGACATCCGGGCAGGACTGCGAATTTCGTCTTTGGAGACTGTCATACCGAGGCAATTTCAAAAAAATCTTATCTGAATGAAAAGGGAAGCACTACAGCCAATTACATGGCCTTTACCGGTTCTCCTAACGGCCCATAAATAGTATGAAGAGAGGATAAAAGATACAGCAGTAATCTGTAAATTCAGGAGGAAAGATCCATGAGGCAAAAACGTATTGTTTTATTAAAGTTGCTGAGTTTGTTAATAATACTGGATTTTATTTGTGTTGTTGGAGTAACTGCGACTGAATATTACGTTGCAGTTACCGGCAATGACAGCTGGCCCGGTACAATTTCACAGCCCTGGCTGACAATTGGAAAAGCAGCAAGCACGTTGAATGCAGGAGATACCTGTCATGTATTGGCTGGGACGTATAGTGGAAAACCAACAATTTCTATAGCAGGCACTGCAAGTTCTCCTGTTGTATTCATAGCTTCGAAAAACGTGGTCGTTGGCGGATTTTCTTTAAGCGGCAGCTATATTCAACTGATTGGATTTGAAGTTGTAGGCCAAAATATAGGTGTCAGCGGAAGTAACTGTCAGGTACTAAATAATTACGTGCATGGCAGCACCACTAAGGGCGGTATAGATATTACGGGTAATAATAATCTCATTAAAGGGAATACGGTTGTTAGGGCAGTAGTAAGTGGAATTTACGTTAATGGACAAAATAATATTATTGAAAGTAATGAGATAAGCCATACGATGGATCATACGCCCGACCGCTCTTTTATCGAAGATGCGGATGGCCTGAGATTCCTTGGCAGCGGCCATATTATACGCAAGAATTATATTCATCACATCATGCATTCTGAAGCACCGGGGACGGACCCGCATATAGATGGCTTCCAGACCTGGGGGCCTGCAACAAATATTCTTTTTGAGCAAAATTATTACCTGAGCGTTGATACATCCGGGAGCAATCAGATAGCGATGGCTGAAGACAAACTCGGGCCTGTCAGCGACCTTATATTTAGAAATAATATTTTTATAATGAGTGACACCGACCCGCGCTGGGACAGGGCGTATTGTCCTATAATGGTTTGTGACGATACGTATGCAGGTATTCCACAGAACATAACGATGGTAAATAATACGTTTATACATTTGGCCACCTTTTCATACACCGGTAATGGCGAAAGTGCGGTAACCTTGAGACTGGTAAATAATGCCGTGATTAAGAATAATATATTCGTTAATTGGGGGGGTGGGGTGGGAAGGGCAAGTTATATTTCTTTAACGAATTGCAAGAATGTTGATGTAGGGAACAACTGCACATATAATAGCAACGGGACGGTTCCAGGAACGCCTTATCCCGGAGACATTTGGATGCAGGATCCTAAATTTGTGGATTTTAATGGTAAGAATTTTAGTTTACAGTCAAACTCGCCTTGTATAGACACAGGATTAACATTGTCAATGGTGGCAGATGACTATAACGGAACTTCTCGTCCCGTGGGAAGTGGATATGATATAGGAGCCTATGAGTACGTAGCAGGTGCGCTGCAGTTCAGCGCGGCGTCATACAGCGTGAATGAGAACGGGACGGGCGCGATGATAACGGTGACGAGGTACGGTGGCGGCATCGGGCCGTGCGGGGTGAGTTACGCGGCGAGCAACGGAACGGCGCAGACGGGCACGGACTACACAGCGGCATCGGGCACGTTGTCGTGGGCAGATGGAGATGCGGCAAACAAGACGTTTACGGTCAGTATCATAGACAACAGCGTGTATGGCGGGAACAAGACGGTGAACCTTGCGCTGAGCAACGCGACAGGCGGTGCAGCGGTGGGCAGCCCGTCAAGCGCGGTGCTGACGATTGTTGACAACGAGGTCGCAGGGTCAACGCCACCGGTATTCCAGTCGTTAAGTAAAATGATAGGAATTTTGTTTTTCATGATGATAGGAATTTTGTTTTTCATATTGCGTGGAAAGATAGCCGGAGGTGGAAAACAAATCATAATTTAGCAATTTACATTAATTGACCCGGAGCGCAAATACAATTAATGAACTACCTCGACGCAAGCATCGAGGTATCAAAAATAAAACAGGAACGAATCCAAGAAAAGAAATCAAAGCCGACCCAAAGGTCGGGGAATTTGACCCAACTAAGATTAAATGTGGGGTAAATATGGAAAAATTAGCAATTAACGGAGGCAAGCCTGTCAGAACAAAACCGTTCCCGCGTCCAGCGGGAAAAAGGTTCGGCAAGGAAGAGAAGAAGCAACTGAAGGAGGCAATTGATTCTGGGGTGCTCTTCGGGCCCGGTGGAACGAAAGTAAAAGAATTTGAGAAGAGATTCGCAAAGTACTATGGGAAAAAGTACTGCGTTACAACAAATTCAGGCACCGCGGCGATTCACACGGCTCTTGGAGCGCTCAAGATAAAGCCCGGGGATGAGATAATAACTTCATGTGTCACGGATATGGGCACGATAGCGCCGATATTCCTGGCGAACGCAATTCCCGTTCTGTGCGATATTGACGAGCAGACCTACAACATGGATCCTTCTAAAATTGAACAACTCATCACTCCTCGCACGCGCGCAATAATAGTAGTTCATTTGTGCGGACAGTCCTGCGACATGGACCCGATAAGGGAGTTAGCAAAAAAACACAGTTTATTTCTGATTGAAGACTGCGCTCAGAGCTACATGTCAGTCTACAAAGGGAAAATAAACGGGACAATGACTGATATCGGATGTTTCAGTCTCAATGACTGCAAGCATATATCGTGCGGCGAAGGCGGGATACTCCTGACAGATGACCCTGAGATAGCGAAAAGGGCAGCTCTTTTCAGGGACAAGTGCTATTACCGCGACGGTTCAAGCAGGAATCCAAAATTCATGGCGCCGAATTACCGAATGAGCGAATTGCAGGGCGCTGTCGCAATAGCTCAGCTGGGGAAACTCAAGAGCATAATACAAAGACGCAGGAAACTCTGCCGCGCGCTTACCAAGATGCTCTCAAACATTCCGGGCATAGAGCCGCCCAAAGAGATGAGCTGCGGGGAACATTCATATTTTGCCTACTTTGTCAGGGTTGATGAAAATACGCTGGGAGTTTCAACACAAGAGTTCTCTGATGCGCTCAGCAAAGAAGGCATACCTCAGAACTGCCAGTATCTTGACGCACCGATATACCTCTACGAAGTATTCCAGGAAAAGAACATCCATGGAGAGACAAGCTGCCCGTATGGATGTATTAGCTATAAAGCAAGAGATATAAGTTATCCGAAAGGGCTCTGCCCTGTTGCCGAGAGGATAATGAAGCTTAAGCTTATATTTAACATAAAAGAATATTTTACAATGGACGATGTGAAGGATATAGCGGAAGGAATCAAAAAAGTGACGGATTGTTTTTATTCAAAGAAACAAGGAAAGTAGGTCAAGCCGCAGATGGACGCTATCCCGAGATATTTGCGGCAAGATACGGCTTCCTTGGCACGCCGTAGCCGCTCAGAGCGAAGGCGGCTGGCGTTCGGTAATAAACGTTGCCACTGAAAGGTTCATCAAGTGCGGTGATCTCAGTAGAATTGAGCGATTAATATCCTATGCTGGTGTGATAGGTTTGGGAATCTATCTAGACGGTGTTGTGTCAATCGTAAAGTATCTGGTAAAGACAG
Organism: Lentisphaerae bacterium GWF2_49_21; assembly: GCA_001804805.1. Lineage (GTDB taxonomy): Bacteria > Verrucomicrobiota > Lentisphaeria > Victivallales > GWF2-50-93 > GWF2-50-93. Next base: position 88,894 of record MHBH01000026.1, read on the forward strand.
GATCTAAATCCGAAGTTTATTTAGAAGAGCAGTGATGAGTAATATTAAACCCAATATTCTTATAATTATTTCTGACCAGCTTTCTGCTCAGGCACTTCCTGCTTATGGCAATAAATTCGCTGTAACGCATAATATCAGCCAAATAATGGAGATGGGGGCAAGATTTAAAACAGCATATACAAATTACCCGCTTTGCCTGCCCGCACGAGCCTCTTTCTGGACTAGCCGCTATCCCCATCAAACAAAAATTATTTCTAATGGAGGTTCACTTACCGAGCCAGTGCTGGATGAATCCGTGCCCACCCTGGGAAGTATTTTTACAGAGGCAGGATACAGGGCGTTCAATTTCGGCAAAAAACATGACGCCGGGTCTCTTAGAGGGTTTGAATGCGCCGTTAATGTTCCTGATATGGAAATGGAAGACAATGAGCCTGTTTTCCCTATATCTGTAGACACAAGGAGAGACAGGAACACTCGGAAACTGGTAGTTGATTTTCTGAAGAATTATAAAGAAGATAAACCATATGTTGCGATTGCCAGCTTCAACAATCCTCATGATATATGCAATTGGACAGGTGTCTTTCAAGGGGATAGAGAACTGCCACCCTTTGATGGCAAGGTTCCGGATTTACCGGATAATCTATATATTGACAATAAGGAATTTAAAAACCGACCGCTGCCTGTGCAGTATATGTGCTGTGCTCATAACCGTCAAGCGCAGATAGCCGAATGGAGCGAGGATAAAATAAGAAGGTATCTCGCTGCTTATCACAGATTTATTGAAAGAGTGGATGAAGAGATCGGACTTGTTTTGAATGCGCTACGTTCCAGAAAGGACGCGGGCAATACGCTTGTGGTTTTCTTTGCAGATCACGGTGATTCCATGTGCGGCAGATGGATGGCGACAAAGCACACCACATTTTATGATGAAACAATCCATGTCCCCCTGGTTTTTTACGGTCCTGGAATTGAAGGTAGAAACAAGTCCCTCAATGGTCTTGTTTCACTGCTTGATCTTACACCTACATTGTGCGATTATGCGGGCATAGATATTTCCGGATATGAATTTGAAGGAAAATCCCTTTTACCGTGGTTGAAAGGAGAAAAAGAAAACGAATCGCCACATGAATATTTAGCGGGACAGTGGTACTCCGAATATTGTTTTACAATCGAACCAGGAAGGATGATACGCACAGCCAGATATAAATATACACATTATCTGGAAGAAAATGGAGAAGAGCTATATGATATGGAAAATGACCCGGGCGAGGTAAGAAATCGTGCGGGGAGGGAGGAGTTTAAATCTATTCTTGAAGAACACAGAAAAATATTAAGGGGATATGTAGAAAACACAAATGATCCCTATTTTAATACATTCTGGAAAGCGGATAATATGTGGAGATCGCATAAACCCGGATACAGGAACCACCGAGGCCTAGCTGTATCGGCTTATTATAGAAAGAATAAATAATATTGTGCAATACGGGCTTAAAATGATCAGCATAAAAGTTTTTCATGAAACCTTAACTTAAGTAGAAATCCATGAAAAGACCCAATATCATATTTATCCTGATTGACGACATGGGCTGGAAGGATCTCAGCTGCTATGGAAGTACATTTTACGAGACCCCCAATCTCGACCGGCTTTTCAAAAGTGGAATCCATTTCACCGATGCCTATGCTTCCTGTCCGGTTTGCTCGCCCACACGGGCAAGCATCCTCACAGGCAAGTATCCGGCGACAGTAGGCATCACAGACTGGATAGACACTACAGGATATCATCCTCTGCGCGGAAAACTCGTTGATGTCCCGTATCTCAAACAGCTTCCCCTGAGCGAATATTCCATTGCGAACGCCTTGAGAGACAACGGATATGCAACATGGCATGTCGGCAAATGGCATCTTGGCGGCGAGAATTTCTGTCCTGAGAAGCATGGCTTTGAGATAAATGTCGGAGGATGCGAAGCTAGCAGTCCGGGCAAAGGGGGATATTTCAGCCCTTGGTCGATTCCAGCCTTGAAAAATGCCGATGTTCCCGCGGGAACCTGTCTTACAGGCTATCTCACGGACAAGGCCATTGAACTCATAAGAAACAGGGACGGCAGGTCTTTCTTCCTGAATCTCTGGCATTATGCCGTACACACTCCCATCCAGGCTGAAGAGGAATGTGCGAACAAATATCTTTTGAAAGCCGAGAAAATGGGGCTGACAAAGATAAAGATCTTTGAGGAAGGCGAATATTTCCATACGGAAGACAAGAAAGGCAAAAGAATAATGCGCCGTCTAGTTCAGTCCAATCACACCTATGCGGCAATGATCGAAAATCTCGACGAGAACATAGGAAGATTGCTACGCGCTGTCGATGAGGCCGGTGAAACAGACAACACCGTCATCTTCTTCACCTCCGACAATGGCGGCCTTGCCACCGCGGAAACTTCTCCCACGTGTAATTCTCCTCTCGCCGAAGGGAAAGGTTGGATGTATGAAGGCGGCACCAGGGAACCCCTGATAATCAGCTGGCCGGGGAAAATAAAGGCCGGCTCGAAATGTACGGAACCCGTCACAAGCACAGACTTCTATCCGACAATTCTCGAGATGGCGGGAATCAAGCTCATTCCTGAACAGCATTCCGACGGTGTCAGCATCATGCCATATCTGACAGGTGAAGGGGAGGTCGAGCGAGAAGCGATATACTGGCATTATCCGCATTACGGAAACCAGGGTGGAACTCCGGGTTCTTCCATAAGGATGGGCGATTACAAGCTGATTGAATTTTTCGAGGCCGGAAGGCTTGAACTCTACAATCTGCGCGATGACATAGGCGAAGAAAGGAATCTTGCCGGAGAAAAACCTGAACTCGCCAGGATCCTGCACGATAAACTCGAGTGCTGGAGGAAAAAGGTGGAGGCCAAAACACCTATGCCCAATCCAGATCCGAATTTCAAACCCTGGTGTTGCCAATGAAACAACGTTTGCCTTCCGCAGAAACCTTGAAAGGCATGTTTGAAGATCCCGTTTCCAAACTTTCATCTGATTCCGGGCTTTCCAGGGAAGTCATCTGGAAGATATTCACTGGTGCCTACGAAGGCTCTACATTCGAGGCGAACATTGTTCTGGCAAGGTTGCGCTGGCTCCTTTCCACTGCAAGAGGAGGGATTAATCTCATTGCTGAGTTCGGGGAAAAAACACCGGAGGAGCTTGCCCATAGGATTATGTATCCCAAGCAATCGGTTTTGGATTTTATCCAGAAGCGGTCCTCTTTTACCAGAACCGACCTGGAAAAGATTTACAGCTCAGTTCAAAGCGGTAAAACGGACGACACGCTGGATTCTTCAATGCCCGACTTTTCGGAGGAGCGGATACTCCAGGAAATGAAGTGGTGGCTCGTGGATCTTGATTTTCCCGACTACTATTTTGAGACTACTCCTCCAGAGGAGATCGGCAACCAGATCCGGATCAACCGGTTCCATGAAATGTACGGTATCGGCTCTGAATCCTACGCCAATCTGAAAATCTCCTACAAGTCTCCATCGGGCACGTCCATCCACTGGGTTCACAAGTCAAGGTTCCTTGAAGTCGAAAGCGAGATAGAGCGTGAATGCCGGGAAAATGGCGGGCTACTTGATGTTTCGGTATATTCCCATTTGGATCTTTTCCTGTATATAGCTTCCATTACCAAGGTGGCTGAAACATCGGTAGGCAGCGGTGATTTCGAGTCGTCCAAGACTCCGGCGTTCACAAAAATGTCAGCCACCGAGGTTGTGAAACGCTACAAGTCCCTCTGGGGCAGAGTGGTCGCTGGCGAGGAGATCACCATGGAGTGTTCGACAAAAGAGGGAACCAGGGAGCAACGGCTGATGCTCGGGTTTTCCCTGCCATTCATAAACCATTTCCTTGCCAACGTTTCGAGACTCATGTGCAGGGCCGGCATAAAAGTCGGACGCAAGTATTGCCATATGTTCGCTGGGAAACGGCCGATTGTGATTTGTTCTTTTTACTCAAACCAGCCGTTTCCGGAAGACCTTGTGGAACGCCTTGTGGATGTGAGCCTGTATCCGGAAAACAGGATCGCCAGGCTGGTGGAGCGCGACTTGATCACCGCACGGGAGGCGAATTTCATCAACAGCGTCGTCGAATTCGTCCATCAGTTCATCCGCTTCAAGGATGCCAACCTGCAGCTTCTCAAGGAACGGCTTGGCGAAACTTCGGACCTCGGTGAAATCCTGCGTAACATCCAACGGCGGACGGACAAGGACAACTTTCCATTTGACTCCGTAATTGCCACATATGCGGAGAGACCGGACATCATCAAGGCGCTTTATGCCTACTTCACCGGGAAGTTCGCACCAGACTGCCCACCAGGCGATTCGGAGGGGGAAAAATCCCTGGCGAAACTGGAGGGGGTTTTAAAGTCAGTACCGGCTGCCGCCTCGGAACATGAAATGTTCCTATGGGGGAAGATTTTTGTGGATTCGGTTTTGCGCACAAATTTCTTCTTGCCGGTCAAATCCGCACTGGCCTTCCGTCTTGACGGTGATTTCCTCGGGGGCGGAGACTACGAAGCGAAGCCCTGCGGCGTTTTCTTAATCAAAGGCAGAGATTTTTTTGGATTCCACATCAGGTTCAAGGACATCGCGCGGGGAGGCATACGGATTGTCAAATCCTTCACTCCAGACGATTATCGCCTCAACTCCGACTATGCGTTCGAGGAATGCTACAATCTTGCCAACACCCAGAATAGGAAGAACAAAGACATTCCGGAAGGCGGAGCCAAGGGCGTAATTGTACTTGGTGCGGAAAAGGCCTGCAGAGCCGAGGAGTCATTCATGCAGTATGTGGACAGTCTTCTGGATCTCCTGTTGCCGAGCAATGAAAAATTCATTAAGAACTTCTCGGCGGAGATCCTGTTTCTCGGACCGGACGAGGGCACAGCCGAACTTATGGACTGGGCCTGCGAACGCGCTAGGAACCGGGGATATGAGTATTGGAAATGCTTTACGACCGGCAAGAGCGCAAGGCTCGGGGGTGTCTCTCATATCAACTTTGGAATGACCACCGCCGGAATCCATCAGTATGTCCTGGGCCTTTTGCGCAAGTTCGGAATTGCTGAGGAGACAATCAGCAAAGCCCAGACCGGCGGTCCGGATGGCGACCTGGGCGGAAACGAGATTCTCATTTCCAAGGATAAGACTATTGTTGTAGTAGATGGTGGCGGAGTCGTTTTCGATCCGAATGGGCTCGACCGGCGGGAACTGGTGCGTCTGGCGAGACAGAAGCTCGACACCTCCCATTTTGACGAATCAAAGCTCGGACCGTCAGGATTCAAGGTGAGAACATCCGACCGCGACGTGCGGCTTCCAGACGGCTCTGTAATTGCCTCCGGACTTGCCTTCCGCAACAGCTTCCATCTAGATCCACGCATGAAAGCCGATCTGTTCATTCCCTGTGGTGGCCGCCCTAAATCCATTCACGCAGCGAACTGGAAGTCCCTGCTCGATGCGGACGGCAAACCGATTTTCAAATGGATTGTCGAGGGTGCCAACCTGTTCCTTACGCAGGATGCCCGGATCAAGCTTGAGGAGAAAGGAGTTCTGGTTTTCAAAGACAGCTCGACGAACAAGGGCGGTGTCACGTCGTCGTCTCTCGAAGTTCTTGCCGGATTGGCCCTTGACGACGAAACATTCGAGCGGGAAATGGTCTCCACCGGCGACGATCCCGAATTCCGGAAGAAATACATCCGTGAAATACTGGATCTGATCCGCTCCAAGGCGGATGCCGAATTTGAGATCCTCTGGTCATTGCACAACCGGACCGGACGGACTATCAGCGAACTCTCTGACGACCTGAGCGAAAAAATAAACGAGATAACATCTGCGATAGAGACGTCCGATTTGTTCGAGGAAAAGAAATTGCGCTTGTCCGTATTGCTTTTGCATATCCCTGCGAGCCTTGTCGGAATAGCCGGCGTGGAGGCATTGCTCGCACGCATACCGTTGAGATACCAGAAGGCCATTTTCGCCCGAACTCTTGCCAGCGGGTTTGTCTACAAGCACGGAATTGACGCGGGTTATGAGGAGTACCGGCGCTACATAAACGAATGTCAGGGCTGACATTATGGGGATTAGAATTTCCAGCAGTCAGCAAAAGGTGGAAATCAATTTTCCATCGGCAACCCCGTGATGTCAGACCAACCAGTTTATATTGAACACTCCTCCGGATTTCATGATTCTGATATATCCCACTGTGAGTGTCCGCCGTCTTCAGCAACCTCAAAACCAGGATAAAAAATAAAGTTTTTCCCGGTGGTGGTATAGACCGTGGACTTCAACATCGGGTAGATTTCACCCCGAGGTTAATTGACTTCTGCCAAGAAAAAGACAGAAGTCAGGGGCAGGGCAGGTCAACTTCAGGGCATTGGTGCCATGCTGGGGAAGTGACTGATGTGGAATTAGTAAGAATCACCATTTGTGTTATGGAATCTTTTTTTAACTGGAAAGACTCTCAACCTCGACGGATTTATCTTTGCCAAGGTTCAATAATTACGACAGGTTCCTATGGAAATAGCTTTGCCGATAAAAAGTTCCAGCTTCACATGAAACTGTCCAGTGTCTCAAGCATATATGCGGGAAGATTTATATAGAATAGGCCAATATTATATAAAATTCGAGTATTAAATGGTAGGAACATTGGAGATTTCCAGATCATTGGATATGCCGTCTACGACCACTGATCTTATCTGCCAGGGGCTGAACGACAATGGCATTTGAGCAACGCCTTGCTCCCTACCAAGCATGTCAACTATCTGAAGCTCCTTTGGACCAGAAGACAGATTCATGTCAACGATGCCTGATTCCCCTTTGTATTCGTAGAATCGGGCGATGATTTTTCCGTTCTGAGGGTACATTGCAGACAGAACGACATTGCTGGATCTTATCTGGACTGGATTGAATACTCTTCCTAACGAACAGTTCCCGGGTCTGGTGGTCAACACTTCTGCGGAATATGCGTATTCAAGAGCTCTACGGTGGATGTCCGAATTCCTCCATTTTTCCGCGGTGGCATATACGGCGAACTTGTAGGTATATGTCCCGCTGACGTGCTTTGGTCCCCATTTGTATTTTCCAGAATATAGAAATGGGATAGAGAATGATCCGTCCGTCTCCCTGGCGGACCCCATGGCACCGCTGTTGAAGAACGCCAGACCGACTTTGTTGTCGGTGAGCATTGTCCAGTAATTGCCTTCAACCCATCTGTCTGGAGTTTCAGATATGGTGAAAGGCAGATCCCTCACTCCAATTGCCGGGCCGGTGATGTCCGGGAAGATCTTGAATCTCACCTTGGAGTCATGTTCAAAATAATCGGTACCTATCTGCTGGGACTGGCATGATATTGTCAGGACACTGTCGATCCTCGGATTGTCATTGTAGAACATCAGCTGCCAGTCGTAGGGCAAGGGGCCGAGTTTTCCAATCTGTCTTGCGACAGCGACACCGCCATTTCTTTCCAAAGTCCAGCTACCATTCGAAGTATAAGCCATGCCGTCAACAACACCTGTCAGAAAGCCGTCATGTGCAAGCAAATTAGAACTTTTCCTGTCTGTAATCGATGCAATGCCGCCTGAATCGGCAAGCTGGACCAGATAATCCGGTGTTTCAATGGTGAGTTTTCCGGCATCCATCGTAATGCCTGGCGTTCCTCTGGGCAGTTCCTTGGCAGGCTTTACGGAAAATGCCGATACCGACAGCCCCGGCAGCGTGGTCTTGAACCTGATGCGCGCCTTGTCGACGGTTCCATCTCCGTGCTTTGACAATGAAAGGATATCGTAGGGCACAGGAATGCTGTTGTCCGTCAATTCGAGATTTTCCGCCTGTCCCTGTGGCAAGGCGATATCGGCTTCAATCCATTGCCCCCTTTTCCAGGAAAGCGGATTGAACACATTTATCTGGGCCAGTCCTTCGCCGTGCAACTTTGATGCGATGAATCCGAGGGATGCATTTTTGACATGGGTGGACACCTGAAGCGAAGCCGGAATGAATTTACGGGATTCGTGCAGGCGTCCAGTTATCTGTATGTCATGATGCTGGGCCACAAGCAGGTTTTTCCAGGCCGAATCAAGATCCTGCTCGCGGCTGGTTCCTCCAAGGAGCAGTTCAAGGGAGGCCAGACGTTCCGCGGTCAGCACTGCAATTTCAGCCTTTCGGCATCCGTCCCATATCTCGTTGCCGCAATATCCCCATGGCATCCGCGGCTTGAAGTCGTTGGGGGAAGGGGTGAATTCCACTTCAGGTTTTGGATAAAGCACCATCAGATCCTCAAGCAGCACCCATTGGAAATCCGGATCGGCTTCAACCTGTCCTATCTGCTCCTCATAGCGCCTGTTGGCATCGTCGTAGCGCGAAGCGAGCAGAGGCTGGTACTGCTTGAACTCCTCCCTGAAATCCAGAAGAGAATAGTCAGTTTCATGGGGAAACCTTGTCAGTGCATTGTTGTCCTTTGTAACATTATCGAAGCCATTTGGCCCCCATGCCCTGTCCTCGCCATCGTAGGTTGGTATTGTCGGTATTCTTGAGCCGTCAGTGCCTACCCACCAGCCAAACGCGCTCTTGTAGGAAGGATTATACCCGTACATGCTGAAGTGGGTCCGCATGACGGCCCCTTTGAATCCCGTGCCTATAAGTAATTGCGGGAGCTGGCAGTGCATGGCATGTTCGCTCATGGCATAGACTGTAGGAGTGCAACTGAAATATTTCAGGTTGCTACGTATGGCATAAATAAGCTGGCGGATATTGGATTCCTCATTTATGAATGCCGAAAGCGGCTGGCCATAGGTGCACGCACCTATGCCGAACCTGCCAGGATACCGTTCCAGCATGTCCTGTACCTTGCGGAGAAGCTGCGGATTCTCTTCGGCGAAGGCGTCGTAGGTGTAGGATTCGGCGTCCTCTCCAATCTTGAACTTCGGATACTTGTCGAGCATCTCCGATGCAGTGATCAGGTGCTTCGTGAATCTTTCCTCCCCCCACAGGATTTTCCCTGCATGATCGTATGAAAGCAGGTAGGTAGGTCTTCTTGGAGATGGTTTTTCTGTCTTCATTTTCACGTAAAATATACTGTTATTATTGAAGAATCAATGACTTGTTGATGTCCTGAAGCCCCTTGGGAATCATGATTCCTCGGAAACGAGCATACTATTCGTATTGAAAAATCCCTTCCGGAACATTAAATTTGCACCTTGATATAACTATAACGGTGCTATTAAATGAAACAGTCATTGGAAAAGACACTTGCGTCCCGGATCTCCATCTTCGACGGTGCGATGGGTACGGAGATATATAAGAGGAATTTTTTCGTCAATACATGCTTTGACGAGCTCTGTCTAAGCGCCCCGAAGATCATCGGGCAGATACACAAGGAATACTCCGATGCCGGTGCGGACGTCCTGACCACCAATACCTTCGGTGCCAACTTCAACAAGCTGTCCCATTTCGGACTTGGCGACAAGGTCAGGGAGATAAACAAGGTGGCAGTAAAGCTCGCTCGGGAGAACGGGAAAGATGACACCCTCGTCGCAGGTTCAGTTGGACCTATCGGAAAAATCCATCATCACGAAAAGAATTCTGCTGAACAGGTTGTTGAAATGCTGGCGGAACAGATTTCAGCCCTTGAGGAGGCTGGTGCCGATTTCATAATCTTTGAAACTCTTCCCACGGTAGCCGATGCGGAATTCGCATTCCGTGCGGTTAACAAGAATTCCAAGATCCCATACGTCCTCAGCTTCACTCTTGATGATAATTCTGAAACAGTCAAGGGTGAACCGGTACAGAGCCTCATAAATGTATTCAAGGACGGAACAAGGAAGCCGGCGGCCGTCGGTTTGAACTGCGGTGCAGGCCCGGAAGGAATGCTCTCATCCGTTGAAAAGCTTGTACAGCAGACAAATCTACCGATAATCGTACAGCCCAATGCCGGAATGCCCAAGAATGTCGGCGGACGCCTGATCTACATGGCAAGCCCGGAATATTTCACGACTTATGCGATAAGGTTCGTCAATATGGGCGTCCGCGGAGTTGGCGGCTGCTGTGGAACAGGCCCCGACCATATCAGGGACATAGCCCGGAGCATACGCCCGCTTGCCAAAACTGCGGCGCTGGAGAAAATAATCGTAAAGACCCTTGAAGAGCATCTCCAGGCACCGGTGCCGATGGAGAAAAAATCCCGTCTCGCTGCGAAGTTCGCAAAGGGCGAATGGATCGCGACCGTTGAGATCGTCCCTCCTAAAGGATATGACCTCGAGCAGACGATTCAAAAATCAAAGCAGTGCAAGGACGCCGGAATAGATGCGATAAACATTCCCGACGGCCCGCGTGCAAGTTCAAGGATGTCACCTATCGTTACCGCCGCCAAGATCCAGCAGGAGGCCGGAATAGAGACAATCCTCCATTTCTGCTGCCGAGATCGCAATCTGATCGGCATGCAGTCAGACTTGCTCGGATGTGCCGCCTTGAACATCAATAACATCCTTTTCATAACCGGAGATCCTCCAAAACTCGGTGATTATCCTTTCGCGTCAGCTGTTTTCGATGTCGATTCAATAGGCATGGCGAAGATCCAGAGCAGGCTCAACCGCGGAGTAGATATCGGAGGCAATTCAATCAAGGAACCGACAAAGGCGCTTATCGGCGTAGGAGCCGATCCCAATGCGATCGATATGGAACGCGAAATCCGCAGGACCCGTGAAAAGATCGCAGCAGGAGCGGAATTCATAATCACACAGCCGGTTTTCGCCGTCGAACCGCTGATCAAGTTCATTGAGAAGATCAGTGACTTGAAAATCCCGGTCATAGCCGGCATCTGGCCCCTCGCAAGCTTCCGCAACGCCGAATTCATGAAGAACGAAGTTCCCGGCGTCGTCGTGCCGGACTCAATAATGGACCGCATGGCGAAGGCAAAGACGAAAGAAGAACAGCGCCTCGAAGGAATCCGCATTGCCAAGGAATCAATCGAGAAGATTCGCAGCCATATCCGTGGCATCCAGGTAAGCGCACCCTTCGGCAACGTTCAGACCGCGCTTGAGGTAATTAAGTAAGGCAGGCTTTCCAGCCTGCCTGTTGAATTGACAGGCTGGAAAGCCTGCCTCACTCAAGACAATCGAAAATCAAAAATAGGAAATGCATATGAATCTTTCAGACTCAATCAAATCCCGCCGTTCCATCCGCAGATACAAACAAAAGCAAGTAGATGACAAGCTCCTGACCGATCTCGTGGATTCTGCGAGATTCGCACCGTCCGGCGGAAACATGCAGCATCTCCGCTATGTCGTGGTCAGGACTCCTGAAAATGTGAAGAAAGTCTTTGAACTTACCGGTTGGGGCGGACATGTCAGGCCAAAGAGAAGTCCAGTTTGGGGAAAAGATGCTCCAGCAGCGTTCATAGCTGTAATAGCTCCAGCTGAAGTTGCGAAAAGCCTAAGACACCTCCACGGCGATGCCGGTGCCGCCATCCAGAATATTCTTCTGAAAGCTGTCGAACTCGGACTCGGAACCTGCTGGATCGGAAACTTCAAGGAGGAGAATGTCTCTCCTGTAATCGGACTCGGTGCCGATATGAAGACTCTCTATCTTGTAGCCGTCGGATATCCTGACGAATCACCTGTCCAGGAAAATATCGGTTCCAGCGATTCCACAAAATATTTCTTGGACGAAAAGGATGTCCTTCACGTCCCGAAATTCAAAGTGGATGCAATTGTAACTTGGAAATGATATTTGACCACAGAATGTGCAGGAAAGAACAGCCCTTGCGGGCTTGACTACGAACATATTCAAGTTTTGGAATAAGTTGGTAGTTAATGCCGTAAGGCATGTTCTTTAATCAGAAATAAATTTTGCGTCCGCAAAATTTATACGTAGATCATCCGCTTTGTCATTCCGCCGTCTACTACGAAATTCTGGGCGGTTATGAAACCAGCCTTTTCGGAGATAAGAAATGCGGCCATTTCGGCGATGTCTTCGGGGTTTCCGACACGACCTGCCAGATGCTGTTCATGGTCAGCCTGGGTTAGGACAGTCTTCTTCCTGTGTTTCCTCTTGTGCCAGCCTTCGGCGATGATCCATCCCGGACTTATGCAGTTCACACGGACTTTGCCGCTGAGACTGTTCGCGAGAGCATGGGTGAGGGCTACAATTCCGCCTTTGGAGGAGGAGTAGGCCTCGTTGCATGCCTCTGACTGCAGTGCGCGCGTAGAAGAAATATTTACTATTGAGCCTTTTGTCTTTTTCAGATGTGGAATCGAATGCTTGGCCATTATGAATGTGCCGGTGAGATTGACTCCTATTACCCTGTTCCAGCTTTCAAGACTTAGTTCTTCAGGAGGTACTGTGCCGGGGTAGGGGATTCCTGCGTTATTGATCAGCGCATAAAGACTGCCGAAATATTCAATTGTCCTGTCAACGGCATTTTTGCCTTCGTCCTCAACGGAGATGTCAGTCTTGACAAATTTCAGTTCACCCAGATCCTTGTATTCATCCAGCGTTTCATGTCCTGCCTCCTCGTCCAATTCGGCGATGACGACCTTCATCCCGAGACCGAGGAAATGCTTTGTGATGCCCTTTCCAATTCCCTGGGCCCCGCCTGTGATTATCGCAACTTTGTCCTTGAGATCGTTCATAATTTATTTCTTTTGCCTTTTCTAATCTCTTTTACAGCAGTATGGAAAGGAACAGGAGCTGATTTTTCCTTCTTAGCCTCATCATAAGCTTTTATATCATCCATAAAGATATTTTGGGCTCCATGGATTACAGCGAGAATATCTATTTGGTCAGGTTTGATATAATAGATAATACGGTAGGGAATTTCTATTATTTCCCTGATTTGCTCAATTTCATATTCAGGGACGGTATGTCCGGACAATGGGAAAGCGGCAATCTGTTGGGATCTTCGAGTAATGCGATCAACCATTCGAAGGGCATATTCCGGAGAGTCCTGGGCTATATAATCATAAATGGCGTCAAGATGTCCTTCTGCAGTGTTTGTCCAATGGACCTTCATTTTGATAAGCCATATTTTTTCCGGATCTCTGCAACATCCTTTGTTTTTCCGGTTTTACTGTCTGCAAGACCACGTTCAATAGCTTCACGTACATATATTTCATGCATGAGATCATCCCAGGTCGCCGTTTCCGGCAATTTGTCAACAAGCTCATGAGCTTTTTCTCTAATCATGGTCGCAGGCATTGTAAGAACTCCAATTGGTTACTGAAACAAAGTAATTTAACATTGTTGTCATCATGTTCAAATCTGAAATTACACAGAATTATTACAGCTTCATATCCTTGGACACGATTTCGCCGGGCTTTGTTGACATGTCAGGCCATATCTTGCGTCCGGGATAGATGCTGGTGTGGATTCCGGTATGGACGTCGTCTCCAGTGATCACGCCTAGTTTCCTGCGTCCGGTGTCGACAAGTTCATCCTTGAGCATTGAACGCTGGTTCTTGCCGTCATGGCGCAAATTGGCGGTGATTGTCCCAGCACCGAGATTTGTTCCCGCGCCGATGATCGAGTCGCCGATATAGCTGAGATGGCCGACACTGACCCTGTCCATCAGGATGGAATTCTTTATTTCAACGGCCTGGCCGACATGGCACTTGTTCCCGATGAGGGTATTTCCGCGGAAATAGCAGTTGGGACCGATCTTGCAGTTTTCTCCGAAAACAACATTCCCTTCAATGTAGACTCCAGGAAGGATGACAGTCCCTTTGCCGACAATGATCTCCCCGTCGACCGTGACTCCATCTCTTACTTCACCATGCACCACGGTCTTCTTAATTGAGCCGATGATGTCCTCGTTTATAGTGAGGAGATGCCACGGAGCCCTGATCAGCAGTGATTTCGAATCGGCGGCGATCCATTCACCTTCCTCGGGAACATCGGAACTCCTGGAAACCCACATGACTATTTCCTTCTTGTCGCCGTAATAGACAATGACGTCCTTTTTGGAAGCGCAGATTTCCTCGACGATCTCCTCCGAAGGCCAGAAATCCTCGAGGACAGAGAGAACCTTTCCGTCACTCTTGCCATCAGGTTTCAGTTTCAACGCCTTTGAAAGCCGTTTTCCGAGTTCGGAGCCAAGTGTTGAAGTGCCGACCTGGCAGCCGAAGATCTTCCGGGTGCAGGTTATCGGATAAAGAAGTTCAGTTTTTCCTGAAAGTATGATGTTGAGTTTCATTTTTTCAGCAGAGCTCCTTTTCAATTACTTTATTTAGTTTGGCGGTCCAGTTGTCGACATCCTTCCTGTCATGGGCCTCGAGCAGGACGCGGATCTTGTTCTCAGTACCGGAATAGCGGACGACCAGGCGTCCAGTCTTTCCGAGGGATTTCTCGCAGTCCGCGATTGTCTTCTTCAGGGAAGGAATATTTTCAACCGGGATCTTCTTCTTCACCTTGATGCTTGTGAGCAGCTGGGGATAATCCTCCATGAAGCCGGCTAGTTCGGTTATGGACTTGTTCTTGTCCATCATGAGCTTCAGGACATGGAGCGCGGTGATTATTCCGTCGCCTGTGGTCACATAGTCCATGAAGATGACGTGTCCGGACTGTTCTCCTCCGATATTGTATCCTTCGCCTCTCATCCTTTCGACGACATACCTGTCGCCGACATCGGTGACTACGACGTTGATTCCTGCTTTTTCCATTGCCTTGATCAATCCGAGATTGCTCATGGACGTTAAGACAACTGTGTTCTTAGCGAGCCTACCTCTTTCCTTGAAATCAAGAGCGCAGAGGCCGATGATGCGGTCGCCATTGATGACCTTGCCCTTGGAATCGCAGAAGATGACCCTGTCGCCGTCACCATCTAGTGCAATTCCGAGATCCGCCTTGTTCTGGACTACGAGGTTTGAAATGAATTCGGTGTGAGTGGCGCCACATTCCCTGTTGATATTGTAGCCGTCGGGATCTGTTCCGACCTTTATGACCTCCGCACCAAGCTCTCTGAAGATGATGGGGGCGATGAAGTAACCGGCGCCGTTCGCGCAGTCGAGGACTATCTTGAGACCTTTGAGGCTGTGGTTCTTGATGGAACTTTTTGCAAACTCGATGTAACGGCCTCTTGCATCCTCGATCCTGTGGGCTTTTCCGAGGAGCTCTGTGCCTATGTGCTCGCTGTTGATCTCTCCATGAAGCACCTGTTTTTCAATCTCATCCTCTACAGTGTCGGGAAGCTTGAATCCAGAAGAGTCGAAGATCTTGATGCCGTTGTCGTCTGAAGGATTGTGCGATGCAGTGATCATTATGCCGCATGTCGCACAGAATGATTTTGTAAGGTGCGCAACGGCGGGAGTAGGCATCGGACCTACCAGGTAGACATCCATCCCCATGCTGACTATTCCACTCGTCAGGGCCGACTCAAGCATGTAGCCGGAAAGCCTGGTGTCCTTTCCCACGACAGCCTTTGAAAAACCATGCCCCTTTGCCTTGAAGACATGTGCAAGCGCCTTGCCGACCTGCAATGCTATTTCAGGAGTAATCGGATAGGTATTCGCTTTCCCACGGATTCCGTCGGTACCAAATAATTCTCTCATGTTGTTTCTCCAGATTTGACAGGCTGATAAAATAGCATTTTAAGGAGGAAATTTCACCACGCAGTCAAAATTTTCTTTAAACCTTCGGTTCTTATTGAATAATTGGCCTTTTCCAACCGCCTTTCATGCAAAATGATAATTGATGGAAATTTTGACTGATCTCCAACCACCAAAATCCAATTTCCAAACAAAATATTAGGATTCAAATAAGATTCCCATAAGCTTTGTTTGTATTTGGAACGTGTATTAAACCAGAGACAGCAATTTTTCCCTAGCTGCTCCATGGCAGAAAATGATTTTCCTACGCGAAGAGGCGCCGGATCTTATTTGTACGGAAGATTTGGATATACCGAGATTCTTGGCGAGGAATGCGCAGAGCTCCTCGTTGGCCTTTCCATCCTCCGGCGGCGCCGCTATCTTGATCTTTAGGGATTCCCCGTGGATGCCGGCGAAGGCCGACTTCGAGGACTTCGGCTGTATCCAGCAGTCGATGGAAATGCCGTCCTGTGATATTCTGATTGTTTTTTCGAGATTGTTTGATTCCATAATTTCAATATCCAATATCGAACAAGGAATTACCAATGATGAAGTAAATCAGGAAAGGAATTCGAGATTAATTGGAAATTGGACATTCCTTGTTGGTTATTGGATATTCGCATTTTGATATTCAGAACATTCCCTTGATCAGTTTCGGGACGACGAACCAGTATATTGCGCAATCCCCGGGGTAGAGCTCGGACCATGATTCGATCTCGGCAACTACGCAGACGATCGCGGCGGTAGGGAACTTTATTCCGTTCTCCAGGGACTTGAGCTCCCTGAAACAGAGCTTTTTCGTGGCCTCTTCGATTGCAGGATTGTGTCCGACCACCATTACGGCGTCGAGCTTGTCGTCAAGCTTCTGCAGAACCTTGATGATCTCCCCCGAGCTGTTTTCATAGATGGCATCGCTGTATTCGATGTCTTTCTTATATCCGCATGCCCTGGCGATAAGCTCGGACGTCTCCTTTGCGCGCTTTGCCGGAGATGAAATTATGACAGAGGGGACTCTTTTGGTCTTGCGGAGGAATCTGCCGATCAGCGGGACGTCCCCCTTTCCCCTCTTGGCCAATGGCCTGTCGAAGTCAGGTACGTCCTCATCCCAGTCAGACTTGCCATGCCGCATGAGCAGGATTGTCTTGACAGGTTTTTCCCCTTTAATTTTCTTCTTTCTCCTCATGGATATATTTATCCACCCCGTTGATTGATAGGATTTCCCCGAAATAGACGCTGTGGTAGTCCTTGTCGGGATAATTCCCCTCTATGGAAGCATCAATGAAATTTTTCGGATTGAATACGTCGCGATATATCTTTTGGCATTCGATTATAAGTTCGGCCTCCTTGAATCCGGGAGCCTCGACCTTCTCTGAGGCGATCGGCGTCAGCCCTGTCTCCTTGACTTTGTCGACATCCCTGCCTGATTTCGTGCCGCAGTAGTTGAGGGCTTTCCTGTATTCGGGCGGAAACGCGCAGAGGGTGAAGGTGTCGAACTTCTCAATGAAGGCGTGGGTGTGGCGGCCCGGCCTCACGACGACCATCGCGAACGGCTTCTGCCACATTATGCCGAAACTGCCCCACGCGACAGTCATCGTATTGAACTTGCCGGGCTTGAACCTGCCGGCTGTAAGGAGGAACCATTCGCTGCCCCAGGACTTGAAGACCTGCGAGGAGAACTTCTCAAATGGGATTTCCGAGCGATTCATTTTTCATTTCCTGTTTGTTTGATGAAAATATAATTTGTATAAAAATCTTTTACATCTCAATTATAAAAATTTAGGATAAATTTTTATGCGCGTCATCGGAATAGATTTCGGAACTGTCAGGACAGGGATTGCAATAAGCGATCCCACGGCGACTTTCGCCCAGCCTGCAGGAATCGTGAAGTGCGCCGGTCTTCCGATCAGCGAGCTTGCCACCCTGCTGGAACAGAAGATCAGGGAGATCAAGGCTGAAAAGATTGTGATGGGCCTCCCCAAGCACATGAGCGGCGACGAAGGAACTCATGCGGCGAAAGTCAGGGAGCTCGCGGGTATTATCGAGCAGAAGACAGGAATCAAGGTGAATCTCCTTGACGAACGCCTAACAAGCGTCTCCGCCGAGAAGCTGCTCATCGAGGGCAACGTCTCCCGCGAAAAGCGCAAAGGCAAGATTGATGCTGTTGCCGCATGCATCATCCTCCAAAATTTCCTCGACAGCCAGAACTGATTTGCCACAGACTCACACAGACTTTAGGATGACTGTATAAAAATGAATTTGATTATCCTGTCAAAAATATTTAATTTATTATGATTTCCTGTCCGAGGGAAATCCCTGTGGCGGCTCTTGAATTCCCCATGCTGGGTTATATCTTTATAGAACCTTTCCACCCGGCAAGTATTATCCGGGTAAAAAAACGTATGCTTCCGTTCAGTCGAGGACGGGAGGTCGTGAGGAAAGGTTCTAAGGAAAGGATTCACCATATGCAGGCATATAAGGAAGTGTCGGAGGAATTCCTGTCGAAACAGCGTCTTCTCGTGGTCTCCCCTCATGCCGACGACGAATCTTTCGGATGCGCCGGCACGATGGCCAAGGTAAAAAAGCTCGGTGGGGAGGTCTATGTCCTCGTGATGAGCGTCGGTGACCTGAAGCTCTACGACGGGAAGAAGGATGTCGTCAAGGGGACCACCCGCGAGGAGGAGTTCGCGGCTGTCGCAAAATTCCTCAAGCTGGACGGCTATGATATCTGGTACAAGGATCCCGAGACCCATCTCCGCCTTGACAAGATACCGCAGAGGGATCTCATCAACGTCATAGAAAAAGAAAGCAAGGTTTCACTCGACAATATCAATCCGACCATGGTCGCCCTGCCGGCGATATCCTACAACCAGGACCATGTCGCGACGTTCAAGGCTGGATTCACCGCCTGCAGGCCGCACGACCCGAAGGTCAAGGCTTTTCCGAGAGTGGTGGTGAGCTATGACAACCAGACGCTTTTCTGGAATGTCGACTACGACAAGTTCCATCCAAACCTCTATGTCGACATCAGTGATTTTCTGGACGTAAAACTCAAGGCACTGAGCCTGCATAAGTCCCAGCTGAGGCATTCCCCTCATCACTGCAGCATAGAGAACATGGAATATCTGGCTAGGACAAGAGGACATGAAATTTCAGTCAAGGCCGCCGAGGCGTATGTCTGCCACAGGATGGTGCTTTGAGATAGGGAAAAAGTGGCAAAGTGACCGATTAGCCAAGATGAGGAGACAGGAAAGGGAGTAAGCGTTAAGCTGGAATTTTAGCCTCATAAGTAGGGCGGTTTTAAAACCGCCAACCCGGTGTCGGGTTGAAACCCGACATACTTTAGGACAAACAAAGTTATCCTCATAACATCAGTGAAAAGGAGTTGGACGTGAGCGTGAATAAAAGCAGAAAGATCAGGAGTGCGATCATCGGCTGCGGAGTCATCGCACCGTCGCATGCCGACGGATATGCCAAGGCGGATGAAGTTGAAATCACATGGGCCTGCGATATCGTCAAGGAAAAGGCCGAAAAACTGGCTGGAAAATTCAAGATTCCAAAGGTCAGCACGGATTTCAGGGAGGTGCTGGCGGATCCTGAACTGAACTGCATTTCCATCTGCACGGACCATGCGAGCCATTCAATGATCGCAGTTGAAGCCTTCAAGAGGGGGAAACATGTGATCTGTGAAAAGGCGCTTTCATCCACCCATCAGGGGCTTGAGAACATGATGGATGCACACAGGAAACACAAGGATCTGGTTTTCTCAGGCATCTTCCAGAACAGGTACAACAAGGTCTATCAGCTGGCCAGAAAGCTGATTTCGGAAAATACTCTTGGGACACTGCTGAAAGCCGACCTGCATGTGCACTGCATCCGGACCGACGCATATTATGAGGCGGACGAGTGGAGGGGCACCTGGGCCAAGGAGGGCGGTTCCCTCATGATAAACCAGGCGATCCACTTCGTTGACATCCTTGGATGGATTACTGGAGGGGTGAAGTATGTTTCCGGAACCTATGCAAACCTGACACATCAGAATTCCATTGAGACGGAGGATACCGCAGTGGCCTTTCTCAGGTTTTCAAACGGGGCGCTTGGCACGATATCAGCGACATCGTCAAGCCTTCTCAACTGGGACCAGTCAATTTATCTGAACGGCACAAAAGGCTCGCTGGAGCTTCGTGACGGGAAAATCCTGAGGATTGAGCTTGAGAAGAAGGAACTTGCCGACGCGATAAGTTCGGACATCCAGAAGATCAACGATGAGGCGAAGGTCGCCGGTCCCGGAAAGACCTACTACGGCCCCAGCCACAGCTGTCAGATAGCAGACTTCATCGACAGCATCCGTTCCGGCAAGGAGCCTTTCATAACTGGTGAGTCCGCAAGACACGCAGTTGACATCGTGCTGGGAATCTACGAGTCCCACCGTGATAAGAAATGGGTCAAAATATAAAAATACGGTTCTGGTAGTAAAATGCTCCTAATCGTCCCCCGTTTTAAATTATGGCTGTCTTTTCCTTCTCTTGGGGCTCTTTATATTGCAGCCCAGCTCCGGAAGAACAACTGCAAAGTTTCACTTGTCGATGCAAACTTCTTTTCAAAAGAGGCGTTCTACAGGAAGCTGGATGAAGAAATAAAGGAGCATGATACAGTCGGCATTACGGCAAATATTTCCCATGCCGCCTCCGGAATGGAGATTGCAGGATATATAAGGAAAAGATTCCCTGACAGGAAAATAATATGGGGAGGTCCTTATCCGAGCGCAGAATATGCGAAATTGCTTCCTGGACTTGCTGATATTGCCGTCATAGGAGAAGGCGAAAAGCAGATTTCACTTATCTCAGAGGGTAAAGAATACTGCGATATCCCCGGTATTGCCTACTTTGCAGACGGCAGGATCAAAGTCAATGAAAGGATTTCATTCATTGAGAATCTCGACGATCTTCCTTTCCCGGCCTGGGATCTGGTCAAGAACAACAGATATAATTTTCCCGGAAGAAAACCCGCCTTTATGCTGATTACCCAGAGGGGATGTCCTTTCAAGTGCATAAACTGTTCAACCTTCATGCATGGCAACATGTATCGATCAAGGAGCCCGGAGAATATTATAGAAGAGATGGAATTCCTTGTTCAGAATCATGGATGCCGTGAAATCCATATCTGGGACGATAATTTCACGCTCAATCCAGAAAGGGTGAAGAAGATCTGCAATGGAATCTTGAAAAAAGGACTGGAGAAGAAACTTCGTTTTGTACTCCCGAACGGGATAAGAGCTGACATTTATGACAATGAGATGTTTGACATGATGAAAAGAGCCGGATTCTACCTTGTAGGCGTGGCCGTGGAATCAGGGGATCAGCAGGTGATAGACAAGATAGGAAAAGGTCTCAACTTGGGGAAGGTGCCGGAATTTGTCAGGAAACTCGATGAAAAAGGATTCAGGATAGCTCTGTTCTTCATGATGGGATTTCCTTTCGAGACTTTAGCTTCGATTAGGAAGACAATCGAATTCGCATCTTCACTTCCGGGACACCATGTCTATTTCTTCATCGTAACCCCGCTTCCTGGAACAGAACTATTTGAGATGGTCAAGGAGAAGCATGGTCTTGCAAGGAAATATGAGATTCAGACTGTTGACTATGAGGAAGATGTAAAAAGGTTTGACGTGCCTGAAATAAGCAATGAGGAACTCACCAGCCTGCACAGGCTCGCATACCGGAAATTCTACCTGGATCCGAAGAGAATCTTAAGTATTTCCAAAGCCCTCATCAGGGACGGGGGATGGTTTTACGACACCTCTTTTATAATAAAGAACTTCTTCAATATGATATTCAGCGGACACCGATGATAAAATCACTTATGAAATCAAGGATTGTCGAGCTCTTGTTTGGAACTGGAATCCCGCTGGTTGGATTCGCATGCGCAACCAAAGGCATTGAAAATCTGGCAGACCTATACTGGTTCTACGCCTTTCTGCTTCTGACAGGATGGCATGTCCTTGCGGTGAATGACATCTGCTTTGACAGGAAAAGCTTCAGGTTTTCCATAAAATATTTTCCGCCTCTTGTCATGGCTCCTGCAATCCTGCTTTATTTTTCCACACAGAAACCTGTCTTTGTGCTGATCCTGTTCCTCATAATAATAAATTGGAATATTTATTCCGTCTACGGGAAATACAACTGGCTTACAGGGATGTTCCATAACTTCTCTGGAGGAGTACTGCATTTCCTGGCAGGGGTGGCGGCCGCAGGATGCACTGACATGTATCAATATTCCGCGCAGGCGCTGTTTTTCGGATTCGCAATGCTCTCAGGGGCGATGCATCACGATGCCTGCCACAGTTCGGAAGATATGGAACGGGATTACAGGACGGGAGCAGTTGTTTTCGGCAAACGCATCTGGTGGAGGCTCGGCATCATGCCGATGATTGCCGGAATAGTATTCCTCCTGTGCACAAAAGATATGCCGTTCATGTTCTGTTTTTGCTTCTCTTCCTCCTTGTATCTTATCATGTATTCGGCCGTGAACACATGGAAATTAAATAACGGCATGCTTTATTTCAGAATACTTTGCCGCCTTGCGTTCGCAACCGGTGCGGTGGCGTATATAGCCTTGAGACTATTAAAATGAGTTGATCAAATGCCTGATTATAAAAACATTCTTCCGGAAAGCGATTTCACCGTCGTCGGCGCCTCTTTTGCAGGAAGCCTTCTTGCGTCAAAACTCGCCCCATATGGAAAAGTCCTTCTGATTGACAGGATCCAGCCTGGGACGAGGCTTAAGTGCGGAGGCGGTGTCCGCGCGAAGGAGTTTGAAAGACTAGGACTTGATATTCCACATGTGAAAGTTGACAGGATTCTGATGGTCGAGAAGGACAAGAGTTGTAGATTCAATTCCAAGTATGTCGTCGTGGACAGACGGGAGCTTGATGCGGCAGTTTTAAAGAAGGCACTTGCTGCGGGAGCGGTTTTCCACAAGGCCGGATATTTTTCGCATCAGACTGCGGAAAATATAATGAATGTCAATATTGGAGCGGAGACGGTTGAGTATAAATATAAGAAACTAATTCTCGCGAATGGCTTCAATCCCTGTACTGGGGGAAAATTCTACGGGTCCAGCTATGTTGAAATAGTGGAAAGCAGGAGCAGGCATGAAGATGCCCTGTATTTCAAGCTTCTCGATAACACTGTCGGTTACTGCTGGATGTTCCCATTGCCTGATGGGCGGGTGAACATCGGTATTGGCTCTCTTTCAGGAGAACCATTCTCCAGGGATGATTTCAGAAGGTTCAAGGAGGAGCAGGGCATAACCGGCAAAGTCGTCTGCAGAGGAGGAGGAATGATTCCACTTCTCCCGTCAACATCTGTCATGAAAGGGAATGTCTATTTTTTCGGAGATTCGGCCGGAATGGTCTTTTCCGCAAACGGAGAGGGGCTTAGGAACATTATCAAAATGAGCGATATCTGGACCGATTGCATTGTAAAAGGGAAGAATCTGAATATTAGGTGGATGACAAACAGGACTTTTATTCGGCTGTTAATCAGCGCCATGGTGGTTAAAACAATATCTTCAACAGGGAAATCCGGCAGCAAGATTTATAATCTTCTCAGCCGGACTGCCGCATTTGCAAGGAGTTGCCTACAATGATGGAAAATACTTTTGAACTGGAAATTACCGATATCGCCTTTGGCGGAAACGGACTCGGCAGGAAGGACGGCTTCGTCTATTTTGTCCCTGGTACTCTGCCAGGCGAACTTGTCCTTGTAGAGGAAACACTCAGGAAAAAGAACTTTGGAACCGCGAGGCTCCTCGAAATCCTGCGAAGTTCGCAGAACAGGATCCCTCCGGCCTGCCCTCTGGCTTATGCTCCGATCAAAAATAATAAAAGCACCCTTGGGTGCCCCGGGTGCAGTTACCAGCATGTGAAATATGAGGAGGAAGTCCAGATCAAGAACACGCATCTGGCGAATTTCATCAAGCACAATCTCAAACTGGATCCGGCCACAGTCATGGATGCACCTGTGCCTTCACCGAAGGATTTGAACTACAGGAACAAGATAGTCCTGCATTTATTGGAGGATAAGCTTGGATATTTTGCCGATGACAATATAAGCATCGTCGAAGTCGAAAACTGTCCATTGGCTGCATCTGAAATAAACCTGAAGCTTCCAGAGATCAGAAGGAACCTCGAAAAATATTCCGCATGCTCCGACATTACCTTCAGATACACCGCGAAAAGCAAAGTTCAGTTCTGGGGCGACAACAGGTCGGAGGGAACGGTTCTGGAGGAGGGGACATTCTTTGGCGTGCTTGAAGTCCCGAGAGGGAGCTTTTTCCAGGTGAACATGAAATGCGCGGATCTTCTTGCCGAGGAAGCCGTGAAGATGATCAAAGGTTCAAAGGCATGCAAGCTTGCAGATCTCTACTGCGGATGCGGATTCTTCAGCATTACCGCAGCAAAGTCCGGACTTGAATCCGTTGTCGGCGTCGACAGCGACCATAAGACCATTGAATCTGCCGTAAAGAACGCTGCAAAGCATGGACTTGAAAGTAAATGCAGTTTCTCCGCAAAAAGCGCAGAAGCTTTCATAACAGAAAATTCGCGCAAACTGAAGACAGATGAAACTGTCCTTCTTCTTGATCCTCCGCGTGGCGGGCTCAGCCAGAAGCTGAAGAACCAGCTGATTTCGACCGGAGCCAAGAAGATAATCTATATTTCCTGTGCTCCAGACATGATGGTGCGTGACATGAAACTGCTATGCGAATGCGGATTCAAGCTAAAAAAGGCCCGTCTCTTCGACATGTTCCCGCGGACTTCGCACTTCGAGACGATTGCCTATCTGGAGAAAATTTAGCCACAGACTCGCACAGACTGAAGTTGACGACAATTTATAATAGGGAGAAGATGAGAATATGGAAGAAAAACATGAAAAAACACCGCTGACTTCGGCAGGAATTCTCCCGCTGCTGCCGCCATATCCGATAGTGCTTGTCAGCACGAAGACAAATATCATCACGATCAACCAGATCCATTATTTCACGCTGAATCCGCTGAGGATAGGAATTGCGGTAGCTCCATCCCGGTATACATTCGATCTGCTGGTGAAGGAACGCGAATTCGTAGTCAATGTGCCGACCGCCGAAAATCTCGAGGCTGTCAAGACATGTGGCAGGATCTCCGGACGCAAGGGCGACAAGTTTGCAGCGGCAGGTCTCACAAAAGTGAAGTCATCAGCTGTATCAGCCTCAAGCATCGGCGAATGTTCCGCCCGTATTGAATGCAAGGTGGAGAAGATAATCGGATTTAAGGAAAGAAGCTGGTTCATAGGACTCGTAGTTGCCGCGAATACCTGTGAGGGCCATGACGGGACAAAGGCTCTCCTCTGCGGCAGGACGGACTATCTGCTGCCAGGAGAAAGCATCTCGGAAAGATGAAGAGATTTCGCCACAGACTTTCACAGACTCTTACAGAACATCAATAACATGAGCAACAAATGATGCAGGGATCCACATGAAATTCAACAAGAAGAAAATCGTATATGCAATCATGGCTCTTCTTGTCTTTATCCCGGCACTTCTCGTCCTGTTTTTCCTCCTCTACACACCCAGCCCGTCTGAAATAACGCTTTCTGGCGATAGTGCCAGGATGGGCGAAACGTTTGGCAGAGAGACAGGATTCAGGACGAAGCTCATCTTGAGATACTACATAAAGAGCTTCATCTGCCAAGGCAGTGATAAGCTCTACGATCTGCGCAAGCAGAAGGCGCTGGAAAAGACAAGGTTCCTTACTGCTGAATTTCAGGAAGAGATGAAGGCTATAAGCAAACGCAGTGGAATTGATCCTGGCGCAATTGCATATGGGAATTCCTTCCTTGACATGGGAAACTATTCCGGGGGATGCAGGAGCGTAGTTGTTTCAGAAAAAGACAGTTTTCTGCACAGCCATAATCTTGACTGGGACAACATAGCTGGTTTGGCAGGCTGGACAACCATGATTGTCAGGAGGAATCCTTCTGACGGCAGATGTCGGACAGTTTCAATAGGCTTTTCCGGTATGATAGGCGCTCTTGATGTCATTAATGAAAAAGGGATAGCAATGTCATTCAACCAGCTGGGATTTGGTAATGGAAATTATACGGAACCGGTCTTCATTATGCTCAGAAGGATTTGCGAGAATTCCTGTAGTTTCAATGAAGCCAGGGAGAAAATATTAAAAGCATCAGAGGGGATGCCTTTCATTATAACATTATCTGATGCAAATTCCGGAGAGGCGTCTGTCTTTGAAAGGACTAGGGGAGGGAATGAGATAGCGGAAAGAAAAATGAAAGGAAGATGCATTGGAGCCATGAATCTTGCACAAGCGGACAGTTCAAAGGAGAGCGTCCTTGATCAGTCATTGTCAGGAGCTGTCCCAAACGGTGTTGAAGGTTTGAAAAGGATATTGTCGGAGAAGAAAGTCATGATGGACTCAAACATCTACAGCGTAATATTTGATTTCAAAAGCAACAGTCTTTATCTTGCCTCTGGCGAAGTTCCTGCAGCAAAAGGGACTTACAGGAAGTATAAATTGTTCTGATTCATTGGAACTCCGATACTCCGTTACACCGTTTCTCCAGTTCAGCCTGAATACAGCGTCGGATCCTTGATGCCAGCCTCGGTAAAACCTTTCCTGCGCAGGCGGCAGCTGTCGCATTTTCCGCAGGCGCGGCCTTTGGAGTCGGGATCATAGCAGCTGTTGGTCAGGGAGTAATCGACACCGAGTTTTGTGCCAAGTCTGATTATCTGTGCCTTGGTGAGTTTTTGCAGGGGAGTGTGTATCTTGAACTTCCATCCTTCGTCACCAGCCTTGGTACCGAGATTTGCGCATTTCGCAAATGCTTTGATGAACTGCGGCCGGCAGTCGGGATAACCTGAATAGTCGAGTGAATTGACACCGATAAAGATGTCTTTTGCTCCAATTGTTTCGGCCCAGGCGACGGCAAATGAAAGGAAGATCGTGTTTCTCGCCGGGACATATGTCACTGGTATCCCTCGATGGATGCCTGACTTGGGAACTTTTATTTTAGATGATGTCAGGGCGGATCCTCCCCATTTCCTGAGGTCGATTTTCACTGTGAAATGGTGTGCTGCATGGAAATGCCTGGCAACTCGTCCGGCAGCCCTGAGTTCAAGCCTGTGGCGCTGACCGTAGTCGAAGCTTATGGCGTAGCATTCGAATCCCTTCTTGACGGCATACGCGAGAATGGTGGCCGAATCGAGACCACCGCTGAGAAGGACTACTGCTTTCTTTTTCATGAAGATAATTTAACCACAGAACACACAGAATACACAGAAAGTATAAAATATTTGAATCAAAACTCAATATATGTGGGATTTATGAATTCTGTGTAGTCTGTGTGTTCTGTGGTTGAACTCTTGAGCTATTTATTTAAGATCCTTGCGGCGGCGCATGCGGCCCCGAACCCATTGTTGATGTTCGTTACCACTACTCCGTTCGCACAGCTGTTCAACATTGCGAACATCGCAGTAAGTCCATGGAGCGAAGCGCCATACCCGGCGCTTGTGGGGACGGCTATTACCGGGCAGGACACGAGTCCGGCGACGACACTCGGAAGGGCTCCTTCCATCCCGGCAACAACAATAATTACATCTGCGCCATGAAGGATCTTGAGCCTTGACAGAAGCCTGTGGATGCCGGCGACTCCGACATCTGTCACAATCTCCGCATTGCAGCCGCAGGCCTGGGCCGTATATTTCGCCTCGAGGGCGACAGGCAGATCCACGGTTCCGGCGGTGACTATCAGGATTTTGCCTTTCAATTTCTTCCGGGAACCGGGAAAAATAGTAAGGACTCTGGCGTTTTCATCATAAGAAGCCTTTGGGTACTTATCAAGGACTATCTTTGCTGCATCCTTGCACACACGTGTTGCCAGAGCATTATGTCCCCTCTTGCTTATCTCATGGATGATTCTGATGATCTGCTCAGGAGTTTTACCTTCGCCATATATGAATTCCGGAAAACCGCAGCGGTTTTTCCTGGCATGATCCAGCTTTGCAAAGTCGAGTTTCTCAGGACTGTGGATAGCTCCGAGCTCATGGAGGGCAGTCAAAGGATCCATGTATCCCTTTTCTATTTTCTCGACGAGTTTGGAAAGTTTGATATTAGATTTGTTTTTCACTTTAACGCTATGAACCCCAACATGTTTTTATTTTCCTGAAACAGCGGCTTTTACTATTGCCTTGTCGAAATAGTTTACGGACATTCCTGCATCGACAATTACAGTCTGGGCGTTGATTCCGCTCGATTTCGGGCTGAGCAGGAAAGCTGCGACATTCGCAACTTCTTCAGTCTTGAGAGAGGCCTTTCTCAAGGTTGCCTTTTCCGCGAAGAGATAAGGTTCAACATAACCGGGTATGCCGGCGGAAGAAGATGTCTTGAGGAGCGAGGCTCCTACGCCATTTACTCTGATTTTCGTATCTTCACTGAGTGATTTCGCAAGGAAACAGATGCTTGAATCGAGAGCTGCCTTAACTGGAGCCATGTAACCGTAGTTCTCTGCGGCCATGCGGGTGGTCGAGATTGAAATTGTGACCATTGAACCTTCGGGATCCATGTATGGCTTGAAAAGACCGGCTATCTGGATGAAAGAGAAGCAGGAGACATCCATTGTTTTGAGAAAGTCATCCTTTCTGGTCTGGTGGAACGGCTTGAATCCGTCGGTGTAGCTGGCAAAGGCTATGGAATGGACGATTCCATAAATTTTTCCCTGAGAACCGATTTTAGCAGCCAGCGCCTGAATCTGCTTTTCATCGCCCACATCGCATATATGGGCAGTGCATCCGGGGAAAATTTTATTTACGAAATCAGCCTGTTCCTGTCCGAGTACTGAGAAAATAAGTTCTGCACCGGCCTCCTTCAGGACTTCAGCGATGTGGAAAGCCACGCTCTTGCGGTTGGCTATTCCGAATATGAGAATCTTCTTTCCTTCAAGACCGAGAAAATCCATTGAAACTCCATTTTTTAACCATCCACCTTCGCAAAGATGCTACGGCGGACAGGCAGAACACGCAGAATACACATATAATATAACCACGAAACATATGAATTACACGAAAAACTTTAAATCATCTTGTCAATCCTGTTATCCTGTCTAATATTTACAGTGTTTGTTAATATGGATGGAGTCAATTTGACTTTTTTTAAAGTGAAACTTATCTTTCATAATGAGGTCGGCAGTTGAATATGCTGTCCAATCGCCATGTGCCCAAGTTGCTCTACGCATCCACCATCTTTGTTTCCAGTTTCCTGCTGTTTCTGGTCCAGCCCATCATCGCCAAGCAGATCCTTCCCTGGTTTGGTGGCTCAGTGGCGGTATGGACCACGTGTCTGCTGTTCTTCCAACTGGCATTGCTGGGCGGTTACGCGTATTCGGATCTTTCCTCGCGTCTGAAACCGCAGGTGCAGTCAACGCTGCATATCGCTCTTTTGATAGCAAGCCTGGCATCGCTGCCCATCATTGCTGGCATGGGATGGAAGCCGGAAGGCGAAGAAGAGCCGATCCTACGTATTCTAGGACTGCTGGCTATAACTATAGGATTGCCTTATTTCATGCTCTCGACTACCGGACCACTGGTGCAAAGCTGGTTCGCACGCGAGCACGTCAATGATTCAACAGCGAAACGCGTATATCGTTTTTTTGCACTATCGAACTTTGGTTCAATGCTGGGCCTGCTTTCCTACCCGTTTGCAATCGAGATGTTTGTCTCGACGCGTATACAGGCCTGGGTCTGGAGCGTTTCCTATGCAGTATTCGTGGTCCTCTGCGTGGCTTCAGCGCTATGTTCGCTGAGTAGCGGATTGACCAATAGTCCTGTGATTGAAGAGAAGGATGCTTCGACATGCACCACTCCGGTTTCCGGCAAAGCGCCGGCCTTGGGTGATTACCTGCTGTGGTTGTCGCTTGCGGCATTGGGCTCCCTGTTGCTGATGGCTATCTCCACCCATATTACTCAGAACATCGCGTCCGTCCCATTGCTCTGGGTGCTGCCTCTCACTCTCTATCTGCTTAGTTTCGTGCTATGTTTCGGGGGGAGGGAAGGACACGGTTTGTACGAGCGCTGCTTCTTGCTCCTGCCGATGCTATTTGTCCTGGGAGTGATGGCATTGCTACTTAACGCCAACGACGGTATAATGAGTATCGATGCGGTGTCACTTTATTGCGGAGGGCTGTTCCTCTGCTGCATGTTCTGTCACGGCGAACTGGCTCATGCGAAGCCGGCACCAAAATACTTGACCCGCTTCTACCTGATGATTTCGGCGGGAGGAGCTATTGGAGGCCTTTTCGTCTGCCTGCTTGCCTCCAGGCTGTTCAACAACTATTGGGAATTACCGCTGGGATTTACCGCCTGCGCACTGATGGCGGTATTTGTAACAATCAAGATGCAGAACCGCCCACTCGACGTCATCTTCCCGATTGCCGCCCTCGCAGCTACCGGTGTATGCAGCTATTGCTTCTATTCATATGGCAATTTCAGGAATGATGAAACTATTCTCGCCAGCCGCAACTTTTATGGAGTACTGTGTGTCAGGCAGATCATGCCGGGAAACTATAGTGAGACGAAACGCCAGCTGATGCACGGAGTAATAATGCATGGCGAGCAATACACTTCACCGAATTCCCACAAGATAATTACCAGCTATTATGGAAGAAGCTCAGGCATTGGAATGGTGCTTTCGAGCATCCGCCCAGTTGAACAGAATGTCGGGGTGGTCGGACTGGGTACGGGCACCTTGGCCGGATACGGTGAGACAGGAGACAGAATACGATTCTATGAGATCAATCCACAGGTTGTTGATATTGCCAGGAAATATTTCTACTACCTGAAGGAGAGCCGTGCCAAGATAGAGATTGCATTAGGAGACGCGCGCCTCGTCCTGGAACGGGAGCCCTCGCAGAGGTTCGACGTACTGGCAGTCGATGCCTTTTCCAGCGATGCGATTCCTGTGCACCTGATTACCCGCGAGGCTCTCAAGGTTTACCTTAGGCACATCAAGCCCGATGGAGCTGTGGCTTTCCATGTCACCAACCGTTACCTGAATCTGGCACCGGTAGTGAAGTTGCTGGCCGACGAGGTTGGAATGGAGGCGGTACTGATCTCCGATAGTCCCGCCACGCCCTTTGCGCATACCGACTGGGTGATCGTGACCCAGAACCGCAGCTTCCTGTCCGATCCTGACGTGATGAAAAAACGTGGAAAGATTGAAACGATTCCCGGACTCACCCCATGGACCGATGATTTCAACAATCTGTTCAGGATCCTGAAATAGAGCCCGTCCGTAAAATGCATTTTTGCGGACGGACTCTATATTATGATTTAACAGACAAGGAGGATAATCATGGAAATGACGGTAAATACGAACCAGCAGGTCCAGAGGAAGGAATATGAAAGGATAGAGGCGGAAGTCACTGCGGAAGTCGAGAATGCGCTTCTCCGATATCTTGAAATCCAGAAGATATCCAAGGAGCTTGAGGAAGAGAAGGCCCGGCTTCAGGAAAAGGTTTCCGCACATCTTTCGGACAAGAAAGGCGGATTCTGGTATCCGGTGGTCAAAGGGATTCCGCTGAAAGTCAGATATTTCCGGGAAACGGAAGTCGAATACGATGAGACTGCCCTGCGTTTCCGCCTCGGAGAAAAATACAGGAAGATACTCAAGCCTGACCTGAAAAAAATACGATTGAACCTGCGGGAGCTTGAAAAGATCCTTGAACCAGTGATTGACAAGATAGGTTCGCCCGACAGGGACATGGTTAAAAACGCTATCGAAATCGGGGCCCTGCGTCCGGAAGATTTTGCCGGTGCCTTTAAAAAACAGACAAGGACACGTCTGGCCGTGATGCGGTTCCAGCAGGACGGGGGAGGTCCCGTATCGGAGAGTCGGTGAGACGGGGTTTATATTTTTTAAGGCTACTTAATTTCACAGACCGCCGGTAACCTCTAGTACTGAGCCGGTGACGTAGGAAGACTCCTTAGATGCCAGAAAAAGTATTGCATTGGCGACTTCTTCTGGCCTGCCGAAGCGTTTCAGAGGTATCTGCTGAATAAATGCCTTCTTTGCTTCTTCCGGCAGATCTCCTATGAATTCAGTATCGATGAAGCCCGGGGAAACTGCATTTACAGTTATCCCCCGTCGCGCCGTTTCTTTTGCAAGAGACATTGTAAGAGCGACCTGTCCGGCCTTTGCGGCCGCATAGTTTGACTGTCCGGCAAAACCGAATTTCCCGGAAGGGGAAGTGATGTTGATGATCCTTCCAAACTTGTTCTGCATCATCTTCTGGACAGCAAATTTACTCATGTTGAAGGTGCCGGTGAGATTGGTGGCGATCACGGCATTCCAGTCCTGCGGAGGCATCATTCCCAGGACATTGTCCTTGCGGATGCCGGCATTGTTCACGAGGACTTCGAGGGATTTGTGTTTGGCGTCATACTCCTTGTAGAAGGATTCAGCCTGTGAGTAGTCGGAAATATCGAACTTTACTATTTCAAGGGGATGTCCTGCCCATGCCTGTTTCAGCTGGTCTGCCGCAGCTTGGTTCCCATGGAAGATGGCGGTCACGGAGGCTCCGGCCTTGAGAAAAGCTTCAGTAACGGCCTTGCCTATGCCGCGAGTGCCGCCGGTGACGACGACATTGTATTCCTTGAAGTCGAATTTCATATAAATTTTCTCCTACGGATAAAATTTATCATGCCAAATCTAATTTAAAATAAAAAACCCCGGAGATTTTCCGGGGTTTTAATCATGCAAATTGCATGGACTTATTTCTTTTCTTCGGCTTTTGCTTCAGCCTTAAGCTCTGTCTTCTTGCCTTCTGCCTTCTTATCGGCCTTTTTCGCCGGACTCTTCTTCTTCTTTGCCGGCTTGGCTTCGGCTTCTTCTCCGACAAACTGGAGAATGCACATTTCAGCTGCATCGCCCAATCTCTGTCCGAGACGCATTATCCTGGTATATCCGCCTTTGCGGTCGGTATATTTCTTTACGAGTTCGTCGAAAAGTTTCTTTACGGCTTCCTTGTCACGGAGCTTTGAAAGTGCGAGCTGCCTGTGATGGATGTCGCCTTTCTTTGCATAAGTGATCATTTTTTCGGCAAGACGGCGCGACTGCTTGGCTTTCACAACAGTTGTGCGGACTTCACCGAGCATGATGAGCGAACTCACCTGGTTGGCAAGCATCGCCTGACGATGGGCGCTTGTGCGGCCTATTTTAAATGTGAACTTGCGATGGCGCATTATTATTCCTCCTCCTGGGTCTTGGCCTTGAGTTTTTCAGCTTCGGCCTGGAGCAGGGTGACCATTTCCTCGCTGAATGTCATGCCGAGAGAAAGGTTGAGAGCAGAAAGCTTCTGCTTGATTTCCTCAAGGGATTTTCTTCCGAAGTTCCTGAACTTGAGCATCTTGGACTCCGACTTCAAGCAGAGTTCGCCGATGAGCTTGATGTTTGCATTGTTCAAGCAGTTCTGAGCCCTTACTGAAAGTTCGATATTGTCAACAGGCTGAACAAGTGTCTTGTAAAGCTTCTGTTCTTCTTCGCTGATTGCAGCCAGTGAGCCTTCTTCTCCGGCAAGTGAGCCGAGGAAGGGCCTGAGATGATCCTGGAGGATCTTCGCGGCCTTTTCAAGTGCGTCCCTAGGAGTGATCCTGCCGTCGGACCAGATCTCAAGGATGAGGCTGTCCATTTCGGTCTCCTCGCCGACTCGGGCGGTACCGACATTGTATCTGACATGGGTCACCGGGCTGAAAAGTGAATCAATTGGAATGGTTCCAAGGGGATGATCCGCCTTTTTATTCTTCTCTGCAGGAAAATAACCACGGCCCTTGATGATCTCGACCTCGGCATGGAAGCTGCCTTTTTTGTCGAGAGTGCAGATCAGCTGGTCGGGGTTGAGGATTTCAACCGTGCCGTCCGTGACGATGTCTGCGGCAGTAACCTGTCCGGGCTTGTCCTTCTTGATCTCAAGCGTCTTCGGAAGGTCGCCGGTGCAGTTGATGCGGATTCTTTTGAGGTTGAGCACGATGTCAGTGACATCTTCAATGATGTTCGGGAGAGTTGTGAACTCATGGGAAGCACCGTCAATCCTGATTGCAGATATTGCAGATCCCTCAAGAGACGAGAGCAGTATTCTGCGGAGTGAATTCCCGATACTGTGGGCGAATCCCCTCTGGAGAGGAGCGGCTGTGAATTTCCCGTAAGTAGGAGTCGCTGTCGATTCGTCTAACTCCACTGAACGAGGCATTGGAAAGGCATTTGAAGCTGGCATTGATTTACCTCCAAGGATTATTACAAATGTTTTTGTTTAGTTGATTTTAAATTTAGACACGACGTCTTTTTGCAGGACGGCACCCGTTGTGGGGAACAGGAGTGATGTCCTGAAGAGCAAGAATTTCGATTCCTGACGCCGCTATGCCGCGGACAGCGGACTCACGTCCGGCTCCCGGGCCCTTGATCCTAACTTCCGCTTCCTTCATTCCTATCGCCTGTGCCTTCTTGGCTGTTTCCGTGGCCACGAGCTGGGCGACGTAGGCGGTACTTTTCTTCGAACCCTTGAATCCTGATTTTCCGGCGCTTCCCCAGCAGAGGACATTGCCATGCAGATCAGTGACAGTCACCTTGGTATTGTTGAAAGTGGAATGGACGTATATGATTCCAGTCGGGACAATTCGCGTTACCTTCGCCTTGCGCTTTTCCTCGCCTGCACCTCCTGCGCCTTCAGCTGCAGGAGCCTGAGCCGCATCGGCATTCTTCTGTTTATCAGTATTCTCAGCTTTTTTATCGCCCTTGTTTTCGGGCTTATCTGTCTTCTTAGGTTTTTCCTTGGAGTCTTTATCTTCTTTTTTTGGTTCTTCAGCCATAAACTACCTTCCGTGATTATAATAAACGATTATTTCTTCTTAGGAGCAGCCGGGGCCTTGGCAGCCGGAGCGCCTGCTTTCGGGGCAGCAGCCGGAGCGCCTGGTTTTGCACCCGCAGCCGGAGCGCCTGGTTTTGCGCCTGCGGCAGGAGCGGCAGCGGCAGGGGCGGCACCGGGTTTGACCTCTCCAGCCTTGCCGTCAGTCGAAGCGACGATCCTTCTTTCAGTCTTGTCGCGGATTGCTCCGACGGTCTTCCTCTTGCCTTTTCTCGTCCTTGCGTTGGTCTTGGTCCTTTGGCCTCTGACAGGAAGTCCTCTGCGATGCCTGTGTCCACGGTAGGTACCGATTGCGACAAGGCGTCTGATATCTCCGGCGATCAATCTGCGGAGGTCTCCTTCGACGACATAGTCGTTCTGGAGGATGGTGGTTATCTTTGCGATGTGCTCGTTGCTGAGGTTGTCTGCTTTCGTACCGAGCGGGATGTTCGCCTTCTTAATGATTTCAAGGGCTCTCGCCTGTCCTATCCCATAGATGTAGGGGAGGGCGAATTCAATACGTTTCTTACCGGGTATATCAACACCAAGAATTCGGGGCATATGCTTCTTCCTTCCTTAAGGTATCAACCTTGTCTTTGTTTATGGCGGGCATTGCGCGGACACTGCACTCTGACCACGCCTTTTCTTTTAATTATCTGACAGAATTCACAACGGCGTTTTACTGAAGCTCTTACTTTCATATGCAAAATCTCCCTAGGGCCTCCGGAGGCCGATATTTCACGCACATTTCTCCGGAAAAGCCAAATAGTGTAAAAAAATTAAGTAAATTTAACAGAGCCGCATAAAATAGGTGCAGGTTTTTAACATTCAAGCAGGATTTTCAATTATTTTTAAAAATAAATAATCTCCGTAACGTCCTTTGGCCGGACCGGAGATTCTTTATATTATAAGGTTCCCAAAATATCAGTTTTCAGGAGGCGTTATATCTAGGCCGGCGCGGTTCTGGTTGGATATCCAGTTGTCCACAAAGGGCTTGAGCAGGAAATCTTCAAGTTCGTCATTCACCTCTATCCTGGCATTGCAGTATGGGCATGACGAAAAATGCTCTATGTCGTCCCTGAAGAGCATTTCAAAGCAGTTCGGGCAAATGAGGATCTTGTCGGAAGAATTCCTCAGATTCCTGAATTCATATTTTTTCGCCGAATCCATAGTCTTAACCTTCATTAATTATACTACATATTATATATAAAAACTTAGACAAACACAATACCTGAATGTTCCTTTATGAAGAAAAAAAGAGCTTTTTTTATGCCAGAATGCCTGAGCTCAAAGTTGAGGCTGGCGAAAAATGCGGATTTCGCAGACTTTCATGGATTCCTATGGATTTCAGGCTTAAGAAAAATCATCTGGCTCCGAAAAAGAGGAACAACAAAAGATTTATCCCCTTTGCTGCCATTTCGCGGCAGAAGATCGGCCCCCTTGAACTCCTTTGATTCAGCACCATGAGTCTCACGGATGTATACCTTGTAGTCATTGTCACGGAAGTTTTCGGATACAAATGACAGCGCTGCCGTTGAGTCCTTTACTATATAAGGAACAGAGTCGGCAGGCACTTTCGCTGAATCGGTTGCCGATATGTAGTTGTAAGCCCCCAGCAGTTCCGTGACGCCACCATCCCTTGTTTCAATGAACGGAGCAGGGCCCTCTGTTTTGAATCCGAGTATCCAGAGCTTACTACCGATATTTAAAACCTGAGCATAGCTGCCGTCGCCGTTGTTGTTCTCGGGATTGAGCTGGCGCGCCCATACGCTCTGCCGCCTGAACTCCCATCCCGGCAGGTAGGCATCCTCAATGAAAAGTTTTCCAGTTCCGTTCTCGGTGTTCCGGTATGAATGGCGGTGCCCGCCGTCGCCACCAACCCAGCCCGCGCAGTGCCTGATCACGACTGTCTTCGGACTGTTGTTCTCGAATATGACCTCGCCCGGATACTGCGCATTGAAAAACATGTTCTCGAAAAAGATGGCATCCGACTTTGTCTCATCAATCCTGATCAGCGGACGCGGATTCTTTATATTACTGAAAGGTTCCTTCGCCGCGCCGAGATTGATCTCGGCACCCATTCCAAGGATTTGTTTAAGGGAACCCCGGACGATTAACGTGTCAGAAAGGAAATAAATCCTGTTGTTCGGGAAATATATCGTGGATTTACCAGAATCTATCGCCCTTTGGATCGCAGCGGTATCATCCTTCTCTCCATCCTTGCGCGCCCCGACTGCAATCCAGTCTGCGAGATCCGCATTCCAGTATTCCGGAGTTTCCTCGACCGCAATCAAAGAGTTCTGCAGGATTTTAGTATCACCAATGATGGATGGTCTTGTGAGCTCATTGTTCTGGATTGCAGATATGTCCACGCCATGATATTTGATAGGTTGTGGACGGTAGCCATCGACTGACAAGTTGTATAAGAACATGCTTCCTTCACAGATTACCGCAGGCTGATCAGCGAATCCGCCGGTGAGCTTGGAATCTATCAGGGTCAGCATGCCATTGCGCTTGGTGACAATTATCGCCGGAACCTTGTTCACGCTCGTCAGTCTGCGGATATGGAGCACATTCTCGCTCACGCGGATTCCGAATTTCTTCTGGCCCCTGATGGTCATGTTCTCGATGGTCATTCCATACTGTCCGTCCGCATAATCGAATCCCACATCGAATCCGATTATTGTCACATTCTTGATGAGGCCGGGACCGGGAATTATCCGTACCATTGAAATTCCGGCGACTCCCTGTCCGTCCCCGCTCTTTATCAGGACGTTTTCAATCGAGCCGATGTTGCTGACCGCGTAATCGACTCCGACCGCGCCCGGATTTCCCGAGCCTGTATCGACTGTCATATCAAATATGTTGTTGCGGAAGGCCTTGTTGCCGCCACCGCTGGGAGTATCCCCTTTCTCCCACACCGAAGCAGTCACTATGACAGGGCTTGGCTTTGCCGGATCTGCGAAATTCGCAGACTTGTCCTTCAGGCGCAGGATGGTCTTGTCACGGTTCTGTCCCTGCAGGGTCAGGTGAGGTCTCCATAATCCTTTTGAATTCTTCGCATACAAGGTATCGCTGATGTCATAGGTTCCTGCTGGAAAGTAAAGGACTCTGCCGGTATCGACGTTCTCGGTTATGGCCTTCTGGATTGCGATGGTGTCATCGATGTTGTCATCGGGCTTCGCACCGTATGGCGGTAAAGTCACGTTTACAACCGCATCCTCCGGGAATATCTTATCGGGAAAGGCTTGAGAGGCGGTTGAAAAAATGAATGCAAGAAAAGAGACAAGGAAAAGGACGGTTTTATTCATTTGCAGGCCTTGTGTTGTTTAACATATTGTTTTACAAGGAGATATGCAGCAAAATATTAGAAAAGCAGGTAAATGCAACCATGGTTTACAATTTTCCGTCTTTTTTGTAAAATTAGGTTGGCAAAATCTATATCTTTAAATGGATTTCATCATATAAGTAGGGTGGGCTTTAGCCCGCCAGTATGTAACTCGAAAAAGATGTTGGGCTAAAGCCCAACATGCTTAGAGAAAAGTAAACAGATCCGGAACCTCGACATAATGGATAGGCAGTCCGGGGACTTTCGGCTTGAGCCATTCGACAAGGTAGTTCATGCCTTCCTGTTCGCTGAGGACGTGTCCGAGGATGATCAGCGAGATTTCGCGGCCCTGAAACGTGGCGTCACGCACGTATTCGCCGGTCTGCCATTCGACGGTTTCGCCACAGACTAAGGCGTCGACATCGCTGTGTTTCGACAGGAACTTTACTTGGTACTCTCCGCCATACGCGCCCACTGTCAACCCGATGCGGCTGATCTTGTGTTCAGGCCTGCCAATTACACGGATGGTTTTCATGTTGAAAGTTTTCTTGAGTTCCTCTGCAAGTTGTTTGAGAGTGATAGGATCACGGATGAAGAGCTGCTGGTTGACCGCGCCCTGATATTTTTCCCAACCGAGTTTGTGCGCCATGCCGGTGACGATTCCGTCAGGATTATATCTGTGCCAGTTGTCATGGAACCTCCAGACGGCGATGTTCTTCTTCTCCAGCATCTTTTTCTTCTTTGCAACGACGGGATCGTCCTTGAGCCATTTCTCGACATCGTCCCTGTGGTCATAGAAGGTCGGCTCGTGGGTGATGATGAAGTTCGCACCAAGTGATTCCGCCTTTTTTATCACGTCCATCGTCACGATGAATGTAGATACGATTCCGGTCACCTTCATGTTCGGATCACCACATTTTAAAGTGTCAACGGTGTCATTCCTTATCCCCTGCGGGACTGCATCCATGATAGTGTCGATAATTTTTTGTACTGAATAGTCCATTTAATTCTCCTAAAGATAATTATTCAACCACAGAACACTCAGAAGACACAGAAAATATAACCACGAAATACACGAAATACACGAAAAATCCATATTTGTTTTCCGTTGCTGGAATTGTCCGTTGAAAACATTGGCGGAACCAATATATTATTTTTTCATAGGAAAAAATAATATTGACGGTGAAAAGATAATCACGTGATAAAGAAGGAACAGCTGGAAAGGTGGACGGTCGACAATTCGACCGATCTATACGGCATACGCAACTGGGGGGCCGGATATTTCAGCATATCTGAAAAAGGCGAAGTCGTAATCACCCCCATGGGCTCCGGAAAGCCTCCGACAATAAGCATCCCCGAAGTGATCACCGGTCTCAAGGCAAGAGGAATGGACGTGCCGGTCCTTCTCAGGCTGGGCAACATCCTCGACTCGCAGATCACCATCCTCCATGAGACTTTCAGGGCGGCAATAGCTAAATTCGAATACAAGGGGGCCTTCAAGGGCGTCTATCCCATCAAGGTGAACCAGCAGCAGCAGGTCATCGAGGAAGTTACGAAATTCGGTTCAAGATATCATCACGGCCTCGAAGCCGGCAGCAAGGCCGAACTCATTGTTGCGATATCGATGCTCAAGGACACTGATTCATGCCTGATCTGCAACGGATACAAGGACGAGGAGTTCGTGGACCTCGGGCTTTACGCCAGAAAGATGGGGCTGAACTGCTTCTTCGT
The DNA here is from genome assembly GCA_001804805.1 of Lentisphaerae bacterium GWF2_49_21. GTDB lineage: Bacteria > Verrucomicrobiota > Lentisphaeria > Victivallales > GWF2-50-93 > GWF2-50-93. The sequence goes on from MHBH01000026.1 coordinate 128,507, forward strand.
CCTCGAAATGCCCAGCGAGCTTCCTCTGATCCTCGAACGTGCCGCGAAGCTCAATGTCAAACCTCTCATCGGAATAAGGATCAAGCTTTCGACAAAGGCAGGCGGACACTGGTCCGAATCCGGAGGCGACAGAAGCGTCTTCGGTCTCAACACGAGCGAGCTCGTAGATGTCATTGACACCCTCCGCGAGAAGAACATGCTTGACTGCCTGCAGCTTCTTCATTACCATCTCGGCTCCCAGATATCCAACATCCGCGACATCCGCGCGTCCATCGTCGAAGCGTGCCGAATTTATTCCGGTCTTGTCGAGGAGGGTGCGAAGATGGGATATTTGGATCTCGGCGGCGGTCTCGCCGTCGACTACGATGGTTCGCACACCAATTTCCCTAGCAGCAAGAACTACACCCTTGAGGAATACTGCGCGGATATAATTGAAATGATCATGACTGCGCTGAATGAAAAGAATATTCCGCATCCGGACATAATCACTGAATCAGGAAGGGCGACGGTCGCATATTATTCTGTCCTCGTCTTCAACATTCTGGACGTCAGCAGATTCGAGGCGATACCGCTTCCTGAAAAACTTCCGAAGAATGCCCATGAGATGATCCATAATCTCATGGAAGTCGCAAAATCGCAGAATTCGAAAAATGTCCAGGAATCATACAACGATGCCGTTTACTACAGGGACGAGATAAGGCAGCTTTTCAAGAACGGCGATATTTCCCTGAGGGAAAGAGCCCTGTCGGAACGGATATTCTGGCATGTGGTCGTGAACATCGCCAAGGATGTCGGAAAACTCAAGTATATCCCGGACGAGTTCGAGGGGATTGAAGCCGCCCTTGCCGACATATACTATGGGAACTTCAGCGTTTTCCAGTCGCTTCCGGACTCCTGGGCGATAAACCATCTTTTCCCGATAATGCCCATACACAGGCTCAATGAACCACCCTTGCGCGAAGCGATAATCGCCGACATCACCTGCGACTGTGACGGGAAGATAGACAAGTTCATTGATCTGCACGACGTCAGGAAGACCCTGCCGCTGCATGAACTGAAACAGGACGAGGAATATTATCTCGGCGTGTTCCTTGTAGGAGCCTATCAGGAGACACTCGGCGACCTCCACAACCTCCTCGGGGACACCAATGTCGTCAGTGTAAGGGTGAATGAAAACGGAGGTTACGAGCTTGTCGGCGAAATTGAGGGAGACTCCGTGGCCGATGTCCTGTCATACGTCGAATATGATCCTAAAGCAATGATGGCGCAGTTCAGGGATCAGGCCGAGCAGGCCGTGCAGACCGGTAAGATAACTCCCGAAGAACGCAAGGTAATCATGGACGCATTCGAAAACGGCCTCCGCGGGTATACATATTTTGAAAGATAGTATGACGGGCTTTCCAGCCCGTTATTTTATAATTTCATAAACAGGCTGGAAAGCCTGTCCTACTAAATGGAGATTATATGAGAAAATCAGTTTCCTCCCGCAAGAACACCCTCCGCCTCCCCTCGATCTTCGGCAGCAACATGGTCCTCCAGCACGGAATGAAATTTCCTGTCTGGGGAAGGTCTACGCCCGGAGACAAAATCACCGTTGAGTTCTCTGATCAGAAAAGGTCCGCTGTCACAGGTAAAAATGGGAAATGGAGAGTCGTCCTCGATCCAGTTGGCATATCCCGCGAACCTCGCACTATGACCATCACCTCTTCAAAAATCTCCAAATCATCAAATCTCCAAATCAAAAATATTCTAGTCGGCGACGTCTGGGTCTGTTCCGGACAGTCGAACATGGAATTCTCGCTCAAGCAGAGTATCGGAGCAGAAGAGGCGATTAAGGATTCTGCGAATTCCGCAATCAGGCTTTTTACAGTCCCAAGACTTACGAAGGATGAGCCTGCAGAGGAATGCGAAGGTTCCTGGAGCGAATGCAATCCGGAAACTGTCCCGCAGTTTTCCGGTGTCGCATATTATTTTGGCAGGGAACTGAACAGGAAACTGAATATTCCAATTGGGTTGTTACACACGAGCTGGGGCGGAACCAAGGCTGAAGCATGGACCAGCAGGGAGGCTCTGAAGGAGTTCCCCGAGTTGACACATCTGGTCACCCATGATGTTTCAATATACAAAAAGGCACTTGAACCTTTCCGGAAAATCTTCAATTTCACAGCGCCGAAAGGACTGAAGCACGGAGTTGACGGTACATTGCCTGATCCCGGCAGGAATCCCGCAACCGCAAAATGGTCGGAACCGGATTTTGACGATTCAAAGTGGATCGAGATGAACACGCCCGGATCCTGGGAGAGTCAGGGATACATGCTTGACGGAGCAGTATGGTTCAGGAAAAAGATAAAAATACCCTCGTCATGGGAAGGCAGGAATCTCTGCCTGGAGCTAGGTGCTCTAGACGATTTTGATGTGTCGTTCTTCAACGGCGTGGAAGTCGGACGCACAGGCAAGGAGACGGAAAACTGGTGGTCCACCCCGAGAAGATATTCGATTCCGGCAAAACTTGCCAAAAAAGGAGAGGCGGTGATCGCGATCAGGATATTCGACCAGTTCATGTCGGGCGGCATGATGGGTCCTGCTGAGAAGATGAGGATCTATCCTGTTGGAAAGGAATGCGAGGAGATCAGCCTCAAGGGCAAATGGCTTACAGCCGTCGAACTTGGGATAATTGTCTCTTCTTCGATAAACAGCACGAAGCTCTTCAACGCGATGATAAATCCGATTCTGTCACTCGGGATCAAGGGCGCGATCTGGTACCAGGGCTGTTCCAATGCGGACAGGGCCTATCAGTACAGGAAACTTCTGCCCACGATGATACGCGACTGGCGCAAACGCTGGAACTGCGGCGCATTTCCATTCTATATCGTCCAGCTCGCGAACTACATGCCCAACCTTGAAATTCCGGCTGAGAGCAGCTGGGCTGAACTCCGTGAGGCGCAGCTTCTGACATCTGTTAAAGTTCCGAACTGCGGGCTGGCAGTGGCAATTGACATAGGCGACGCAAAGGATATTCATCCAAAAAATAAATATGATGTCGGCCTCAGGCTTGCACTTCAGGCCTTGAAGAAGACTTATGGGAAGAAAGTTGTCTGCAACGGACCTGTCTACAAGGGAATGACTGTCAAAGGCGATTCGATAATCCTGAAGTTTGAAACTGACGGTACGGCTCTCAAATCTATCGATGGGAAAAATATCAGGAGCTTTGCAGTTGCTGACTCAAGCAAAAAGTTCTATTGGGCCGATGCGAAGATCGCAGGAAATACAGTCGTTGTCCGTTCAGACAAGGTGAAGAAACCTGTCGCTGCACGCTATGCCTGGGCCGACAATCCCGAATGCAATTTCGGGAACGACCTTGGACTGCCCGCATCTCCATTCCGCACCGACAACTGGACCTGCAGCACTAGACACGCGAAATAGGTTTTTTCTTTCTAGGCATCATTTTTCTTCTAGCTCAAAATGCCATGGGGTTTGTGTCGACAACTTAAGCTCGAATCCTGAACGGACCAATTGCATAGCTTGAGGTAACACAGGGCGCCCAGGCACTTTCCCTGCAGCCATTCGTTTGCGCAGGTGATACTGGATTTTGCCTGCGATTTTTTCTAGAGACTCCCATTTCACTCCCTCTTCAACATCCCATTTCTGGGCACGGGCTTCACTCTGACAACCGAAATGAGACATGGTGATGACGTTGCCGGACACGCCACCAAGATATAACTGCATGAGCCCCCCACTATCAATTCTGTGGCGGAATGTATGGCCGTTACAGGATTCGGGATTGACCGAAAACTTTTCGATACTGATATTGCTCATAACGGATGGTGACCACAGTTGCAGTAGTACAGCGTTTCCGTTGCCATGTGGATCCTTGCCGAGAGGAAAGGCTTTTGCCAACTCCTCGGTAGAGTGGAACTCTCTGAGTTCAGTATCAAACTCAGAATATGATTCAAATACCCGAACGTCTGTTTCGGAAAATAAGAAATCTAGGAGCGCCTTTTGGTCGGCCTCTGCTGCAAAAAAATCAACGTTTACTGCGCGCGACATTCTTTGACCACCTGATGCCTAACGCCTCATAGTCTGGCAACGAGCGAAGCGAAGTTGCCAGCAAGTCTAGTTAGGCATTTCCTTCTAGTTCATATTTCTCAGCAACAATCTCACACCATTCGTCTTCATTTGTTGAGACAACATAGTGGTGAAGCGTTTCTTGTGTCGAGGCTGTAGAGTCTTCTCTTAGTTTTTTTATTACTTCAGAATCTGTAATTTCTAGGACCGTGGCTTCTGGCAACCCTTTATACCCGTTTGCCAGTTGATGGAGGAAAAGATACACAGTATGGAATTTAAAAACAATATTTCGGTTTCTCCAATCAACAAATGAAAGTATTACCGATTGGTTGTCATTTGAATGGTAACAGAACCCTCCCTCAGGATCATTCAAGTCAATATTTTGTTCAATTTTCTTATAGTTCATAATCTTGCCTAACTTCTTATTATGCTGTTCCCCATAAGCAGGGTATCGAAATTACAATTTTGTAGGCCTCTCCCCGGATTTAGCCTCAAGCCTGTCATCCTATGTATATAAGACTTAGGGTGAAACAGCCTATGCAGTGTAAAATAGACCACAACAGGCCATGAGTTCAACGATCTTTGTGGTTTTTTGATTTGCGATAGTATTTCTCTACGACCTTCTTTTTCTCAGGATCCCAGACGACGAGGGGTCTGCCTGTGCGGCGGCATTCCTCCTTGAGCTTGTTTACGGCGTCAGTAAGCGCCTTTAGGGCATATTTCCCGGGATCTGAATAATCAATGGGTTCTTCAACAGGCAATGATTTGGTTATTTTTCTCATAATATAGCTAAATATAAAACATTTTTTGAAGAATTAAAGTTGCTGCCGGATTCTTCTTCTATATTCCTCTATAATTTACTTTTGCTTGGAATATGCTAGTTTTATAGGTTTCAACAAGAGAGGTCAAATGGAGAAAAATAGCAAATTTAAAAGAAAGAAGCTGCTGATACTTTTCACGGCAGTTCTTGTTTTCGTAGTAGCCTACGTTGCCTATTTCCTGGTTCTCGAATACAAGATTCACTCCAAGGCGCGCGAGATCCGCAATACCGGTTATCCGTCTAATCCGGAGGAACTGGATAAATGGTATCTTGAACCTCCATCCGGACAGAATGCCGCCGAATTTTATCTTGAAGCCTTTAAGAATTTTGTCAGCAAACCGGAAAATGTCGATGAAAAAATCCTGATAATATGTGGTTCAGGGGAAATCCCGGCTATTGGCGGAATAATTCCAGCGGATGTATTGGAAAACGCTAAAAAATATCTTTTGGCAAACAGGAAAGCAATAGATCTTCTCCATAAGGCTACTGCATTGAAAACATGCAGGTTTCCGGTAGAACTGAAGGATGCTGAACGCAAACTTACCTACCATTCGAATCTCCGACAGGCGGCGAAGCTTCTCTACTTGGATGCGCTGGTGTCAGCCGAACAAGGGGACAATGCAAAGGCATTTGAATCCGCAATGGACTCCTGCAGGCTTGCCTCGTCTCTTGAAAATGAGCCTCTGCCTGATGCCTTCATGGTTCAGATGGCATTGGAGCATATCGCCTTGGACAACGTTGAAAGACTGCTTGTGAAAGGATGCTTTGATGAAAAACAGCTCAAGCTGATTGGTCAGGAAATATCACGGTTCGAGGAAATGAAATCGCTTGAACGGGCATATGCGGGAGAGAGAAGCCTTGTGCTCTCGGAATATTATCTCGAGGAATTCATGGAATATGCAGTCTATGATTTTCCAGGATTTGTGAGGAAGAGCCATTTCCTGAAGCAAATTGTCTTTTTCCTTTTTGATGCCTCCCTCCTGAGGATGAACAATAATCTGTCATGCATCGGCTTCCTATCCGAACTGGTTGAGCTTTCAAAGGGAAAACCTGAGGATGTCAATGAGAAGATGAACAAGATTGATGAGAGGATAATGAATCTTCCTGGATACCTCTTTGCCGTAAAGATTTATATGCCTCACCTGTGTTCGATAACAGACAAGAAAATTCTTCTGGTTTCACGGGCGAGAGCTGTACGAACCGCTGTCGCAGTGGAATCTTATCGGATGAAAAACGGAAAAATCCCTGAGGATCTTGCCCTTCTCGCCCCAGGATATCTTGATTCGATTCCAGTAGATCCCGTCAATGGCAGACAGGTCCGTTACAAGAAGGATGACAAGGGATTTGTAGTCTATAGTACCGGAGCCGACGGTCAGGACAACAACGGCAATACCGGCTCAAACAGGGGATTTTCTCAGGGAGAGGATTTTTCCGTTAGGATCGCCAGATGATTTGAAGGGGGATTAGGGCAATATCTGTAAAATTAACATTCAGAGTATTGTTTCTACAGTTTTAAGTTAAAGTATCACCAGTAAACTTGGTCAGCCTCGGAAGCCTGATAAAAGCAAAAGACAAAATCCTTTGCAACATCCTTTCGGGCATTGACTTTCCCCGAAAAACTTTTAACTTTATAGGTTACATATAAAGTTATTGGAAAATATGGAACCTGTAAAAAACGGCATCAATACGTCCTCTGTAGAGTCCCTTGCCCAGCACGGGATCGGGAGGGTTTCTGTCGCCATAGGGGTCTTTGACGGCGTTCATCTGGGGCACCAGCAGCTTCTGAAGGAGCTTTTGAAGATCGCAAAGGAGACGGATTCAACTCCGGCCGCCCTTACATTTTATCCGCATCCACGGCAGATTTTGAATCCCAGCGAGCCACCGCTCCTGATTTTTTCCCAGGAAAAGAAGATCCAGCTGATAAATTCATTTGGGATCAGTACTGTCATAACGTTCCCTTTTACTGCGGAGTTCGCAAAAGACGACGCTGAGACCTTCCTGCAGGACTGCCTGTATTCCCCGGATGTGAAGCTCTGCGGGATATGCGTGGGGAAGAAATGGCGTTTCGGTGCTGGAGGGAAGGGGAACATACATACGCTCGACAAGTTTGCTAAAAAGATGGGAATCAGATTTTCCGCAGTCGAGGAGCTTATGATGGAAGGGAATCCTGTCAGCAGTTCCGCAATAAGGAGGGCTGTCACCGGTGGTCTTCTCGAGAAGGCGAACCAAATGCTCGGGCGTCCATACACGCTGACAGGAAAAGTCGAACACGGTGAGAACATTGCCACGAAGGTACTGGACTGTCCGACAGCGAATCTTTCAGTTACGCATGGTATAATTCCTCCCAAGGGGGTATATGCAGGATTTGCAGTCCATGAAGGGAATAGATATCCTGCGGCCATTTCAATAGGTACGGCGCCGACGTTCAGGCACAAGGATCCTGCGCATCTGCTAATCGAAGCCCATTTGATGGACGGATTCGGGGAAATGATATATGGTAAGCCCCTTGAAATAGAATTTGTCAAGTATATAAGGCCGGAACTCTGTTTTTCATCGGTTGAAACGCTGAAGGAACAGATTAGGAATGACATAGACAAGATCAGGGAAATATTGAAAAAGGAAAAGAAAAGATGAGCGACACAAAAAAGTATACGGTGATTGAACTCGCCGAAGTCCTGAATGTACCCAGGACGACAGTGACGGACTGGCTTGTGAGGTATTCCCCGTATATCGATTATAAGATCCAGGGTAAAAGGAAGGTCTACACGGATATGTCAGTAGGCGTCCTGAAGGAGATTTCCGAGCTCAGGAACAAGGGGCTTTCCTCCTATGACATCGAGGAGGAGCTTTCCAAGCGCCATCCGGTGCATGGGGAGGTTGCCGACAGGAACCAGCCGATGGAGGAGGGGCTTGAACCGGAGGAATCCGATTCCACAAGCCTGGTTCTCAGGAAATCCATGACGGAAATGGGCGAAACCATCAAGAACACGCTTATTGAGGTGAACCGCAGGATGGAGGAGCTCGAGAAGATGAACGAGGCAAATGCCTCAAAGGCCAACATATGGTTCGCAGTCGTTGTGATCCTTATGTTCGCCCTGATATCCGTCGGCGCTTTCTTTTATCTGAAGATTGAAACCTCCTATACGGCCAACCAGACGCTCCTCCTTGAGAACAGGGCATATCTCACCGAGCTCAAGAAGGCCCAGGAGCAGATGGACGAGAACAGGAATGTCATACAGAAGAAGGAAACTGAGATCCTGAAGCTTGAGTCAGGTCTTGAAAAACAGGCCAAGGAAATGAAGGACAGCGAGGCCGCCAGGACGGCTGAAATGACCGAGCAGAAAAACAAATGGGCGGAGGAGAAGCTGAAACTGCTCAAGGATCTTGACAACGCCAAACAGGACAAGGAGAAATTGTCCCAGGTCCAGGAAGCCGTCAAAAAACAGGAAGAAGCTCAAAATGAGCAGATAAAGAAGATTGAGGAGAAGCCGGCCTTGCCTGTGGAAATCAAAGAGGAGCCCAAGTGATTTTAGATCCAAAAACTATTTTCGAGGCTCTGATGCTTTTATGTTTCGGGGCCGCCTGGCCCTTTTCGATATACAGGCTGTGGAAGACGAAGGTGTCCAAGGGCAAAAGCATGTATTTCCTAGGCATATTGCTTATAGGCTATATTTCCGGCATCATGCACAAGGTCACCAACTGCCAGGACTATGTAATATATCTTTATATAATGAACGCAGTGCTGGTCTCCATCGACATGGCTCTGACGCTTAAATATCGGAACAACTGATTTATTTTGCGGACGCAAAATAAATAATGAATTGAAGAAACTCATGAAGCTCCTGATCATAAACATAGGTAATACCAGGGTCCAATACGGGATCTTCTCCAGGGGTAAAGTCCAGGACATCAGATATTTCCCGACAAAGGAACTTCTTTCCAGGAAAAAATTGCCCTTCTTGCAGAATCCGGAATTGCCTGTCATCGCCTCGACGGTGGTCCCTGAGGCAAGGAAGATACTTAAAAGGAAAAATATCAAGTGGATCAGCAGGAAATCTGAGCTTCCTGTCAGCTTGAAGAGGGTCGATTCATCGACTCTCGGCGCCGACAGGATTGCAAATGCCGCCGCGGCTGCGAAGTTCGCAAGTCTTCCGGCGATAATCGTTGATTGCGGAACTGCCATCACGGTCGACGCAGTCAACGCCAGGAAAGAGTTCATAGGAGGTGCCATACTGCCCGGGAGGACGCTTCTGAGGAGGGCTCTCAATGCCTATACCTCACAGCTCCCATTGGTATCGGTTTCCCAGGCAAAACCCAAGGCTCTGGGGAAAAACACCATATCGGCGATTTTAAGTGGAACGGATCTTGCTGTGATCGGAGCTGTAAGGGAGATAATCAGTGGAATAATTAAAGAGGCGGGTTTTAAGAAGTGCTGCATTCTAGCTGTCGGTGGAGATGCCGAATATTTTGTCAGGAACATTCCCGGCATGAAGTTCGGCGGCAGGGATTTCACCCTGCGCGGTATAGCCGCCTGCTTTGATACTTGACCTTTGGAGGTGTTAAATGAGAGTCAAAATCTGCGGAATAAAGACTGAAACGGATGTCTTTGCGGTAATCAAGTCAGGTGCGGATGCGGCCGGGCTGCTTGTCGGCCAGGTTCATGCCTCAAGTGATTTCATATTACCCAGCACTGCGGCAAGGCTTGCAGAACTCCTCACCCCCTATATCACGCCGGTGATAGTCACGCACCTCGCCGATGCCGATTCAATCATAGATATCGTGAAAAAGACCGATATTGTCACCCTTCAGCTCCATGGGGGGAGTTCTCTTGAGGAAGTGAAGAAAATCTGCGATGCGCTTCCGAAGAATGGGAAAATAATATATGCAATCCATGTCGTCGAAGGCAAGATACCGCCGCTTGAGGAGTTTTATCCATTCATTGATGCAGTGCTTCTCGACAGCTACAACAAGACGACCGGGCAGGTCGGAGGGACGGGACAGGTCCACGACTGGGCGCTCAGCGCGGAGATAGTGAGGAATTCACAGCTGCCTGTAATACTTGCCGGGGGACTCAATCCGGAAAATGTGGCTGAAGCTGTCAGGATCGTAAAGCCTTACGGTGTTGATGCCAACAGCGGCCTGAAAAATCCGGATGGCACCCGCAATACCAAGCTTTGTCTGAACTTCACGTTGAATGCCAGAAAAGCATGGATGGAGATGATTTCCTTTTAAGGCACTTGGCCGTGCCCTAAAAGGAAATCATATTTAGCGTGTCTTCATGAAGAAAACAATTCAATACTTCCGGAAGAATCCAGGAAGGATCATTTTTTACTCCTTGCTTCTTCTCATGGTTGCGGACGCTTTTCTTGTTGAGCCAAAGTTTTTGAAGATTAAAACTGTCTCGCTAAGTCCAAAGGCCAGCTGCAGGATAGCCCTGTTCTCGGACATCCACTACAAAGGCGATAAGAAATATCTACAGGAGGTCATTGACAGCATCAACAGGCTTTCTCCCGACATCGTCTGTTTCTGCGGAGACATCGTCGAAGATAAGAAATATCTTGAGGAGGCGTTGGGCTTTATTCGCCTGATCAGGCATCCGGTATATGGAGTGCCAGGCAACCATGAATACTGGAGCGGGGCGTCAATCACGGAAATCACTGAGGCCTTCAAGTCCACAGGAGGAGATTTTCTTGTAGACAGATCAGTTTTCAACAAGGAGAAGAACATTCTTGTCACTGGTTATGTCAATGCATTGCCAGCCAGCATTGAGGCAAGTTCAAATGCGAAGAAATTACTTCTTATGCATTATCCAATGTCGGCAGAAGATGTTAAAAATGAAAAATTTGATCTTATCATGGCAGGGCATTCGCATGGAGGACAGATCAGGATGCCGTTCTATGGCGCACTTCATGTGCCGTACAAGGTGGGGAAATATGAGTCGGGACTGTATGAATTCGGCGGCATCCTGCTGTATGTGAATCCGGGAGTAGGGACATTTTTTATTCCTGTCCGGTTTTTCTGCAGACCGGAGATTACGATGATTGAGCTGTAGAACAATTCTGGATTATCAAAGGACTTATGTTAATTCTCCGGTGGTGACTTTTGGCTTTCCATCGATCTCGCAAGTTCAGGATAAAGCGACTTCATGCAGTCCGGACAGATGCCATGAGAGAATTTCGTGTCAGTATGCTTCATAAAATAGCTTTCAAGGATGGCCCAATATCCCTTGTCGTCGCGTATCTTCTTGCATTTGGCGCAGATTGGCAGAAGGCCGCTTAGTACTTTGACTTCTGAGAGGGCCTTCTGGAGATCCTTTATAAGCCGTTCCCTTTCAGCCTCGGCCTCCTTGCGTTCCACATATTTCCATACTGAGTCCATTAGCAGGGAGAGCTGGCGGATGTCGGACTGGTCATAGTCAGTTTCCTTATTGGCCACTGCTGCTACTGCAACGATCTTATCCTCCACATAAACTGGGACTGTAAGATATTTGAATAGTTTTGCGTGTCCTTCCGGATATCCCTTTTTGAGAGGATGGGGAGAAAGGAAATCGTTCATGAGGATTGGTTTCCTCTGGCGGACGGCCTCGCCCCATATTCCAGTCTTTTCAAGCTGATAGACGGTCTGTGGATTGGTGATAGTGCATTCCTTCATCACGTCTTTTGACCAGGAGTTGAGGATGAATTCCTTTTTCTCCTCGTTGTAAAGGTAGATATATCCAATTTTGCTTTTGGTGAGGGAGATAGCCTCTTCGAGCGCGAAATCGAGAAGATCCTGTATTCCTGTGGCCTTGTAATGTGAAATCTTCAGCAGGCTTTCAAGCCTGGCTTCGGAGAGCTTCTTCTGTTCAATCTCCTTCTTCAACCGTATGTTTGCAATCATCAATGTTCCCAGTATAAATACGATTATCACAGGAATGACGGCGAGAAGTATCATCTTGATGTCCACTCCACTATAGAAAGTGGTCCATTTGTTCCTTATCGAAGTATGCTCTTCCGGGCTGATTGTAAGGATTGCCTTGTTAAGTATGGGGATGAACTCAGACCAGTCCTTCCGGACGGCTATGCCCCATTTGACTACGAAGGGAGTGTCTGCAGCTATTTTCAGATTGGACAGATAAAGATGGTTTATGGCGTAGACCGCTGTCGCAAGATCCCCGATATAGGCGTCGACTTCTCCAACGGCGACGGCTTTGAGCCCCTGTTCCGTGTCTGTCTTAGGCCTAAGGACTATTTTCGGATGATTTTTAGCGAGCCATTCATGTATGACATAATCCTTGTTGACGGAAACGGTTTTCCCTTCCAGATCATTGATATTTTTAATGTCGGATCTGCTTTTTCCTGTTATGATGACATTAGGCATCTCGACGATGGTCTCTGAGAAGTTGAGGAAGTCTTCTCTTTCAGGAGTTCTGGCAACAATTGGAATTACGTCAATATCCTTTGATCTGGCTTTTTCCAGGATTTCGCTCCAGGTCGGAACGAGTTCGGGCTTGAATGAAACACCAAGCTTCTTTTCAAGTATGCGGACATAATCCGCCCCCAGGCCGGAATAATTGCCCTTATCATCTATCATGCCCCTGAAATAGCTGGATGAATCCACTCCGAGACGCATGGTCGGATGCTTTTTCAGCCATTCCTTCTCGGATGGTGATAGGGACTTGTCCATTTCAGGGGACTGCGCCAGCAACAGGCAGGCAAATGAAAAAATCAGCAGAATGGACATGATCCTTATTCTTTGCATATCATCTTCCTCTTGTAATCCTGTCCAGTTTTTCTGAACATCTGTTGAAAGCTTCTACGACAGAAGGATCGTATTTATGCCCTGAACATCTGTTGATCTCCTCTGCAACACGTGGAAAAGACTTCTTTTTGCTGTAGTTCCTGTCGGACCTCATTGCGTCAAATGAATCAGCCACGCAGCATATCCTCGCCCCGAGGCAGATCTTCCTGCCTTTGAGTCCGAGAGGATAACCAGTTCCATCCCAGAATTCATGATGTTGGAGGATTATTTTAGAAAGATCTTCCAGCTCCGTATAATATCGGGTGATTTTAAGGCTGAGGGCAGGGTGGTTTTTTATAATATCATATTCACTTTTAGTCAGAGGCTCAGGCTTGTCCAGTATTTTGGAAGGTATGAATATCTTGCCGATATCATGGTATAAAGTTCCGTTTCTGATTGTACGCAGCTCATCGGCATCACTTATACCCATATGTTTCGCAATGAGCACCGCCATGAGGCTGATGCGGCAGCTGTGGGAGTGGGTATACGGATCCAGCATCTTGAATACTTCATGGATGCTTTTCCCGGACAAGTCCGGACACAGTTCATATCTTAAGATTTTTGTCATGATGCTTCGCCTGGTTGAGAGGCGCGTAGAGAGCCTTGAACTTTGTTTTTTTCCCGTCATCTATTTCAATAATGTCGTCTTTAAGGAAATAAAAGTCAATGTTACTGGATTCCTGGAGAGCTAAAATATTCTCCTGATGCACCTTGTAGTACTCAGCCATCTTATCAGGTGTCGCTTCTCCCCTTGTGATACGTCGGTCTTTTCCTTTGAATCTCCAGGCATTGTAGCGGCTCCAGCCGAACATCAGGAGGTAAATAATGATCAGGACGCCGGCGCCGATTCCGAAATATTCCGGATTGTCCATACCTTCTAGATCGATCAACTCATACTTGAAGAACCTGAGTGTCACATACCAGAGAATCACGATAATAAGCGGACGGATCAAAATCATCCAGGCGACCCAACCGAGTATGTGAAGGCTCCATTCAGTGTAATACTTGGTCTTTGAAACCAAAGCGGGCCTGTCGATGATGAGAGGCTTGTCAAACTGTTTCTGGTCGTTCATGACAACCCCCTGTCCGGGCTTTCCCATACAGCCAATGTATTCTTTTTCTTAAGAAGGGCCTTAGGAAAAGCGATGATCGTAGTTATGCAGGTTACGATCCAGTAGATTGCAGGATACCATATCATCCACGGAATTACTTTGAGGAGGGTTCTGTCGTATCTCGCATCAAACATGATTCCCACTGTAAGCTGGAGCATGCAGACACCTGCCAGCATTACGCCGGTCCAACCGGGGGAAAGGACATTTCTGACAACGAGATCCTGGGGTAGGGGCACATTGAGCAAGTGGAGGATCCAAAGGATGACCGTCAGGAGGAGCATATAGCACCACAGGACGCTTGCTGCATATTCCAGATATATGGGCCATATGCGGCGGTTTTTCCATGAAATCAGTTCCCGGAAATATTTTATGAGGACTTCTGCCCCTCCCTGGGACCAGCGGAGGCGCTGCTTGAAGAGACCATTCAATGTCTCTGGCACGAGGATCCAGCAGAGGGCGCGCGCCTCGTATCTTATGTCCCATTTGTCCATCTGCAGCTTCCAGCTTACATCGATGTCCTCGGTGACCATGTTGTTCGACCACCAGCCTACGTCAAGCAGGGCTTTTTTCCTGAATGCCGCGACAACTCCGGATACAGTATAAATTTTGCCAAGTATCCTCTGAGTCCTTTTAATCATTCCAATGATGGTGGAGTATTCTCCGACCTGGATCTTGGCGAGAAGTGTCGTTCTGTTCCTGACTTTCGGATTGCCTGTGACAGCTCCAACCCTGGGGAAATTGACAAAATGCCAGAGCATCCATTTCACCGCATCCGGATCAAGCAGAGCGTCAGCGTCAATTCCGACAAGGAATTCCCCCCTGCTCGCCATTGCCGCCATAGTAAGGCCAGTTCCCTTTCCCTGGTTGCTCTTAAGGGTTATGACTCGCAGGCTGCTGAATTCCTTCTGAAGACTGCGGAGAATCTCTCCGGTCCTGTCATGGCTCGCATCATCGATTGCGATGATCTCAAAATTGCGGTAGGTCTGGAGTTGTAGGTATCTGATGGTGTCCTCGATACATTCCTCCTCATTGTGGCATGGGACAAGGACTGATACCATCGGATTTTCCTGAATTTCCGGCTCCTTAATGAGATATTTGTCCCTGTAGACACGGAAAAGTATGGATCCGAACATCCAGATGAAACCCATCAGAAGGGGGTAATAGAACACAAAATTGTATATGAAATCCATCATCGGTCGTTTTTCCTATTTCTTGTCAAAAGGGAAATACTTTGACGATATCATGTCGGAAATGATCCTGGCGTCCGGCCTGTTTCCGATATAATCGTCCGGATAATAGGCTATATGATGGGCGCCGGCCGCCGCCAGTATCCTGAGCCATCCGTTTACGGTATCCGAATCAATCCATTTGTCCTTTTCCCAGTCGAACGCCTGCGTCTTGAATACGGTCCTGTTCAAGCCATCAGGATGCTCGGACGCCTTTTTCACAAGCGATTTCAGCCATCTTGTCTCCCAGAATATATCCTCCATTCTAGGGTATGCCATTATGACTGCGTAGTCGTAACGCTTGAGTGTCTGTGCGTAGTTCTGGCAGAACCATTCCTCGCTTTCGGGCTTCAAAAGAACTGGGGCATAGAGAGTTCTTGCAAATCGGATTTCAGGGCGGTAATAGAGGACCTTTTTCTTGATCCTGTCGGTTAGGGACATGATCTTTTCGGTCTTGAGATCCGTCCATTTGTTTTTCTGATCGCCGTTCAGCTTGTCGAACGGGATGCTCGCATCTCCGGAGATCTTGGCGTACTCCCTGAGGGCATCAGGACTGAAATCCTCGTAGTCGTTCATATATGCGTCGTCCTGGAAGATCACTCCGTCGAAATCGCAGTGCGCAGCGAGATCCTCGAATATCATCTCGATTTTCCTGCAGGCCTCCTCGTTGAACGGGGACAGGCGCTTGTACCAGGAGGTCGACGGCTGGATCTTCCCGTTGCGGAATTCGCAGACGCGCAGCCTCTCATTCTCATTTTCATCGGGGAGGACATAGGTCATGGCCGGCATCCAGGCATATACCATGATCCCCCTTATGAAGATCGAACGCGCTATCCTGCTGAAGATGTCGGCCTTGACCGGAAGGACCCTGTTGTTGAAATACACCGACGACACATTTCCATCGCCCTTGTCGTCGCAGAAGGCCTGAAGGTAGACCGCGGATGGTTTCAGGCTGAAGATCCTCTCTATGAAAGCATCGATGTTCTTCGAAAGTTTTTCCGGATCCGGATCATATACTGAATCGATGTCGGCATGGACAATGCGCAGCCTTTCCGTGTTGATGAACTTCCTCTGGAACATCTCCGCGAAGTTTTCTATGGACGGATTGTTCATTATCATGAAGCGCGGGATGGCTTCAGTCCTGTCCGGAGTGGCGAAGCCGTCGTCGAGGGTGAACATGAACTTGAAGCCCGCCTTCTGCGCCTCCTCAATTCCTGCATGATTGTATCTTCCATAGGGCCAGACCAGTATCTCCGGAGCAATTCCCGTCTTTTCCCTGATCAGGGAGGAAGATTTGCCGAGATCCCCGGAGATTCTTTTCAGATATTCATCTTTTGTCTCATATCTCTTCAGATCAGGAAAGTAGGTCCTGGTCTGGATTGCCGGAGCTATGCTTCCGAGAGGATTCATAAGGACTCCCCTGTGCTGTGCATGGCTGTGGCTTGCAATTTTCACAAGCCCGGAGCTGGCGACTTCCCGCAGCTGCTCCCAGCTCATGAACGTCTTATTGTATTCAGGTTCGTCGGGAGGAGTATCTATCCAGCTTGATACCACGGCGAGGACCGCAGGACACTTGTACAGTTTCAGCAGGGGGAATACATGCCTGTAGAAGCTTTCATAGGCGTCGTCAAATGAAATGAGAACCGCTTTTTCCGGAAGTTTCTTTTCCCCTGTTTTCGCCTTCAGGATGTCGTCCGTGCCGATGAAGCTGCATCCCTGAGACTTCAAAAATTCGAGCTGCCTGACAAAGGATTCGAGTTCGACCGCATATCCGTCCTTGTCATCGGCTATCTTGACGGGAATGTCATGGTAGCAGAGTACCAGGAAGGAATTTGCGGGGAAGCCTTTGGTGAAATCTACGGGCTTGCTGGATTTGAAATCACCTCCTGAAAACATGGAAAGGTTCTGTGCCGCCGAGGAGAGGCAGATTATGAAAACTGTGAACAATGCAATTATTTTCAAAGTATTGGTTCCTCTGTTAGAACTTCCAGGTTAAAGTTGAATACAGACCCCAGGAGAAGGGACTGTCGCTGCCATAGCGTTCCTTGCCGGCCTTGCCCCCGACTATAAAACCAAAATAATCCGTCAGATGATACTCCTGCTCATATCGGAGGTAATATTGGCTTTTGCAGTTGAAGCCCTTTTCCCAGTGTGGGCCGATTCCGATGAACATCCTGTCGGTTATGGAAGTCTCATATCGCCTGTACCAGAGATGTTCCACCATGGGCACAAGATAAATGGAAGTATAATATTTCGGGGCGTAATATTCGCTGTCCCGGTATTTTGTGTTTGTCGTAGTGGATCCCTCAAGCGCGACTCTGAATTTCCAGTATGCCGATGAGTACAATCCCTTGTCTATTTTCCAGCTGTATGTCTGGTTGAGATTGCCGTCGGAGACCCAGACATTGGAGAATCCGGCGTTGACGATCAAGTCCTCGCTGAAGCGGTACTCCGCGGAAATATTAGCCTCCTGCCCCTTTTTGCCGAACAGAAGCGCCTTCGGGGGCATGTTCAAGGTATATGAATTGTAAAAGCCCGTCAGGGTGAGATGATCGGTCGGCTTATACCTCAGCCCCGCCATGAAGCCGGGATTTTCCGCGTGATAATCCATGGAGGCTTCGCCGAATATGGACAGATCACGGTCGAGTCGCCAGTCGAATCCGATCGCTCCGCGGAAGATGTTTCTCCTTTTCCCCTCCTGATTTGAATCCTTGGGCTGCGACGTTAAGAGCCATAACATCTCGGTGTATATCTTCCTGTCCGGATATATCGGCTGGTCGAGGCGTATGGTTATGCCGGAACCGTCCACGAAGCTTCCTTCATTGCTGTAGTTGCTGTCGATCGTGAGGGTTCTCTTCTCCTGGAGCTCCAGGGATCTCTGCAGCTTCTTTACTGCCAGGTCTGCCGGATAGGTTTTTGCGAGTTCCGCAGCAAGGGATCTGGCCTGTTCCCATTCGTCGTTTTCATTCAAGGTGTATGCCATTCCGATCTGGGCCGCCTTGTCCTTGGGATCAAGTGTTGCAGATATCTGGAATTCCTCCAGTGCGAGCCTGAACCAGCCACGGTAGTAATGAACATAGGCCAGGGCAGTCCTGATGTTCGTATTGTAAGGGGCCCTGTAATGGAGATCCGTCAGGTATTCATCCGCATATGAGAGCTGATCATTGTAAATGTACCACCAGCCTCGTTCAACGGCAACATCCATCTTGTCGGGATTCTCGATGTAGACGCCGTCCGGACGCGCGAATGCCGGGGTTTCCTTTTCCAGGAACTCAAGTATTTCGTCTGCAGCCCTCTGGTCCTCGAGTTCGATCAGGCACGCATAGATGCCCTGGAGCGTAAGATAGTTGTCGGGATAACTGTCCTTGCCAGACTTTTTCAGTTCCTCATGGAGTTCCCTGTACATGGCAAGCGCTGTGTCGGGCTGGCGGCAGTAAAGGTATGCTGAAGCAACGTTCTGCCTCAGCCATGAAGGAGTATCGATGCCTTCCTTCCTGAGGTTTTCATATTCCTTGATCAGATCCTGCATCTTCTCGGCCTGGAAAAGAGCCAGTATCCTGTCGAAGCGCGCACGTATCTTGAGTTGCTCGGCGTCTTCCGCGGCTTCAGGTATGCCCTTGTATTTTTCATAAGTCAGGATATTCCCATCGATAATATCGATTGCCTTCCTGTAATCCTTCCAGGAGAGCTGTTCCGCCGCAAGATCCCCCATGATCCTTTTTTTCACCGCATATGACACGTCGTCTCCCGAGTCCTTCAGCATCTGATCCGCGAGTATTGCAGCCTTGATGTCAAGGAGGATGTGGTATTTGGCATTTACTGAAGGACGGTAGAACTTGTTTATTGAAAGAATCTTCTGGTTGAGATCATATGCCTCGATGTATTTCCTGGAAAGCTGCAGCAGTGTCACCTTCAGGAAGAGCAGATCCGGATTGGAAGGGTCAGCGGCTATCAACTCGTCGGAGATCTTCATAGCTTCCTGGATCCCTGTTTTCTCCTGTATCAGTGTTTCAACCAGCATTCTCTTGGCGTCAGCATCATCAGGATTGTTTTTCAGATAGGTCTTCAAAAAGTTTCCAGCCTCGTCGTATCTGCCTTCGACAATATAAGCTTCACAGGGCAGCATCTCCAGCCATTTCGGCGGTTTCTGGTATTTCTTCATTTCGTCCCGGATGAAAGATTGGGCCTCGGCGGCATGTCCGGCACCGACCATCGAGAAAGCTTTTCCTTTGACAGCTGAAGGATTGTCTCCGTTCAATGCCAGGGACTTTTCATAGCAGTCGATGGCTTCTGCGTATCTGCCGGTCCTCCTGTAGGCGGTTCCTGCCGCATCAAACACGTTTGCCTTCGGAGAATAGCTGTCCTTGTAATTGGAATAAACGGCAATGGCATCCTTATATTTCTCCGCCCAGACCAGAACCATGATCTTGTCGGCCAGGATCACAGGTTTCTCGTAATTGAGTTCGATCAGCCTGTCGAAGATAACTAAAGCCTCGTCATATTTTCCATTCCTTGCGTCATGCACTGCCTTCGAATGTATTTGCGAGAGAGACTTGTTAAGCAATTCCCTATCCTTGCCGGCAGACGAAATCTTCCTGCTGATCTCGTCTATGGCCTCGTTGAGCTTTCCATCCCTTATGAGCCTGTCTGTTTCTGGTTCAACCGCCATCTCCGGTTTTTCTGTTTTCTGAACAGATGTCTCCTCAGTTGCCGCTCTTTCAGGTTTTATGGCAGAAGGCTTGTTTTCAACCGGCATGGAGGCGATTTCCTTCGCGAGATATGCTGGAGCTTTTCTCTCTTTGTAATATTCATCGTAGAGATTTCGTGCCTCATCCTTCCTGCCAGCCCAGGAAAGCACAAGGATGTAGTCGGACATCATGGCTACATCATTTTCATTGTTCTTCAGAAGCCCCTTTAAAATATCAAGGGATTCCTGATGCCTGCCGGCCTTGGCGGCCTCCACTGCCTTTCCGTGTTGCGCCCTGGCATACAGTTTCCGCATCCATTCAGGGATCTCCTTCAGTCCTTTGCTGCGGGCATCAAGATA
The DNA here is from genome assembly GCA_001804805.1 of Lentisphaerae bacterium GWF2_49_21. GTDB lineage: Bacteria > Verrucomicrobiota > Lentisphaeria > Victivallales > GWF2-50-93 > GWF2-50-93. The sequence continues at coordinate 148,556 of MHBH01000026.1, forward strand.
TTTCAGGGCCTTTTCTGAATTGCCTGAGTTTGCACAGGCTTCAACCATGAGCCTGACAAGAGATTCGTCCTTCTCGTTTTTTTGAAGATATTTTTCGAAGAGAGATGCTGATTCCGAATACTTTCCAAGCTTGCAGTAGACGACAGCCATTTCAACCTGGACAGGCTCAGGTATCTTGAAGTCCTTTGGAATTCCATCATATGCTTTTAGGGCTTCATCATATCTGCCGGCCCACTTGAATATCACAACTGCGTCGCAAAGGACATCGGGTGCATTTTTGGTTTCAGCCAGGACTTTTTTGATTCCTGCTGCCGCTTCGTCATATTTGCCGTTTCTGGCATTGACCACGGCCTGTCTGCGCTGGGAATCGGTATTGCGTGCAAACAGGTCGTCGAGGATGTCGGCACTCGTAGAGAATGCCAGCATAGAAAACAGAAATAAAAAGAATGGTTTAATATTGAATCCCGTATCTTTAGAACCCATATTGAAAAAAGCAAAATAAAACATAGCTTAAAGACAACCAGTAATATATGGTTATAAAAGGGTTAAATCAATTTTATGGATGATAATAACAGGCTGCTTGTCGAGATATTGAAGAACTGCCTGAAGCTGGATTCTCAGGCATATCTTCTATATAACAAGATAGGCGGTTGCTGTTCGGACGAAAATCAGAGGATCTTCTGGAACAGGCTTGCTGAGGACGAAAAGGATCATGTTGAATTCTGGAGCAAGGCACAGAAGCTCGCAGAAAAGGAACTGCTGCCAAATGTATTTGAAGATCCGGCCGCAACCTTGCAGAAATTCGAAAAGCTCCTGCAGAAAGTGCTGTATCTGATCAAGGGAATAAAGGACTATTCCAATATGTCCGAAACCCTTGCGATAGCCTACCGCCTGGAGTTCCATATGCTCAGCCCCGAATTTGCCACCATGTTCCATATCTTCAGGAACCTTGAAGGGATTGACAATATTGAGGACGAATATGACAGGCATATAGAGGGATTCATCGCCAGTCTTATGAAATTTGGAGACAAGGTGCCTGAAGCTGAGATGCTCGGAGAGACTCTCCAGACGCTATGGACGGACTACAAGCGTCTTGCAAAGGAAAGCGCCTGCGATCTTCTTACAGGCCTTCTTAACAGGAGGGGATTCTTCAATGCAGTCAATCCGGTGGTACATCTTGCATCCAGGAAGAAGTTCAAGGTGGTGTTCCTTATTGCGGACGTAGACCATTTTAAGAATATAAATGATACGCATGGGCATCATCGGGGAGATGAAGTCCTGAAGTTCATTGCTTCAATAATTGAATCAAGCCTCAGGGAATCAGATATTGTCGGAAGGCATGGGGGTGAGGAGTTCATCGTTTATGCCGACTGCAAGGATCCGGACTCGATAAATCTCCTATGTGAGAAAATAAGGAAAAACGTTGAAGAGAAAACGGAAGCCGCCCTTGGTTTCAAGGTTACTGTCAGCATCGGCGCCAGTTCCGGTTTCATCGGCAACTCCGTAGAGCAGGAGATGATGGCGCTCATCCACAGGGCCGACCAGAACCTCTACAAGGCCAAGGCAGATGGCAGGAACAAGATTGTCTGCTTATAAATAATTCCTCTGTCAATCGGAATTATTTATCCTTCATCAGGAAGATCTCCGCATAGCTGATGATCCAGATCAGAATAAGGAAAACAGGGGATAGGATGAGATTCCTGTAGTTGAAAAGCCTCAGGTCCATTTCCTCGCCATCCAGCATTATCTGCATGTTCCTGTATAATGGGTATGCGACCTCCCAGGTGAACCACAGGATGCAGAATATTCCTCCGGTAATCATCATCAGGCCCAGAAGCCATTTTTTAGCGAGAAGCTGCCCGACGCCAGGCGCTATAAGGTTTGCAGCAAGATATGCAGTCTTATTGTTCAAGGACAGGCCTTCCCTTCATATGTAAAAATTTCCTCAGGAAATTTTTACCAGCGGAGCAGGTTTGCGCCCCAGGTTATTCCTGCGCCGAAAGCCGTGAGAAGGACATAGTCGCCACGGTCGATCTTGCCGGTCCTAACAATCTCATCAAGAGCGATCACGACTGATGCCGCCGAGGTGTTGCCGTACATATGGACATTGATGTAGACTTTTTCAGATGGGATCTCCAGCTTCTTGCCGACGGCATGGATGATCCTCAAGTTGGCCTGGTGAGGTATGAGCCAGCGTACTTCGGAAATGTCGACTTTCGCCCTGGAAAGCACATCCTGGCACGCCTTTGCCATCTCGTTCACGGCAAGCTTGAAGACCTCCTGGCCTTCCATTGACAGGTAATGCATTCTTTTCTTAATGGTTTCAGGGCTTGTTGGAATCGCAGAGCCGCCTGCCGGAACCTTGATCAGATCGTTATAGCTTCCATTGGACGCAAGCTTGCTTGCAAGAATCCCTCCGATATCATGCTTTCCAGCGCGCTTTTCAAGAATTACAGCTCCAGCGCCGTCGCCGAAAAGGACGCAGGTGTTCCTGTCCTTCCAGTCAGTCAGCATCGAGAGTTTTTCTACGCCTATGATAAGTGCCTTCCTGTAGGTCGGATTTGTGGACATCAGCGCGTTGACGATTTCAAGGGAATAAAGGAAGCCGGTACATGCGGCCTGGAGATCGAAGCAAGCGGCGTTGTAGGCCTTTAGTTTCGACTGGAGGATGCAGGCCGTGCTGGGAGTTATCCTGTCGGATGTTATTGTCGCGACGACGATAAGATCAAGATCATCCGGCTTGATCCGTGCAAATTCCATTGCGCGGACAGAAGCCTTGTAGGCCATGTCCGAAGAAGCTTCGTTGTCAGAAGCTATTCTTCTTTCTACTATTCCTGTCCTGGTGCGTATCCACTCGTCACTGGTATCAACCATCTTTTCGAGGTCGTGGTTGGTCAGCACCTTATCGGGGACATAAGAACCTGTACCTATGATTTTTATTCCCATAATATCTAATTGCCATGTCCTTTGACTGCAATACCGCATTCGGCCAGTCTTGCAGTAATATGCTCGTTGACTTTGAATTTTACAATTTCACCTGCAACTCTTATCGCATTTTTTATGGCTTTCGGGGAGGAACTCCCATGTCCGATAATGCAGACGCCGTTGACTCCAAGCAGGGGCGCTCCGCCATATTCCTCATAATCGGCGATCTCCTTGAGCTCCTTGAAGGCATTCTTTGCGAGAATCGCACTCGCCTGGCGGAGAGTATTCTTCGTGAACGCCTTCTTGATCCAGAACGATATGGCTTTTGCAAGGCTCTCGCTCGATTTCAACACTATGTTGCCTACGAATCCGTCGCAGACGACGACATCCGCTACCCTCTCATAAAGGAGCTTCCCTTCGACATTGCCGATGAAATTTATTGGCATAGTCGAAAGCATCTTGAAGGCTTCCTTGGTCAGATCATTTCCTTTGACATCCTCTTCGCCTATGCTGAGAAGCCCGACCTTGGGCCTGTGTACGCCCATGGATTTTGCAAATATTTCCCCCATTATCGCGAACTGTGCAAGATGAATGGGCTTGCAATCGACGTTGGCCCCGGCATCGATGAATACAAAGTGTCCTTTTGTCGAAGGCATGATGGCTGCGATACCGGCCCTTTCGACTCCGGGAAGGAGTTTCATCCTGAACGTGGTGGCGGCAACAGCAGCTCCAGTGTGGCCTGCGCTGACGACCGCATCAGCTTCTCCCTTTTGGACAAGTTCGGCGCATATTGTCATGGAAGAGTTTTTCTTGCCCCGCACCGCCGACATGGAGGGTTCATTCATGGCTATGGCCTGTTCCGCGTGGACAAGACGAAGCCTGGGATGATTCGTTATCCCATGATGTTTGAGAAGATGGCTGATCCTCTGCTCATGGCCGACAAGAACGATATCCATGAAAGGATACAGCTCAAGGGCTTCCGCAGTCCCCTCGATTACCACCTCGGGCGCTTTATCTCCGCCCATTGCATCTACGGCGATTTTCATTTTTCAGATACTGTTATTGCCTGTTTTCCCTTATACGTTCCACATGAAGGACAGATCCTGTGAGGCTTCACAGCTCCGCCACAGACGGTGCAGTTCGTAGCCTGAACCCCCTTGAAACGGTTGGCCGCCTGTCTTTGGCGCCTCTTCATCTTCGACATTTTACGTTTTGGAACACCCATCGGAATTCTCCTTGAAATTTTATGCCCTTACATAAGCCGTCCGGCGTATGGATCAAGCGTTCTTCCTCTTCCTTTTCGAGCTGGCTAAATCAAGCTTGTCGAGCTCGCTCCAGCACTCATTCCCAACTTTAGCTCCGCCGCAACGGCAGTTTTTCACATTTCTGTTCCCGCCACAGAAGGGGCAGAGCCCCTTGCAGTCGCTGCTGCAGATGAAATTTTGCGGAAAAGTGATTAAAATATCTTCTCTAAGCTCCGGAGTCAAGTCAATTTCAGATTTCTCGCCGGTTTCAAAGAAATGGCATACTTCCCCGTACTGTATCTTGTGCTCATATTTTTTCAGGCATCTTCCGCATGTGCATTCGAGGTTGAGCTCAAGTTTGCCCGAGACGACTATCCCGCCGTTCACAAGCGTCACCGTCAGATCATAGTACATCTTTTCCGGAAATGTAACCAGATTGTCCAGCCCCTCGAACTCCATTTCGGAAACCTTTTCATGCCCGTACAGGCGGATTCCATTGAAGTCGACTTGATTTGCATTTACCTTGATCATATTATCTCAGATGTGTTTATGCTTCTTCAATGCCTCTAGAACCACCGGAGGCACGAAAGGCGATACGTCGCCGCCGAACCTCACCAGCTCCTTTATCATCCTCGAACTCACAAACGAATATGAATGGCTGGCCATCAGGAACACTGTCTCATAGTCGTTACATATCTCGCGGTTCATCATCGCCATCTGGAACTCATATTCGAAGTCGGATATGGCCCTGAGGCCCCTGACCACGGCCACAGCCTTGTATTTCTTCATCGCCTCCAGCAGCAATCCATCAAAGATTAGGATCTCCACTTTGGGTATGCCCTTGCATACCTCCTCGAGAAGCTTCTGTCTCTCTTCGACCGTAAACATCGAAGTGGAAGTCTTGGAATCATTCACCGCCACGCCGACAATAAGCTTGTCAAAAAGCTCCTTTGCCCTCAATATGACATCGAGATGCCCGTTCGTGATAGGATCGAAACTCCCTGGAAACAATCCGATTTTCATAAAATTCCCCTATGTGAATCTCCTAATATAGCATGAATAATAAATTTTTCCGTTGGAAAAATTTATAAGGCTGGATTTTCCAGACCAAGACGCATTTGTGTCATCAATGTTGACACTTTTGCCTGAGAGATAGCAGGGGATAAATTCCGGTTTGGGTTTTAACCGCCTTATCACATAGGTTATATGAACATCTCAATTGTCTCAGCAGTGTCGAGACTTTTATATCTCCTTGCTTAAAAGATGGTTTGGCTATTATTTATGCTGGCGCATACAAAGTTAATATCGCCTTGATTTTGTTGTTTCAATCCACGCCCCCCGCGCGGGGAGCGACGCTTTTACGGATATCGACAATTATTATTTTGAGGGTTTCAATCCACGCCCCCCGCGCGGGGAGCGACTGGAGAAGCATTATAACGCCGATGGAAGGGGGAGGTTTCAATCCACGCCCCCCGCGCGGGGAGCGACTTGAACTGCTGCTATAGCCTCCGCTGCTGGAACTTGTTTCAATCCACGCCCCCCGCGCGGGGAGCGACCTGCCGTCGTGCTTGTCAATTCCGTCGCATCGATTGTTTCAATCCACGCCCCCCGCGCGGGGAGCGACTATAATACTATGGATAACCGCTTATGCAAGCCGGGTTTCAATCCACGCCCCCCGCGCGGGGAGCGACCTCGCCGGACATGAGAAAAAGAGGGTGATAAGGGTTTCAATCCACGCCCCCCGCGCGGGGAGCGACAAGCTCATTAACTGCAATCGGAAGATTCTATTCCGTTTCAATCCACGCCCCCCGCGCGGGGAGCGACTGTCGATTGCGTCATCGTTTGAAAGGGCGATCCCCTGTTTCAATCCACGCCCCCCGCGCGGGGAGCGACTTCAACTCCGGCGCGCTGACAACTGATTCCAGTGGTTTCAATCCACGCCCCCCGCGCGGGGAGCGACAGTCTAGTTTCCTTCTATTATACTTGATAATATAGTTTCAATCCACGCCCCCCGCGCGGGGAGCGACAGTCAAATTATAACTCTTTAATTATCAAAGAACAAATTATATTTTTTTGCGAAAGCCACAAAAAAATATTAATGAAGACAACATGTATTCGTATATTAAGCTGCTTTATGCTGATAATCAGGCAGTTGTAAAGTTTGCGAACCTTCGAGATGATTATTAATCTCTTAGGGTTCGCAAATTTAATTTAGACTATCAGCGAACCCTCAAGATCTACCGTAGGCTTTGCCCCGATATGTTCAACTTTCCCATACCAGTTATTTCCCAAAAAATAAAATCTCAGACTGTCTTGATCTTCATCAATTTCATCAAGCAATCTCTTTTTCAATACCGTGAATTGAGCCTGATCCACAAGGCATTCAAAAACAGAATTCTGCACCCTCTGTCCGTAATCAAGGCAGACCTTGGCAACTCTTCTAAGCCGTTTCTGTCCATCTTTAGACGAGGTTTTCATATCATAACTGACAAGAACAAGCATGATAAATTTACTCCGTAAATTTATTTCCAGATGAAAGGCGGATAGGAATCGAGATCTCCTCGGATGAATCTGGCGAAAAGCATGGCCTGAACGTATGGGATCAATCCGACATTAATCTTTTCATCAATGAATGGATGAGTAAGCTCATCTTTTTTCCTCTCCTGATAGGCCATGAGCACTTCCTTACGGGTGGCGTCGTCCATGACTACGGCTCCGCCTTCCATCTTCCTGAAACCTGTCCCGTTTACTCTCTGCAGGTTGATCAATGACAGCACAAGCCTGTCAGCGAAAAATGGCCTCAGTTCCTCCATGAGATCAAGGGCTAATCCTGCCCGGCCCGGCCTGTCCCTGTGCAGAAAACCTACTGCCGGATCAAGACCGACAGTCTCAAGCGCGGACTGCACGTCATGGGCAAGCAAAGTATAGATGAAAGAAAGAAGGGCATTAGTATTGTCCATCGGAGGGCGCTTGTTCCTCCCCTCGAACTTGAAATCCTCCTTCTGGGAAGTGATCAGCCTGTCAAAGACGGAAAAATACGATCTTGCCAAATCCCCTTCAACTCCACGAATTTCATCAAGTTCCTGGATTGTTCTCAGCCTTTCAAGTTGCTGGTCAATCCTCCTTGAAACCGCCTCAATGTCTCCGGAACTGTCGCCGTGATCCCTCAAGAACCTGTTCAGTACAGTCCTGCAGTTGCACAATTTTCCCGCCAGCACATGCCTTGCGATGTTCGCAGATTGCAGGACATCGTCCGAAAACCTGTATTGGGCTTTTCGCAGTAGGACGTTTCCTGACACTGGCCCTTGCACTTTGGCAAAAAACTTCCCATGCTCGCTCAGGAAAGAGACTAGCACATTCTTCTCGGTACAGAATCCCATGAGCTGAGGGCTCATTGATATCTGTCCAAAACAGACTATTCCCCCGATGGTATGGATTGGCAACCGCAGCTTCACTTCCCTTTCCACGCTGACAATGACGCATTCGCCCTCTTTCGAGAGATAAGCACCCTGTGTTGTGACAAACAATGTGTTTAGCAGCTTTTTCATAAAAGGAGGACAGGCTTTCCAGCCTGTTCATCTATATATTTCCCCACATTCTTTCTCATCGCCTTTGGCATGCACAGTTCCTGCAACGAGCAATTGTCGCACTTCTCCTTTTCATAGACCGGAGAAGGGGTCTTTCTTTCGTCAATTAATTTATGGAGGCGTTCTATTGTTCCAATCGTCAAATTCCTCAGTTCCTCATCAAAGTGTACAACATGCCTATGCCGAGTCTTTCCATAGAAAAGAGAGCCCTCCGGGATTGGCACGCCCATCATCTCCTCAAGGCAGAGAGCCTGTGCGCATAGCTGAACTTCATCGCACCTGTTTGCTTTCGGTTTTCCGCGTTTGTACTCTACCGGATATGGAATCCATTTGCCTTCCGTATTCCTGTGAAATTCAACGATGTCTGCTTTAGCCGACAAACCAAGGTTCGTGGATTTCATTAGGAGGCCATGTTCTATCTTTGTATCCGGTCCGGAGTTTCTAAGTTTCTGTTCGTCGGCCTTTTCGTGCATGAACTCGCCTTCGAGGGTGAACCTGTTCTCCTGCCAGATCTGCTCGATATGTATCAGCGCGCACTGCCTTTCGCAGAAAAGGAAGTGCTGTAGGGCTGAAAGCTGGATAAAGCTGTCTTCCTTATCTTCCACGGCTCTTCTTCCCTCTTTTGGTCTTGATGTACTGATCAATCCATTTGTTTGCCAGGCTGATGACTTTCCCATTTGGCATCCATCCGGCTTCATATTGTTCTTTGCCATAATCGCAGGAAGTATTCCAGAGGAGTTTGTCTTTCGCCCAATATGACTGGGATCTTGCTATTTCAAGGCTGATCGTATTGTATCTCGCCCTGAAGTAGTAATATTCTCCAGTCGGCAAGGTGCCCTTGGCCTGTACGGGACAATTTCCAAATGGATTGACGCCATATTTGTTTTTGATTTTCATCGAATTTCTTTATTGGATTCCGGTTTATCCAAGTAATTTTTCTTCGACACAATCGATCTGCCAAGCTTTTTCTCCAGTTCCTTTCGGGCATTTCCGGCTATCCTGCCTCCTGCATGGGCGTCGTCCTTGAGCTTTTTCAGCCCCTTGGAATCCTCTGTGCGGTGGATCTCAGTCGTTGACCTCTCCCCGAGCATTGTGAATATAAGCTCGAAGTCGTCCATGTGGTCACGGAGATTCTCCCGTTTCAATCCCTTGAGCTTCTTGTATTCGCTTGGCGTTACACCGAACGAAGCCTTTGAGATCTCAGCCGTCAAGATTTCATAATCCCTGTCCTTTTCAGCACCTCTGTTGTCCCATTCGTCGGTCAGTTCCTGACGGATGGTTATCCCGCGCATCCTTTTCTCTATCCAGTCGTCTGAATACCCTTTGAGCTTGTAGATCATCCGTGTGCGCTTAGCCGCAAGTTCCGGGTTTTCAATCTCCTGCACCCTCTCATAACCGACCTTCGCCAGCCAGCGCTTGAAGGGTTCGGCCTTGGGGGAGGGGATGGATTGGATGATTCGGAATATGCCCTCAGTGTTAGCGCAGTTCATCTTCTGGACTCCGCCTTCTGTAGGAACTGGAAGGGGGTGGACAATTTGTCCATACCCTTTTTCGAGCTCCGGATCACGTTTCCTTAACTTGTTTAAATAGTCGGTTGGATTGACAGAATCCGTCAGTGCCTGAACGACATCCACGATGACGAACCACCATTCATCATTGTGTAGAGTCTTTCTGATTTGCTTTCCCTTGAACAATGCAATTTTCGTATTTTCCATTCTGCTCCTTTCAAACCATCTCAATCATTTCCACGCCCTTCGGCAGATTCGCCTTGTCTATCTTGACCTCGTAGTCTGAAAACTCCCGCGCCGGTGTGGTAGGGGCGGATTTGCGCCCAATCTTGACACAAACTGTAAATCAAAATCCAGCAATTTCCTCAGGTTTCAAGTTAGCCAATGGAGCAAGCTCATAGGTTCCATCAGATTTTACCGATAGAGATTTATGTACCTTAGCCGAAGAATATTGACCGGCTTTGCAGTTATGCTCCCACCATATGACCTTTATCACCTCCATGCTTCCCTCTGGACGTGCCGAAGAAGCGTCATTTTCAAAAATACGAGGAAGAACTGATTTAATGATCATAGCATCATCATCAGAGAATAGTGTTCGCTCAGCAAGCTGTGGATTCATGCTGCCAAAGGTGACATACACACCACTGTCGACACGATGTTTCATCCCCATGGTGTCAGAACTTCTCTTGCCATCCTTGGTATCTTCAGCGTTGACACTCTTTGTTATCTGTGTGCTAGATACACTCACTGGTTCAATACTGAAAGCAGATTGAAGCGTAACAGGGCCGCGTATACCGATGGATACACCCGTATCACCATCATTGTCTTCAGTCTTCTTTTTCTTGTCAGATTTAAAAGCAAAGAGCTGGCCAAAAGCGCGTACGTCTATCCATGCTTGACAGGCTTTTTTTGCCGTATTGGAGCCTCCAAGCTCTTTACCAAGTGCCGTATCGGCACGAGATTTAAGGCTTTTGGCTTCATCACACTTGCGATCATCAGACTGAACAAATACCGCCTGCCCAGTTTTTTCGGATTCGTTAAGCGACATATAGCGTTCAACCAGCCGGTCACGAAGCTTACGCTTGAGGCAGACATCAGTGATTTCTCCTAAACCTTCATAGTCAGTACGCGGACGGTTGCCATTTAGAGGATCGCCGTTGGGATTGGCATTCTTAACGTTCATGATGATTGCGAAGTCAATTTTCTTGTTCAGCGTTGCCATATTTTCTTTCTCCTTTTATTTTGATTGATTATTATTCTTCAATTTCTGTTTCTTGGATTTCAGATTCGGCTGGTTCCTTGATTACCCATTGACCCTTCAGTCTCTTGTGTTCACGCAACCATTTTCTCTGGCAATGGTAACCTAACAAATACTCCCCTGAAAGTCGACTGTCGTCTGAAAATTTACCATCAGCAAACTTTGCATGGATTTCATCGAGAAGTTCCTTGTATCCGGCAAGAAGTCCTGGTGTTCGAGAGCTGATGCGAGCCATGTATGGCGTTAATGCCGTTGCAAGGGTTCTCCAAGTTGAAAATGGATGGTCGGCAAAGCGCTGCATTAACCGAGAGGCGGTTGTATCCCTCTTTTCTTTAGCATAAAACAGAGCCGTTGATTCAATCCGCTCTGCCACAGCAAGTAGACAACCATAAAGGTAGTCACGTGTCTTGCGATCTTCTTCTAGTGTCATTTTATAATTCCTTTCCTTATTGGTTCCTTTGTACAATGAACAGGCTATTCCTAAACATTTTTCCCATTCCCACGGCTCAAGCCCGTTTCTGTTGGAAGCGCGTTGAACAGTAGATTTTACCAAATCTTTAGGGAATGAAGAGCCATCGATAACACAGGGCAATATGCGTTCAACGGTCGCATTAAGCAGTTTAATGCCATTTTTACCTTCAACCTTATTTCCGAAAGCAACCTTGGCTATATCTTTTGGTGCAGATGCACCTACAAAGTGTAGCTCTTTGCCATAATTCTGAAACCAGGCAAAATCGTGATGCCACAGTTCAATGCGTTTAAGGAATTCAGATCCGTTAATCTCGCGATAGAATGTAATTGCCATTCTTCCCGGAGTTGCCGAATCAATCCCCATAATGACTATATCTTCTGTATCGCTGATGTTTGCTTTGTATCCAGTAATCCTCTTGTTAAGACGAAGAGCGAAAGATTGGCCGACATCGCCGATTGAGGAAAAAGAGGTTTCCGAGGAATCACCTCTATCTCCAAGGAAATCAAGAGAACTCGACCATGGATCGGGAATTTCCTTCCCTTTAACAGCCCAGGAAATAAATACCTGAGTATCACTTCTGAAAGCTTGTTTCCTTCGGATAAGCCAACGAAGAGCATTGTGTGCTTTCTGAGTCGCCTCAAATGATACTCCAACAACTTGGGAAGCATCTATAAAACGTCCCTTGAATGTAAATCCAGAGGTATCATTTGATGAAATCAATTTAGCTTTATCTGCATCATGACGGAGTTTGGCCGGATGCTGTTCTGCTAATGCCTGAATATGACCTGTAACAGAGCAAATACCAAAGATCTTCTGTTGATCTGCATAATAATCGATCCAAGACTGAATAAGTGACGAAGATTCCCATGTACAGGATTCTAGTTGGTTTTTTGACTCGACTCGAAAACGTACAAAGGCATCCATTGGATTCTGCCCAGGCGGGAGAACTTTAAAAATTGAAGGCTCATTTTTTTTCTCTCCTTTCCATTCCAATGAGACTTTTTCCATACCAGAAGCATCAATTTCAATTTGAAATATGCCAGCATCTACAAGATCTTTCACCAAAGTACCCTTGCAAACATATGAAAGAATAGAATAAGCCATATCATGCTTAAAAGGTGAGTCGCACCAAGATTGGAGCGATGAAATATAATTGTTGTATGGTTCGGATGGATTGCCTAAAAACCCGCTGGTTACCTCTCCTCCAAAACGTGTAAAATCTCCTGCAACATATTGGAGCTTATCACAGAGAGGATGATTTTTGGGCTTCTTACCAGCCCGCCCCGCAGATTCTTCTGTACATGGAATCAATGTTTTCCGTTCGTCCTTGCCTTCAATCACCTTTGAACGTATGAATTTGCCAGTATCATCAATAACAATTTCAATATGAGCCTGCTGAGTTGTATGAGCAATTGGGAAAAGCTCTCCAGAATCTGGAATATCCCTATTGCCAGTGCAAGCTTCATAAGTTTCATATAGTTTTTGAATCCAGCTCATTCTGCCACCCCAATTTCTTCCGCTTCGATTAAAACGGATTTTACATTCTTCCCCTCTCCGAATGACTTTGCCGTCATCGGACGCACCAGCTTCCGTAGATTTTCAGGACATTTATCAGGTCGCTCAAACTGAATGATTCCTTTCCGCATGACTGGACGCCAAAAGCGGGCAACCAATTTGTCTTTCCCAGTTTCATCGGGATAATCAAATCCGTGGAACATTAAGCCATAGCCGACTTCCACATCTTCATCGTATGCACCCACTCCTTCACCGAAAGAACATGGTTCCACATATCCTTGACAATCGCGTGTTCCGAGAAAGATGTCCTGTCTGCCACCGCGCTCAAGCATGCGACGGACAATTGCATAATGTTTTCCATCAATACGGTCATTTTTTAGTTCAACCTGATTATCATTCCATTCGAAATGGGCACGGATCTGATACTCTACATCTGATAGAAAAGTGTAGATTGCAAGGGTGTTGCCTCCTCCAAATTCGAGCGGTTTTGTTCCCTTCGTCTGGGTGCGGATTCGCTTCATCACGCGAACTTCATCGACAACCCATATAATCGTTGGTTTCCAGTAGATCGATTTGCAGACACCCTTAAGCGCTTCATAGGTTGGGATGTGGTACGAACACTTTTCTCCGCCGATTTTTGTCAGAGGATCTGTGAACAGCGCGAATCGTCCCCATAGTTTGAATTCGATTGTATTCTTTACTGTCTCATGCATTTAAAAACTCCTCGTTGTTTATGGGTTCCAAGGATATTCCAAATTTATTGCTATAGTACTTATTATCAAGATAGAAGATATCTGTCCCTTCTTGTACACGATATAGCGCACCCTGTTCAGATAGTTTTCTGAATTCATGGGGGAAGAGATTCACCGAATACTGCTGTGCCTTACGCATTAGTTCAAACTGTTTCTCTACTTCGAAGGAGGAGCAAAGTTGATTGACCACCTCTTCCCCCTCCTTGCCATATTTAACTATCAAACTCTGCGAGGGTGCATCAATAGACTTGAAAATATCGCCAGCTGTCATAAATGATTGTCGGAGAAAAATATCTGGTTTTTTACCATACACACGCCCATAATCCTCAGTTGAAAACATATTGGAGGACAATAGATTGAGAAGAGTGTCGTTTCTGCCGGATTCTTTTGCCGTTACAGGGTAATCCATCTCATTTCTCCTACCGAAGAAGTAGTTTTGATAATACCATCCAAGCAGTAGTGGTCCAATAGGGTCAAACTTATACTTTTCGGGATTTTCATTGAAATCATTCAATACCCTTTCGCTTTTTTCCTTTCCAACCGCTATGTCCCTTAGACAATCTATATTCTCATCCTTAGGATTTACGATGTAGACATGGCCAGTCGCTCTTTTGCTATTGCGATTGCAACGCCCTGCAGCTTGCGCTATCGAGTCAAGTCCTGCGGTAAAACGAATTACGGAACCGAAATCAATATCTACTCCTGCCTCAATTAGTTGAGTGCTTACACAGAGAGTCGGTTTTTGTTCGTCCAGCCGTATGCGAATCGTTTCTAATGTTTTTTTCCTATGTGCCGGACACATTCCCGTGCTCAGGTGATAAAGCTCCGCACTAATATGTTTTTCGACACATGCAAAGATTGACCTGGCTGAACGTTTCATATTCACTATGATCAGGCAGCTTCCTGTTTTCCCCACCTCATTTGCCGCAATCTCCGCAATTTCATCATCATTCCAACCGCACGATTTGCGGGAATCAATAACTTCAACACGCTTTAATTTGTCGAACAGACCATGCACGTCGGGCATTATTTCGTTTTCGGGGGTCAGGGACAATGCCCCCTTTAGTCGGTCGACTTCACCAAGGAGAGGTTGTGTTGCAGTGCAGAGAATCACACTGCTACCACACTGGCTGACAAGGAAATTTATCGAGTTACAGAACATATGGGTACAGCGTATCGGCAAAGTCTGAATCTCGTCGAAAACAATGACAGATCTTGCCAATTGGTGCATACGTCGCGCTCCACGGGTTCCAGAACCAAAGAGCGTTTCAAGAAACTGCACCATCGTGGTATAAACCACCGGGGCATCCCAGTTTTCAGTAAGCAGCTTCTCTTTCCAGCTCTGTCTTTCTGAACCGATATTGGAATGGTGCTCAAGAACGATTCGCCCCTTTTCCATATTGTTTGTTTCAAGGATCTTTCTGACTACATCAGCATTTTGATCGATAATCGAGGTGAAGGGAATTACATATATGATTCGTTCCAGGTTGTGTTTCTTTGCGTGATTAAGAGCGAATCTCAGGCTTGAAAGGGTCTTGCCCCCTCCGGTTGGTACCGTCAAAGTAAACAACCCCTTGGATTTCTGAGCGGCATTCAGACAATGCTCTGAGACTTCCAAACGAATATTGTCTATTTTTGATTTCGAGGACTCAAACTCGTCAAGTTTTGTTTCCAATCTCCTGATAAGAACATCCCACGACAGGTAGACACCATTTTGTCGATTCTTTGCAGCTTTAGGCTTCTTGGAATCAGCTGAGTCCTGACGGTCAGCATCGATAAGACAACTGAACAGGAATCTCACTAGAAGTCCCACCTGGAATTGAAACACGATTGATTGTTGATTTTTATCTGGAACGTTTCCAAATACTCCTTTAAGTATTTTTTCCAATGGTTTGACAAGCATGCCTTCAGCCATGATCTTGTTCAATCTGCTTAGTACCTCTTCTTTTGAGAGCGCCTCAGAAAGATGAGTTTTATCATCAGTTTTCTTAAGTCTCCTCGAAAAAGTATCGGAAGTGCCATTAGAATCTGTGGAAATACAATCAATAAGGCCAGAGTGATGTGATATTAGACAAAGAGACAGAATCTGAGCGAGAATCTTTTCTGTTGGCGTTCCTGATACAAGCTTTTCCCAAAAAAACTGACCACCAGCAGTGGAGTGATCAATCTTTCCCTTAAGTCCAGTAGCATTGACATACTCTCCGTCGGTATCGGGGTCAAGCAAGCCTACTGCTGATCTGATATAATCTTGAAATGCAGAACTGTATTTTCCAAGATCATGCAACAGTCCGAGAATCTCTCCATAGTCTCCACAGTCAATCTTTGCCGCGTTTCTACGACACAAATCCGCAACACCCTCAAGATGTTCTTTTACGCTCTGTCCTTTTCCATCAGATTGACGAAAATGTGCAATAAATTCTACTTCTTCAGCTTCTTTCATTGCCAGCCTCCATCATATGGAAAAGGCGTAAAGGTACAAGCTATGATTGAAAAGCATTCCGCGAACTTCGCAGACATCTCTGCGACGTTCGCAAGATGCTCGTCAAGCGGCTGCCAGGTTTCCGGCGCCTTGCCTTCAAGACTGTGGGCATAATATTTCACGGGCTAGAACCCCCATGTGTTTCCCAATTGGATATAATAACACTATACCACCTGTCACATTTATCAACTGACTATATTCAAGGCAGTAGGACATTTTGCGTCCTAATAAATTTTCCCATCGGAAAAATTTATAAGGCTGGATTTTCCAGCCGGAGGAATTATTTTCTCCTCAGAAATCATGTAAATCCTGTTATCCTGTCAAAATATTCTAACGGAGGAGAAAATAATGGCCGGTAAAATAGCTTTCCTGCTGGCGGACGGATTCGAGGAGATCGAGGCGGTAACGCCCATAGACGTCCTGAGAAGACTCGAATTCAATGTCGTTACCGCCGGACTCAAAAAGACAGTACAGGGCTCCCACGGGATCAAAGTCGAGGCAGACTGCCTTGTGGCGGATCTCAAGGACTCCGAACTGGATGCAGTCGTCCTCCCCGGAGGACTGCCGGGAGCAACGAACTTGCGGGACTGCCCTGCAGTGATTGAGCTCGTTAAGAAAATGAATGACAGGAAAGCCGTCGTCGCCGCAATCTGCGCCGCTCCGATCGCACTGAAAAAAGCCGGCGTCATCGAGGGAAAAAATGTCACCGCCCATCCTTCCGTGAAAACTGACCTCGCCGGTGCGAATTATACGGATAAGCTGACTGAGGTCGATGGAAATATAATTACCGGCAAAGGTCCCGGCGCCGCCTACGAATTCGCGGTCAGGATCGCGACAGCCCTCGGAAAAGGCGCAAAGGCGGAACAACTCCTTAATGTAATGTTCGTACAAAGAAAATAAGAGGTTAACCACAGAACACACAGAAAAAATACTTTCTTTTCCTCTGGAATTTAATTGAATATAAATGGTGTAAATAATTCTGTGTAGTCTGTGTGTTCTGTGGTTAAAAAGATTTATTAATGAATTTTGAGATAACAGCAAAATGTCCCGATACCAAGGCACGCTGCGGGATTGTAAAGACCGCCCACGGCGACGTCAAGACCCCTGTGTTCATGCCGGTCGGGACGCGCGCTACCGTCAAGGCCATGACACCTCTCGAGCTTGAGGAGATGGGAATTGAGATCATACTCGGGAACACCTATCACCTGTTTCTGCGGCCTGGAATGGAAATAATTAAAAAGGCAGGGGGGCTCCATAAGTTCTGCAACTGGAATAGGGCGATACTCACCGACAGCGGAGGATTCCAGGTGTTCAGCCTCTCTGCTCTCAGGAAAGTCACGCCCAACGGAATTGAATTCTCCTCCCATGTTGACGGCAGCCGCTTCTTCCTCGGACCTGTGGAATCAATTGCGATACAGAAAACACTCGGTTCAGACATTGTCATGGCTTTCGATGAATGCACTCCCTATCCTTGCACTCATGATGATGCCCTGAAATCCATGGAACTCACCACGAAATGGGCAAAGATCTCAAGAGAACAGCCGCTCGAGGAACATCAGCAGATTTTCGGCATAGTCCAGGGCTCCGTATATCAGGATCTACGAGTGAAATCAGCCGAGGAACTTGTGAAAATTGGGTTTGACGGCTATGCGATCGGAGGGCTCAGCGTCGGTGAATCGGAGGAACTCATGATACAATGCCTTGACTGGGTGCTTCCCATACTCCCCGAAGACAAGGCGCATTACATGATGGGAGTGGGCTATCCGAACCAGATCATTGAAGCCGTGGCTCGGGGGATCGACATGTTCGACTGCGTAATCCCTACGCGGCTGGCGCGTCACGGAAACGCCTTTATTTCCAACGGAGATACCATTCCTATAAAAGCAGGTCGGTATGCCGAAGATATGGGGCCGGTCGACCCCGAATGTGACTGTTATACCTGCAAGAACTTCTCCAGGGCATATGTCCGGCATCTGATGAATGTCGGGGAAGTTCTTGGACTTAGGCTACTTACGATCCATAACATGGTCTATTTTGAGAAGTTCATGGCCCAGATCAGGAAAGCCATAAGCAATGGGACATACGCCTCATTCAGGGCTGAACATGTTAAAAATATACCAAAAAATTAACATGTATTACTCTTCGTGTTAAATCAGTTAACACGTTCCGGATTTCATGTTAAAAACATAAGGATTATCGAAAATGGACATTACAAAATTAGACAAGAATATGGCGATCAAGGAGCCGGGGAAGAATCTATATTGGTATGATGCAAGCAAACTGACAATTGAAGGGGAGGGTTGGGAAGACACCGAATCTGCTTATAGCAGACTTCCAGTAAAAGCTAAAGGTATTGTAAGGGAGCCTGTTTGGGACTTGGGCAAATGTTCGGCAGGAATCAGCATCCATTTTTCAACGGACAGCTCATCCCTATCTGTAAAATGGGACGGATTAAATTCCATGGACCATATGACTGCGGTCGGGGTCAGCGGCCTTGATTTATATGTCAGGAACGGAGGGCAATGGAAATGGTTGGCGGTTGGCAGGCCTACGAAAAAAATGAATGAATCACAATTGTTCGCGGATCTGCCAAGTGAGACAAGAGACTTTATTTTATACCTCCCGTTGTATAATCCCATTGGCCGGATTGAATTGGGAATCCCGGATCCTTTCAAGCTGCAGACAGCACCTCCCAGGGAAAAGATGCCTATTGTTTTCTATGGGACATCAATAACCCAGGGAGGGTGCGCTTCGCGTCCGGGAATGTGTTATACCGCAATACTGGGTCGCTGGCTGGACAATCCGGTAATCAACCTTGGATTTTCCGGGAATGGCATCATGGAACCGGAAGTCATTGATCTGTTATGCGAACTGGAACCTGCTATTTATGTCTTGGACAATATGCCTAACATGGAAGAAAAGACCATTAACGAAAGAGAGGAGTCTGCAATCCGGAAGTTGCGAAACGCACGTCCTAAAACTCCTATTGTACTGATCGACAATATGCTTTATTGCGATGCATTTCTGAAAAAAGACAGAATGAACCGATATTTCTCTTCAAATAAGGCCCAATATGCAATTTTTGAAAAATTGATCCGGGAAGGAATGAAAAATTTGCATTATATAAGAGATGACAGCTTGATTGGGGCTGATGGAGAATCGACGGTCGATGGCACTCATTTTACCGATCTCGGATACATGCGTTTCTCTGAAAAACTGATTAAACCCCTGAAAAAAATATTAGAAGATTCAGGTATTTAGTCAGGAATTAAGATAAGACAGTTTCCAGAACTTCCAGTTGAATTAAAACCAGTGGTATTTCACCCCTATCTCAAGAACAAGCCTTCCAAACGCGTAGATAAGTCCGAGAAGGATAATTCCCATGACAGCTTCAAAAGGCAGATATATTTCCAGATATTTCCTGAAAATAGCTGCTGAGAGGGATCTGATAAAACGGTATGCGAAGAAGGGGATGAGTATATAGGTCAGGGCATTGAGACGGAACGCTTCTGCGAAGTTCGCATGGAAAAAGGAAATGAATCCTCTCGTGAGCCCGCAGCTCGGGCAGGGGAGTCCACCGGTCCATTCCTTGAAATAGCATTTCATGAACCTGTCACCGGGAATGTCGCTTGGCCTGTCTGCGAAGATCGCAAGGAAGAATATCGCGGAGAATATCATGAGTTCGATTCCGAACTTGAAGAACCACTCCTTCCAGTTTGCGAACTTCGCATCCTGTACTGATATAAAAGATTTTTTCATCCTATAATGTAGTTTAAAGCAGCTTATCCAGCAAGTAATTCTATAACCACAGAACACACCAATGCCGTTAACTTAAGACATAATATGTTAATGTCTCGCATGTTATATCCTGATGATGAATCCTGAAGGGATTGAGTAATATAGCCTGTGGCTTCAGCCACAGGTTTCGTATAAAAGATGATTCGTCCTGTAGGGACGGAATATACTCTGCCCCTTCAGGGCAAAACAAATTTTGGGATTCAATACCTATGGTTGAAACCATAGGCTTTATTACCTAACGCATTCCATGCGTATAGAGGAAAAACAATCTAACTCTCATATTATTAAAATGTTACGCTTAAGTTAACGGCATTGAGAACACGCCCTTCGACAAGCTCAGGGCGAGAAGACTACACAGAAAAAGAATCAACCACGGAACATCCGCCTACTAAGCTTAGGCTTCATTGTTGGAGTTCACGGCTTCAGCGTGCTCCTTCTGTCCGGTCCTTTTCCTCCATCTCTTATAGCTGAATGCCGGATCCGCGATCGCTGCTGATGCGAAAAAAAGCATGGCAAAAGGAAGAATTACCAGATATGTCAGCAGGTAGAATAAAAGCACTTGTAAAAGAAATTTGACAAATAATTCATTTCCCGGATATATTTTTTCGCCTGAAAGAAGTAGCATGGCTGTATATGATATCGACGAAGCTATTAATACTCCTATCGCGGAAAAGAAATTGGGTCTTTTCCTAAAAATGCCGTGGACTATGCTTTTCCCAAAATCACCTTCAAAG
Source organism: Lentisphaerae bacterium GWF2_49_21 (assembly GCA_001804805.1). Lineage (GTDB taxonomy): Bacteria > Verrucomicrobiota > Lentisphaeria > Victivallales > GWF2-50-93 > GWF2-50-93. Next base: position 168,828 of record MHBH01000026.1, read on the forward strand.
TCCAATAGAGGTATATGTAAGATGAAAGCTATCAGATTTCCAATTTTTGACTCAGTTTCGCTATCCTTGAAGACAAATCTTAATCTGTAGCCCAGTACGACTAGAATATTATAAAGGCAAGAGACTGCTATAGCGGCATATATCGTTGAGACATGAGGCGGAAGAAAAACCAAATCCTCTTTTTCAGTCATCTGATCTGCCCTATGCCAAAGCTCAAGAGGCAGGAAAGAAATTACTATGCCGGCAATTGTTCCTGATATCAGTCCTGATATTACAATTGAAAGTATTGACGGAGACTGGCTGTCCGAAAGTTTTTGCCTGTTGAAAATGTTTATAGCCGTGACAGTCGATGCAATTGACAGGCCTAGGATTGCGGCTCTGGCCCCCATGATGACCTGTGGATAGGAAATCACGGCGCTTAGGGAGCACAGGATCGGAGCCAGCAGGAGAAACGGGATATGCATGATCAGCAGTTTTTTCATTTGATTTCTTCTTCCTGCCCCGTTTTCTTCTTCCATCTCCCATAGTTGTAAGCTGGGTCAGCATATGAGGCGGCGATGAACCAGAGCAGGGCAAACGGAAATGCTCCAAGGAATGAACCCAGGAGGATTGTAATAAAAGCATCATGGTCGCTTTTTGAAACAACCGTCAATCCATATGAGATTGCCGCTCCTGCCATGACTGCTAGATAGCTGAGTCTTCCATGCTTGAAAATGAACCTGAACCTGTACCCGATGAGTATCAGTATGTTGTATGAGGCTGCACCGACGAAATTTGAAACAACGGGAAATGAATGGAAGAATTCTAGGTTCCTTGTCAAGCAAAGAAACAATCCGCAGACCATCCCTGAAATGATACCAACCAGTGATATAGAATAGATCGTAGGAGGCTGTTCTTTGGATAGCTCTTCTCTGTTGAGGATATTGACTGCTGTCCCTGCCGCAGCGACAGACAATCCAAGTATGGCTGCCCGAAAGCCTAAAACATGTGGCATCATTATTCCGCTGAAAAAGCACAGGAATGGTGCTAGGATCAGAAAAGGGATGTGCTTTTCTAAAAGTTTTATCATGTAAATCCTGTTATCCTGTCTAAAAATTCTTAACTTTTATTTCGCTCCAGTCACAAGCTTGAAATAGTCCGGAAGTTCCTCGCGTCCTGCCTTCGCGCAGATCTTCTCGCTGAGTTCCGGCGGTAAAGGGAACATCATCGATTCCGTCTTCTCCTTCTTGATCAGGCCGTGGTGTTTCCTTATGAAGCAGTGGCGCCTTGGATTGTGCATCACCTTGTTCATGCGTGCCCAGATGTCCGCAAGAGGTGTCTTAAACACGTTCCCAAAGCTCAAAGGAGTGAAATCACAGGGGCATACCTCCCCGAGATGATCGATGAAAAGGTGCTGGGTTCCTGCGCCGCATCCGAAAACTTCCGGACTCTCGATCTGGTTGAACGCGCAAACCTTCGGCAGTTTTCCCTTCCTGTTCGTCTCCACATGGAATTTGCGAATCTCGCAGATTTCATCGTCAGTGAGGAAGGCATCTTCTGGAGCATCAAAAAGATTTCCGCAGGGCATAGGCTCGATGAGCCTGAATTCATGTACACCCATCTCCTTCGCGAAACCGTAGATTTTCCTGTAATCCCTATTTTTCATGATCTCCCTGGAAAGGACTGAGCCGGTCATGGTATAGAAACCGCTCTCCAAAGAAAGCTTAACGGCGTTGACAAGATTATCAAAGGCCTTTTCCGAACCTCTGAACGCATTTATTTTCTCCTTCTGCCAGTGGTCAAGGCTTATGCTTGTTGCAAAAAGACCAGAGGCTTTCAGCTCAGATGCCATCTTTCTGCTGAATCCGGAGCCCGAAGTGAAAACAACTGTTTCTGCTCCTCCGTCTTTTGCGGCTTTGACGAGTTCCGGCAGTCCGTCGAAGAGCATCGGTTCCCCTCCGGTGAACGAGATCAGCGATGTTCCGAGTCCATGCAGCTGGTCAATGACATTCTTCCACTGTTTGGCTGTGAACTGTCCTTTCTTCCTGCCCTTTATGCTGCAATGCGGACATTTGTTTTCGCAGTCAGCGGTGATTGCGAGATAAGCCGACACCGGGCTCAGACTTCTGCCGGAAAGAAGATTCTCGAACATTCTGTCATAGGCGCGTCCCGGGAAGGGAGGGAGGAATGAATTGAGAACCCATTGTCCGCCGTGCCTCGTGAGCATTTCGCCGTCGAGCCATTTTTTAACGAAGGATATAGTCTTGAAGCCGGGAAGTCCGCCGGTCAGTTCTTTTTCAACATCGCCGGGCAGTCGCCTCTTTCCCTTTTTGCGAAGTTCGCCGACCACGCGTATAGGGGTCCGTGTCACTCCCGGATCGAACATCAGCCTGAGGATTTTCAAAGTCTGGAAATTCATCTTTTCACCGCCACGACCGCTATGTAATGATGTTTTATCAAGTCTCTTCCCTTCTGAAGTCTTTTTTCGAAGAAATCCTTGACTTCAGGATCATCTTTGATGGGCAGAACCGAATCGAAGCCGGCGAGTATGCCCGTCTGAAGGAGCCAGTCAGTAATTAATATACCCTCTGGAGGAGTTATCTGTTTGGATCCTTCTTCCTTCCATTCTACGGTGAATCCGTTTTTTTCGAGAAGGACCAGAGTGGACGCGAGACTTTTTGGAAACGAGGGCCACAGAGCCTTTTCAACTTTGCCGGGATATTCCAGCATGCAAGATTGGAATGCATCGAACACCGGCTTCAAAGTGTCTTCAAGGTTTACGACAAATGCGAAGACTCCATTCTTCTTGAGCATGCGAGACGACAACTTAATAATTTCCGGCGGTTTTGAATATCCTATAGCCCATGACGAGTAGATCATTGCAGGCGCTTCTTTTTTCCATTTGTGGAGGAAATCCAGCATATCAGATCTGGAGTAGGAAATCTTCTTTGTTCCTGCAGTTCTTTTTTCGGCGGCGGAAAGCATGTTCTCCGAGATGTCCGACGCGAATATCCTGTTGTCCGGAAATTTTCTGGAGAGCTTTTCCGTGGAATATCCGGTTCCGCATCCAAGTTCGATGATAGGAGAAGAACTGTCAAGACATGGAATCCTGGAAACAAGATCATCGGTGACGGCGACGAGGTTCTTAAGCCAGGTCGTGTCGTAGGACGGAGCGACGGAGTCGTAACCGCGCCTGTAGTCTTCGCGGGACATCCAGCGTCCTGAAACTGCGAGTTTCGCAACGCGGGCGTTCAGCCTGAGCAATGAGCTGATCCGGGCCATTTCACACGGGGCCGCATCCTGCGAGCAGGACTGCCATGGCGACGGTGATAACTATCATCGCGACTTTTACTACGGTATTCATGTTGTTAATTCCCCTTTCCCGGGTTCAATCTACCGGTGGAAGAATGTTAATTCAAGGGGAAGAAGATACTGATTCCTCCAGTTCCCATAATCTATAAGTTAGTCGTGTAAATGTCTGTGAAGGTCTGTGGCAAACTATTTGATTACCGCATACCATTCGCCAAGTCCTCCAAGGATCATCTGGACTGAGACCGCTGCTACAATAAGACCGGTTATCCTGATAAGAGGGCCGATGACGTTGAACCTGTCGAGTATTTTTGCAATCCATATTGAGCTGACCATGAGGACGAAATTTACGGCAAGGGCAATTGTGATTGCGATCATTGTGTGTTCTATTCCCGATAATACCCTGTATGAAATGGCGGCCGTTATGGTGCCGGGGCCTGCAATAAGCGGTGCTCCGAGCGGGACGACCGAGAGATCGGAAAGGCTTCCGTGCAGGCTGCTTTCATAGAACCTTCCATTTCTCACCGCCTGCAGACCTATGATGAAGAGTATGATGCCGCCGGCGACTTTCAATGAATAGATCTCCACATGGAAGACAGATCTCAGTACGAGATTCCCGAGAACTGTCACAAGGAGGAGTATTATGAATGCGACGACAGTGGACTGCAATGAAAGGCTGATGAGCTTTTTCCCTGAAAGAGGGGGCTGTATGGATGAGAGCAGGAATATCTTGCTGGCAGGATTTATAAGCGCAAGGAAATAGAGGCTGGACTCAAGCAATATTTTCATGTCGATATTCATTGCGGAATAATGTCGTGCATGCTGATTTATTTTCAAATGGGCCGATAAAATTCAAATATATATTTTAAATTCCCTTGACATGGACGCATGAGGCGATATTATAAATAAGAATGATTCTTATTCTTAATGATGAGGCGGAAATGTTGCTTACAAGACAGAGAAAAACCATTATAAGGGAGTTGAAGAAGCTCAAAAGCCATCCAACTGCGGATGAGTTCTATGAGCTTATCAGGAAGAAAACTCCCAAGGTCAGCATGGCATCAATATACAGGAACCTGGAAGTCCTTTCGCAGACGGGCCATATTATGAAAATTGAGTCCTGTGGATGTCAGATGAGGTTTGATGGCGAAACCAACCCCCATCATCACCTCAGATGCCTCAAATGCGGAAGGATTTCAGATTTCATGCCGGACGGAGCTAAGCTACTTGATAGCTCGCTAGAGGAAATGAAGAAACTCAACAGCTGTGTTTGCGGATATAGGATTGAATTTACAGGAACCTGCTGCAAATGCGGATGAACTTAAGGTGAAATTTAAATAAACAATACGGAGGTGGGGAAATGGGTAAAGGCATCAAAGGGACGGAGACGGAGAAAAATCTTTTGAAGGCGTTCGCGGGGGAATCCCAGGCGAGGAACCGCTATTCTTATTCTGCGAGTACCGCTGAAAAAGAAGGCTATGAGCAAATAGCCGCGATTTTCGAGGAGACGGCCGATCAGGAACGTGTCCATGCGAAAAACTTCTTCAAGCACCTTGAAGGCGGGGATCTTGAGATCACAGCCTCTTATCCCGCTGGGAAAATAGGGACGACTGAGGAAAACCTCACCCATGCCGCCGCAGGAGAACATCACGAGTGGAGCAATCTTTATCCGTCATTTGCGGATATCGCCGAAAAGGAAGGATTCAAGGATGTCGCAGTCCTTTTCAGGATGGTTTCAAATGCCGAAAAGGGGCATGAGGCCCGTTATAATGACCTTCTTAAGAACTTGAAGGAAGGAAAGGTCTTCAAAAAAGACTCCAAGGTCAAGTGGCAGTGCAGGAAATGCGGATACATCCATGAAGGCAATGAGGCTCCGAAGAAGTGCGCTGCCTGCCAGCATCCACAGTCCTACTTCGAGATCAAAAAGGAGAATTGGTAGTTTCCCTACCTGGACTTGAAATATGGAAACTTGCGGGATAGCTTCGTTGCCTGAGATGGCATACATAAAATATAAGGAGAGACAAAAATGGCTAAAAGACTTGAAGTGCTCAAATGCTGCAAAGGAGTCACGTTCGAAGTGCTGACCGACGGTGACTGTCTCGATATTACGTGCTGCGGAGAACCTGTACAGGTGGTCAAGGAGAACAGTGTAGACGCCGCCAAGGAGAAGCATGTTCCCGTGATCCAGCAGGGAAAGACTGGAGTCAAGATAGTCGTTGGTTCAGTTGCGCACCCCATGGAGGAGAAACATTATATCCAGTGGATAGAAGTGATCAACGGAGACTATGTCAACCGCAAGCATCTCAAGCCCGGAGACGCTCCCGAGGCTGAGTTCTTTGTTCCTAACACAGGAAAACTTATCGTCCGTGCCTATTGCAACCTGCACGGCTTATGGAGGGCATGATTATGATACCCAAAAAGATTGAAGCGATTTTAAACGACCAGCTCAGCTTCGAGCTGTATTCGGCGTATATCTATCTTGCGATGGCCGCACATCTCAAATTCATGGGCCTCAACGGCTTTGCGAACTGGATGAAGGTGCAGGCGCAGGAGGAGACTGTCCACGGAATGGGTTTCTACACCTTCATCATTGACCGCGGCGGGAAGGTTGAACTGAAGGCTGTCCCCCAGCCCAAGTCGGATTGGAAATCAGCACTAGTGGCCTTTGAAGGCGCCCTTGAACATGAGTGCCTCGTCACTTCGAGGATCAACAAGATCGCCGCCCTTGCTGAAGCTGAAAAGGATTTCGCCACAAAAAATTTCATCCAGTGGTACATCGGTGAGCAGGTCGAAGAGGAGGCTAACGCCACCGAGATCATAAACGAACTCAAGCTCGCTTCGAATTCGAGGGAAGCCCTGCTCATGCTCGACAGGGAAAAGGCAATGAGGGCTTTCGTGTTCCCGGTCATCCCAGGCGGATTGAAGGCTCCAGGCGCCGCAGCGCCGTGACGGGAGACATATGAACAACATCGGGAAAGCCATTAAAATAAGCGACAAGGTCTATTGGGTCGGGGCGGTCGACTGGACCGTCCGTGATTTCCATGGATATCAGACTTCCAGGGGAACCACTTACAATGCCTATCTCATCATGGCCGACAAGATCACGCTTGTCGATACTGTTAAGGCGCCGTTCAAGGATGAACTCCTCTCCAGGATATCGTCGGTCGTCAATCCATCTGAAATAGACTATATCATCTCGAACCATTCTGAGATGGACCATTCCGGATGCCTGCCGGAGATGATTGAAATCATCAAACCGGAAAAGGTGTTCGCATCGGCCATGGGACAGAAGGCGCTCGAATCGCATTTCAGGATCGGTTCGAAGATAACTCCTGTCAAAACCGGTGACAGCGTCTCCCTCGGCAACATGAACATCAGCTTCATCGAGACGAAGATGCTGCACTGGCCCGACAGCATGGTCAGCTACCTGAAGGAGGAGCAGATACTCTTCTCACAGGACGGATTCGGGATGCATCTGGCGGTGGACAGGATCTTCGACGATGAGAACAGCTGGGACATTATCGAGGAGGAGACGGAAAAGTATTTCGCCAACATACTCATGCCTTATTCAAACCTCATACTCAAGCTGCTGGCGTCGCTCAAGGAAATGAACCTGCCAATAAAGCTTGTCGCTCCAGACCATGGACCGATCTGGCGTTCCAACTTCGGGAAAATCGCCGGACTCTATGGGAAATGGTCCGAGCACAGGCCGGTTCCACGGGCGATTGTCGTATATGACACGATGTGGAACAGTACAGCGCTCATGGCAAAGGCCGTTGGCGAGGGGCTCAGGGAGACAGGCATAGAATTCAAGATCCTTCCGATGGGACAGAGCCACAGGAGCGATGTGGCCACCGAGGTCCTGAGATCAAGCGCGATGATCGTTGGTTCTCCTACCTTGAACAACAATATCTTCCCGACAATGGCTGATGTACTTACCTATATCAAAGGGCTTCGTCCGGCAAACATGATTGGCGCCTCTTTCGGCTCATATGGATGGAGCGGGGAGTCGGTCGGCCTGCTGAATGACTTCCTGAAGTCGATGGAAATCGAGGTTGTCGGCGAAGGTGTCAAGGCCAAATATGTTCCGACCGAAGCGGATCTGAAAGCCTGTTTCGAGCAGGGAAAACTTGTCGGAGAGAAGCTCAAGGCAAAAATAGGGAAGTAACGGAGTTCCGGCGTGACGGTGTACCGGAGAACCAATAAATTGGTATCCGATAAAAGTAGGTTGGGCTTTAGCCCGACATTTCTTAAATCAAAAATCATCAATCCTCCTTCGCCAAGGCTACGGAGGACAGGTCAAAAATCGAAAATATATGGAGGTTTCTATGGACAAGTATGTATGTGATGCGTGTGGCTGGGTTTACGATCCCGCGAAGGGCGATCCTGATCATGGCGTGGCGCCCGGGACTGCGTTTGTGGATCTCCCTGATGACTGGACCTGTCCGGAATGCGGAGTCGGCAAGGATTCATTCTCCAAGCAGGAATAAAATCCTTTGCAGGGTAGCAAAGGATTTTAGGGAACCTCTAAAAATTCGCATTTGGCGCGTTGCGGAAGTTTTTTGAAAGCTCAAAAAGAATTTCTGACAGAGGCGTATCCAAAGCGATACGCCGACTGAGGTCGAAGATCCCGAGTCCACAGGAGCTCGGGAAACATTATTCTTTGAGCCAAAAAGATCCGCAACCCAAAGGGCGACAGATTCTTATGGATTCCGACATCGTCGCAAATCCAGTCACAGCCCGTTACAGGGCTGCTCGTGGCGTTTGCTCCTTGCCGTTTCTCCATAATCTCCTGTCGCGCGCCATATGCCAATTTTTACAGGTTCCCTTTATATGAAGAATTTCACAAGAAAAAATCTTGACCTTCTCTACTCGAAGTTCAATAAAAGGGGGTTTGTCCATCCTGATCCCCTGGAATTCCTATACCATTACGACAATCCCTGCGACAGGGAGCTTGTCGGTCTTGTGGCCTCATCTCTTGCCTATGGGAATGTAAAGCAGATCCTGAAGAGCGTCTCAAAAGTCCTCGACAGGATGAAATCCCCTTATTCTTTCCTGATGGACGCTGGCAGAGACGAACTGTTTTCAGCTTTCAAGGGATTCAAACACCGTTTTACGACCGGCGAGGAGATCTCAATACTCCTGAATTCTGCGAAATCGGCAATCCGTAAATATGGTTCTCTGGAGGGCTGTTTCATGTCCGGATACAAGGAGAAAGATACCGATCTGATCCCGGCAATGATGAGTTTTGTAAGGATACTGAGCGCGGATTTCAAGAACGGTGAAACATACCTTCTTCCATGTCCCGGCCGAGGAAGCGCCTGCAAGAGACTCAATCTCTATATGCGCTGGATGGTGAGGAAGGACGACGTGGATCCAGGCGGCTGGGACAATGTCCCGAGATCAAAACTCCTGGTGCCTCTTGACGTCCATATGTGGAACATCTGCAGCAAGGCCGGCTTTACGGAACGTAAACAGGCGAACCTGAAGTCCGCCGTCGAAATAACTGCGAAATTCGCAGAACTCAATCCGGAAGATCCGGTTAAATATGATTTCTGCCTGACCCGCTTCGGCATCCGGGATGAACTGGAATATGAAGACATGAAGAAACACGCAAAGAGCTGAACCGCTCTGAGGGGGTTCGGGAACTGGAAATTAGGAAACGTATTAAATGTGGTACAGCCATCTCGGCTGTAATTAAAGACACAGGCGAGACGCCTGTATCACTTTCTTGAGGTCGCCCTCCCAAGGGCGGCGACATAAATCGGCAATTGGAAATCGGCAATGATAATCTATCTAAATGAATGTTGGTCCACTCTCTGCCAGATGGCTCCGTACCTGCTTTTTGGTTTTCTATGTGCAGGACTCCTTTCTGTCCTGATCTCCCCGGAAACTGTCAAACGGCATCTCGGGGGCAGGGGATTCATGCAGGTGTTTAAAGCTTCGCTCTTTGGAGTTCCCCTCCCGTTGTGCTCCTGCGGAGTCATTCCACTTTTTGCAGCGCTTAGGAAGCATGGTGCGGGAAAAGGTGCAGGCGTATCTTTCCTCATATCCACCCCCCAAACCGGCGCAGATAACATGTCGGTGATCTACAGCCTGCTCGGACCTTTTTTTGCTATATTCAGCCCTATAGCGGCTCTTCTTTCCGGCATTTTCGGAGGAATGATGGTCGATCTCCTGGACAAGAAAGAACCGGAGAATAAGGACGTGGAGAAGGAGGAGAAGAGTTGCTGCCATGAGGAAAAGGAGGAGGAGTCCTGCTGTGGAAAACACGTCAGGAAGGAAAGTTTGTTAAGGAGGATATTCATATATGGCTTTGTCACAATGATGGATGACATCGCAAAATCCCTTCTTGTGGGGATACTGATAGCTGCGGCAATATCCGTAGCCATGCCAGGGAGCTGGTTTGCCGGTGATATCGGAAAAGGTCTTTCCGGCATGCTCATCATGATGCTTTTTGGAATTCCACTCTATGTGTGCTCCACTGCATCAATCCCCATAGCCGCCGTACTTATTGCAAAAGGAGTTTCTCCAGGCGCTGCATTTGTATTCCTTATGACAGGTCCGGTCACTAACGCCGCTTCAATTGCAGTCGTCTGGAAGCTGTTAGGCAGGAGAGCTACAATGATTTACCTTGGCTCCATAGCGGTGTCTGCACTGGTCCTGGGGACTGTCCTTGACAGCATCGGTCCAGTAAGAGAATCAGTTGTCCAGACGGTCTGCCATCAGGAGGGATCTTCGACTATTCTTCAGCAGATCTCGGCATGTGTCTTAATCCTGCTGATGACTGTTTCCCTGCTGAAACCGATTTTCAGGAAGAGAAATGGAGAAAAATCCTAGTAATGGTACATGCTTCCGCCGTCGCAAAGAAGCTATGGAGGACATGGGAAACACGTACCTACTTGGAATGACGGCGAATAAATTCGCCTACTCCTTTGAAACTTGCCTCTGAAGTAGGTCGGGCTTTCCAGCCCGACAAGATGGCGGCCAGGAATGACCGCCCTACTTAACCGGTAAAAGTTTCTTATTGATAAAACTGCGACCTCCGCAGTCGGTCGCTACAAACATCTTTGCCAGACACCTATTCCGCCTTGGGCGGTTCAGCGGTCTTTAGGGCTTCATCCTTCTTCTCTTCCTTTGTCTTCAGGAATTCCTTGCGGGCCTTAAGGACCTGGGAAAGATCGCCTTTGGAAACGGTATAAAGCCATTTTGCGAGCGATTTTTCATGTTCGAGCTTCTCCTTGAGGTTCTCGTTTTTGGCCTTGAATTCATTATCCAGCTTTTCCTTGTCTTCAGGCTTTTCATCTTTTCCGGATTCACGCTGTTCAGGTATAACCGCGGAAGTTCTGACATTTACAAGATATTTTTCAGCATTACCCTCGGACGGAGCGAAGTTTATCTCATATTTGAAACCGTCGGCAGTCTCGATTTTTACAGTTTCACCTGCGAAATCAGCAGGGCATGTCTTCACATCCATGAAAGAGGTATTCTTGAAAAAACCGTTTAGCGGCTGGAGTTTGGCATCATCTAGAGTCTCGTCTTCCTTTAGATCCGGAAGTGTGAGTTTTCCACTCTGCGCATCTTTTGCAATCTTCCAGTTCTCCTCAGGGTTTTTCCTCTTCACCTCGATTGTGTTCATATTGTCGATCTCAAACAAGGTCTTGTCAGTCCAGCTCAACGGATCTGGATTTGCACCTTCAAAGCTGTTATTTACGAGTTTAGGCTGGAATTTGCCGTCGCAGATCATCACATAGCATCCGTCAGGCGTTGCTCCGCCTAAAAATGGATTGGGATTTTCCTCCTTCTTGAAATGCTTCTTGCCGATAAGAAGGGATGCCATTTTCCTGCCGGCATCTCCGGAGAATTCCACAAGCACTGCCGTACCCTTTTCCCTGTCGGAATCTCCAAGACTGAGCTTTTCCAGCTGGGATTTCACGGCATTTATGTTCTGGATGGATTTTATTTCCATCAGATTCTTCAGGAAATTAATGATCTTGCGGTAATCCCCCTGATATGAATCCTTTTCGGAAACTATCCAGGATCCATCTTCATTTTTCCTGAGGGTCGCTGTCCGGGCTCCGGACGATACAGTGAAGCTCGCTATATTGTTGACATCCAGATCTCCGAAGAGATTTTCGCCTGTGGCGCTGTACTTGCTGCTGTTCCACGACGAACTGTCCTCCTTGATGAGGAAATATATTGACAGCCCGATCACAGCAAGGACGAAAAGGGATATGATAAGCTGTTTTCTGTTCATTTGACAAAACTCCTTCTATTCCTGAAGATGGCGAATCCTATGCCAAACAGAATTACAATGCCCGGCATCAGCGCGATGTTTATCCATTTCAGCCTGGTTTCAAGGGAATCTATGCCCTGTCTCAGCTCCTTGCGGAGGACCTTGAGATCCTGCTTCGCCTTGGTCTCCTTCTGCCGGAAATTCTTGATCTCCTCCTTCTGTTCAGGGGAGAGGATGGATTTCTGGTTTTTCGACTTCTGCTCCTGAAGTTTCGACAGGCGTTCCTGAGCTTTTGTAAGATCCTCCTCGAGTTCAAGGATCTTGTTCTTGAACTTCTGTTCAGCCTGGGACTGCATTGTCTTCACAACGTTGAAAGGGCGGGAAATGACTTTCCTTGACCTTATCTGGATCAGATCGCTGTCTCCGGCCATGTAACCGACGAGGTTATAGAAAAGGCTGAGGTTGTCATTGAGAGGCTGCGTTATGGTCTGACCGAAGATGTTGCTTGTCTTTACGCAGAGCTCGTCGAAAATCATGTCCGAATCCGCTATCAGGACTACGACGCTGTCCTTCTGGGACTCCTTGATGGAATCGCCTGCGGGAGCTGCCTCCTTCTTTCCAGCGGCTTCTGGTTTCCCGTCCGGGAAGGCCGTCTTGAATTTTCCTGAAAGCTTGATTGCAAGGGCATATTCCTTGTCGTCGGGCTTGAATTCCTTCACGACCATTTCAAAGTTGCTGGCAAGATAGGAATTTATGAGATGCGAGTCCCTGGTGCTTTTCATGAGAATGCTCTTCTTCAATCCGTCGGCAGGTTCCCCGGTGAATGCTCCGCCGAACGCCTCGGTGACGCTTTCAAGCTGGGAAGTGAAGACCTCCTCCTTGTTCAATCCGTCGGATGTGATGTCTATGACCGTCGGGAATGACATTCTCTTTTCAGGAGTCACCATCCTTTTGCAGTAGGTCATGTCGGCAACGACCATTTCCTGGTCGAATCCTATGTTCCAGGCCTTGAGAAGCTTGTCAAGGCTTGAATTGGTCATTGGTGGCTGCATGGCGGTCCTGTCGTTCTTGGCAGTGGCGGCGGCATAGAAGGAATACGGATCAAGGAACGCTATCACCTTTCCTCCCTTGAGTATGTACTGGTCGATGGCGTACTGCATCTTTTCGGAAATTCCAGCAGGATGGACGATTACAAGAAGTTCGATGGATGGATCTATCTTTTCACTGGCCATTGGAATTTCGAGGAGCTCATAATCCGTCTTGAGTTCCCTGAAGGCCATCCATGGGGGTGTCTGGTTGAACTGCCCCATCTGCATCATCATAGGAGTCGGCTTCTGTCCCATCACTGGAAGAGCACTCATTACCCCGATCAGGCTTTTCCTGGTCCTTGTGATCTGCGATATCGCCCTTGTCACGTCGTATTCAAGAAGCTGTTCCCGATCAGGTGACAGGAATGGCAGGGCGACGGTCTGGTCAAGGCACTGGACCGCGAGCCCGAGATAGATCTTGTCGCCGGTATTCAGCGGCTGGCCAGTGACACCATCCATCACGGCAGAATCCTCGGCTTCGGAATCCGGGACGGGATCATATTTTTCAATTATGATCCTGCTGCCGGCGGTCTGCCTGTATTCATTAAGCAGGTCGAGCACCCTTGCGGCATAGTTCTTAAGGAAAGAAGGCATGTTCGAGGACTTCGTGTAATAGAGCTTGAGGGTCACGGGCGTGTCCAGCTTTTTCAGGACGCTCCTGGTGCTCTGTGAAAGCGTGTATAGCTTCTCCTCGGTGAGATCGAGCCTGATATTTATCTTTGATGCAATGAAGTTGACTGCCACGAAGATCAGGAACAACGCAATTATCCCTATGGCCGAATAAATAAGATTTTTATTTCTCTTGTTCATGTTTGTTGGTTATCCTGCTGCATGGTTCTTGAGTATTATGCCTGTCGTCATCAGGCAGAACAGAATTATCGAAAGGAAATAGACAATGTCCCTGAGGTCCACTACGCCCCTCTGGATGTTTGCGAAATGAGGCATGACGCTGAACGCCGATACGATGTCCACAAGCTGGACCGGAGCCCAGTTCACGAGCAGATCTGTGACAGGCGGCCAGCCCGCGAGAATCAGGAAAAGGCATATGACAACTGAAATGATGAAGCTCACGACCTGGCTCCTTGTTATTGCCGAGGTCATTCCCGAGATGGCAAGATATGAACCAGCCAGCAGGATGCTTCCGATATATCCGCATGCTATCACTCCATAGTCGGGATTACCGAGATAGGATACTGTGATGACCATCGGGAATGTGAGGACAAGGGCAATAGCGATGAAAAGCCATGCGGCCAGGAATTTCGCCGTGATGGCCTGGGCATAGGTGACTGGCATCGTGAAGAAGAGCTCAAGCGTCCCGAGCCTCCTCTCGTCCGCCCAGAGATGCATTCCTGCGGCCGGCACCAGGAACAGGTACAGCCAGGGATGCCATTGGAAGAATCCGCCAAGCGTGGATTCGTTCATTTCAAAGAAATTGTTTATCATGAATGTGAAGAACCCGGTCAAGCCCAGGAAAATCACTATGAAAACATAGGCGACAGGGGAGTTGAAATAGGTGTACAGCTCCCTCTTTATTATCGCCGTGATGTTGGATATCGCCATAAAGCCTCCATATTAATAGTCGTCGGTCGTCCGTATTCAGTTATAGAAGCTTTCCTCATTCAAAGAATGATGGAAAGATTCTATGCGGCATTGCCGCGTGTCATCGCGTAGAACACCTCGTCAAGGCGGCCTTCCTCGACTTTTATCTGTGTCAGCGGCAGTCCCTGGTTCTTCACTACTTCAAATATCTTTCTGCGGACTTCCGTCTTGTCGGCCTGTTTTGAGGTTGTGACCTTTATCACAACAGTTCCTTTTGCATTTGCATCCGCTTCCGATCTGCTCACTCCGTCGATCAATTTAAGTCTTTCTATTATCTCGGCTGCGTTCCCTTCTGCAAACTCTAGGGTGAACGTACCGGCGTTTTCGGATTTATCCTTCATCTGCGCGGCGGAACCGTCGAAGATCTTCTTCCCTTTGTCGATTATGAGAACCCTTGAACAGACCGCATCAACTTCCTCGAGGATATGTGTCGAAAGGATGATAGCCTTCTTTTCGCTCATGGATTTTATAAGGTTGCGGATTTCGCGTTTCTGGTTCGGATCAAGCCCGTCGGTCGGTTCGTCCATTATCAGCACGTCGGGATCATGGATTATCGACTGTGCCAGACAGGTGCGGTGGCGGTATCCTTTTGAAAGAGTGTCAACGGACTGGTGCATTACTGGATTGAGGAAGCAGGTTGTAATCGCATGTTCAATCTTCTTCTTTTTCTCAGCGCCGGAAAAACCGCGTATTTCAGCTGCGAAATTAAGGAAGCCGTAGACAGTCATGTTGGCGTAAAGAGGGGCGTTTTCCGGAAGATAGCCCATGAGGGACTTGGCCTTAACTGGATTGGTCTCTATATCGAATCCGCCGACGGTCACCTTCCCCTTTGAGGCAGGTATGAAACCGGTGATGATCCTCATGGTGGTGGATTTTCCTGCGCCGTTCGGCCCTATGAACCCGAGAATCTCCCCCTTTGTGACTTCAAATGATATGTCATCGACAACAAGCTTGTTTCCAAACCATTTGTACAGATTCTCAACTTTTATCATAGAAAATCCCCATTTATTTAAAACAATGGATGACTGGATGGAAGCATATTAAAGGCATTATCATAGAATGCACTTATTGGAATTCAGAAGACTCATGTCTTTAGAGTTGATTAAATCGAACCCAACCATCCACTCATCCATTAATCCAATCATCCAATCTTAAAAACCGTATAATCTGACACGCAAAGTCAGAAAATGTTCCCTGAAACTAAAAAATCTTTCAAATTTCTCAGCAGGGGTATTTCAAGGGGATTTATGAGGTAGGCTGTTTTCCGTCCGACAACTCCCCATATTTCCGGGTCGGTTTCCTTGTAAAGCACTATCGTCGGAACTCCGAGGAATCCAGCGAGATGGCTGACTCCTGAATCATTTCCGATGAACAATTTGGTTTCGCTGAGGATGTCGGCAAGGGAGGAAGAGTTTTCAGGTGTCAGGATTTTTTCAGGAGGGAAAAACTTCGTTGAACCATTTTCGATTTCCACAGGGCCAAGAATGAATTTCACATCTGTTTTAAAGTGATCTTTTGCGTATTTCGCAGCCTCCAGGTAGAACGCAGGTGAATAGTTCTTTTTTGAACTTCCGCTGCCGGGATGTACGTAAATGGTATTTTTTGCAGGGAAGTAGGGTTCGGGTATCAACGTCAACGGATCTGGGATGAAGCCAACGGAGGGCGGACTTTCCAGTCCGCCATTTAAATTGGCTTTTGGCGGGTTGGAAAACCCGCCCCCCTTTGAAAGATCTATTTTAAAATAGTTCAAAACTTCCCTCAGATGATATTTTGCAACATGGAGTTTTTCTGATGGGAAAGGTTCTATAGGCGCAAAATCACAGCCAGAATTCTTCTTCAGGAGTTCCACAGTTGTCCTTGCATCTTTCAACCACAGGACTCCTTTTCCAGGCTTGCCGAGTTCTTCGGGAATTACACCGTTTTCAAAGAAGTTCTGCATCTTTGCGGATTCCGCGTCATGACATTCGTCCATGATACCGAGTTTCACTGCAAGCTTCATGTAGTCCGGACGCCCGAGTCCTACGAACTTATATTCAGGGAAATGTTTTTTCAGTAGGAGGATCGCCGGCCATGACAGGATGAAATTCCCCAGCGCCCCGCGATGGCAGATAAGAAAAGTCTTGTTGTTGTCAGTCATTATGCTTCAACCAATTTTGATTTTAATAGTTTCTGTGGAAATGTAACGAAAAGTTCAGGGATTCCAAGTCCTGATTCTTAGATTTTGCTTGTAGCAGGCGAACACAATGTATTGATGATCGATTCCCCTAGGCCGTATACAATCTTATATGTTGTGCCCTAACGTCCAAAGTCTTGACTTTTTTCTGGCATATGTTCTATTCTTAAAATTGAATGGTTTTTGATGCAGATAGTGTGCAGGGGGAAATCTTATCCTGTTTTGTTAGTTCGATAAAGAGAAACATGAGGTAAGAATTTAAATAATGAATGAAGGCATCAGCCAGTATATTGGTTATGGCTTGTTTTTGGGAGCTATAATTCTTGCCTATCTTACTTCATCGCTGATTACGAAAAAGCTGAAAGTTATTATTGATAATAAACCGACGACAGTCCAATCAGCTACACTGAAATATAAATTGACACTCTGGACTTGCAGATTACTACCACCAATATGCCTTCTCATATTTATTGAATTTAAAATCCTTGACGCACTTAAAAATCCATTTGCAGATGTTTTGTCAATATTTTTCATGCTATCATTTTTCCCATATCTTGCATTAACGTGTTTCTTTATTCCAGCTCTATATCTTGTTTTAAATGATAAGTATAGTGATTTTAAATATATTATCTACGCTTACTGCTTTGGCTTATTCACATGGGGAATCGCTCCAACTGTTTATTATTGGATTAAAATTGACAAGATTTTAGAAAATATGATTCGGAGCCAAGGTCGCATCCCACCTGTTCCCTATGGATTGGGCGAAGATATAAAGACCCCTCCGTATGACTATTTGCCTGTTTTAAAAGAAGAAATTGATTTAATTAACCATTGGCGATTTCAAGGAGTAAATTATATCTCCAGCTACATAAGCAAGCCTGATAATCCACCATCATTGACAAATCTTGATGAAGCTTTCCTCCTTTGGAGAAATCAATCAAGCGATTCAAAACCCAACGTAAATGATTTCACAAATGGATTGTCTATTTTATTCGCAGATTGTTTTTTTGCTGAAACAGATTGTCAGTGGGTATTGGTGGATGTCCAGCTTGAAACACATTTGGCTGTGTTCCATAAGAAAAGTGGATGTAGTGTGAATGTCAGAGATATTTTTGCAAAAAGGATACAGAATACTGAACCCTGGATAAAATCATTGTTTCATGCAATTTCAAAAGATATAAATAGCAAAATACAACAGTCCCGGTAAACATCAAGAAAGTGCTTGTTTCATAACGCTGTCTTTGTAGGGAAATAAATTCTTAATAGCATATAACATTGCATACGCTCCATCTCCGGGTGCAGGCAAGTCTATGTTCGCGAAAAATGTCCCCTCTGTTATTCCGTCCAGCATGTCTTTGGATTTGTGCATTACAGGTCTTTCCAGGATATGGCTGTCACCTTGTCGGCTATCTGCATGGGTCTTCTGCAGCGGCAGACAATAAAGCCCTTTCGACAGGCCTTCTTGTTCTCGTCAATGAACCTGACAAGATGCCTGGCATCGCCTGCAGTGGGGGTTTCCGTCCATTTCACTTCCACTGGTACCAGCGAGCCGTCTGCAAGTTCAACGATGAAATCTATTTCAAAACCATCTTTTGTGCGCATGTAGAAAAGCCTGCCATTGCCGATGTAGCCGAGTCTTTTCCAAAGTTCAATGCCAACCCATTGTTCAAAAACAGGACCTGGATTCGCCATGATAGTCTGCGGGGATGGAAGAAGACCGGCCGCCGAATTCCTTACCCCGGTGTCAAACAACAGGAATTTAGGAGTTGAAAGAAGATTCTTCCTCTGGCTTTTGGAGAAGGCGCTGACGAAAAAGCCTATGAACATGTCCTCAAGGAGCTGGTAATGGGATTTTACCGTCGGAATTGATATTCCTGTAACATTGGAAATTGCAGTGTAGTTGAGGATGTTGCCTGATTCGATTGCGGCAAGACGGAGAAAACGCAGGAAACCTCCCCAGTCCTTCACGAGTGATTCCCTTCTTATTTCCTCTTCGAGATGAATAGCTGAATAGGATTCCAGTATGTTGGGACGATCGCGTTCTTCGGCCGTTACCACCCCCGGAAGAGAGCCATACGCAAGCCGGTTCTCAATTGGCCATTCGTGGAAAGGCTTCAGTCTTATCTTTTCAGGCCAATCCAATGAAAGCGGGAATATTTTCTCGCTTGGCGAGGAAGCAGGCTGTTCAGGAAGGACAAGGGGGAACAAATGATGCAGGAAGCTCCTTCCTGGAAGCAGGTTTGTTCCGGCTTTACGCAGTTTGCGGGCTGAACTTCCGCACAAGATGAATTTCCATCTGTGACGATCATTGTCATAAAGATGCTGTACGGCGTCAAATATGGATGGGACGAACTGGACTTCATCGACAAATACGGTTTTAGATTTGTTTGAACGGGGTATTGCCAGGCAGATGCTTTTGAACTCGTCCGGATTGGAGAGATGGCGCATCCTTTCTCCAGGATCGGAAAGGTCGATGACAAGCGCATCGGCGGGAAGAAGTGATTTGATCAGGGTGGATTTTCCCGTCTGCCGGGCACCGAAAAGAATATGGACGAACGGGCGTTCCATCTTTTCGGACATTATTGAGGCGTACCAGCGGGTATACATGGATATCTCCTTCTAATATAAAGATGACTTTATAAAAGAGCTACTAATATAAAGCGCACTTTATATTAGTCAAGTCAATCATGGAGATTATTCCGGCATTTCCTCGGCGTGTTTCTTCGTTTAACGATCTTTTATCTTTCCTGAACACTGACACCTGAACACTGGCAATTGCTGGATTTTGCAATTGGCTCCTCTGATCAATTCAGACTTGCCTCCACTTTCTTCACGAACTCAATGTTCCTCTTCAGTTTCTGCAGCGTTGTCTCTTCGGTCGAGAAGTCCTCGAACGAGATCCAGCCGTCATAACCGGCGTTCTTCAACGCCCTCAGGAGCGCGGTCACATCGACAATCCCCTTGTCGAATGGAGCGGACGAAGGTTTCCAGTTGACTGAACCGTCAGGACGTGTCCCAGAAGCATCCCAGCGTGAATTCTTGAGATGGACATGCGCCAGGTAAGGTCCGAGCAGATCGAATCCTATTCCATACTGCTCATATCCCTCATAGACCATGTTGCCGGCATCATGGATGACGCCTACATATTTCGGATCGAAGTTGTGTACGAACGCCAATGCTGCACTGGCACTCGGTGTGATATTACCCATGTGTATCTCAATAAGCGCCCTCACACCATATTTCCTTGCGAGTTCAGCGACTTCACAGTACTGCCGGAGCGCATGTTCGCGGATCTTCAGATATGAGCCCGTTCCATCGTATCTGGGCACGCCCACTCTCAGCTGTTTCGCTCCCAGCTTTACCGTACCCTTCATTGCGGTCTCGACATCCTCGAGCTTCTCGCAGCTGACATAAGTGCCTACGCATGGCATTTCCATCTTGGAGATGGCTACAAGCTTCCTGATCTTTGGAGCATCCTCTACGAAGCTTTTAAGTGGCCAGGTGCAAAGGTTGCCCGACCAGAAACTGGGTTTGCCGTCCGCAGACGGATTCTGGTCTATGACTCTCCATTCGACTCCATCATATCCGGCATTCTTCATTTTGCGCAGTGCATCCTCCGGAGCAAGATCCGGCAGGCTTACGGTGAAAATAGAATATTTCATGATAATCCTTTCCTGAAAGTTTAGGGAACCTCTGAAAACTACCATATTAGCATGAAAAGTAAATCCGGAAAAGCAGGCATATCCTATTTTGTTGCCTAGTTGCCGTGCTTTACGGATATTTCCCGGATTTATTTATTAACTGTGCTTGACATAACCGAATATGGAATTAATAGTAACGATGGCAAGTGACAACGATGTCAAGTAAAACGCAGGTGTTAAAATGGCAATGGTTACCATATCGGATATAGCAAGGAAGGCGGGGGTGTCCCCGAACACGGTTTCAAGGGTCATAAACGGCAATGCCGAATATGTAAGACCTTCATTTTCAAAGCGTGCCGCGAGAATCAGGAAGATGGCCGATAAGATGGGCTACATGCCCAATGCGGCCGCCCAGTCGATGCGCAGCGGCAGACACAGGTGCATAAGCATGCTTGCGGGACATGTCCATTGGGGAAGTGCATTTTCCGGGGATCTCCTGATAGGCATGCAGAAGACCCTTTCCAGCCTGGGATACAATATGATGCTGAACATCCTGCCCAAGGACGAGATAGAGGCCGGCAAGGAACTGCCAAGGATTTTCAGGGAGAATTCCGTAGACGGCATTTTTATCGGCATAATGCGTTCTGTGCCCGAATGGCTTGAGTCCCTGATTGCGGATATGGAAATCCCCAAGGTGTGGATCGGATCAAAGAAAAAGACCGACTGCATACATCATGATGATTTTGGTGCGGCATATGACATCACCCGGAAACTCATCGGGGAGGGACATGCGAAAATCGCATACATGGACCTTTCCACCTCGGCAGAGGCTCTGGACAGGTGCCATTTCAGCGTGCTTGACAAGATGAACGGCTACCTGAAGGCGATGAAGCAGGCCGGCCTTGCTCCGCAGGTCATCCGTTCACCGAAAACTCTCCTGTTCGACCAGAGATCCGCCTATGCAAGGGACAATCTTTTCGACAAGGACATGCCGACTGCGGTGATCTCCTATGATCTTCATTTTGCCGGACGGAGCTTTCTCTGCAATGCCTGGAAGAAGGGGATTGAAATTCCCGGTGACATCTCCCTTGCGACATTCGCAGAGGAGGAGAGTTTCGAGGACGATCTGAAGATTTCGTCTTTCGTACCGAATCACAAGTTCGCAGAAACGGCGGTAAATCTCCTTTATGACAAGATAAACAACGGAAACAAACCGCACAAGCCTGCCATCCTGCCATTTGATTTCGTCGAAGGGGACACGATCGCGGGACCAAGGAGGAAAAATGAGTAAGGCAAGGAAAAGTGATACCGGATGTGGAAATCGGTCGTCTGTAATCAGCCTGCCCCGGCGAAGCATCTCAGCAAAGACGGGTCGTCTGTCGTCGGCATTCACCCTGCTTGAGCTGCTCGTGGTAATCGCGATCATCGCAATTCTGGCAGCACTGCTCCTTCCGGCACTTCAAATGGCGAAGGAGACCGCTTGGGCGACGGCGTGCAAGTCGAACATGAAGCAGATCGCCACCGGATGCATGCTGTATGCGGTGGACTATCAGGACTACTATCCTCCTGATGCAACATATTACTCCGAACTTACATGGAAGGGGACCACCAGGACAGCCCTCTATGTGATGTGGCATTCGGCAATCTACATGGGGCAGTATGTCGGAAACACCAATGTCTGCAGCTCCGCCTTTGAGCCTTGGGAACAACCACCCTCCACAAAGGTGCTCTTCTGCCCCAAATGGGATATGCAGTATGACTGGAAAGCCTCCGGCGCCTCCCAGGTGAATCTTGGAATAGGCTACAACGAGGCCAGCGATTTCACCGGACCAGGATGGAAGTGGATTCCAATAACCTGCACCAGCAGGGCAAGCCAGGTTGTTACGCATGTTGACACTCCAAACATATGGAAGTTCACTAATTTTGATGTCACTAAGGCGTCTCCTCCATCCTACCGGCATAACAACAGCTGCAATGCGGCTTTCCTTGACGGGCATGTCTTATCCTCAAGCAATCTGAATAGTGACAATCAAAACGGCCTTGTCTTCAAATCGCTTCTTCCATAGGGCCGAAGGACCAATGAATTAATTTGATTCTATAAACTGATATCAGCAGGGAGTTCCTTATGAAAAAATTGTCCCGCGTGTTTCTCCTCTCGATTCTTGTCATGATCCTGGCAGCAGGCAGTTCCAGTATTGCGATGGAAAACATCATCTTCGACACCGACATGGGAAACGACTGCGATGACGCTGGCGCGCTGGCCGTCCTCCATGCTCTTGCCGACAAGGGTGAAGCCAACATCCTTGCCTGCATGATGTGGAAGATGCGCAAGGATGAGCCTGTCGTCGGCCCCGCTGCGACCATCGACGCCATCAATACTTACTACGGGCGGCCCGACATCCCCATCGGCATCGGAAAGAAGGAAATCTATTTCGCCGGAGCCAAGAACTACACAAACTTCCTGCCCAAGGAATTCCCCAACGACACAATTGACAAAAAAATCGACGATATCCCCGACGCTATCGACCTCTACCGCAAAATCCTAGCCGCCCAGCCGGACAAGAGCGTCACCATAGTCGCCGTCGGGCCGTTGACCAGCATCAAGTATCTTTTAGCCAGCAAGCCGGACACTTACAGCCCACTCACTGGTCGTGAACTGGTGGAAAAAAAGGTAAAACTTCTCTCCCTCATGGGTGGAAAATTCCCCGAGGGCAACGAATTCAACCTGGGATGCGATCTTGGCGGCGGTATAGCTGCTGCGCTGGAATGGCCCGGACGTGTCGTCTGGAGCGGACTGGAAATCGGCAGTGCCATCACCACCGGACCCAGCCGTGTGAAGATTCCCGCCGAGAGTCCCCTCCATGCCGCCTACAAGCCTTACGGCGGACAGCGCCAGAGCTGGGATCTCACCTCCGTCCTCGTCGCCGTCCGCGGTCCTGCCGACTACTGGGATCTGAGCGATACTCCCGGCTACTTCTGCGTCGTCCCCGCTCCTGAAAAAGGCGTTCCCGGATACCCCAGCCACTGGGAAAGCAAATCCACCACGCGCGACCAGACTTACCTTAAGCTCAAGAAGCCTGCCGCAGAGGTGACCGCGGCCATCGACGCCCTTCTTGCGCAAAAACCGGCCAGTCCGGCTGCAGCCTCGTCCAACGCTGCCAACGTCATCCTCGACACCAGCCTTAACACAGCGGACGAGGCCGGAGCTCTCGCCATGCTGCATGCGATGGCCGACAAAGGCGAAGTCAATCTCCTCGGTTGCATCTACCCCGGCAGATCCAATGCTCCGCTGGCCGCCATTGACGCCATCAACACCTACCACGGCCGTCCAGACCTGCCCGTCGCCATGGTCGTTAAGGGAGGATGGATCAACCCCTCGGAAATCGCCAAGAGCATCGCCACTTCCTTCCCTCAGGACCTCAAAACCGATGACACCATGCCGGATTCCATCGTTATCTATCGAAAACTCCTCGCCGTCCAGCCGGACAAAAGCGTCACCATCATCTGCACCGGCTGGCAGAACAGTCTGGCCGCGCTGCTCAGCACAAAAGGTGACGACATCAGTCCTCTCACCGGTCGCGAACTGGTCGCCCAAAAAGTGAAGCTCCTCTCCATCGCCGGCGGTCAGTATCCCACTGGCAGTGACTTCATCTACAATAAGGAGCGCGACCTCAATGCCGCACTGTGCGTAAGCGTCGCCTGGCCCACACGCGTCGTCTACACAGGCGTGGAAGTCGGCAAGCAGATCACCGCCGGAGCCGCACTTGCCAGCAGTGGTGACGTCAAAGACCCTGTGAAGAAATTCTTCGCCTCCCAAAAAGCAGCTCCCTACGGCGGCATCGGAATGGTCGCGACACTCTACGGTGTGCGCGGAGCACAGGCCTTCTGGGATGACACCACCACCGGCGCCCTCTACATCCAACCCTGCTCTGGCGAAATCCAGTGGATGACCGATCTCAAACGCGACCAAGCCTACCTGAAGGTTAAAAAATCCCCCGGAGAAATGGAAAAAATCCTCAATGACCTAATGTGCCAGCCACCGTCTAAAAAATAAGAAAGTAACTCGGGCATTCCTGCCCGAGAGGAACGGAAAATTAGAACAACAAAATTGAATAGATGAAAATATCCCGGTTATTTCCCGGACAGCATTTCCTCGGCGTGTTTCTCGGCGGCTTTGCCGCCTCCGAGCATCCTTGCAATCTCGGATTTCCTGTCGGTATCCTTCAATTCTGAAACTGCTGTGAAAGTCCTGCCTTTGACGACCGACTTCTCAACGCTGTAGTGCGTATCGGCGCATGCTGCGACCTGAGGAAGATGCGAAATGCAGAGCACCTGGTGCGAACTGCCGAGGGCTTTCAGTTCCTGTCCTACGATCATCGCAGTCTCCCCGCCGATGTTCACATCGATTTCATCGAAGACAAGCACTGGAATTGAATCCGCAGAAGATAGGACGGTCTTCAGGGCAAGCATGACCCTGGATATTTCACCGCTGCTTGCGATTTCACGTAGAGGTTTTGCGGTTTCCCCGGGATTCGGAGAGAAGATGAAATCCACGACATCGGATCCTGTAGGACCCGGTTCTGTCTGCTTGAAATCAACCGTGAAATCTGATCTTGCAAACCCAAGCTTGCGGAGTTCCGCGCAGACCTTTTTTGCGAATTTCGCAGAAATTTCATGGCGCTTCTTCGAGATCTCGGAGCATTTTTTCAGGAGTTTGTCGTTCAGGGATTTCTCCTTTTCGATGAAGGAGGTGCGGATGCTTTCAAAATTCTCGAACTCGTCAAGTTTTATCCGGGCGTTTTCCGCAGTCTTGATTACATCAGCCAAAGTCGGGCCATATCGCCTTTTGAGGTTCTGGATAATGCGGATGCGTTCTTCGAGTTCCGTGAATTCCTTCTCATCAAGCTCGATGTTGCCAGTATATCGCTGGATTCCTTCAACAAGTTCGTTTGCGGTTTCTGTAAGAGATTCGCACTGCTTGAGAAATTTGGCCGCCATATCCGGATCCGCGCCTTCAAAGCCTTGGATTACGCGGTATATCTCGCTGATCCTGTCAGTAAGAGAACCTTCCGATTCCTTCAGCATTCCAACAGCATTTGTGGCGGTTTCGAGGATGTCGTGTGAATTTGAGGCGAGATTGTGGCGTGTCACCAGTTCCTCTTCTTCATCGGCATGGATGCCGGCCTTGGCGATATCAGAAACAATGAAACGGAAATGTTCGGCTTCAGAAGAGGAGGGGATTCCCTTCTCAAGTTCCTCTCGTTCGAACTTCGTCTTTTTAAATCCCTCAAAAATCTCTGAGGCTTCGGAAGTGATTTTTTCGAGAGAACCATAACGGTCGATGAGCTCAAGCTGGATGGACTGCTTCAGCAACGACTGGTGTTCGTGAGGGCCATGAGTGTCAATGAGGATGTTTCCAAGAGTCTTAAGAGTTTGAAGGGAGGCAGATGAATCATTGACGAAATTCCTGGAGCTTGTCGCTGTGAGGATCCTTTTCAATTGGATGACTTTGTCTTCGACTGGAGGCAGGCCGGCGCTGTCCAAAATTTCTGAGACGGACTTGGCAACCGATTTAGGGAGCGCAAATGACATGCTGATTTCGCAGGAACTGCAGCCGGTCCTGATCGAGGTCTTGTCGGCACGTTCGCCGAGGAGCATCCCGATGGCGCCGATCAGAATTGTCTTGCCGGCACCGGTCTCTCCGGTGATGACGTTGAATCCGGGTTTGAACTCGATCTCGGCCTCCTCAATGAGCGCCAGATTTTTTATCCTTATCCATTCGATCATATGTAAAAGCCCCCTAAAAACAGAAAATGAATTGCGATACAATAAAGAACAGCTCTTGCGAGCTTGATCCGCCTTCGCTAAGATGCTACGGCGCGACAGGCTACTAACAAATTCCCAAAGGCATTGTATACGTTTGTAATTAATGCCGCGAGGCATGTTCTTGGTTTTTACAAAACTACTTGTACAAAAATCTTCTTTCCCGGCTGCGGAGGGATTTCCGAAGTCTCGGATTTCTTTCCGTTGACGTAAATCCCTTTTGACTGCCATTCGCTCCCACGGCTGATGCTGATCTGATAGGTGCATTTCCGGAACTTGCGTTCGATTTCTAGATTCTTTATTTCCTTCGGGAGGCAAGGTCTGATCACAAGGCCCTTGTATCCGGGGCGTATTCCGAGTATGTGCTGTGATATCGCCACATAGTTCCAAGCGGCGGTTCCTGTCAGCCAGCTGTTCTTCGCCTCTCCATGCCTGACCGCGGCCTTTCCGGCGATCATCTGCGAATAGACATAGGGCTCCATCTTGTGAAGGTCGCTGATATCCTCGCGGTATGCCGGGCATATCCGCTTGTAATAATCAAAGGCGTAATCGCCGTTCCCAAGGACGGTCTCCGCTATCATGATCCAAGGATTGTTGTGGCAGAAAATTCCGCCGTTCTCCTTGTATCCTGGAGGATATGAGGAGACTTCACCGAGTTCGACATGGTAGTCCCTGTGAGGAGGATCCTGCAGCACGAGCCCGTGCTTTGTCCCGAGATGTTTCCTCGCCGAATTCAAGGCTTTTCTGGCGAATCCGCTTTCTGCGCCGATTCCAGCCATCACGCACCAGCCTTGCGATTCAATGTAAATTTTTCCATCTGCATTGCTGCTGCTGCCGACCTTGTGCCCGAAGAAGTCATACGCCCTCAGGAACCATTCCTTGTCACGGCCTGATTTTTCCACGGCCTGTACCATCTGGTCAGCGGATTTGCGAACTTCGCGGGCATCTTGACCATCGCCTATAGTTTCCAGCAGATCACTGAATTCCTTGCAGGCATAGACAAAAAGCCCTGCGATCATCAGGGATTCGGCGGTCCTTCCTTGGCGGTTTCCGGTTGTCTGGAAAGGTTCATCGGGTTCTTCAGAGAAACAATTCAGGTTCAGGCAGTCGTTCCAGTCCGCCCTGCCGATAAGAGGAAGCTTGTGCGGCCCGAGATTGTTCAAGGTGAACCTGTATGAACGGAAGAGATGTTCGAGAAGCGGTTTCGCAAGCTTGTCGTTGTTCTCGAAAGGGACTTTCTCATTCAATATCGAAAAATCACCGGTCTCGCGGATGTATGCACCAACTCCGAGAATGAGCCAGAGAGGATCATCATTGAAGTTAGAACCTATGTCTGAGTTACCGCGTTTTGTCAGAGGCTGGTACTGGTGGTAGGCTCCGCCGTCGGAAAGCTGAGTAGCTGCAATATCGAGGATTCTTTCTTTCGCCCTTTCAGGGATCTGGTGGACGAATCCAAGGAGATCCTGGTTGGAATCGCGGAATCCCATACCGCGTCCTATGCCTGATTCGAAGAACGATGCGCTCCTGGACATGTTGAAAGTGACCATGCACTGGTAGGGATTCCAGATGTTAACCATCCTTGCAAGCCTCTCATCGGAAGATTTTATCGTATAAACTGAAAGGAGGCTGTCCCAGTATTTCCTCAGTGTCTCGAGGGCTTTTGCGACTTTCGCAGGATCTGCGAATTTCGCAAACTGCTTTTCCGCCGGTTTCTTGTTGATTATTCCAGGTTTTGCGAACTTCGCATTTTTCGGAACCTCGATGTAGCCCAGTGCGAAGACGAGTTCCTCTGTCTTTCCAGGTTTGATGCTGAGATTCAGGCAGAAGGAGGCGCACGGCGCCCAGCCGGAGGCGACGGAGTTCGAGCATTTGCCATTTTTCAACGCAATTGGATTTTCAAGACTGCGATATGAGCCTATGAAGGAGTCACGGTCGCTGTCAAAGGAATTTACTTTTTTGTTTACAGCAGAATATGCGTAATGGTTGCGGCGTTCGCGGTATTCGGTCTTATGGTAGATGAACGAATTCTTGATCTCGACTTCGCCGATGCTCAGATTCCTCTGGAAATTGCGGTCGTCGCCATCGGCGTTCCACAGGCAGAACTCGAGGAATGAGAAGAGGCTGATCTTCTTTACTGAAGAACCTGTGTTTGTCAGCTTGACGCTGTGGATTTCAATGTTTTCGCCTAGAGGGATGAAATAAGTGATTTCCGCCTTCAGCTTGTTCTTTTCAGATTCTATCGTCGTGTAGCCGAGGCCGTGCCTGCAGGAATACTTGTCGAGTTTTGTCTTGACAGGCTGCCAGGTCGGACTCCAGAAGGAACCGTTCTGCTCCCTGATGAAGAAATATCTGCCGTTTGAATCGGCTGGGATGTTGTTATAACGATATCGTGTGAGCCTCCTGAGCTTGGCGTCACGATAGAAGGCATATCCACCGCCAGTGTTTGAAACGAGGCCAAACATCTTTTCATTTCCCAGATAGTTTATCCAGGGGAACGGTGTCTGCGGCGTCTGGATCACATATTCCCGTCTTGCGTCATCGAAATAACCGTATTTCATAGTTTATAGTCCCTTGTTTATTTGATCAGTCAATTCAATCTAAGCTCTAAAACTTAGCATATGACCTGCAACTGTAAAGTAATGCTCTGAAATTTAATGGGCGGAGATCAAGGATAATACGCATACGAACTATTACGATTTTATAAAATACTGCTTGAAACACCCATAGTATGAACTACAATATGAACCATGAAGAACTATATATGAACCATAGGGGTTGAAAATGAAATCGCTGACAATACACGGCATTGATCCAAATCTCGACCGGGAACTGAAGGGTAGGGCCCGGAAGGAAAGCCTCAGCCTCAACAAAACAATAAAAAGATTGCTTGAGGATTCCCTTGGCCTTACAAGGAAGAATGTTTCGGCGGATCATTCCGCTGACTTCAAGGAGTTTTTTGGCAAATGGAAGAAGGAAGAAGCCGATGAATTCCTGAAGACAGTGGAGTTTTCACGGAATATTGACGGGGAGGACTGGAAGTGAATAAAATCCTGCTGGACACAAATGCCTATGTGAACCTCTGTACCGGGGACGGAAAAGTGATGGAGGCGCTCAGCGCAGCTGAAACAGTTTTTGTTTCGGCAGTCACTCTTGGTGAGCTTTATGCCGGTTTTGAAAAAACCGAGAAGGGACACGGGAAAAAGCACGAATTCGAGAATTTCCTTTCCAATCCTACAGTCAAGATCATCGACATCACTAAGGAAACCGCCGGAATTTACGGAGACCTGATACGAACATTGAGAAAAGCCGGTACTCCGGTTCCAATCAATGATGTATGGATAGCGGCAAACGCAATAGAAACAGGTTCGGTAATTGTCACCTATGACAGGCATTTCCTGAAAATCGCAGGTTTAAGGATATGGGATCAACTGTAATATTTTTTGATTAACGGTAGGTTTCTTTATCTAATTTTCCCCAGAGAATGACGTCCATTATTATATCCTTGTATTCGCCGGTGTAAACTGGACCTTTTACTTTTATGATGCCGCCGTCATTTGGGAAACTGCCATCCTTGAAGTTCAGTTTCATATCGCCAAGCCCCCTGGGATTTTCCGGATCATGGAGTTTGACATAGAGCTTTGCAACCGCCATCCCCTTCTTTTCCACGGCCTTATTCAATTTCGCATCGTAGGAAAGGTCTTTGACGAGATATTTCACCTCTCCCATGGTCTCGCAGATGGTCTTTTCCGGGATGTTCCCGAGGTTTTTCCACTGGAGGCTGCGGATGTCGCTGTAGGAAACTGAGCCGGGATCGGATGTGGCTTTCGGATATTCATACGACGAGCTCTTTCCCTTGCCTATGCCGAGGATTGCTATGATTAAAAGGAGCATGGAGGGAACAGCAAGGGCATAACGGATTTCCCAGACCGAAGGCTCTGGTCCGCTGTTTTCCTTGAAAACAGCGAAAGCGAATCCGCAGGCGAGGATTATGAACAAAGGCTCTATGATAAACCTGTATTGCTCAAGGGGTATCCCGATTATATGGACTGCAGCGTAAAAGACGATTAGCAGGACAAAAGGTGTGCTGGCAGCAAGCCATTTTAAGGCAAGAGGGATGAATTTCCTTTTCAACCGTATTGCCGCGACCGCAGCAATCATCAAAGAAACATATAATATGCCTTCAAAATCCGGAACAGGGATGAAAATCCTGTCAGTAATGTAGATCGGCATTATGTATGCCTTAGGCTTGAAAATGCGCAAGTATGGTTTCTGGGGGATCCAGTAATAACTGAACCTGTAGATTCCCGCAGCAATGAACTTTACCGGATGCGAGAAGAAGCTTGTCATGAATACATTAACGCTCTCCCTGTAAAATTCGCCTTCAGTGAAATCGCTGTGCCTGGGGGCATAGACGTAATCAGTCAGGTTTTTCAAAGAAAGGTCATCCGCGCTTTCCGCGCTGACAAGCAGGTGCCAGCCGGAAAATGTGCAAATTGGGATAAGGCTTTTATGTATGGCATAGTTCCTGGCGGCCCAGGGGATGCAGAACAATAGGACAATTGCGACAGGAACCAAGGACCTGATGATCCTTCCAAACAACGTTTCAGTCCGAAGGCAATGGTCTAAAAGACAGATCAAATTTCGGACGTCGCAAGGACGTCCCTCCATGCCATGCGGCATAATAGATGCAAAAAAACGGCGAAGCCGTGGAGGGTCTTGGTTTTGCCTTTGGCAAGCGTCGCTTCGCTTGGCTATGTCGCGACCGTGGTTTAAAGAATTTCCTTCACTGGGAAATTGATTTAAGCATGATTTGTTTTGGAGATGATTGTCACGCAGGCGGAAATATATGCAGATGGCGACAAAAGGCAGCACAAGCAGGAAAACCGGCTTTGTATGTATCAGGAAGGCGAATACTATGCAGAATCCCAAGACGGACCACCTGTAGAAGTTTTTCATGGTGCTCAGGAAGTAACAGGATGAGAGAAACAGGGTCACGGCGAAAACTTCTGATGTGGAGAACTTCACATAAATGAACGTTGCTCCGAGAGTTGCATAAAGGACGGCAGCGGTCAATGCCGCCTTTTTCCCATAAAGATTTCTTCCGATCATGAAGACGAGAAGGATGTTGAGCATATCAAGGAGGAAGTTCAGGATCTGCGGGAGCATAGCAGAGGTTTTACCAGAGATCAAGCTCATGGATGCGAGAAGGACGGGATAGCCAGGGGCACGTGTGGACTGGGTGAAAAATCCCTCCGACCAGGCGCCGAAGAATTTTTTGTCGGCGATGTTTGAGGCCAGCTCAAGATAGTTTACCTCGTCGATGTTCATACCCTGTTGATAGTCCGGAGACGGACCGCTATGGGAAATAACAAGGGCTCTCAGCAGAAGACCGAGGAGAATTAGGACAAGGGCTGATATTTTAAGATATTTGTCCATTACAGCTCAATAAATATTGGATTTGCGATAAGGAAACCTGCTCCGCCGGAAATGTAGAATCTGATATAATGGCGGGATAATCCTTTATCGAATTCCGATGCCGGTATCTGTTCAAGCAATGTGAAATTGTCCAAGTTGATCTTTTTTCTTGAGAATTCCTTGCCATCAACAATGATTTTAATTTCCCCTGGATATTTCTCTGTCCTGTTTTCAGTCTGGACTTTGCCTTTGATGTTCAGGACGATCGGGAATCTGGGGCTGAACTTGACAAGTTCGCCGGGACCGCAGATGCAGATTCCGTTTTCGACGGTCGCATTTTGAAGAACAAGGCGATTACCTGAAGATGATGATACGGCATAAGAACGTCCTGAAAGGATCGCCGAGGTGACATTCCGCTGATCCATCTTTTTTGAATTTATGACGGTTTGAATGAATGATATGTCGCCGCGTCCATGGTAGTCGGCCTCTCCTACTATGACAGGCCGTACGGTTCTTTTACCGGAGCAATATTCCCTGAGCATGACGTCCCAGGTTTTCCCGGGCTCATGGGCATGGAAGGCGTCGCCGTATATCCCGGCGAAGCCGTTATGGCCGTAGGTTTGCCCTATGTCGGCAAGATAGGGGAGTGTCAGGAGGGATATGCCTGCGATTTTGTCCTTCATTGTAGCCTCAGGTGCGGACCAGATGACCCCTGCGGAATCTCCGCCGTTCTTTCGGATGTAGTCAATGACCTTCTGATATGGGGCCGGCCCGTAGTTTGAATATTGGCTGAAGCCGGAATGGTAGCTTAATGGTTTGTTGTCGATGCACCAGATTATGCCAAGCAGGATCAAAATGATTCCGGAGATTATCTTAAGTATTTTGTGCTTTACGTATTTATTCCCCTGGGCATCAGAGTAATATGTTTTTTTCAGGGATAGAAGGACAAGCAGTCCAATTGCGGAAATAATGATGGGAAGCAATGAAACAATGAATCCGGAAAATGAAAAAAACATATAATTGTTGTGTATCACCGGAAGCTTCCTGTAGAATTCCGGATCTGAACTTCCGAAGACAGTAAGCTGTTCGCTGAACTGCCTTGTCATCAGGTTGTTCCTGAAGGGGGAGCCTTTCCAGTAGTAGTGGGGGGCGATATCGGCGCCTGGGACGAGAACCATGCCAGGGATCTTTTTTCCAGCATCTTCTATCCTTCTTAAATAGTCTTCAATTCCGTATGAGATTATGCTTTGCCTGTCCATGCCTTTCTTAAGTATGTTCCTGAAAGGAGGAAGTCCGTATTCCCCTCTGACAAGGAATTGATCGCTGAAAACGACGAATTCCAATCCGTTCCTCTCTGCCTTGGAGGCTACGGTTTCAATACCCTCGTTTCCCGCACTTACAGTGGTGTTGACCCTGAAGATTCCGGGATGCCACGACTGGGCCTGCGAGAAAGCCTGCCATGGGAATAGAGCGGAGAACAATATTGAAATAATAAATTTCATACGATAAATATAGGAGGGAAATGAGAAATTGCCTCTTATGAGTTGAATGATTAAGTTGGAGTACAAGTTTCAGCTTACATAACCTCTTGAATATCAAGATAAACCAAAGCTTGTGCTCCAGCGGGCATATTTTAAATACAAATTATTTCCTTGGATGGTTTTCCAAGTAATATGAAATGATGGAGCCCGAGGAATTTCAGAAACGGTATTTTCCCTGTGAGCCTTGCCTTCAAAAGCATGATTTTCAACAGGGGCACGGGAATATGCTGGAGATAGGATTCGTGGGGGAGGAAAATGACCCTGTCCCATTTCTGGATCTCAAATCCGGCATCCTCAAATAATTTCTTCAGAATCGAGCATGGAAGGATGTTTTCATAGGGCTTGATGGTTTTCTTCCTTGTCAAGGACTCTCCTTTGAACAGGCGTTTTAAAAATGTGGGAACGAGTGCTGCGAGCTTCCAGAAACTGGTCATGAATCTTGAAGGGGTGGTGATTATGAGATATCCGTCTGGTTTGAGCACCCTTTTTATCTCCCTGAGGGTACTGCCGGGCTCCTGGAGATGTTCAATGACCTCGTCCATTACCACGATATCAAAAAAATCATCTCTGAAGGGGAGATTCTCTCCATTTGCCGAAGCCGCATGCATTTTTTGCTGGCAGTTCCTGGCTGTTATCTGTTCCTGGAACAAATTCACCCTGTAAGTGGAAATATCTATCCCATAAAAGACAGTGCTGGGGCTGCATTCAGACATTTCAAAAGAAAGCCATCCTGAACTGCATCCGAGATCAAGGACGTAAGAAGGCTTCCTTTCGCAGATGAAGCTCTTTATCCTGCTTTCTTTTTCTGATTCAAGATATTTGTCTGCAAACTGCGGAATTCCGAAGCTTGAAGCATACATCTCCCTGTCTTTGAAACCACCATCTGATTTCTCGTATGCCTGGTCGAAAACTTCCGCATCCCAGCTTGTCGCCGGATCGGAAAGTACGGTTCTCAGGTTCCATACGTTCTTGATTCTGGCATAATGTTTTCCACAGCCGGAGCATGACAGATTATCAACTGCCTGCGACAACTGCCCTTTGCATGAAGGGCATACGAGTGTGTTTTCAATATTCATATTAACTGGATGGTTGGATGAATGGAAAGAATAACAATCCTTTTGTAGAAATGTAAAATGACTTTTCCATTGTTTGCATGTTAGATGGACTCTTTAGTTTCTTTGAGTTCAAGCCCAATCTTCTATTTATCCAACAATCCAAACATCCCTTTTTATGGGTTCCCTTGTGCATATAAGCTATCAGCGTTTCCATATAAAAACCAGTGGTGTATATTTAGGATTGAGGAAATTGCATTTAACTGATCGTTATGATTGCGTAGCAATCTTTTGGAGTGCGCGGTGTCAGCCGCGCTTTTGGATTATCTTAAAGCGGCGCTTACACGCCGCACTCCGAAAGACGCTCCGCGTCAAATCAAGCCTCCGGTTCTGCCGGAGATAAATTGCTTATAATTAGGGTTATCGAACTACCTGTCATTGGGAGAAGGAATGGATCAACAAGTCAACAAGCAGTTGAATATTGCGATGATATTCGATGATTTGATGATTGGTGGATGGACGACTATGGCGTCTGCAATCCCCGGCTTTGACAGGAACAGGATCAATCCTGTCATAATCTGCCTTTTTGGGAAGGGGTACTATGCGGATGTGCTGGAAAAAAGGGGATTCAAAATTCATTTCCTCGGGATCAACAAGCTCAATGCTGTCTTTAAAATTGCATATCTTGCCTGGCTCCTGAGGAAAAACAAAGTTTCCATTGTGCATACGCACCTCCTGCTTTCGCATATGGTAGGGCAGACTGCAGCAGTTATAGCGGGTATACGCGGACGGATAATGCATGTGCATGCGGTTGAGAAGGATCCAGGAGGGATTTACAGCCTCTGGATGAAGTGGATCTCCCGAAACGCATCGATGATAATTCCTGTATCCTGTGCCGTTGAGAAAACCTTTCTTGAAACGTATCCATCGTTTAAGGGGAAATCGAAAGTGATCTACAACGGAATTGACGTCTGCGAATTCCGCAGGAGATTTTCCAGGAGCTGGTTCAAAAGGGCGGACTTCAAAATAGGCCCGGATGATTTCTGTGTTGTCACAGTTGCAAACTTCAAGAGCGAGAAAGGACACAGATATCTGATAGAAGCCGCCACCTTATTGAAAGATGACGGTATCCGCTTCCTTCTTGTCGGCGACGGTTCAGAAAAGGAGGGGATTATGGATGAAGTTACGAGGTGCGGGCTGGATAAGCAGTTTGTTTTCCTCGGCACCAGGGAGGATGTGCCAGAACTTCTTTCGCTTGCGGACATCATGGTTCTTCCTTCAATAGAGGAAGGCTTTGGAATATGCCTCCTCGAGGCGTTTGCCGCCGGAATCCCTGTATTGGCTACAGATGTGTGTGGGATTTCAGAAATTGCAGAAAATGGAAAAGATGCAATTCTTATTTCGGCATCAAACCCACAGGAAATTGCGGAAGGGATAAGAAAATTTAAAGAAGATACCGGTCTCAGAGGTTCCTTGTCGGAGAATGCGAAAACAAAAATATTGGATTTCGACATCGGAAAAGTGATCCAGTCCTATACCGATGCCTATTGCCAGATGACAGGCAATAGAAAAGAAGCTCACCACTAATAAACAGTAAGGACACACTAACAAGAATAAATCTTAATTATAACAAAGTCATGAGGTGAATGGTATTTTAGAATAAAAAACATTCAACGCATATACTATGATAGTGTCCTGCTAGTGCAGGTTAGTGGTTAAAGAATCTTGTTTTTCATGTGATTCGCGCGATTCGTGGTTTATATTTAGATTATCATGAAAATCCTTGAATTCATAGATGGTTTCAACTTTGAGAATTTCGGCGGAGCCGGAAGGGTCTTCATTGAGACTGCAAAAATCCTGTCCTCCCAGGGTCATCAGGTCGATGTCATCTGCCGTAATGACCAGACTGGGAATTATGAAAACCCGCATGGGATCAAATTTCATTACTACGACTGCAAATATTTCGGGTTTGTCCCAAAATATATCTACCGGAGAAATTCTATCAGAAAGATTTTTGGCGCATATTTGAAGGATAATGTGCCGGATATGGTAATTATACACTCGGCGACCGCAATCCTGGGTGTAACGGAAAGAATAGTGTCTCTTTCCGCGCCAAAAATCTTTCTTTTCCATTCGCCGTGGTGCGAAGAGCACAGGATAAATGGGAATGAGGCATTTCCATTTAACAGGATATTATATGGATTGAGGAGGAAAAAAGAGCTGGAGGCGCTTAAGACCTGTGATGGAATTATAACCCTTTCAAAATATATGCAGAACCTTATGCTCAAGATCCATCCTGAGATCAAGGGCAGGCCGATGGAGGTGATTCCCGGTGGAGCCGATACAGGGAAGTTTTTTCCGGCTTCAGGAAAGGAGGAGGTGTCAGGTGTCAGGAAGAAACTTGGTATTCCTGAAAACAGTTTCGTATTGATGACCTCGCGCAGGCTTATTCCCAGGACAGGCGTGGACGTCCTAATCAGGGCGTTTGCTTCTGCGAAAACCAAGACAGGCAAGGATATGAAGCTTCTCATAGTGGGGACTGGTTCTCTTCTGGAGGAGCTTAAAAAGCTGACATCATCACTGGAATTGGATAAGGATGTCATATTTACCGGTTTTGTTTCTGAATCCGAACTTCCTTCATGTTATCGCGCGGCAGATCTGTTCATAATGCCGAC
Source organism: Lentisphaerae bacterium GWF2_49_21 (assembly GCA_001804805.1). Classification (GTDB taxonomy): domain Bacteria; phylum Verrucomicrobiota; class Lentisphaeria; order Victivallales; family GWF2-50-93; genus GWF2-50-93. Next base: position 205,359 of record MHBH01000026.1, read on the forward strand.
CCTGGCACTTGAGGGATTTGGTCTTTCCACAGTCGAAGCTATGGCATGTGGTATTCCTACTATAGGTACCAGTATTGGAGGTACTCCAGAGATCCTCCGTGAAGTGTCCGGGGACCTCATAATTAATGGTTGTTCGGAAGACGCCATAGCCGGCAAGATTGCAGAGTTTTCGAAGATGGAGACGCTTCCGGTGCTAAGTGGAAAATCCCTGGAATGTGTCAGGAATAACTTCAATTGGAAGATGTATGTGGAAAGATTGGAAGAATTTCAGGAGCGTCTGACGGCAGGTGGGTGCGTAATCGGTAGCAAGATGTAGAGGTGTCCGTCTCGGACAAAGGATAGAAAATAAGTAAATTTTTACTGAAATATGTACTTCGGTGAAAATTTACAACAGGAGCGAAATGGCTGAACTGAAAAGAATTTCCCAGGTTTCAATTTTCCTGCTATTCATATACGTAGCAAAAAGCGTGCTTGCAATCTCGCTCAGGACATCGGTGACCGCGTGTTTCGGGGCAGGGATGGAGACAGATGCGTATTTTGCAGCTTTCACAATACCACAGTTGCTGAGCGATTTTTTCATTGGAGGGATACTCTTTGCGGTTATAATTCCAGTCTTTCAGAAAAGAAAAGCGGATATAGGAGACGTGGAGGCTTCAAAAGACATATCAGCTCTTTTGAATTTGACCCTTTTAATCCTTGCCGCTATGACATTGCTGTACTGTCTTCTTGTCCCTATCCTGATTCCATTGATATTCTCTGGATTCAAGGGACATAAGCTTGAACTTACAATAAGATTTTCATTGATTTTCTCGCCTGCGATAATCCTCATGGGGCTTTCCCTGATGTATATGTCATTGTATAATTCATTCAGAGAGTTTCTAATTCCTTCAGTGGCAGCCCTTATATTTCCAATAAGCTCTTTATTGTCAATATGGTTTCTGCCTGGTTCGTGGGGGATAGAGAGGCTTGTATATGGAAATCTGGCAGGTTCGGCGTTGGGGCTTTTAATAATGACCGTCCTCATCAGCAAAAGGATAAAATGGCGCTGGAACTGGGATCTTTCCAATCCGCTGATCAAGGCCACAATGTTCCTTTCATGGCCGGTTCTTTTGGAAAGCGTCTTTTCAAGAATGGTACCTGTTGTCCATAAGAGCATTGCATCAGGACTTCCGGAAAGTAACGCTATCACCCTGATAGCTCTTGCACTGTTCATAATAGACTCGATAACAGGATTTATCTCCGGGCCAATATCCACTGCGGTTTATCCTCTGATGGGACAGCAGAATATTGAAAATGATGAAAAAACAGTTTTTCAGACATTTTTCAAGTCTCTCAAGGTGATTTTCTTTCTTACTGTTCCATTCAATATCCTGCTTCTTGTAGAATCCAGGGAAATTGTCGGTTTGCTTTTCGGATATGGCAAGTTCACGCGAGAAGACTGCCTGATCACGGCAAACATAATTGTGATATTGTCCTTTGTAATACTTCCCAATTGCATCCTTAGTCTTTCCGGAAGGATATTCTTTATCTTCCATGATACGAAAACCGTGTCCTTTTGTACTATTGCAGTAGTCTGTGTTTTCATCCCTGTTTATTATTTAGGAGCTTATGCAGGGGGTCTTTACGGACTTGTTCTAGCCGCTGCTCTTGCGACCTTTACCGGTAACATGGTAAGTATGATAGTACTAAAGTTAAAACACAAGGATATCTCCTTTCAGGAGCCTGTGATATATTTATTCAGGATAATTGCCTGCGGGATTGCAATGGGAACAGTGATTGTCTTATTGAATTTGCTTTTAAATAGATTTTCACTGTCTCTCCTGATCAAGTTCCCATTGGCCACCTTATCAGGAGCATTTACATATGTTATGGCATGCAAGGCCCTTAAAATAGATGAACTGGAATTTGTAATGAAAAGAATTCCTGTTTTGAAAGTTTAAATTCAGGTACTGCATATGCATTCGAAGCAGGAGAATTGAAATGGCTCATGAAAGAAGGTAGTTTATTCAGATGGAAGCTCTTATATTTAGGAGATGGCTATGCTGCGGATTTTGTTAACCTGTTTGTTAATATTGGGCATGATAAGCCTATCGAAGGATTTATTGGCGCAGGAAATGGATAAGGATGGCAAGGCCGCCGATGTATTATCTGTCCCCCCCATTGATTCCGTAAGAAAAGTACATGAGACATATCTTGCTCTGGTCAAGAGCTCAAAAGACAGGTATTTGAAGGTTCTGCAGGCATTGTCGCTTGCTGAGCAGAAAAAGGGCAATCTGGACGGGATAGAAGAGTTAAAACCGGAGATTGATATGCTGGGTGAATCGTCTGCAGAAAGCAAGGTGGAATTCAAAAATACTTCAGCTAAGAAAGCCCAGGATATGTTTTGCAAGGAGATGGATACGCTAAAGGGTAGATATCTAACAGATTTGCAAAGAGTACAATCCGAAGAGGTAAAGGCTGGGAAAATAGACAACGCCAAAATGATAAAAGCGTACATCGAGTCCTTGCAAGGACAGCGGGATATGGCATTGGGATCCGATAAGGAAGGAACAGGCATTAAAGCCAATGATCCCAGCTTAAAAAATTTCAAGATACAAATAATCCCTATTCCCGAGTTGTCTGACAAGCAGAAGAAATCAATAGGCAAGCATGTAGATAAAATTGAAGCAACTTCGTATTTTGATGAAAGATACAAACCGGAATTTTCATGTGATGGCAAAGAAAACACCGACTGGGCCCTGAAAGGCAATAAGGGTTCGATAGAATATAATTTTAAAAAGAATATAAGTGTAAGATCAATCATTTTCGCTTCACGAACGGGCAGTGATAGCATTATAAAAGGAAAGGTCGTTATAAACTCAAAATATGAAAACCCATTTGTCAACTATAGTGGAGGAAATGCGCTAGTAGTGTCCTGGCCTCAAATAAAAGTAAATATAAAAAGTATTAAAATCGAATCCCAGGAGGGTGCTGCAAACCCAGGAATTTCCGAGGTTTATATAATGGATAAATAGAAATACTGGCAAGCTAAGCTATGCCACCAAAAGAGCTCTGTATAAATGTATAATTTAAGACAATATCTCAGAAGACAGTATTTCTATCTTTCCACAATTCCAAACTTGTTCAGGCTTCATGAGATGTCATTTTTCAGGAAGTATCTGAAAATAAGGGGAAATGACAGGATCCTTGATGTCGCCTGTGGAATTGGCGTTTATGCTAATCGTCTGGCGAAAAGGGCTGCTTGCGTTGTTGGATTTGACTTGTCATACAATAATATTGCCATTGCTAATCACATCAGGAAGGATAATACCTTTTTCTACTGTGGCAACGCGGAAGAAATATGCCATCCAAACAATTCATTTGACATAGTCATCTCAATATGCGCCATAGAGCATTTCAATGATTCAAAGAAATCCATAGCAGAAATGTTCAGGGTGTTGAAGCCAGGAGGGCAGCTATTGGTCACAGTGGACTCGCTTGAGAATATTAATTCGAGGGAATTCATTGAGTTTCACAGGAAGTTCTGCCTGGTGCAGAAATATTATACCGTTGGAACAGTCCGCAAAGAACTTGAAGCAGTTGGATTTGAAATCAGAACAATAAAACCAATATTGGTATCGCCTTTTTCAGCCACAATGTGTAAATTTGCATTTAAGATCATGAAATGGCCTATGTTATTCGGCATGTATTCATTGCTGGCATATCAGCTGACACTGATTTTGGATAAATTTTCATCAGACAGGAACTCTGGGATAATAATAGCCGTATATGCGTTAAAGACTAAGGAATGATCGAGATTTCAAAGAAGTTCAGAGTCTTCCCTGGAGAATATTACGTCAAAACAGTCGGTCGTAAATTTATCTTTTAGCCTTATGGGTCTCTCATATCCTTCGAAAGTTATATAATCGTACGCACTGTAGGAGTTCTTTATATAATATGCTGAAAAACCTTTTCCTGAGAAAAAGCTGAAGATGGATTTAACCTTTTCAGGACCAAGCTTGTCAGGAGTGATTTCCATGCAGAATTCAACATCTTCTGGCAGTTTGTCAAAGACAGGGATCAGTCCCTGAATGACCTCCCATTCAGCACCTTCGACATCTATCTTGAACAATTTTATCCTGCTTATCTCCGCAGGGAGGATTATTTCCGACAAAGGAAGTCCTTCAATATCTAACGTAGTGTTATTGCAGTAAAGACCGGAAATTATGGTTGCAGCTCCCATGTGCATGCCTATGGGATTGTACAGTGTGATTTTTCCCTTGTGTGACGTTGCAGCACAGCAATATCGTCTTATGGTATTTATGTTGTTGGAAGAGATATTGGTCTCCAGCAGATTGAAATTTGCAGGCATGGCTTCAATTGCAAGGACAGAGAAATAAGGATTCTGTCGGGCCACAAGAAGGGAATAATATCCGATATTTGCACCGACATCAACAAATATGCGATTCCTGTCGTTTTTGATACGCGAAAGCATCCAGTGGCTTATATGAGGCTCCCATATTCCAAAGTAATATAAGAATCCCTGTATTACATCGTTTGACTTTCCGGACACGGTGAATCCAAATTTTGTCTTCACAGTGAAGCACCGCTCCCTCCAGGCAAACCTAGTCCATAGAAATTTCTTTAAAAATGCCGATGGTGAATATCGTATCCAAAGCCTGGCAATAGGAACCAATGCAAGCCCTAATTTGTCTTTCACGTTCATTTTAGCGAAGACCCGTCATTTATGTCTGGAAATGGATAAAACGACTACAAGATTAATAAAAGCCGATATTACTAAAAGGCAATCACGCAATAGAAAAGAATGCCTGAAGTGGTATAATTAGGAATTGAGATGGCAAGACGGGATGATGATCTATGAAAAAAATGCTGATGATAGTTCCTGAATATCCTTTCCCATGCAAATGCGGAATGACCTTCCGGATTGGAGACATGTGCCGGAATATATCTGACGTTGTGGAACTTCATCTGTTTGTCTGCGGCACGGGAAAAGAAAGTAACTCTTTGGAGGGAAAGGAATTATTCAAGTCAATATCCTTTGCTCCTGTTACTGCTTCCGGAAATTGGTTCCATGAAACATGGCTGAAAGCATACAGAAGGATTGCCAAGCCGCTATTCGACAATAAGATATATCTGTCCGAACATGTCCTTAAAAAGCTTTCTGACATGCAGAGGGAATATGCCTATGACATTGTCATGGTGCATACCCTGCTTCTCTCGAGAGCCCTGAAAGCATTTCCCAGACATGTTCTCCGGATCCTTGATCCGCATGACATATGGTATCAGCGTTATCTTGAATTCTTAAAAATCGGAAAAGGACCTCTCCTTTTACATTTCAGGAATCTTGAGCGGGAAATGGAGCTTTATAAAAATGTAGATTTGGCAATTGCCATTTCATTGTGGGACTGGGAATTCATGACAAATCATGGGATACATCCCTTATATGTTCCTATTTCATTCAAGCCAAATCCATTACCTGAAAAGATACCACAGGGTGCAGATATCCTTTATGCTTCAGGCAATGGATATGCGAATATTGATGCCATCCATTTTTTCATTAAAGAAATTCTTCCAGCAGTAAAGAGGGCTGTTCCAGAAGTGAGATTTATGATTTCCAATGCATGCGATGAGCTTAAAAGGGAATATTCCGGTTGTGAAGTAATTAAGACACTTCCTTATTTTGAAGACATAAGGGAAGCGTATCAGCTTGCAGATCTTGTCGTTGTCCCGTTGAGGGTTGGAAGCGGACTCAAGATTAAAGTAATAGAATGTTTTTCTTTGGGGAAACCTGTAATCTTGTCTTCTTCAGCCGCACAGGGAATATCTCTTTCAAATTATGAGCAGGAATGTATTTCAAGCGATCCGGTGATTCTTGCCAGTGAAATCATAAAAGCCTTAAAACAGCCTGACTACAGGAGGAAACTAGCTTCCAGTGGACTTGGCATAACAAGGGACGAGTATAATCCTGAGAAAGTATATGGAGAGCTTAGGAAGAGAATTTCAAACTGAACCTTATCGCAGCAGTGCTTCTAATCTGCTGTAAACGGCGGAGAAACTGAAATTTTGCATGGTCATTCCCACCGCAGCTTTTCCCATGTCATATCTCAGCCGGGTATCTTCAATGAGAATTTTAAGTTTTTCATAAAATCCGGAGTTGTCGGACATATTTTCGAGAAATCCTGTTTTCCTGTCCTGGACGACTTCTGGAACACCTCCGACTTTGCTTGCAACAACCGGCAGTCCGCAGGCCTGGGCTTCAGCTATGGAATTTCCAAAACTCTCAAACATTGTGGGACTTATAAAAATGGAATGTGCCCGATAAAAGTCGGGCATTTTACCGTAAGGCATGCATGGGGACCAACAGAACCTGTCAAGACATCCAAGCTCCTCAATCTTTTTCTTCAAACAATCGATTTTTGACTTTCTGCATTCATCTATGGCTGAGGAGCCTGCGACAGAGAAGTGGAGATTGCTGTATTTTTTGAGCAGACCGGGCATTATTTCTATAACTACATCGGCCCCTTTCTCCCTTGAAAATCTGCCGGCGAAGCAGATTCCGATCTTTGGAGTTTCTACTGGATTAGGCAGTGGATGGAATAGTGCAGTATTGACAGCATTTGGAATTATTGTAATCATCTTTGATTCTAAATTATAATAATTTGCCGCAAGATTCGCAATGGCTGACGTGGGCGCAGTATATTTATTGAAGCGATTAATAAAATCAATTTCTTTCCTGTGCAAGTATTGGTTTATAGGACTATTTGAAATACCAAGTTTATTGAATAAATATCTTGGACACGCGAAGTCCAATTTCATCTGATAATTGTTCGTTGGTGGCAGGAAAATATATTCAAGAAAACTTTCATTGAAGAACACGGTATCAATCCTGTTTGCTTCGATGATCTGCGGAAGAGCCCTTGAGAGGGAAGATGCGAATTTTACAATGTCAATATCGGAGGGGGTTGAATTTTCCGTTATAACAGGGATATGCAAACGATGTCCAAGACTCCATTGCAGGCTTTTAATGCAAAAGTATGGATTTATTACAATCAAATGGAGATTTGGAGGCAGGTCTTCTCGGAGAAATGCTGAGTTACGACTGGATATGAAAAAGACCTCATGTCCCGATTTGGCTAGCATCAGAGCCTCATTTGATGCGGAAATGCTAACCCCGTTTGTCTCGAATGAGGAGGACACTATGGCGATTCTTTTTTTATTTACATTCATGTATGCCGTATGTCATTATGTTATTCCTCTAACGTGCTATATTATATATCGTAAGATTTATATTTAATACTGTAAATGCGTATAAATCCGGATCGATCCCATGAGATTTGCAAAGGACATCATAAGGAAAATGTTTTCGGTTTCTGGATATTCCATTGGAAGAATCCAGAAGCCATGCAACGCCGAATACTTTTATCTGACAAAATTCCTGAACTATTATCTTGAAAAGAAAGGGGCGTTCTATTTCATCCAGATAGGGGCAAATGATGGTGTAACTTTTGATCCCATTCGGGAATTCATCATTAGGAATCCCGGAAAGGTGAAGGGGATTCTTCTTGAACCGATGAAGGAGGCATACTCAAAGCTGGTCGGGAATTACAAGGACTTTCCTGATATCATCAAGGAAAACCTTGCCATCCATAATACTGAAAAGGAGATGACTCTTTACAAGGTTGATCCTGCAAAAAGGGAACTGCTTGAAAAATGGTCTGGAGGTATGGCATCATTTAATAACGAGCATCATAAGCTTTCCAACACCCCCAAGGAGTTCATTCTGGAAGAAAAGGTGAAGTGCATATCTCTGGAAGAGTTGTTGCTCAGGCATGAAGTCAAGAAACTTGATTTGCTGCAGATAGACACAGAGGGATATGATGCGGAAATTATAATGAACATTGACTTTTCAAGAATTAAGCCATCTATCATTCGTTTTGAACATGGATATATGGATAAAATCATGGGCAAGGATAAAGTCGAGGCAATCTTAAAGCTACTTAATGACAATGGATATCAGATAATCATTGAAAGTTATGACGCTACTGCATATCAGCCATTTCTAATAATTTGATCCGATAGGGAATTGTATTTCAAAACCACAGGCAAGATGCCTATGTTACATTTAAATACAGGTGAAGGAGTTTTTATGAAAAAAAAAGCTCTGATTTCAGGGATAACTGGTCAAGATGGGAGTTATCTTTCCGAACTTCTTCTTGAAAAGGGTTATGAAATCTACGGTATAATCCGCAGGGTTGCGCTGGAAGATCCCGGCAATAGGTTAAAGCGTATTGAGCATATAAAAGATAAAATAAATCTAATACCTGGTTCCTTGGAAAGCTATCCCAGTCTTTACAAGATATTTAACCAGATAAAGCCCGACGAAATCTATCACCTTGCTGCCCAGAGCTATGTCAGCTACAGTTTCGAGGACGAGTTTTCCACCCTCAACACAAATATAAATGGAACGCATTTCATGCTTTCCGCGTTTAAGGACATAGCTCCTGAAGCAAAATTCTATTTTGCAGGCTCCAGTGAAATGTTTGGAAAGGTCCGAGATGTTCCGCAGAATGAGGAAACTTCTTTTCATCCGAGATCTTCTTATGGAATATCAAAGGTGGCTGGCTTTGATCTTACAAGGAACTATCGAGAGGCATATAATTTGTTTGCATTGAGCGGGATTCTTTATAACCATGAATCAGAGAGACGTGGTTTTGAGTTCGTCACACGCAAGATCACCTCTCATGTCGCAATGATAAAGCATGGCATAAAGGATTCTCTTGAACTTGGAAACCTAGATGCTAAAAGGGACTGGGGGCATTCAAAGGATTATGTAAGGGCGATGTGGCTGATGATGCAGCAGGACAAGCCGGATGACTACATAGTGTGTTCCGGGGAAGCCCACACTGTACGTGAATTCTGCGAAAGGGCATTTGCGGTGGCAGGGCTTGACTACATGAAATATGTAAAGGTCAATCCGACGTTCTATCGTCCAGCCGAGGTTGATATACTATTGGGAGATTATTCAAAGGCTAGGAAGATACTTGGATGGAAACCAGAAATATCATTTTCAGAACTCATAGAACGCATGGTCAAAAGCGACCTTGAATATTTTGGGAAAATAAAAGCGTAATAGCATTATAAATAAATTATTGAAAATAATTTATAAATGAGGTTATGAATGCAGGATGAACGAACTGAAAAATCTTATTCAGATACACTGTCCCGCATGGGACATTCGTCATTATCTATGGTTAAGACAGCAGGTTATGATGCCTGGTATGGCAACGTTCTTCCCGAGGATAAGAATGCGGTTATTTATGATTATGGCTGTGGGCATGGCGATTTCCTGGAATACCTTTCTCTTAAGGGATATAAAGTCATATCGGGGGGTGATATAAATTCAGAATGTGCGCGTGTTGCCACTGAAAGAGTTCGTGTACCGATAGATAAAATTGGAGAGATGAAAGAATTTTCAAAGATAAACAGAGGCAAGTATGACTTCATTAACCTAAAGGATATAATCGAGCATATCGATAAAGAATCCCTTGTTGAATTCCTTTCTGATATTAGAGAAACATTGAGGCCAGATGGATTTATTATTGTGTCATGCCCTCAAATATGTGGATTTACTTCCCTATTTACGCTTTACGATGATTTTACACATAAGACATTGTTTACCGAAAACAGTCTAAAATACGTCTTGAATTCTGCCGGGTATGTAAGAATTGAATTCATAAGGCCTGAAATCCCGTTTAGCCTCAACCCATTGAAGATGATTTCAAGGATGGCAAGATTTGCCTGGTTCCAGATCATTAGATTGATATATCGTATGGAGAGGCCTGGTGAAAGGATGCCGCCAATTCCTGGAGACAGGATTGCTTGTAAAGCCTGGAGAGGGTAAAAGAAAATGAGAGTTATGTTTGACAGTTCTGCGCTTTTCCACGCCAGCAGGGGAGGCGGTGTATACAATTATCTCCTGAAGTTGCTTCCGTTGCTCTCCGTCAAAGTTACATGCGACGGTGGAAGGATGTCGTTTCTGCATCTTCATTCGAGAAAGGAATTCCAGCCTCCGGATTTCATGAATGCGATGGATGTGCGGAATTTCTATTTTCCTGTAAAGCTCCTTAACAGGCTCTGGATCAAATATGAAATTCCGGACATGTCTCTTTTCTATAAGGATGTCGACATATTCCATTCTCCGCACTTTTCCCTCCCTGTCATGTCAAAGGCAAAAAAGATACTGACTGTGAACGACATAACATATTTGAGACACCCGGAATATTTCCATGAAGCAGGCAAGAAGCTGAATGAATATGGATATAATTTCCTGCTTCCAACAAACATCAGACGAGCAGACAGGATTATTGCCATTTCAGAATTCACAAAATCGGACATAATCGAATATTTTAAAATACCGGAAGAGAAAATATCGGTTGTCCACATAGGGTGTGACATTCCTCTCAAGCTGACGCCGGAAGAACGATCTTCCATATTAGCCGGATTTGGGCTGATTGGAACTGAATACATTTATTTTCCGGCCGGCACATTGGAGCCCAGGAAAAACATACGATTGACAATAGAGGCGTTCAAGAAGGCTGGAATTAAAGGAATGAAGATGGTCATTTCCGGGATTGGCGACTATTCCTGGCTGGACAGGATTGCTGGTGTCGATAATATTCAAATTGTACGATGGGAGAACGAGAATCAGAAGAACGCCTTGTTCCAGGGGGCCGCATTTGTAGTATATCCCTCCCTTTACGAAGGATTTGGAATGCCGGTAGTTGAGGCCATGGGCAATGGGAAGGCTGTTCTGACATCGAATACGACCTCCTTAAAGGAAATAGCGGATGGATATGCCCACATGGTGAATCCGGAAGACGAGGAGGGCATTTCGCAGGGAGTTAAGAGAATTTATGAAGATATAGACTATAGGAATGACCTTGAAATGAAATCGACAGTCAGGGCTGAAGATTTTACTTGGGAAAAGATGGCATCTCAGACATATGATGTCTATAAAAGATTACTTTCTTCCTGAGGAAGGGATGAATGGGAACTTCATTTCGCGTCAATGTTTTTATATAGCTGTAGAGTGCTTTCAGCACAACGTCTCCATGTGTATCCTGAAGTGAAATCCAGCCCCTTCTTCCTGAATGACTCATACAAAGCCTTGTCTTCCAGCATCTGTTTGATCTTTTGAGAGATATCATCTGGATCCTTGGGATTGCAATAACAGGCCGTTCCACCTGTGGATTCCTTAAGAGAAGGGATGTCCGATACAAGGGCAGGAGTCCCACATTTCATTGATTCGAGAGGAGGGGAGGCCCATCCTTCGTAAAATGAAGGGAAGATAAACAGTTTAGCCAAGTTGTATAGATATGCAAGATCATGGGATGCCGGATTAATATAATCGATGAAAATAACCTGATCCTGGATTCCCAACAATCGTGTCTGCTCTACGTAATTATTTAAATAAGCAGTTTTTCCTCCTACAAGCACAAGATTGAAATTATTTCTATTAACCAATGGAAGTTTTGAATATGCAGTCAGTATCCCCTGGATGTTCTTATTGGGTTCAATTGAGCCAACATAAAGGAGGAAATCCTTTTCCGGCAGTGAATATTTTCTCATAATGGATACTCGATCTTCCCTGCAAAGATCATATTTGCGGAACTCTTTGCCAATGCCGAGGGGGATCGCCGTAATCATGGAAGATTTTATACTGAAAATCTCTTCAAGTTCCTTTTTATTAGTTTCGGATACAGTTATGAAATGATTTGAAAGTTTAATCGTCTTTTCGAGCCGTTCAAGGACTGTCTTTGACTTATTTGGATCAGCGAACTCCGGGTGTTTCTGATAAAGGAATCCATGAATCGTTGTAATAACTTTTTCTCCGGAAGTTGGAATATAAGCATATCCACCCGGGAAATGCATCAAATCGGCTTCCCCGTTCGTCCAAAAGGAACCTTTCGGAAAAGAGGCAAAGGCCCATGAAGCTTCTAGAAGTTTACCGGGGATTGAAGAGAAGACATTATGGAAATTAGTATTTGATATCTTTGGAGGAGCAGAGCTGATGTCAGGCTTATATCCCAGATAAATGATTGAAAAAGCATCTTCATGGTCGATTTCGGAAAGTTCCATGATAAGGTTATCCGTATAGCGTTGGATTGCCCTTATATCGTTTATTGCTGGAGTACCGTCTATTGCTATATGCATATTATCCTGTTGCCTGTTAGAATATTAATCATTGGAACAGATTACTGGCATGAACCTTTATAGAGTTTTATCAAATCTCTGTCAGACAGAATCTGCTTTCCTTTCCTTCCCATGAAGTATAAACCTGAAGCATAATCCAGTGTTTTTGGTTTATTGATCAGATAATAGTCAAAATACTTGAAATAGAATGATGTTAATCTTGCGAATATCCCAACCAACTTGATCATAATTCTTGATGCAGTGAAGCTCAGAAGAAAACTCTGGTATGACCATGCAAGAGCCATTCCTGGCCCGCTGCCTGCTCCACTGTCAATCTCTTCAAATCTTCTAAACAAGCGCCGATGTCCTAAAAATGTAAATCGAGTAAAGTCATATGGGGCGCAATGTACTTGCTGCATGAAGGGCGTTTCTGCATAGACTAACCCATTTTCATTCAAAACCCTATGGATTTCTTCAACGCATCTGTTGGGATCAACTACATGTTCCAGCACTGCCTGTGCTATTACACAATCAAATGATTCATTCATAAATGGAATATTATGTGCATCACATATTAAACCTGTACGGGGACCAAAGGATACATCGCTTTCTACCAGAACCAGAGACTTATTATTTACCAGAGTTTCCATGCCTTGTCCTAATGTACCGCCGCCAATCACCAAAATTCGAGGAGTAATTGATTGTTTCTGGAGCAGATTAATTAACCGACTGTAGTTTTCATCTGCTTTGATATTCCTGCTGATTGTTGGAATAAAGAACCGTATAATTTTCTTTATGTTCTCCCCTATGCCTACGGCAAATGGTTTTTTATATGAAACAAAGTCATCGATAGAAAAAATACTCAATTTATCGTTAAGCAATACTGGGATACCAGCCACTATCGGGAAATGAGCAGCACATTTGGAATTTATACAGATAAATTGCTTGTTTTCCAATATCATCAGTTTTGCATAACATATTGGACAACACAATAAATCCTGAACGGATTTAGGAATTCGGATTTTTTCTTGCATAAGTTGCCCCTTTTTAAAAATAAGGTCTTAACCGATTGCCCGCAGCTGAGATCATTTCTAAGTCCATCAGGCTTCTAAGGCGGGTAAACTTATTGCCGGCAATAGAATCGTTTGTTTTTCCCAATATTTCAATCAGCAATTAAAATAGCGTTTGTTATGGTTATAGTCAATTATTTGCATTTTAGGTATTAACATATAGATTCATAGATATTGTTCGAAGGGATTAATTGGAATCAAACATGAACTCTGATTACAGTATAATAATACCTGTATTCAAACTGGCGGGAAACAAGTATATCAATCAACTCCTCCAGTCCATTGCTGAGCAGGCGCACAGACCTTTGGAAGTCCACATAGTCTCAGGAGATTCGAGACAGGGCAGGTCAATTAACTACGGAGCATCAGTTTCCAAGACAAAATATATAGCTACACTTGATGACGATAGCATTATTGACGACGCCAGTCTTTTTGAAAAGCTGGTAAAAGCAATGGAATCTGACACTACGATAGGTATTGGTGGTGCTTCTTGTTTAATCCCCGGTGATGCCTCTCCTCTTCAAAAAAAGGCAATGAGGGAAATACCGAGGAGATTTTTCCCGGTACAGAAAAATAATATTGATTCAGACATGGTTCAGCATCCTTGCCTAATAATGGAGAGGGAGTATTTCAATAGGATAGGAGGGGAGGATGAATCTCTTGTCAGGGGATTGGATCCAGTACTTAGAAAAAAGTCAAGGGATGCGGGCAAACGTGTAGTAATCATAGCTGATACCTGGGTATATCATGCACTCCCTTCCTCCATCTGGGAAATCATGAAGATGTACTACAGGAATGGACGCGGTTCAGGTTTTGCACTTAAATATTATCCTGAAAAGATACTTGAACTTACTGATGGCTATGACAAAGGCTCATTTGTTGAAAAAAGGCCAGTGTCATACAGGTTCATAAGAAGGGTTATTTACGTACTGACATCGCTCATGAATTTCAAATTCATACGATTTCTGATGGAGATATCATATACTGCTGGAGTGATAAAGGAATATCTGTACCCCGGATATACTCTCAAGAAACCTGAAATAGATGGCATAAGTACAAGTGAAAAAGCCGGATATCCCTTCAAGTGCATTCTTCATGAGGTCAAACTTAGGAAGTAGCATAGGCCTTCATCCAAAGCACAAGGGACGCAATCATCCACAGGCGCATCTGGTGATTCATTTTACCGGACTGGTGATTGCTCCAAAGTTTTTCTACAGAATCTTCACTAAGATAGTTATTCCAGGAGTTTTTGTTATCAAAAATAAGCGAATTCATCCAATCCTTTAACTGCCCCCGCCTGATCCATTCTGTAAAAGGCATAGAGAATCCTTTTTTTGGCAGGCCGGCGGCATGTGGGAGATTCCTTCTCAAGGCGATTTCTCTAAGTATCGCTTTGGATTTCCCCCCTTCTTTTTTTCTGTTTATAGAAATCCTGTTTGCGAATTCCGCAAAACGGTGGTCAAGGAAAGGAGAACGGCATTCGAGAGATACAGACATTGAAGCTATGTCCAGTTTCACGAGGATGTCATCGCAGAGATAGAGACGCTGGTCGGCCTCCATCCACTTCTCAACAGGATTGGAAGATGAGGCTGAATTATAATATTCAGTGAATTTCTCAATGTCCATTCGTCTTGATACGTCAACTTGAGACATGAAATCGCCATTGAAAACATTTTCTCTCCATTTTCTATGGTAAAGCGGAGCTGTGTTCTCACCTTTTAAAGGAAAAGGAAAAGCAGAGCTAATGGAGTCTGATAGGACCCTGTCGCAATTTTTAGCTGGTAATAATCCAGATAATGAACCAATAGCTTTTCTCAGGGGAAATGGTAGCAGGCCGAATGTGCTATAAAAATTATTCTTCAAATAACCGTTATAACCGGCAAATATCTCATCCCCTCCATCACCAGTCAGGGCTACTTTGACAAAATTCCTAGTATCCCTGCTTACGTAGTAGGTCAGGATCGATGAATAGTCGGAACAGGGCTGTCCATAGTGAACAGCAAGTTTTTCCGCAACGGAAATGAAGTCGGGAGTGACTCTAAAATCGTGATGGTCGGTTTTCAAAATTCTTGCGGTTTCAGCCGCAGCCTCTGATTCATCTGTAAAATATTCCTTGCCTGTGCTTATTGTGAAGGTCTTGACAGATTCTGAGGAGTACTTTATCATTGATGACGTAACCAGTGCCGAATCTATACCCCCTGAAAGGAATGAACCGAAAGGGACATCCGATCTGAGCCGGATCCTAACAGACTCGTCGAAAAGTGCCTGAAGCTCTTCGAGATTCACAGAGTTAACTTCTCCGGTGACAGAAGGCTTCCAATACTGTTGGATTATGTTTGTTCCTTTCTTCCTGAGCAGGAAGTGTCCTTGTTGCAGTGAAAAAACATTATTATATACAGTTGCAGGATTTGGGATGAATCCGTAACGGAAATACTGGGCGATTGCAGTTTCATTGGTCTCATTGGACTTGAAAGCCTCAAGTCCAAAAAAGGCCTGGAGTTCCGAAGCAAAATATAAGCAACCATTCTTTTCAAAGTAATAAAGGGGTTTCTGCCCGAAACGGTCCCTGGCCAGGAAAAGCACGTCCTTTGAAGAATCGTATATGCAGAATGCGAACATACCTACAAGATGCTGGAGCATGTTTTCTCCGTATTCCTCCCAGAGATGGACAAGGACTTCAGTGTCACCCTTATTCTTTAAAGAGTGCCCTTTTTTTATGAGAGAGTCTGCGAGTTCGATGTAGTTGTATATTTCCCCGTTGAAAACAGTCCAGACGGTGCCGTCTTCGTTGGAAAGGGGTTGTTTCGAGCCTGCAAGATCGATTATTGAAAGCCTCCTATGACCGAGGAAGACATTGCCGGAGATGTCGGGAATGCTGGTTCCATGGAAAGCTGAAGGTGTTTTTCCTGGAGAAAGGCATGCATATCCAAAATCATCCGGTCCACGGTGTGCAAGGGACGAGGTCATTTTAATTATTGATATAGATAATCCGCAGGGATTAGTGTTTGAAATTCCTGTTATGCCGCACATTGGATGAAACCCTGTATTATTTTGCCACTTGGCGATTACCTTCAATAGTCCTTAAAAAATTACCGGAAAGATAGCAAAGAGCATACATTAATCCAATCAGTTTGAAAGTTAAAAGATAATATAGGATTAATAGAAGAACTCTTCCCTCCCTATATAGCAAACCCCTCTTTGGCGTGAATTTTTCTTTGAAGCCGGAATCCAACTCAAGAACAAGTTCGGGATGATTTAACCGGACATCTGCCGAATTCCTCCCTTTCAAATAAGCCATTTTCATGAGATTGCCGAAAGTCTCAGGCATAGGATGGTAAGCCCAGGAGTCTGGAGCCACGCAGATTCTCAGCCCCGCCTGTCTTACCCTATGGCGCAGATCAGGATCGGTTCCAGAGATTATATCTGGATTCTCCCATCCGACATCCTTGAACAGCTTTGCAGGTATGCAGAGGCACATATGGGATACCATGTCGCTGTCGACCAGTTCCTTCTGGACTGGAAAAAGTGATCGGGGCACCTGTTTTGCCGAGACCATCTGGAACCAGTTTGAATCTTCTGGTATGAGTTGGGAAGGTCCTGTCATTCCGACATCGGTCCTGTCGAGAAATGGCTTTAAAAGATTTTCTATCACGCTGTCGTTTCCGAGTATAACATCATCGTCAATGAAAACATAATAGTTACCGGAAGCCTTTTTCACACCTTCATTTCGAGCTTTTCCATTCGGAGATACGCCGACGACAACAATAACCTCAGATGGCTTCAGGGTCTGTGTATCAAGCTGGTTCTTCAATTTATCGACGTTGCCGCCCCTGATGCCGTCAAATGAAGGAATTATGACTGAAATTTTATAATCCATTGGACTTACCGGCTTTTATGACAAGGGATTTACTGGTTCCATTATTTTGTTCCTTGATTCTTTTAATTTCAAATGATACAGGAGCATTATGATGGCGAGGATGAACCAGAACGCCTCCATATTTATGATGGTATAGAAGTTAGTTATGGTAATTCCATGGATAAGTATTCCTATATGTCCTCCCATGAAACCAAGGGCAAGACCCTTGGAGAAATCATCATCTACACCTTTGTAGAAAATAAAAACAGTTGTGAATATGATTAGATTTAGATATATGAAGATCAGCAATCCCAAAATACCAGTATCATAAAGTTCAGCGACATATTGATTATCAAAGAAATATAGAGGTTTTGATCCTACGCCGTGTCCGAACAGGGGGTATTTCTTAATTTCAGGTATAGCCCAGTTCCAGGCGTCATATCTTGCTTTCATGGATGAATCCGCCGTAGGTCCTTTTTTAATTACATCTCCTATAGATTCCACCTGATATTTTATGTCATCGGTATGCTTGGTCAAAATAACTTCAGCCGTCTGACTTGTAATAAAGATAGAGCCTATTTGATATAGAAGGGCAAAAGATGACAACGTGGCGACAATAATTATGAATTTTACATTTCTGGAAAAATAGGCAACAACCACAAGAATGAATGGAATGCTTACATACGCGCCCCTTGACTTTGTCATCATGATGGCAAGGGCGAATAAAGAGATCAGTACAACATAGATTGATATCCACTTCTTGTCCCTGCAATGGATAAAAAGACCGATGGCAACACCAAAGATTATCAGGTAGAAATCAGCAAGGGTGTTGGCCCTTCCAAATCCTGCAGTTGCAGTCGAGCCGCCTGCTGCAAGCTCGGACATGGGCAAGACCGTGAATTGAGCGATGCCGATGACTGAAACGGCCGCTGCGCCTACAAGGAAGAGTCTTATTGAAAGCCATGCGTCATCTTTGGTTTCCATGAGGTTGTAGGTCATGAAGAAGATCCAAAAATATTCCAGCCTTTTCATTGAATAAAGAATTCCTTTGTTAAGCTGTACGGTATTCTGGAGAATGCCGAATATTGTGGCAATAATTATAATTAAGGACATGGCAAGAATAGGCTTATATAGCCTGCTTTCCTTAATGCTGGAAAGAGACCTTGTTTTTGCGCGGTTTAAAACCCAGCCTATGGAAACGAGCAGAAGGACAATATCTTCAAATCTTATAGTGGCAGGCCGTACATTGTCTTTTCCTCCTCCGACCGGCATATCTGTTGAGATCATTACAAAGAAGAGCATTATGAACAGTCCAAACCGCGGAAAGTAGAAAGTAGCGATTGCCATGGACACGCCTAAAAGAGCAATAATTGGAAGATATGGATTATCCAATGAAATTGAAGCAAAATTTCTCAGTTCAACTTGTGCGGCTGCGAAAGTCCTGGTATATGAGGCGCCAAGCGCGTCCGGAATCATGGCGCAGAGGAACACGCATATGATCAGCAAGCATATTTTTAGTTTTTCAGACATTTGCAACTTGTTGCTGTTATAAAATTTTGTACATAGTACTAAATTTTATTAATATAGCTCAAAATATTTAGTTAGCATTTTATCAATGCTGAATCCTGAAGCCTTTTTCCTTCCGGATTTGCCCATTTCCTGTCTTTTTTCAAGGGAGGAGCATAGCTCCAGGATTTTTTCGGAAATTGAGATTGCATTATCAGGGCTGACCAAAAATCCTTCGGAGCCATTCTCTATAAGTTCCGGAATTCCCCCGACATCAGTGGAGATCACGGGAACGCCAGATGCCATTGCTTCAAGGACGGCCAAGCCGAAACCTTCATAAAAAGATGGCATTGCAAATATGTCGGAGGCAGAAAGATATGTTTCCACATCTTCATGGAATCCATATAGGGATAGCCTGCCTGAACCAATAATATCCTTGTTAGTTTCAAGCAGTTCATCTTTTAAAGGGCCTTCACCGAGAATCCCGAGTTTGAGATTGTCATTTGACTTAAGGGCCTCCCTGAAGGCTGAGATCAGGACGGAATGGCCTTTTTCAGATGAAAGCCTTCCGACGCTGAGAATCAGCATGTCAGTTTCAGAGAGGCCCAGTTGTTTCCTGTTCCTAATACGTGACACATCATCGAAATTGAATCTGGCAAGATCAATGCCGTTTGGTATAATAATAGTATTTTCCTGGGTTGACAGCTTCAAACTCACACATATGTCTCGTTCGTCTTTGCTCAGGACTGTCAAGAAGTGCTGCTTCTTTCCGGCAAACCGTTCTACCAGCAGGAATGGATATTTCCCGATTTTGATGTCTGGCACTCCTTTTATCCTGCTATTTTCAGAGTAGATGGTGCCATGAGGGGTATGTATTATCCTTGGTATTCCGGCGCTTCCTGCGGCAAACCGGCCTATGACGCCCGCCTTGGAGGTGTGTGTATGCACTATGTCGAATCTGTTATTGAGGAATTCTCTGCGCAGGTACTGGTATGCCTTTAGGTCCTTAAAAGGATTTATTTCACGCACGAGGGATGGTACCAGCTTGATTTCGCATATTTTCTTCAAATCGGAGAGTTCATTTTCAGCAATATCCTGGATGCCGGTATACAATGTAAAATTGAACTGATCTTTTCCTCCAAAGATAATGGAACGTATTATCCGACTGGCTCCACCATTGACCATTCTTGTGATTACTAGGGCGATATTTTTCATTATTAGTATCTATTTAGATGGGATTACAGGATTTTCACAATATTTATAATATATATATGTTTATAGATCCTTTCCAATAAAGAACTTATAAATAAACTTGAAAAAGTGGCATTACGATAGAACTGTAAAGGGAGAAGGAGTATGTTTAAAATATAATTTAAAGTTGGAGTCCAAGCTTCAGCTTGTCTTATTTTCTGAATACATAGACAAACTAAAGTTTGTACTGCAACGTGGTTATCTCTACTGAAATCCTTTTTAATTAATTTTGCAATCAGCTACATGAGTCAAAAAGGTAAGGTTATTCATGGATAAGGCAAGAACAGACTTATTGACCGCTCAGGATTTAGACATCATCGCATCAATGCACATCAAGGCCAGTACTGCCGCTGCTGATTTAAGGGAACCTGGCCGGCAATTCCGGTTTTTCAGGGACAAAGTGCTTCTTTTCCATGAGTTTGATCCTGAATCAATTGTGCTTAAAAGAAACAGTTCCGGGGAAATCTGCGGTATTTTAATCTTCACCTATTGTGAAAGGGCCTTTAATGAATTCGCCGGTCCAGGGCACATCCGATTTTATACCAGGGCAATCAAGGCATTGCTTGGTTTCTACGGATTCAACTTCAAGAAATTCTTCACGGCCGCCAGATCCATGACGGGTTCCATTGAAAAATCGCTTTCTGCTCCTGCAGGTGATTTTGGTAAGATATGGGTGCTTCTTGTCATGGAGGAATGCCGTAACCAGGGCATAGCGACCGAACTGATAAAAGGGGGCATTGAGCTCATGAGGCAGAAAAAAGGGAGGACTCTAATAGTTACAGTGAAGACGGACAATGTCCCGGCGATAAGGACATATGAAAAATGCGGTTTCAAGAATATCGGAACCTGCGAGGAAAGCTCAGGGCATTCCTACATTTTGCAGCTTGATCTGCCCTAGCAGATGAATAAGTAATCCTATTCCGCCCTGAGGACTTCGATGGGGTTCTGCTGGGCGGCCTTCCAGGCGGGATATGTGCCGAAAACTATGCCTACAAGAGCTGAAATTACAAAGGAAAGAGCGAAGCTCCAGAAGGTATAGACAGTAGGCCATTCGGCGTAGATAGTCACTGCGTACGATATCCCCATCCCCAGGGCGATACCTATGCCTCCACCAAGCATCGTCAGGAAGACTGTCTCTATCAGGAACTGCGTGAGGATGTCGCGCTTCTTGGCGCCAAGCGCCCTTCTGGTGCCGATCTCCTTGCGGCGTTCATATACGTTGGCGAGCATGATGTTCATGATACCCACGCCTCCGACCAGCAGGGATATTCCGGCTATCGAGCCCATGATTACTGTGAAGATGTTCTGGGTCTGCTCCTTCTGCTTCAGGAGTTCGAACGGCACTATCAGCCCCCAGTCCTTTTCCTTCTGGTGCGTCTTGTCCATATAGCTCTTTATTCTTTTGGCGGTGTCGTCTATATACGCCACGTCTGTGACCTTGACTATGAACACGTCATGTTCGATATGGGTGATTATCATGTTGCGGCGTCCCTGTCCCTGATAGGCGTTCTTGCCGAACAGACTTTCTGACGTGCCAGTGGAAATTATTATCATGTCGTTTGGACCGTTGATTTCAGGGAACTGGGTACCGAGTTTGTTCTCGATTATTCCGACCACCTGGAATATGGAGTTCTCAATTCTTATCATGCTGCCGACAATTCCTTCCTTGCCGATGACAAAGAGGTTCCTCTTGACATTCTTTCCGATCACGCAGGCATTGGATGCATTTAACTCATCCATCTTATTGAGCCAGCGTCCCTCCAGCAGAACCGATTTGGAATCTTCGAGGAAGCTCGTGTCGGCTGAAACCAGCAGTATGTCGAGGCGAGTCATGCCCTTGAGCACCTTCTTCCTGGAATTCCGGATGGAAGTGATCCTTGAAACGTTGTCGAACTTCTTCAGGTTTGAAAGGTCGGTATCTTCGAGCCCGTAGTCCTCGGTCATTCCTCCCTGCGACGCCGAGTCGCTCTGCCCGGCCAGAGGGGGTTTCTTGCTATATATGATGATCTTGTCAATTCCCATGGCCTCGATCTGGGCGAGTGACTGGCGTTTTGCCCCCTCCGATATGGCAAGCATTGAGATGACGCTGCCGACTCCGAATATGATTCCCAAGGACGTCAGGAAGGACCTGATCTTGTGGAGGAGCAGGTTATGGAACGAAAGCCTGAATAGATCGTTTACGAGCATGGACTGTTATCGTCACCTTTTTTTGTTTCCGTAAAATCCAAATATCATATAAAGACAAACTAAAGTTTGTACTCCAACTAATTTCATCTCCTATCCACATTCGATGTTGGAAGTTCAATGTTGAATGTTCGACGTTCGGTTTTCATGCCTTGAACTCCTCTTCCCCGACCACCCTGCCGTCCCTCAGGTAGATCACCCTGTCGAAATAGTGTTTGAGTTCTGGATTGTGCGTGACCATCAGTATCGTCGCGTTTTTCTCCCTGTGCAGGCTCTTGAAAAGCTCCATTATCTCTCCGCTGGTCTTCTCGTCGAGGTTTCCTGTCGGTTCGTCGGCAAGAAGGAAGGACGGATTGTTGCTCAGCGCCCTAGCAACGGCGACTCTCTGGCATTCACCTCCGGAAAGCTCTGTAGGCCTGTGCTTCAGCCTGTGACCCAGCTTTACTTTTTCAGCCAGTTCGGCAGATATCCTGTTGCGTTCATGCCTGTGGACGCCGGCATAGACAAGGGGGACTTCTATGTTCTGCTGGACGTTCAGGTGCGGGAAAAGGTTGAAGCTCTGGAAGATGAAACCTATACAGGAATTCCTCAGTTCTGCGAGCCTGTTGTCGGACAGGCGGCTGACCTCCCTGTCTATGAGGAAATATTTACCTTCGGTGGGAACATCGAGAAGGCCGAGGAGGTTGAGAAGCGTGGATTTGCCGGAGCCGGATGAGCCCATGATTCCGGCAAATTCGCCTTTCCTGACGACCATGTTTATACCCTTGAGGACGGGGACGCTGTTCGATCCAAGGCGATAAGCCTTCTTAACATCCTCAAGACGGACTATTTCACCGGAGTTTTCTTTTGGGGGGCTCTCCATGGTTGATGTCTTTGTTAAGATCTTATATCCTGGTTTTTAAATTTTTACGTCAGGAGCTTCGGCCTGACTTTGGAGTGCTGAAGCTTGCTTCAGCCTTGCTCCCTGCGAAGCAAGCTTCGCAGAAGAATGGCGGTACCGAGGTACACGCACTCCAAATATGCGTATATCACTAAACGCTTTCAGCGTTAAATCCAACATGAATAACCAATATCCAATGGAATGCAAATTTATTTCATCCGGAGTATACTTCGTAATTCTACATTCCGTGTTCGATATTGGATATTCAATTCGACTTGCTCTGGAAGGGCCTGTAGAGATATACTACGTCCCCTTCGCTCAGCCCGCTTGTTATATGGACGAAATTGTCATTGGAAACACCCAGGTTGACGTTCGCCACCTTCGGCTTGTCTCCGACCCTGAGATATACAAAATATTTTCCATCCTCCTCGAAGACCGACTCAATTGGGACGGACATGACATTCTTCAGGATCTGGGTGATGATCTCAAGATGAACGCTCATCCCGCTCACAAGGCTCGGGTTCTGCTCGTTGAGCTCTATCTCTGAATTGTAAATCTTCGGGGAGGATCTGTCCCAGAAGATCATGTTCACCGGCAGAAGAGCTATCTTGCTTACCTTCCCGTTGACCTTGAGCTGTGGCATAGAGTCGGGGGTGATTATCGCCTTGTCGTCGAGATGGAGCTTTGACCTGAACTGTTCAGGAAGATCGAATTCCACGATCAGTTTGCTCATGTCAGGGATTGTAATCAGCACTTCCTTCCTCCTGATGTCCATTCCGACCTTCACCTCCAGCGCACCGCCCCACCTCCTGTTGTCAGGATCCCCGTAGGTGACGATTCCGTCGACTGGCGCAACAAGCTGCATCATGCCCATGAATTCGGTATGTTTTTTGAGATCCCTTTCTATCTTCCTCCTGTTCTCATCAATCTTGCTTATCGCATTCTCCTTCTGGATCAGCTGGGAGGCTGTTTTTATCTTCACCTTGTTCATCTCAAGCTCCTTCTGCAGGACGGAATTCTGGAGCTGGGTCTGCTTGTTCGGGAAGGTGAACCTCTTGAATATCTTCCGTTCCAGGATTGAATTGGAGTAGTTTATGGCCTCACGGTCGGCCTTGTTCTTTAATCCATTGACTTTGAGTTTCGAGGCATCTTCATCTTCCTGCTTCATGAATACTGTGCTGGTAAAAGTGTCATTTACATCTTCATAAGCCGTCTTTGCGTCTTCATATGCCCGCTTGGCATCTTCGACCTTGACATCCTGCGCATCGTCGTCCCTGGGCCCTTCAAGCTTCCTGTATTTGCTAAACGCCTCCTTTGACTCTGTCACCATGTCCAGGGCTGTCTTGATCTCCGCATGATTGGAGCTTTCCAGTATTTTCTTCTCCTCTATAGCTATTTCCAGTTCTCTTTCGGTGTTCTGGAGATTGAGCTTGAACTCATCGATCTTGATCTGGAGATCCTCCGTTTCGAACTTGGCAATGACATCGTCCTTCTTGACCTTGGTGTTTTCAGGAAGTACCCAGAGCAGTTTCGTGTTAAATGCAGCTTCGAGTGCGAGCTTGTGCTTGACTTTGGAATTGACATTTCCGGAAAGGAGAACGCTTATCGAGAGATCTCCTCTCTTGACAGTATAATAGCGGTCGAGGACCTTGTCTTTAGATCCCAGCTCCTTCCCCCGCCCGTAGAAATGGGAGTATGCGAAATAGGCTGCGGTGGAAAGGATGACGACTAGAAGTGCGGAGAATATGATTAGTTTCTTCATTTTACCGGAATGAGTTAGTTTTTCCCATCCTTTTCCTCTGCATGTTCGTCCCAGGCCTTCTGTTTGTCCTTCATCTTGTCCGGGAAGATATCTTCAGAGGCCCGGATGATTTCCCCAAGGCGTTTTGCCTCGTTGGCGGTCCTGTCAAGATCCTGTCCTACGAAACCGTTCGGAGTGCCGGCCTTCTTCAATATGTTGATCTTCAGCAGAAAGACGAGTTGTGTCTTGACATCGCTTTCGTCGACTGCGGAGAAAAGCTCACCGAGCATGCCTGAAAGGAAAGGTGTCTTCCTCTGGGACTTGAATACAGTATTGGAGTAGAGTCCGCCCAGCATGATTATCTCATTGTCTCCGGCCACCAGCTCGGTATTTATATTCCTTATGGATATCACGGGGTTGTTTACGGTGATCTCGTTCTGGGTGAATGGTTCGGAACGGATGATCGTGCTCACCTCGGGGTTTATGTTCAGCTTGACTATGTCCTCGTTGATCAGCACAGGTGTAACATTCAGCCTTACCCCTATGCGCTTGAAAAGGGTTGAGGTCGTTACGACTCCGCCGTTTGTCTGTGTCTGGATTATCGGCACGTCTTCACCGGTGAACATGCTTGCGGTGGTTCCGAGATCCACTATGAGGTTGGGCGATGAAAGTATCTTGGCGTCGCGGGCCTTTACAAGCCATTTCATGAAAACGTTCAAATCCTTGAGGTTCCCGCCTGCGACTCCCTTGGCATACGGATAAAAGTCAAATCCGCCGCCCTGCGTCGGGAGAGGATTCTGCGTCGGTGCGCTGAGGTTGTATCCGTACGTGCTGGTCAGCCCCTTTGTGGCGTCGATCTTTGTGTATTCCACCCTGACATCGCGTTCCATCCCCTCGTCGATGTAGACTTCTATGACCTTCGCTTCGACCAGGATCTGCGGAATCTTCACATCCATGGACATCAGGGCTTCCTTCAGCTCATCGGTCTTTGCACTGATGTCGTTTATTATCACCATGTTCTGGTCGGCGGATTCTTCGACAGTGCCGGAGGTTGAGACTATTCCTTCGATGGCGTCCAGGGCAGCCTTGGATTTCATGTTCCTGCAACGGTAGATGATGGTGGTCTTATCGTCTTTTCCCGGTATGATCTTGATATAGGCGGGAATTTCCTGTGATACCTTCTGGTCGAGTTTTTGAGGAGGAGTAGGAACAAGCAGTTCCTCTATGCTCTGCACTACGGACTTCCTCTCTTTTTCAGCCGACTGGTCCTTCTTTTCCGCAGTACTGCACGCGGAAATAAAAGCAATCAGAATGCTAAAGTTGAAGATTTTGAAAATATGTCTTGGGCTCATGCTATGGTATTTGCCACTTCCATGATAAAAATATTAAACGCAATATCTGTCAGCCATATTGTCAAGAAATTAAAAAAACTGTTAAATATAACATAGTATTCAAAAATGGAATAATAAAGGGAATCAAGAGAAATAGTAATGCGAATTTTCAAGGTTCCCTTAATACCAGACAGTAGCAGAGCATGATTAGGAATGCAGTTTATTACCGAGCATCTTCATGATATTCTTCCTGAATGGCGTTCTGATGATTCCCTTTTCGGTGATAATGCCGGTGATTAGCTCGTTTGGTGTCACGTCGAAGGCCGGATTGTAGACTGTTACATCGGATGGGGCGGTAAGTCTGCCGAAACCGCGTCTTATCTCATCCCCATTCCTTTCCTCGATGGGAATTCCGGATCCGTTCCTGATTGAAATGTCGACAGTGGAGTAGGGGGCGGCAATATAAAACGGGATTTTATGGTATTTTGCGAGAATCGCAACGCCATAGGTTCCGATTTTGTTTGCGGCATCTCCGTTTGCGGCGATGCGGTCAGCACCGACAATGACAAGATTGATCTTCCCTTCCCTCATTACCTGGGCGGCCATGTTGTCGCAGATCGTCGTTACGTCCACGCCAGCTCTTTTGAGCTCCCATGCCGTAAGCCTCGAACCTTGGAGCAGGGGACGTGTCTCATCGGAATAAACTTTTATCTTCATGCCTTTTTCATGTGCGGCATATATCGGCGACAACGCGGTCCCATAGTCTGCTGTCGCCAGCGCCCCGGCGTTGCAATGGGTCAATATTCCCATGCCGTTTTTAAGCAGTCTGACTCCGTTTTGCCCGATGGATTTGCACATTTCAACGTCTTCACGGACTATCTCCAGAGCTTCCATGAGCAGGACTAGCTTAAGGCTTGAAACATCTCCGGCTCCATCTGCAGTTGACTTCTCAACTGCCGCGACTGTTCGATTCAACGCCCACGAAAGATTTACCGCAGTCGGTCTGGAGGAGGCGAGATAATCGGCGGTTTTGCGGATTTCGCGGACAAATTCCGATACCTTTCTGGCTCTGCTGTGCTGCGACACCGCCGCAAGTCCGAGACCTGCCGCACATCCGATAGCGGGAGCGCCGCGTACAACAAGCCGTTTTATGTAATCAAAAATTTCCTGCCTGTCGTCTGTTTCAAGATAGATAAGCTTCTCCGGAAGCATGGTCTGGTCTATGAGCCTGAGCTTTCCCGGCAGGAAAATTTTATAAAATTTTCCTGAGGAAGGGAAAATTTTCCTTTCAGAATTGATCCATCTTACAGTATCTATCATTGCAGTCCTTCTTTAATGTAAAACAGGCGTCTCGCCTGTTATATTTTAGACTAGGGAGGCAATTTCTAAATTGCCTCTTTTGAGCTGATTTCAAAGTTGGAGTGCGCTGCCCCGACATCGTCGAGCCGGGATCTTCGACTTTAGCGTGTGTAACCAGTTGTCGAAGATCCCGGCCCCAACGGGTGTCGGGAAATACCAAGACACGCTGAAGCTGTGAACTCCAACAAGCGTTATTCCCGCAACAAACGTTTTTCGTATTTTGAAATCAGCTCAAGGGAAAATTCAATCACAGGCGAGACGCCTATGCCACACTCTTTAACAAATTTCAAATCATAAATTTCCAACCTGCCGCGGCATAATTTCCAAATGAAGCCGGGTATCCTGCATCCAGTATCGGTATTTTCACTTTGCCGGAAAAAGATCCTTGACCTCCGGACTTTTCGCCAGGTCCACGGCCTTCTGCCCCTCTTTGTTCTTGATCGAAGAGTCAGCCCTGTTTTCCAGGAGGAACTTGACGATGTCCGCCTCTCCCTTGATTGCGGCCTTGTGAAGAGGGGTGTCTCCCTTGGCGTCCCCAGTGTTTATCTCGGCATTGTTCTTCAACAGGAATTTTACGGCGTCAAGCTGTCCGGCCGATGCCGCCTTTGCCAGAGGTGATTCGCCTTTGGCGTTGGCAGTCCAGACAGAGGAACCTGATTTCAGCAGGAGTTCGAGGATTTTGACATTGCCTGTCTGGGCAGCCCTGTGGATAGGAGCGTCGCCATTGACGTTGACAAGCTTGATGTCGGCCTTTTTCTTCAGAAGAACTTCTACGACCAGATATTGGTTTGCGAAGATCGCATTGTAGAGAGGAGTGTGCCCGAACTTGTCCTTCTTGTTCAAAACTTTCGGATAGGTGTCAAGGATGGCCGCAGTCCGTTCGGAATTGCCAATCCGTATGGCCTTTGTAAGTTCGTCGAGGGCCTCATCGTCGGAAAGGCCTTGCGCAATAACAGGGGAGTCGGACTTGTTTTCAGGTTCCTTTGCTGCCGCAGGGGCTTCTTTTTTTACTGTCTCAGTTCTTTCTGCAGGAGCATTGTCCTGTGCAGTCAGGAAGACAGCTGAAATCAACATCATCAGAATGGATAAATATGTCTTCATGAGATTATCCTCATTTAGCTGTTCATATATTATAAATTATAAATTTCAGTTCCCTCTGGAACGGAAATTTATCCTTTGAATATGAAATATACAGCTCCAAGCAGGCAAATTCCCGCCCAAAGGTAATTAAGTTTTATCCCTTCCTGCATGTAGAATACTGAAAATGGCACGAAAACGGCCAGGGTAATAACCTCCTGCATAAGTTTAAGCTGGGGCAGGGAGAGGGTAGAATGGCCGATCCTGTTCGCCGGCACCTGCAGCATGTATTCGAAAAATGCGATCCCCCAGCTTATAATCGCGGCGATGATCCACGGTTTGCTGTTGAGATGCTTGAGATGTCCGTACCAGGCGAAAGTCATGAAAATATTCGACAGGAAGAGAAGAACTATGGTTTTAACTACAGCTGAAGTCATGATGGGATCTCCTGATTTTTTTATTGCTCAAAAAATACACGGAGATAATGGAAAAACAATAAAAATTCTCTCTTTGATTTCAAGTCGCCGGTTCTCCGATTCGCCCATCCTCCGATACAGTTTAGAAGATCTCCATCGGCGAAGTCGCTGAGGCGGAGCAGGATGAGGCCGGAGGAACGGCCCTCATGGCTTTTTCAGCGGATATTACCGCCATTGCAAAAGCCTCCGCCATAAGGGCAGGATCTTCTGCGGAGGCGATGGCGGTATTGACAAGCACTGCGTCGGCCCCCATTTCAATTGCGGCTGCAGCATGCGAAGGGAGTCCGATTCCGGCATCGATAACGACCGGGACAAGCGCCTGTTCGATGATTATCCTCAGCATCGTTTCCGTTTTAATCCCTTGATTGCTGCCGATCGGCGAACCGAGAGGCATGACGGCATGGACACCGACGTCCTCAAGTCTTTTGGCGAGGACAGGATCAGCGTTGATGTATGGAAGAACAATAAGACCTTTTTTCACGAGCAGTCCGGCCGCCTTCAGAGTTTCAACCGGATCCGGAAGCAGATAGCGCGGATCGGGATGGATCTCGAGCTTGATCCACTTGTAGCCGGCCGCCTTGCCGAATTCTGCGATCCTCACAGCCTCTTCTGCGTTTCTGGCGCCACTGGTGTTCAGCATGACGGTGACTGAAGTAGGTATTGCGGATAGTATGCTGTCGGAACGTTTTCCAGGCTCAATCCTGCGGAGTGCTACGGTTACGAGCTCCGCTTTTGAAGCTTCCAGTGCCGAACGCAGGGCTTTCGACGAGGAGAATTTCCCAGTGCCGATGAAAAGCCTGTTCTTGAATTTCTTTCCAGCTATGACGAGATTTTTCATATTAAATGTTCCGCAAAAATAACACAGGAACGGACATCCGCAACCCGGAAGATGAAATTTTATATATAGCCCTTTCTTAAACATAGCTTGAACATCAGGCTTGAAAGATTATCGGTTTTGTGATAAAAGTTTAAGAAAGGGGCTATGAATGGAACGTATTTATCTTGACTACAATGCGACGACTCCGGTGAAGCCGGAAGTGATGGCTGAGATGCAGCCGTACTTCTCGGAGGACTTCGGAAATCCCTCAAGCTTGCACATGCATGGACAGAAGGCGAGGATAGCCCTGGATACCGCAAGGGAGAGGACTGCCAGATCTCTAGGTTGCGAGAACACGGAGATATTGTTCACCAGCGGAGGAACTGAATCAAACAACGTCGCAGTTGCCGGTTACCTCGCCAAGCTCGGAGAAGGAAAAGGACCCCGCCATATAATCACAAGCTCAATAGAACACAATGCTGTCCTCAAAATATGCCAGTATCTGGAAAAAAAAGGTGTGGAGGTGACATCCGTCCCTGTGGACGAAAACGGAATTGTCAGCCTTGACGCCCTGAGTTCCGCCTTCAAGGAGAACACTGCGCTTGTAAGCATCATGACGGCGAACAATGAGACCGGGGTCATCCAGCCGATTGCCGACATTGTGCAAATTTCGCATGAAAAGGGTGTGCCTGTGCATTCCGACGCTGTCCAGGCGTTTGGAAAGATCCCTGTCAATGTCAAGGAAATAGGAGTTGACATGCTTTCGATATCAGGACATAAGTTCTATTCTCCGAAAGGAGTCGGAGCCCTGTATATGAGAAGAGGCATTGTGGTTGAAGCTGTTGTTCGCGGAGGTTCACAGGAGAAGGGAATGAGGGGTGGCACGGAAAATGTTCCAGGGATTGTCGGTCTCGGCAGGGCCTGTGAGCTTGCAGTCGCGAACTTGCAGGAAAGTTTCATAAGGGAGAGGATGCTCCGCGACAGGCTTCAGGCTCAGATAAGCAAGAACTTGAAGAATATCAGGATAAACGGGAATACTGATAAAAGGATCCCGAATACTTTAAGTGTAAGCTTCGGAGGTATTGAGGCCGAAGCTATTGC
This sequence comes from Lentisphaerae bacterium GWF2_49_21, assembly GCA_001804805.1. Taxonomy (GTDB): domain Bacteria; phylum Verrucomicrobiota; class Lentisphaeria; order Victivallales; family GWF2-50-93; genus GWF2-50-93. The sequence goes on from MHBH01000026.1 coordinate 236,200, forward strand.
GGTGCGGCTTGATATTGAAGGAATTTCCGCTTCCACCGGGGCCGCATGCAGTTCGGGGTCTTCGCAGGTCTCCCATGTGCTGAAAGCTATGAGAGTCCCTGCGGAATTCTTAAACAGCTCGATCAGGTTCTCACTCGGATACAAAAACCACCCCGATGAAATCGACAGAACCGCCGACATAATCGTCAGACTTATCCGGGAAATGAGCAAAAAGTCCGGATAATCTATTTTGCCAGGGAATTTGCGTGTTTCAGGAGCTTGTTCCTTGTGCTCCGCGACATTTTCTGGTAGAGCTCGAATATCCTCACCAGTTCCCTCCCCTTGTTCTGCTCCAGATACCTTGTGATTACGTCCCTTGCAGGATCCGTCTCATACTTGCTGATGTCTATCCCTTCCTTCTGGGCGAGTTCGAAAAGTTTCTTTTTAGCAAAGATTCCCGGATTCCTGGTCCTGTTTTTCCAGTTCGAGATGCTCTGCTGGCTCACCCTGCAGCGTTCCGCCAGTTCCTGCTGTGACAGGAACAGCCCTTCAAGAAGTTCTCTCACGAGAAGATGCCAGTCAATTTTCTTCATGGCTTTTTCCCTTTCCTTTTGTGCCCCTCTTTTTTACGTCTTGAAACTGTTTTGTCACCCCCTTCCGAGAGAACATTATACAACAATTGGCGGTGAAAGGTAAGCCCTGTGGTTATATGTGGTTGATTTTGCTGGTATCTTGTTGATATTGCGGTATTTGCGGATATAAATTTTCCGACTGGGAAATTTATTCAGGGCGTGTTTACCACATCAGTGATAATCACATTCTCCGTTGGTACATCGTCATGCCCGCCCTTCGAGCCGGTCTTCAGCTTGGCTATCTTGTCCACGACATCCATGCCCTGAGTGACTTTCCCGAAGACGCAGTAGCCGAATCCATTGGGCGTGTTGTCCTTGTGGTTAAGGAATTCATTGTCGGCGAGGTTTATGAAGAACTGGCATGTGGCGCTGTCGACAACCTGCGTTCTCGCCATCGCGATTGTCCCCCTGTTGTTCTTGAGTCCGTTGCCTGCCTCGTTCTTTATCGGGGGCATGCATGGCAGCTGCCTGAAGGTGGCGTCGAATCCACCGCCCTGGATCATGAATCCGGGTATCACCCTGTGGAAAATCGTCCCCTTGAAATGCCCGTCCGTGACATACTTCATGAAATTCATGGCGCTCACAGGAGCCGCCTTCTCGTCGAGTTCAAGAACGATGTCGCCGAAATTCGTCTTAAGTGTTACCATGTCGGAATCTCCTGTATGATATGGACGTTTTCAATAATTTCTAAAAATTAGCACTACTGTAATGTTTTAAAAGCAGGAGTCTGAAAAATGATATAATTATACAAAATCCTTGCTCTCACAAAGCCACAGAGTCACAAAGTTTTATTTATCGGTAAGAAACAAAAAGCAAATAGATTTGACGCTATTCTTTCCTTCTGCCAAATCGTAAGCTGGATGCAACTGTTTTCAGCATGGACTCATGCTTTTCAAGCCAGGACTTCTGAGCCTTAGCATAGAAGATAATATGCACATTTCTTTCTGTCCGTATGAAATAAAGTTCTTCTCTCTTTGTTAGGGAAACTCCTTTGTACCCGTCATTAAAATAGAAGGGGATGGGATGGTTGGCAGGATCCTGCAACATCTCCGTCGTATAGTCGTTTTCAGGCATCACGTGACCTCCATACACGCGCAAATCAACCGTGTTGTCGCCAGGCAATAAGAAGTAGCCATCACCGTTTTCAGATCTGTCCTCAGCATCCCAATCAACAGGTATATCGATCCAAAAGTTGAATCTGGCATTTCCTATGGATTTAACTCCATCATATATGAATCCATTTTGGACAGATATCGATTGGTCTTGCATTACGCATCCGATAAAGGATAGAAGTAACGCCACACAAAAAACTGATAGCCTAATTTTCCTCATTCAATATTCTCTATTTAGCGGTTCAACAGGAAAAAATAATCTATTACTGACAAACCGACGACTGATGACAATCTTCTCGTCCTCTCTTCCTTCGAGGTTCAAAGTTCGAAGTTGGATGTTCGATGTTCATGTCTTGTCCTGAAATAAGTTGACACTTGCCAAAAGGAAAGGCAAGTAGTATGAAAGAGGTTTTCAGG
>MHBH01000027.1 GCA_001804805.1 Lentisphaerae bacterium GWF2_49_21
CGCAGAAGAAACTCATGGAGATATCTTTTCAGTCGACAGGCGTTGCTTTTCTGATACTTCTGCTTGTGACTGTCGTTGGCAGCTTCGTCCTTAAGTCGGTTTTTCATGTCGAAATCTATTCGCTCAAGGTTGCAGGAGGGATAATTTTATTCATAATTGGACTGCAGGCGGTGCGTAACGGTAGGTTTTATGAGAGCAGCCTGCACGGCAGCCTGTCAGACATCTCTGTAGTCCCACTTGGTGCACCTCTAATTGCGGGGCCAGGAACAATCACGGCGACGATATCCTACAGCTCCTCATTTGGCGTTGAACACACTGTGATCGCCTTGATCATCGCCCTTATAATAAATTTGATGATGATGCTAAGCTCCGCATGGATAGCTACATTCCTAAACCGTTTCTATGCCATCGGCCCGATGATAAGGATCACGGGCCTGATAGTGGCGGCGGTCGCTGTGCAAATGGTGTTGGACGGTGTCGGCGACTGGTATTCCAATTATCAGGCTGGATATCTGGAAGCGCTGAAAAAGGCAATGTGAAATTAATGAATTCATGTTTAGATGTTCACTTAAAATATACTAAATAAATATAGGAAGGTCGATGTAATGAAAACTCTCAAAAATTCGCATCTGCAGGTCGGCATTGATGAAGTATCGCTGACACTGTCAGTGCGCGATATGCGGAATGGGAAAATTTGGCAAATGAGTGAGGATGGACCAGGCGATATCGGAGTCAAGGGACACTGTGGCCCATACCAGACGTTCATGTTCCGAGAGGCGAAAAAGCGGGAATGGAACAACTTTTCAGAGACTTCCCTGGAAGTCACGCTGACCAGTTGGCCATACACCGCCAACGTATGGTCGCCCCTCGGTTTCGGATTTGTGGTAAGGTTCACCCTCAGGGATGATGTCCTGTCTGTCGAACTCTCTCCCCATCGCAACGAGGCATACGAGGCGTCCATCATAGACAGTTACTATCCTCGTGGCTTGATGTTCCCTGAAAAGTCCAAAGGAGACCTGGTCCTGCCCTACGGTCAAGGCTGCCTTCTTGACAAGGACTCGAAGCTTGAACTCGACATGGTGCTTCCAGGTTATGTCGGTCCTGGTTTCGTGATGCCGTGGTGGGGCCAGCTCTGTAATGATGGCGCTGCGCTGATAGCACTGGCCAACACTCCGGATGATCTGGGATTCCGGATTCGTTGTGATGGCGGACGAGGTGGAGCCTCGGTCAATCCTTACTGGCAGGCCAGCCTCGGCGGTTTCAAATATAAGAGGGTTATGAACTACAAGTTCCTTGAGAAAAGCAGCGTAATGGAACTGGCCAAGACCTACCGCAGGCACGCAGAAGGCCAAGGGCTGGCAATAACGTTGCGGGATAAGGCGGCAGATCGTTCCAGCGTTGACAGCCTCATAGGCGGCCCCCACATGAATATATGGTTCATGTCAACATTCAGCCAGTTCAATCATCAGTCGCGTGTGAATTTCATGCGCTTCTCCGAAGGATTGCGCCGTTACCGCAAGCTCTGCTCTCTTGCAGGAGTCGGCAGAAAGGGATTGTCCCACATTGATGGATGGGGCCGCGACGGATATGACTACAATCATCCCGAAGTTATGCCCCCGGACATACGCCTCGGTTCTTGGGACGGATTGCGCAAGCTGCGCGATGGTATAAGAAAACTTGGACATACTGTCCTGCTCCATGACAATTATGTGGATTACTACAAGCACACAAAGGCATACAAGAACGATGAAGGCGTGTTGAACATGGACGGCATAAAGCACGAGTCGACCGAATGGCTTGGAGGCCCGCAGGAGTGGCTCTGTTCCACTAAGGCGCTCAAATACATGCGCAATAATTTCAACGAACTCGTAGAGAATGGATGTGATATTGATGGATTCTACCTTGATTGCTGGAGCATAGGGCATCTCAGGGAATGTTTTGACCATAAACATCCGGCAACCCGCACGGTAACGCGCAAGGCCTGGAGCGAGGCCCTTGCCTTCTGCCATGATCGCAACTACGTGGTCGGCAGCGAGTCGGGAAACGACTGGGCCGTACCTGTGATGGACTATTGCCACACTGTACAGCCTGACGTTATTCCACATATCCTCAGCGGCAAGGTCTCCGCTTTCGGGAAAGCCATTCCGCTCTACAACATGGTCTGGCACGACTGTCTCGTCTGTCCTGCATGGATAAACCAGGACCCCAGAACGGCCGCAGTCGTCAAGGACGGACTTGTGATTCCGGAACTTAGAGATCTCAGATTATGGGCTCTTCTCTGGGGTGGACCTCCCGCCTTCCGGACAAAGACCATGTGTTATGGCAACTTTACCGAGAAGCAATTTGAGGAAGATGGGGCTTTCATTTCAAGCTTGAAACCGATATGGGAATTCAACGGTTACGTCGGCTATGAGCCAATTGTAGAATGGAAATTGCTTTCGGCTGATTCATCTTCACAGAAAACGGTGTTTGGAAATGGCTCCGAAGCCGAAGTTGATTTCAACTCCGGGCGCTACAAGCTCAAATGCGGGAAGAGGAAAATTGAAGGAAGTTTTGGATCAGAACATCCTGGGAAACGAAAGGGATGAGAATTCATGAATCTATTACGTAAAATAAGGACAAGGACAGGAATTATTGCGTTTTCAGCAATCGTCACAATGTTGCTGTGTATTCCTAACTCGGAGGTGAATGCTATGACGTGCAACATATCCAGACCCTATATTGGGGAGAATGTGACTAATAAGATGCCCTCGTTCTCCCGTGTCAGGAATGATATGATATTCAAGAAAGGCGATGCTATTGAGATTTTCGCTTTTCCAGCCGGAAGGCCGGTTTCATGTACATGGAGTCTAAGCTTGAATATGGTTTCTAAGCCACTGCTGAGCGGAGATGCCGAAACATGCGTGGATCAGTCAGTCCGCATCCTGGTTCCTTCCGAAAAGCTTGTCCCTGGTTTTTACACGTTGAAAATCCATGTAAATCTTTCTGAAAGCAAGTTCTTGGATGGAGCGGCCGGGTTCGGGTATGAAATCGATAGTATTAAATTCACGGAATCCAAACCTGCCGATTTCGAATCGTTCTGGTCAAAGGCCAAGGTCTCGCTCTCAAAGATTCCATTGAATAAGGAAGAGATGTTTATAAAGGAAATGAACGACAGGGAAATTTCGGAATATAACGTCAAGGAGGCGTCAATACCCGAGAAATACGATCCGCAGGGAGTGAAGACTGAAGCTGTGAAGCTTTACAAGATCAAGTTTGATTCGGCTGGTGGGATGCGGATGCATGGATGGCTTGCTCTTCCCGCCGGCGAGGGGCCGTTCCCCGGGATCCTCGTGTTGCCCGGAGCCGGATGCGCGAAAGTTCCAGCGCCGGTGGAACACGCACGTCATGGATATGTGGCGCTGATGCTTCAGATCCATGGAATGGATGTTGACCTGGAAAAATATGAAACACCTAATGCATATTTGAAATGTCTTGGAGGCAGGCCTGAGGATGAATATTACTATAATGTGATCCTTGGATGCGTACAGGCTGTGAATTATCTCAAGTCCCGTGCCGATGTGGATACTAAACGACTGGCCGTGGCCGGAGGATCCCAGGGTGGATTCCTTTCAATCGCTACCGCCGCGCTGTGTCCGGAGATCAAGGCTTTGGCAAGCGCCATCTGCTATTACGGTTACTGGCCGTATCGTGACTGGAGCGGGTTGCTGAATACAAGGAAAACAGATGGATTTGATGGAGGACTTCCTCCTTTCAACAGGACGGATCCACGACAAAACTCCTTGAGCTACTTTGATGCGATGAATTTTGCATCAATGGTCAAAGCTCCAGTGATAATGGATGTATGCCTGTGCGATGGTCCATCGCCAGCCGTTACCGTATATGCAGTTTTCAGGAGCCTTGAATCCAAGCAGAAGAAAATCATGTGGAGTCCTGGAACTGATCACGATATCATGTTCAGCTTTGAACGTTTGGCATGGAAATTCCTTGATTATGAACTATCGAAATGAGAATATGGAAATCAAAAACTTCAGTTTTTCAGATAAACATATCCGCGCAAATGTAATGAGCACGTTAAAAACAGAGTCTGAACACCGAGACTATATTCATAGCATTACACAATTGAAGTTATGGTTCGTATGGGACTGGCTCCGCAAGCATCCTGAGGAAAATTTCAGGAGCGTGCTCCGGAATCGCGTGGATATATTCCGCAAAACAGGATATTATGATCCAATCCGGATGAATAGCGATTCCCCGGATTTTGAAGTGCCTGGCTGGCGTGAAACTGAAGATCTGCTCGAAAGAGTATGGAAGATACACAGAAGAGATAAATCGTCAGATGCCTTTGAGGATGAAGCATCCTGCGCCTTCCGCGAACAGTTGGACAAGTATGCCATAAGTAGCTATGAAAAATCACTTCTTCCGCCCATGATGAAGTGCGGAAGTCTTACGTATCATTCACCCGGAGCTGAGTCTCCGGATATCATAGCCGTCCACATCGCCAACACGCTTCAGCCGGCTTCGATATTCGACGATCCTTCCTATCTGCCTCGCTGTCTGCGGGAACTGATGGATAAGAGCAGTGTCGAGTTTGGCGTCAGCAAACTGCACTGCGGATCCTGGCTTAACTCCCATCCGCGCTGGCTCGCGCTCTTCCCGCAGGAGTGGACAGACTCTCTAAGTCCTCAAGACCTTTCCGTGCAGTGGCATCTGGGCTTCTGGGGACAGTTTATTACAGCCAGGGGAACATTTCATGAGCGCAACGCTGCAAAATTTCGCAACTTGGGCCAAATGCCATTTGCCTATCGTACAGCTGATTGTACATTTGACGCTTTGCGCGTGCATCTTGACGCATTATCATTAATAAAAGAGGAGATATTTTCAACTCAATGAACAGTAATTATAATACGAAAGATGCCGGAGCCTTCCTCACTCCTCCAGGTGGCAGGCAGCGGAGTCGCGACAGCCTTGGTCGGAATCCCGAACCGATATAAGCACACACAGACGGAAATATGTGATATTGCAGACGTTGACAACGCTGCATAACTCATAGTTGAAACTATAATGAGCATGACAGACAGGGATAGGTTCTACAGGACATGAGCTATGGAATTTAATCGGCGAAAGGATTTTATGATAAGAATAGCATTCAAATTTATTCTATGCGCGGTGATATCAGTCACTGCCTTTTGTCTTCATTCGGAAGAATCGGAAGGGCAGGCCGCCACCATCGAACTCAAGGCATGGGGTGTGCCGGACAGCAATGTCTGGGGTATCGACGGCGAGGCGAGCATCAAAATCGTGCAAGCGTTCAGGAAGCTGTATCCGAACATAAATCCTGTCCCTGCGACTGGGCTTGACATACCTGGACGCAGCATGGACACCGTTCCTCTCATGCAGATCGCCGGAGACATATCGCCGGCAGTCCTATATGTGAACTTCCGGCAGTCGAACACCTACATCAGCCAGAAATTCCTATATCCGCTGGACAAGTATCTCGAGAAGGAGTCCGGAACGGATGTACACGACGGGCATATCATGACGACAAATCAGTACATTGCCGCCTTGCGCAAGGGGAGTAGTTATGTCGAGAAGTTCGAGGAGCGTATTCCGGCCCAGTGCTGGGAGGTTATCCGGC
>MHBH01000028.1 GCA_001804805.1 Lentisphaerae bacterium GWF2_49_21
CACACAATAAATAAAAGTCTATACTATTATGAGACGATTAGTAACGCATTTTTGCGTGTTCTTGTGCTTCTTTAAACACAGCCAATAATGGCTTGACTACAAACAATTTTGAAAAACTTACGTTCGAGACTCTCTGATGTCCGATATTTTTCTTACGAAATAAAAAAATCCTTAATTATCCTTGCACGCTCTTGACAAATGTACAAATAATGTATAAAATATGTCTAAACAAGGGATAATGTGGAGAGTGGAAATATGAAGAGGGTCAAGGATGTCATCCAGAACAATTCGCCTCGGTCGCGGGTCATAAGGACGCTGAGGGACTGGATACAGAACGGGGATCTTGAGCCCGGTGAAAGACTGCCCGGCGAAATGGATATAGCAGAGAAGCTCGATGTGTCGCGGGGGACTGTCAGGACCGCCCTGCGGCATCTTGAAGACGACGGCATCATAAAGACCATCGCCAATGGCCGTGGCAGGCATGTGGCGGACAGGGAGGAGAAGAAGCCTGTCAATCCCCTGGAGAAGTTTTTCATCGTCCTGAGCAATCTTTCCGACGATCCTGCGAGATACGCAAAAAGCCATGCGATGTGGTCCGTGGAATCCGGAGTAATAGACCAGTGCGGCAGGATGGGATTCCATTCGATGATACTGAACACAAGCTGTCTCAGGGACGGATCTTTCATCAATATGGTCAGGAGTTCTCCTGCCGGCGTTCTGCTCTCCCACAACATGGTTGATTCCGGAGACTTGTGCAGGCAGGCATTGTCCGAGGCAACTTCGATGAGGATTCCGGTGGTGATCAACGGTGACGGGGAAGGGCTGCAGAAGTTCGACCGTATCATCTCCGACCATGAGGCCGGCGCCTATCTCCTTGCAAAATATCTGATCAGTCGGGGCTGCAGGAGAATTTTGATGGTATGGAGTTTCTCCGCAGTTCCATACTGGGTCAGAAGCAGGAATTCAGGGTATGAAAAGGCTGTCCGTGAATCCGGCCTGAAGTATCTTCCACCCATCTGCATTGACAACCTTGCATTGCGTGTTTCCGGGAGCAGGAAAAGCTTTGAGGAGAGGACCAGGCAGTACACAGGATATCTCGTGGAACACCTGTCCAAATCTGATCCGGTTGATGCGATCATGCTCACCAGCGACTCTGATTTCTATCCGGTTGCGGCCGCATGCCGCTTGCTCAATAAGATTCCCGGCAAGGACATATTGCTGGCGGGATATGACAATACATGGCAGGAATTCGAAGAGCGACAATGGGAGGAGTCTGTTCCAGCCGCCACAGTGGACAAATGCAATTTCCAGATCGGTGGAGAAATGATAGACATGCTTATGGCCAGGATAGAGGGGAAGCTTTCCGGAAAACCTCAGTTCAAAAAAATAAAACCCCAGCTGATTGCAGGTGGAGTGGAAAATGGAAAATAGCAGACATACGCTGATTGAACTGCTCGCCGCCGTACCAGTTGCGGATAGGCATCATTGCCAATTGCCGATTGCCGATTGCCGATTTAAGAATAAAATTGGAAATCGGAAATTGGAAATCGGAAATAAATTCACCCTAATCGAGTTGCTCGTGGTCATTGCGATCATCGCAATCCTCGCCGCGATGCTGCTGCCGGCCCTGCAGAACGCCAGGGAGCAGGCGAAAAGGGCCGTCTGCATTAACAATCTCAAGCAGATCGGAACCAGCGTGCACATCTATGCGACGGACCATGAAGGATGGGGGATGGGCGGGTATCGCGGCGATGGATGGCTTATCCAATATGCCGGGACAGGACGTGTTTATCTGGGAGTATTGATAGATGAGGGCTACCTCAAGATCCCTCCGGATATTCTTTATTGTCCGAGTTCCAAGTTTGTTCCCGGATGGACAGGTAAGAAGTGGAAGGCTGGATCCACGGAGCAGGCCTGCTGGAATGCAGGTTCGGGCACCGAGTCATCCTATGAGACCAATCCAAACCTTTCATCGCATTCTTTAGGTGCAGGTTCGGATGGTTATGCCACGACCCGTAAAAGACTTTATAACATGCCTACCGGCTTGGCCATTGTCAGCGACTGGCACGGATATGATTCCTCTAATGCGACCTACGGTGATTGTCCGAGAAATCACTGCAACTTCGGAAAGCCCAACTATTATACCTATTTAAAAGCCGATGGCTCAGTCCTTGCATTCTCGGATCCGACAGGAATAATCTATATGGCGGTAGAAGGCGCCCCTAATACAGGGCAACGGATGGCTCTTTTCCCGTAACAAAGATAAATAGAGGTAATTGCATAACATGAATAAAATGATTGTGTTTCTATTGTTTCTTTCCGCCTGCACAAGTTTCAACGAGCAAAAAACAGAAGGCATTCCATCCTTGATTGTCCCTAGGGCTGAAACAGCTCCGGTCATTGATGGGAAGCTTGATGAGCCGGCCTGGAGCGGTGCAGCGGTAATTAAGGGGCTTCATCCGAGCAGAGGGGAAAGCTATCGGGACAGGATAGGCAAGATTCCTACTACGGTACGTGTCCTCTGGGATGAGAACTTCCTGTATGTGAGTTTCGAGTGCGTTGACGACGATATCTACAGTTCTGGGAAATTGAAGCATGACGATGATCTCTACAAGGAGGATGTCTGCGAGGTCTTCATCGACGGCAAGGGCGACGGACGGCAATTTGTGGAGATACAGGCGAATCCCGACGGGGTGAACCTGGATTTGATGTATGTTTTCACAGGAGATCCCGAATATACTTCTGAACTGCGCATGACTTCTGAATTCTGCGACAAGAACCGCTGGGGATTCCGCGAATGGAACATGGAGGGGCTGCGTACTGCCGGCTCGCGGATTTCCAGAGATGGCAAGATTGTCGGATGGAATGTGGAAATGGCTATTCCTGCGGCAGCGGTTGTGAAGCGGCAGGGCCTCAAGAATTTTGCTCCGATGGAGATAAGGGCGAATTTCCTGCGTTACTCCTGGCCTGTTGACGAAAAGACCGGCAAGCGCGATCTTCTCCACATGAACTGGTTCCCGGTTCTCAAAGGATGCCCGCATATCTCCCAGTCGTCAATGGGCAGGCTCGTACTAAGGTAAGGATTAGATGAAAATGAAAAATTTGATTCTTGATTTTTTCTCTCTGCACGAGAGAAAAAATATGTTCACTTTGATTGAATTGCTTGCTGTGCCAGCCGTAGCTGTTGGACTGTTTAGTCCGACGCGAAGGCAAGTTCGAAAAGCGTTTACGCTTATCGAACTGTTGGTCGTAATTGCGATCATCGCAATTCTCGTAGCGCTCCTGCTGCCGGCCCTGAAACAGGCGAAGGAAACGGCAGCCAAGGTTGTATGCATGAGCAACCTAAGGCAGACAGGCATCGGAATTTCAGCCTATACCGTTGATTCCCAGGGCTGGACACCTCCCTGCGCGGCAGTCTACTATTCGGATCAGGCGACTAATACCACCCAGTTTGGATATTATTCCGGAATGGGAATTCTCTACCCGGACTATATAAGCAGTTATAAGGTCCTGTACTGCCCGTCGTATCCCTACGCCCAGAAATGGATGATCCCGGCACGCTGGGAGCCGGACGTGATCAGGGCCCCTTTGAATAATTATGGTGATAACCCGCCTTATATTGGATATTTCGCCCATGCACAACAGTACAGCGTCACTAATTTAAGGTCATCACCCAGCATGACCGATATCGTGCTGGACAGGATTCAAAAATCAAATGTAATAATCCCTCCATATCACTCAAACCATCCTGGCGGCAGCGACAATGACAAACGTGTCTGGCGTAAACCCAAGGGCGCCAACTTCCTGTTTCTCGACGGAAGTGTGAGATGGTATTCCACAGGGGCTGAAGACATAAATACAGGGGGCCCCTTTCTATGGTCAGGCCAGATAATGTTCCACAATGGGCAGCCTGTAAATATCATAGCGCAACCCAGCTATCCGTCCACGGTGAGGGATTGAAAAGAGGAGAAAAATAATTGGGAAGAGAACATGCCTTACGGGATCAATCCGCCTTAGGCGGATTAACTACAGGCAAATTCCAAATTGTCTTGTATATGTTCGTAGTCAATGTCGCAAGACATGTTCCTGATTTTATAGAGTTCACATAAATTTAAAGTAAAGGTTCAATCATGAAAAGTACAGTCATCGCGAGTTTTACCAGCCTAATGTTGGTAGCTTATGTCCTAGTGGGTGCAGACGAAGCTGCGGCGCCTTCTGCTCTCGCGCCATTTGGTGCCGATCTCAAGGTGCCTGCCAGACAGGCCATCAAGGCTGCAGAGGTGAAGTCGCAGGCGATTGAATGCCTGGCTCCCGCGAATGCAACCCAGTGGATTGTTGAAAATCCCCCGGAAGGTACGGCTGCGAAACTTTTCACGGTTGAAGAGCGCGACGGGAAAAATATCTTGAACATTTCCGCAGGCGAACTTGTTCCCGCAAGATCGACCGTGCGCATCCTTCTGCCTGGAGACGGGCCTGCCAACGGAGATCTCTGGGCGAAGAACAGAGCCAGCTACATATCTTTCCTTTGCAAAAGCAGCAAGCCTTCGCAGATGACTTTCCATCTGCTCCAGCGCGGGAAGACAGCCGGGACGTTCCAGACTGGTTTCTCCGCGAAGCCCGGTGAATGGCAGAGGATCATCCTCCCCATCCAGCTGTTCGATCTCAAGAGCTTCGCCAAAATTGCCGGCATCGGATTCCGGACTGCATCCGCTGAAAAGGGGACGGATGTGTCGATTGCGGACTTCAGGGTCGGAGGAATTGCATACACCGACGATTCATGGAAGAGCCACAGGCTCTCGATCAGTATTAATGGCGACTGGCATTTCGCCACTGATCCAGGAGAGCAGGGCATGAAGGATAAATGGTATGCCGACACCTTCGATGATTCACAGTGGAAGATTCTCAAGTCGGGACTCTCATGGCAGGAGCAGGGGATATCCCATTACGGATACGCTTGGTACCGCCAGAAGATTTTTGTTCCGAAGGAATTCGCCGGTGTCCCGCTCACATTGAACCTGGTGCAGATCCAATCCGACGACGACACGTGGTTCAACGGCGCGCGCATTGGCGGATTCAGCAGCGAGTACAAGTACAAGAACTGGAATACGCGGGCATACACGGTTCCGCCTTCATTGATCCGTTATGGTGAGAACAATACCATCGCCATCCGTATCTGGGGCGGGAAAATCACATTTATCGGTGAGAAGAGCGGGCTTGTCAAAGGACCGCTGGTGGCGGAGCTGGATCCCTATTGCGTGAAGATGCGGGAGCCGGGCGGCGCGGATGTTCCGTTCGACTTGTTCGACTTGAGCGATGCCCGACAGGGCAAACCGTTTGAAATCGTCTTTTCATTACCGGCCGAAATGGCGAAGGAACAAGGCGCGAAGCTTCGTTACAGTCTCTCTGATCTACTCGGCAACGAAATAAAATCCGGCGAAACAACCCTGTCGACCGGTGCGGATCAGATTGCCAAGGCGGTGGTGGGCATTGACCGCGAGACTGCGCAGGCCGTTTATCTGCGGGGACGTCTGCAGGCGAGCCTCGTCATCGAAGACGCAGCTGGCAATCCCCTGTATTCCGGGATCCGGGAGATGGATCGTCTCTCATTCGCGAAACGCGACAATCAGCCGTTGCCCGCCTTGCCGGAAAAAACCGAGGATACGCCTTACGGCAAACTCAGGCTCGTGGACGAGATTGATTGCGCGATATCGCTCTTTGAAGATCCGCATCCCTATCTTGAAAGCGGATTCAGTCATGCCGCTTCCCACTATACCCCCGGCATACCTGTACAGGTGAAAGTCGTAGACATCCTCGGCAAAAAAGCACGCGAGAGCGAATTCGGCTGGTTCGCCTACAGGATCGGCCGCGGCAAGCTCAAGCCGCACACGGATTATCTGCTCCGCATCGAATATCCCGAGGACAAGCCGCGTTTCGCCCCCATCGAGATCCAGACCGGACAGAACTTCATGGATGTCGGCTGGAGAAACGGCACCGGGCCCGACAGTGTATATGACAATTGGCCGTTGAGCAAAAAATGGCAGTGGTATGATGTGATCATCCCTCTCGACGACCAGACAGTCGGCACAGCAGGGACCGGAAGTGCCTCCGCCGAGAATGGAGTCTGGGTTTATTTCATGAACAAGCTCAAGCCTAACATGTATTACGCTATGTGGGAAGGAGGTCCTGCCGTCGCCAGCATGAAGCTATATGAGATCGATCCCGAAAAAAATGCACCCCTCATCCAGAAGCCGAAAGGACTGCCCAGCCGTGTCCTGTCATTCGACTGGGAACGCCAGCCGGATCACAATCCCGCCGACCTCGTGCGCTACGCGAAGCTCATGGGCTACAACGCCATTTCACCAGTGATCCTCAAGTGGTTCTTTGCAAACTACAGCGATCCTTTCAACGGTTATGACTCGATGGTGATCGACGATCACGATTACTGGGCGCACAAAGCCTACGATCCCGCCGGCGGCAAGAGCGCAGATTCGCCCTGGCCGGGAAAAAAATCCCAGCATGTCCGTTATCTTGAGGAGACAAAGCGTTACGGCATCGATTACATTCCTCGCGTGGAATGGGGCGGTTCCCAGGATCTGCCCAAGGAAGCTTGGGTGGTCGAAGTCAATGGAGAACCCGCCAAGCCCAACCGTTTCGCCCCATGGTGCGGCAACATCCTGAATCCGCTGACCTGGGACGACCTGAAAAAATTCATGGACCATCTGATCAAACCATACGTCAAGGACAATCCGCAGTTGACCGGCATGCTTTGGCGCATCCGCTGTGACAGGATGAGGATCAGCTACGGTCAGGCCGACCTGGAATTGTTCTCGAAGGAAACCAGCACCAAGCTTCCGCCCGGCGGGAAAGCACAGCAGGCCGCCTGGGCGACTGGTGAAGGAAAGGCGCAATACGATGCCTGGTGGCACCAGAAGCGTGTGGATTTCCACAGGAAGCTGGTGGAACTGCTTAAAAGCTACTGCTCCGATATGACGCTTTATTATTACAACTGGGAAGGGGACAAGTTCGGTCTGATCCTGCCGTCCAACACGACATGGGCATTCAACAAGAATCTGATCAATGCGCCCAATGGAGCCAAGGCGGTCTATGAAAAGGACGAGGCGGAACGCAGGAAGTTCACTGCGGCCGACTATATCGAAACTGTGCGCACTGGAAACTTTGGCGCATCAAGCGGAGGTATCAACCGGGCCGACTACGGAATTCGTCCGAACCTCTACAAGGACATCAAAGGCATCCAGCTTTTTGCTCCTGCCAACTATCTGTGCTACGCGGATCTGCCCGAATACTTGAACTATTTCCAGACCGCCGACGGTCTGGCGGTCAGTAATGCTGTTCCCTATGACGAGATAGGTTCACGTTCCATCAATCCCAAATATGAAGGCAACATGATCACTCCTGCAGGTGCTCCCTTCAGCATGGCCTTCGAACTTCTGCCGTATTTCCATGGTGATGCGAGGACGCTGAACTACACGGTCTACACATACGGACGTGGATTCGCCGATGCGCACCGCCGTTTTGCGCAGGCATTCCTGGCGCTGCCGGCGATCCCGGGGACCGTCGTAGAGCAGGGGGACAAGGATCTGAAAGTCCGCGTCTATCATTCGGTGAATGGAACTTATGTCGGAGTGGCATATAAAGGTTATGCAGCGAAGAAACTCACGGTGAAAGTGCCGGCCAAGGCAGGAGCGAAGATCACCAATCTTGTCACAGGCCAGAGTGTTCCGACAACAGCCGCGGGCAATGACCTTCAATTCGATCTGGAGTCGGGGCCGATGGAACTCAATGCGTTTCTGGTGCAGCCGTGATCGCATTTGTAAAAAAATAGAGGTAATTGCATTATTGCTTTTTAAAGGAGCGCCGGTCTCAAGACCGGCTCTTATAGCCGACCTGGCCTGTCCTTCATAGCCTCTTGGCGAAGTAGGAAGGTCGGCGTTCCTTGGCAATTTTGCAATCAGCTCATTAAAATAAGGAATAATCGTTATGCACAATATTCTTGGCATTGCTGGAACTCATCTTCTTCAATTCATTGCCGCTATCTCCGCGCTGCTGGCGCTCACATCCCAGGCCGGAACGGCGGTTCAGCTCCCCTCCTTCTTTTCCGATCACATGGTACTTCAAACCGGCAGACCTGTTCCTGTGTGGGGCAAGGCCGATCCCAAGGAGAAAATTACTGTCAGCATTGGCGACCAGACAAAGACAACCGAGGCGGGACAGGATGGCAAATGGTCTGTGAAACTTGATCCCATGCAGCCGGGTGGTCCCCTGACACTTACTGTGCAAAGTGGTGATGCCGGCAAACGTACCATTAATGACGTGCTGGTGGGAGAGGTCTGGCTCTGCTCGGGCCAGTCGAACATGGCGCTGACCGTCAACAAGGCGATGAATTATGAAAAGGAACAGCCCTTGGCGACCTGGCCGAAGATCCGGACGATGCAGAATAACAAGTGGGTAGTGTGCAGTCCCGAGACCGTCGGCACTTTCTCCGCGGCGGCTTATTTCTTTGGCCGCGAAATCCATAAAAAGACAGGTCTGCCTGTCGGATTGCTCAACGTTTCTTCGGGTGGCACTCCAATCGAATTGTGGACAAGCCTGGAAGCACAGAAGGCTGTTCCGGAACTGAAGCCTCTTTTCGAATCAAGCGGGGAGGCCGCAGTCGCCAGCAAGGAAGATGCAGAGCAGGCCAACAGTGACCGCAACCAAGCTGCGGAAGTCGAAGGCAAAAAGGCCGTCGCCGGACAGAAGGTGGCCCCCGGCTATCTCTTCAATGGCAGAATCCTTCCTCTGGCCCCATACGCGATTCGCGGCGCCATATGGTATCAGGGTGAGGCAAATTCCTATACCGTCAACGCCAATCTCTACGGAATCCAGCTCGCTACCATGATCAAGGACTGGCGCAGCCGCTGGGGATTCGATTTCGCCTTCATCACGGTGCAGCTTCCAGACATCGGATCAGCACAGACCGAGCCGGTGCAGACCCATGGGCGCGTGCTGGTGCGCGAAGGGGTCCTGAAATCGTTGAGCGTGCCCAATACCGGCATGGCTGTAACGATCGGAACCGGCGAGGAGAAAAGCAATCATCCCAAGAACAAGCAGGAAGTTGGACGGCGCCTGGCGCAGTGGGCCCTGGCTAAGGTTTACGAACAGAAGGACGTGGCGGGCTCCGGACCATTGCCTGAGAGCAGTAAGGTCGTAGACGGAAAAATCGTAGTCACTTTTTCTCATGCCGATGGAGGCTTGGTGGCGCAGGGCGGTGGAGAACTGAAAGGCTTTGCAATCGCCGGTGCGGACATGAAATGGGTATGGGGCAGGGCGACGATTGACGGCAAGACAGTGATCGTCTCAAGTCCGGAAGTGAAAGAGCCTGTCGCAGTGCGTTACGCCTGGGCGCTCAACCCGGCAAGCAGCAATCTGTTCAACGGCGCAGGCCTGCCAGCCACGCCGTTCAGGACCGACAACGAACCGCTCTCAAATGCGCATATGCATTAGCGGATTTAGTGATTCTCTGTTTAACGTTGCGGATCACCTGCGGCTATCAGCCGTCGCGTGCATCCGGCTTGTTGGCCGATGTCTGGTATTTTGCGTTCGTATAGCTCGTGTCCGCATTTGGTCCATGCCCCAGTTCGGAAAGGCGCTGCCGGAATTGGCGGATGGCATCGGAGTATCCCGGTAAGTCAGCGACATTCACAGTCTCGCCTGGGTCATTCGCCAGATCAAAAAGTACCTCCGGGATCCCTTCACCATAATACTGATACTTCAATCGGTCCTGTTTGATCATGACATGGGTTGGGCCCATCTGACTAACTGTCTCGTTGTTCCAGTCTCCGGTTTCTCCATGAAGAAGGGGCAACAGACTGCGACTGTCCAGCCCGTCTGGAATGTCTAAGCCCGCAAGATCACAGAGAGTTGCGAACAAATCACAGAGATTGACATTTTCATCTACTACGCGTGCTTGGAACTGCTTGGGCCATCTGATGATCAGCGGAACACGCACACTGCCTTCGTAGAATCGGGTCTTCTCCCATATGCCGTGTTCTCCGAGCATTTCTCCATGGTCGGAAGTGTAGACGATAATCCAATCATCCAGGTCTTCACCCAGTGCCTCCAGTTTGTCCAGAACCTGACCGAAGTAGGCATCCACCTGATCGATCATGCCGTAGTAGGCTGCCGTCGCGCGGCGAATGGCGTCTTCAGAAACGTTCACCGGCTTGTTCTGCTGACTCAAAGACAAGACGGGGTGGTCGCACGGTTCCTGAACGTAGACCGGTACACGATCCAGATAATATGCAAACCTCTGCTCGTCGGTGAAGAACGGATAGTGTGGTTGCAGCAGGCTGAGTTTGAAAAGAAGCGGACGGTGAGATTGAGGGCGGCAATAGACTGGGTCGGCAAAATAACGCTCAAGATAGTCGAGAGCGGCATCGACAGCACGCGCATCAAACGTCTGGTACGGTCCTTCGACCGCTTTCGCTTCCTCGATTTCGCGCTGGTTAGACCATTTCCCCGTTCCCGGCGCTGGCGAATACCGTTCAAATTCCTCCGCGATGGCGCCTTCAATGTAACGGTTCATCATGTCAGCATCGGGAGCAATGCGCGTTGTCCATCCCTGCATCTGGTCTTGGGTCAAGTGGTGCAGTTTCCCGCTGCAGGCGGTATTGTACGCGTATCTTGAAAACTCACGCGAAAAGGTTTGATATCCCGGCTCAAGATCAATCCACCCCTCACATTTGCACGTTTTGGGCAACTGTCCCGCCATCATGCACTGTCGGGCAGGAACACAGACTGGAGACGGAGTGTACGCATTGTGAAACACAACCCCTGCCTTGGCCAGGCGGTCAAGATTCGGCGTGCGAATAACCGGATTGCCTTCGTAACCAGTCACATCGGCGCGGTGCTCGTCGCTCATCAGAAACAGGATATTGGGTTTCTTCTTCATGTTGTCTCAGCCAACGCCTCAGCCTGGTAACCGAACGTAGCGAGGTTACCAGAAGGCTCATGGTTATAATTCTATTTTTTGTCTTTGTCTGTAATTTCTTTGCTCACATGTGTACTAATCGCAATCAGTGTATTCAGGTCAGTTTTAATTTCTTCAATTGATTCTTCCATTTTATTCATTTGTTTTTTCATTCTATAAACAAAAAATGGCATGAGCAATGCCAAGGCACCTATTACGAAAAGAGCTGTATAAGCTAGAATCCATAAAATCAACATCATTATTGTTCCAAAGTTTTCCATAATCGCTTTCTTTCTATTTATAACGCCTATGGTCTGCCGGACGGCGGAGCCGGATAGGCAGAACTAGATTTGTTAGGAGTTATTATAATTGGCATGCCGTATCCTTCTTTGGTCAACTCATCTTCAGTCTTCTTTCTCAGTTTAGTAACGTCTACAGGTTTTCCCTCAATATCTGTTGTGGCAATTCGTTGACCTTCCGAATATTTCTCTATAACTGGGATTTCATACTCAAAAATGCAAAAGGTTCCATTTCTGTTCTTCTTAACAAATCCTGATTGGTAGCTTCCTTCGGCTGTAAGTCGACCATCCTTAAGCCATGATTTTTCTGTAACAGTTTTTGAGTCATATTTCTTTTCTGTCCATTTCTTGCCCGATGAATAATAAAATTTTATATATCCTTCCCCAGAAACATCATCCCTGTATTCTTCAAGGAATATTGTTCCGTCAGGGTAAAGCCTTGTTAAAGTCGGTTTTTTAGATTCCTTATCTGTCTTATCTTCTGCAATTGAATTCCCGGCAGCTTTTATATTGGTCTCTGTAGCTGTTTTTGAACATGAACAGAAATATCCTAATGCGCAACATAAGAAAGAATATATAATCATTCTGTAGTTCATTTTTATTCTTCTCCTAACTCCTTATTATGCTGAACAGCATAGCAGGTTGAAATGGGGGTATGGAGACAGTGTGTTGTAGCGCCATTCCCCCGTGTCTAGCCTCAAAAATCAATCGGGTTAACTGCTTATGCTTAAATCAGCATAAGCACATATAAAATAGACCCCGATGAACCACGGAAGTCAAGGTTGCGGTTTCAAATACCCGCCCAGGGTATTGCTATATAAAAAGGGTTAGATCCTTTTAGCATCCATCCTTTTTACACCGGCAAGATGCCAGAGCTCCGTTAATCAAGAACAGCTCTTGAGAGCGTGGGACAGAATATCGAATAACGAACGCCGAATGACGAATATCGAAGGTGAAATGGGAAGCGGGCATTCGTGATTGAATTAAAGAATGTAACACAGGCATCTTGCCTGTGGTTGGAATTCGGGAAAGTAAAATAGAAGACACAGGCAAGATGCCTGTGTTACATTGGTAAAACAATCCGGAGGTTTGGAACTTGGAACTTACTAATAGTCTCGAAATAGAATGGAGTTCCAAAATAAAGGAGGGCGGACTTTCCAGTCCGCCAACTCGCGGGTTGGAAAACCCGCGCTCCGTTGAAGAGGAAATGTATTGAGACTATTATGAGACGACTAGTAATTACAGGGGGGCATGAACATCGAACATTCAACATTGAACGTCCAACATCGAATGGAAAAGCTTGCCGGCAAGATGCCAGCGCTCCAGGGGGAATGAACAGTGCGAATCTTGTTTTATTTCAAATTCACCTGTAAGCTATTTATTATGCAACAGATGGAACATGATGTAAAGAACAGGATGATGAAGCGGCTGCGCTTTGTATATGGAGATACTTCGTCCGGGATCTTCGAGGAGATTGAGAAGATCATCGGGGCATATCGCGGACGGATTCCAGCTGCGAAGACCGCATGGAGCGAAAAGGACTCGTTCCTCATCGCCTATGGCGATTCAATAACAGGCGGGAAGAATCCTCTGTCCACACTTCATGGATTTTTAAAGAAGAATTTCAAGGACGAGATCTCATTCGTTCATCTTCTTCCTTTTTACCCATACTCGTCGGACGACGGTTTTTCCGTGATCGACTACCGCGAGGTCAGGAAGGATCTTGGCGACTGGAATGATGTCAAGTCGATGGGCGGGGATTTCAAACTGGTCTTTGACGGCGTGATCAACCATGTCTCAAGCCAGAGCCGGTATTTGAAGGAATATCTGGCAGGGAATCTGGAATATGCGTATTATTTCATTTCGCTTCCGCCTGACACCGACACTTCATCCGTGCTGCGGACCCGGAATCTTCCCCTACTTCATGATTATGATTCTGCAGAAGGGAAGAAGTGGCTCTGGACTACGTTCAGCCGCGACCAGGTGGATTTCAATTTTTCCAATCCTAAAGTGCTGCTTGAGATCGTGGACATCCTCCTCTTCTATGCGGCGCATGGCGCGACGATGATACGCCTTGACGCCATCCCATACATGTGGAAGAAACTCGGTACAAGCTGTGCGCATCTTCCGGAGACACACGAGCTCATCAAGCTGTTCAGGGATATTTTTGACGTTTCGGCTCCGCATGTGATCCTGCTTACTGAGACAAATGTCCCACATCATGAGAACATAGCTTATTTTGGAAATGCCGGCGACGAAGCACAGATCATCTATAATTTCAGCCTGCCTCCGCTGATTCTCTGGTCAATGTTCAAACAGGATGCGACTGTCCTTTCCGACTGGGCGTCAGGAGTGAAAAAAGTTTCGGATCGGACGACATTCCTCAATATTACTGCGACACATGACGGGATAGGGGTGAGGCCGACAGAAGGGATTTTGTCGGTGGATGAGCGGATGGAGCTGTGCGAGCTGGCGCGGAGGCATGGCGGGGACATCACAGGGAAGAAGAATTCCGACGGTTCGATAAGTCCGTATGAGCTTAATATAAATTATTTCGATGCGATAAACGATCCTCATGCCGATGAAAGTATTGATCTGCAGATAAGACGTTTCATGCTTTCGCAGACCATCCCGATGTCGTTCATAGGCATTCCGGGGATCTATATCCACAGCCTTCTTGGTTCGCGGAACTGGACGGAAGGTGTCAGGAAGACAGGCCGCGCGAGGACGATCAACCGTGAGATCCTTAAAAGCAACGAGCTTGAAAAGGAACTTGGAAATCCGGGATCTGTCCGTGCGAAAGTCGCAAATGAGTACAGGCGTCTCCTGAAGATACGTTCAGGATGCAAGGCTTTCCATCCTGGCTCTCCGCAGGAGGTGCTGAAGCTCCATCCGAAGCTTTTCTGTCTGAGGAGATGGACGGAAGATGGCAGCGATGAACTTTTCGCGATACATAACATCTCTTCCGAGGAAGTGATCTGCCGTCTGCCGGATTCCATCGAGGGAGCATACCGTGATCTTCTCAAAGGAGAGGTTTTCAAGTCCGGTGAAGTTTCAGTTCCCGCCTGGACTGCCTTATGGCTGTCATCTTTTTGAGAAAGATCTATTTTCCAGCTTTCCATTCATTTGCTGTTGCGTTTTAATACTTTGTTATATATAATACTGATAATAAAGTAAAAAGACTGCATGTTCATATTACTGCAAGGTGGGACAATGGAAGAGAAATTCCGCTGTAAAAGCAAATCCCTGCGGTTTACGCTTATCGAGCTTCTCGTGGCCTGCCCCACGTCGCCAAGGCTATGTGGGGTAAACCAGCCGACGTGTCCCTCGAAGCCCCTTGGGCGTAGTGGGAAGTTACCCGTAAGGGGACGTAGGCCAATTCAGTCAAAGTTCACTTTGATTGAATTGCTTGTGGTCATTGCGATCATCGGAATCCTCATGGCGCTGCTTTTTCCAGCATTGCGTAAGGCAAAGGACAAGGCCAAGGTGGCCTGCTGCATGAGCAACCAGAGGCAGATGGGGGTGTCGCTCGGGGCATACGGTGCAGACTTCGGTGAATATCCCACAAACTATGATGAAGACGATCCGGAGGCCGCCACAAACTGGGGTGATGAATGCACTCTCAAGTGGTATGGCAGTCCTCCCAGTACGTTGGTTCCCGGAATAGTTTATCTCCCCAACCAGGCAGATGCCGCTCCTGATCTTCCAGGTCTCCAGAACGGCGCCTGGCACAGGCTGGCTGGCGCAGGATATGTAGCTTATGCGAACTTTCCTTCGTCAAACAGGTATATGATTCCGAGCGGGATCAATCTTTGCACCGGAGATCTGCCTGCTGGCAGGGTTTTCAATGGTGGTTCATCGCTGTATTCCGATGGCGGAGCCTTGTACACATATAATGGCCCTAACGCCAAAGGATCAAACGTAGGAAACAATGGCTGCCTGAACGGCATGTACCGCATGGGACGCCACCATCAGGCTGTCACATGGGGACTTCGCCTATATAGGGAAGTCCCTAAGTTCACTGTATCACAGATAGCGTTCCTGGGCTGTCCCTCCATATATAGCAAAAGCAATGTTGATAAAATAGTGATCGAACCGCACGGTTTTCAGCCCGCTTCTGTAGGTGCCGGCCAGTATGATGCTGGTTTTGGCGGCATGAACCCTCTCCAGAACTACCACTACGACCGCAACTATCTCTACGGCGACCTCCATGCCGAATATCTGCATGCCATCAGCAGGGAAGGGATTCCGTGATTCCTGCAGCTCCGCAAAAAATTTAAATAATCACGCTCTTTGGATTTGACATGCTCAAACATTGCGTGTATTGTTATCGTAATAATACTATATAGCGATAACAATATCTGCCGGGGGGAGCGCCGATGAACAGGAAGTTTACGCTTATCGAACTGTTGGTGGCCTGCCAGCCGAAGTTACCCGATAGGGGACGTAGGCCAATTCAAACAAAGTTTACTTTGATTGAATTGCTTGTGGTCATTGCGATCATCGCAATCCTGATCATGCTGCTTCTGCCTGCGCTCCAGCGGGCCAAGGAAAAGGCGCGGGTGGTCTGCTGCATGAGCAACCAGAAGCAGATGGGAGTGGCTCTTGCGGCATATGCCTGCGATGCCACTGAATATCCCACGAACTATTCAAATGACACCGACGAAGTTTCCTGGAACTGGGGCGACGAATGCGCCGGATACTGGTTTGGCGATCCTATGACTGACACCTATATCCCTACCAATCCCGTTCATTATTATCCCAACTCAAGCAAGGCTGTTGATGTAACTCACTACGCAAAGGGAGCCTGGGCCCGTCTTGCCGGAACTGGATATGCAACGTATAAGGCGGGACCGCTCTGGTCGGGAGGTCCCACCGGCATGGTTCCAACCGGCGCCAATCTCTGCACCGGAGAACTGCCTTCCGGGTGGAGGTACAGTGGTGGTGCCTACATGGGCGACGTATCGCAGACCAATGGAGGGGCCCTGTATACTTACAATGGCCCGCACCTTTCGCGTGTCTCCGCCGGAAACAATGGCCATATGTCGGGCATGTATTTCATGGGCCGCTTCAATCAAGGGATCAAGTGGGGGATGCGGATAATGGGAAATACTGCAGGCTTCACTCTTTCGCAGATCGCATTGCTGGGCTGTCCTTCCATAATAACCAGCGATGCCTCAGTGATCCGCGAACCGCATGGCTTCCAATCAGCACGTGGAAGCTATGGCAATGGCCAGTATGATCCCGGCTGGGGCCCTCTTCCTGACAACTACCATTACGACCGCAGCTATCTTTTTGGCGACCTCCATGCTGAATATCTGCATACAGCCAGCCGTGCAGGGATTCCGTAATAGGGACGGAAGTTTCTTGACTATAAGAGGAAAATTTGATATAATACGACGCAACGGGGAGATGGCATATGGAAACCATGGGAAAAGAAACTGATGCCGGATTCAGGATACAGGATGCTAGATGTTCAAAGCCAGTATCCTCCTACGCAAGGTCTGCGCTGGACAGGATGCATTTCACCCTAATAGAACTGCTAGTGGCCTGCCAGCCGAAGTTACCCGTTAGGGGACGTAGGCCAATTCAAACAAAGTTTACTTTGATTGAATTGCTCGTGGTTATTGCGATCATCGCAATTCTCGCATCATTGCTCCTGCCGGCATTGTCGAACGCAAAGGAGACTGCCCGCAGATCCATTTGCCTGTCGAACCTGAAGCAGATAGGAACGATGTGCATGTGCTATGACTCCGACTACAACGGCTGGTTCCCCCCTTTCAATCAGAATCCAAACTGGCTGACCAGCAACACCTGCGGCTGCGGGGCATATGTCCATGGACTTGGCATGCTCAACCGGCCACGCTTCGTTACCACGGCACCGGACTCGCCCGCCTACACCACCAATACCCAGGTTTTCTATTGTCCTAACTTGAACAACGGTACTGCTCCACATTTCAATTTAGATTCCAGATTTGACGTATGGCATGATCTGGGTGGAGCCGGATATTTCTATCTCGGAAATCCATGGCATACAGCCGATCCGGATGCCTGGAATAATTTGATCTTCGAACGCCTGTTGGTAGGAGGAGATACCAACCTGTGGTTGCCAACAGGATTCATATACGGCTCGGGCAGGATGGAAAATAGAAGTTTCACTCCCGATAAAATTCCATTGACCTGTGAATTGATGCAGGAGAACGGAGGCGATAGCTTCATAAGGATGCACTTTCCCGGCTCTGCCTGGCCCAGTGGCAAAAGCGGAGGCAATGTCGTCTTCGGAGATGGCCATGCAAGCTGGCTGAAGGGGACCAACTGGGGCATTGCCGGGGGAGCCAACGGTTTCTGCAGGCCCGCCATTTATCCTTGGGATTGAGCGAACCTTCACGTTCTAACACTGCGCAGATCAGACAAATTGAATCTCCATTCCCCAGATTGGCAAGCTCCATGCAGCCGATCCGATGGAAAGCGGCAGTTTGCTGTGTATATTTGGCTTTGATTATTGATGAGTCCGCCGTGTCGGGCGTAGCCTCCCGGCGAAGACTGAGTACCGCTTTTTTCCTGACAAGCTTGCTTGTCAGTTATACGAGGAGCGAGCTCCTCTAAACAAGGCTGTAACAAGTTACAGCACTTCCGCCTTCGCTGAGAAGCTACGGCGCGACAGGCCAAGGTCAGGGCCAAAGCGCCTGACATGAAAAATGAAAAAACCACATGTATAAAATAAGGACATGTTGAAATGAAAATCAAACAGGCGGTGATTACAGGACAGGGAAAAGCTGAACTTCAGAATTTAGAGATTGATACAAAACTCGGGCCGGATGAAATACTTGTCAGGACGGAATGTTCATTCATAAGTGCAGGGACTGAACTCTCCATTTTCACTGCGAAGGAGTCGCAGGTCTTCCAGAAGGGCTCGTGGTGCGCCTATCCTTGGAAGCCGGGATACGCGAATGTCGGTACAGTCGAGGCCGTCGGAAAATCTGTTGTCAGGGCGGAAAAAGGGCAGAGGGTTTTCACTTTCGGTCCGCACGCATCGCATTTCAAATATTCACAGAATGATCTTGTCATGCCGGTGCCTCCGAAGATTGATCCGGGCATTGCTGGCGCCTCCAGGATGGCAGGAGTCGCCACTGCCGCGATGGCGATGGCGGACCGTTCGCTGCACCGTCCGAATGTCGTGGTGTTCGGACTCGGCATGGTCGGCAATCTCGCCGCGCAGTCCTTCCAGATACTCGGTGGGAAAGTCGTCGGGATCGATCCTCTTCCCGCGCGCAGAAAACTCGCAGGCATCTGCGGAATTCGCAATACCCTTGCAGGAGGCGAACTGAAAACAATTGAAGAAGGCCTGGAGAAGCTCACTGGAAATACGAAGGCTGACATCTGTATTGACGCGGTCGGACACAGTTCGGTCGTCCTGCAGGCTCTTTCATTGACGGCAAATGTCGGGCAGCTCATCCTTCTTGGAACTCCGCGCGCCCCGCTCGAGGGGAATCTGACAACTGCCTTCAACGAAATCCATCTGAGAAACATATGTGTACGTGGCGCCCTGGAATGGTGCCTGCCCGTATATCCGCCTGTGGGAATGTTCGGCTACAAGACATTGCCGCTCCTTTCGCTCTGGGACAAGCAGAAGATGATATTCGAATGGATAAAGGAAGGAAAGCTTCTCATTGAACCAATGATCTCGCACAGGCTTCCGCCGTCAAAGATTCTTGACGCTTACCAGGGATTGCTCAAGAGCCCGGAAAAATTCACTGGAGTAGTCATCGAGTGGTGAAGTAGGGATAGGAGTAGGTACGCCCTTAAGGGTGTACCATGCTTTAAATCATGGGACAGCCTAAAGGCCGCCCCTGCTTCTTCCCGTAGACCTCGACTTCGGTCGTGAACGCGAAGTTCTTGGAATAGTTGACATCATCTGGATAGTTACCTGCAATTCCATTCAGATTGAAATTATACACGTAAAACCTCCTCTTTTAATATTGAAACATGGTGCATGTTATGATATTGTAAATAACAGAAAATGCAATAACAATAAGGCAAGTTTTCAACCATTTGTCAGCTGAGGTGGTTCCAGAACGCCTCTGATGCGCTGATTGCTTATGTTGGAGTACAAGCTTCAGCTTGCGTAAATGATTGAATAAAGACAAACTAAAGTTTGTACTCCAACGGGGTTAATAATCCCGCAGCAATCGCGTTCTTCATTTTTGTAATTGGTTCAACCATGAGGAGATTCATGCGTCAGTCTCTGAAGAAAAAAGACACAAGCTCGGACACGGTTTCCTACCTCAGGAGTTCAGTTGAAAATCATCCTCCTGCTCCAGTAGTCATCCATCCCGCGAAAAGAGGGCGTTCGGACGACAGGTTCCAGGAGATCGCGGCGGAACTGAAGAAAAATATCATCAGCGGCAGATGGAAGCCGGAGATGCGCGTTCCCACCCGGCGCGAGCTCTGCGCCAAGTACGGCGCAAGCCCGATCACCATACAGAATATCATCGACCAGTTCGTGGAGGATGGCTTTTTAAAGTCTGACGGGCGCAACGGCACCCATGTAATGAAGACTCCTCCTCATCATGTCAATGTGGCGCTCGTGTTCCCGGAGGACGTCGCCCACAACCGTTTCTGGAGGGCCATTTCCACCGTGGCCAAGGAGGGACGTACGGATGGACTTAAGATAATCCAGCGGTTCAACATCAAATACAATGGCTGGACCGACAATCCGGATCAAAACGCCCTTATAAGAGACATCCTCAGGAAGAGGCTGATGGGTATTTTCTTCACTTCGCCTCCGTATCTGGTGGACAAGACGCCGATCGTGACCGAACATGGAATCCCCAGATGTGCCTTGATGGCTCCTGAAGGTTATTCTGAAATATCACAGCTCTGTCCGGACGGTTTCAGCTTCCAGGAAAAAGCCCTTGCCTGCTTGAAGGCCAAAGGCAGGAAACGCATTGCCGTTGTCGGACATCCTGATATATCCAACTTGGACTGGCTGGACAAAATGTCAGCTTACGGCTTTGTTTCCGGCCCCCATTGGATCCAGGGGATGAGCCTTGGTGATACGCTTCCCGGATGCAATCTTGCACGACTTTTGTTCCATGACAGCAGGGATAAAAGGCCGGACGGACTTATCATCACCGACGACAACATCGTTGAATCTGTCACAAAGGGCATTGCTGAATCAGGAGTTAAATTCCCACAGGAGCTGGATGTCATTGCACACTGCAACTTCCCGTGTATTCCACCAAGCTCAGTGCCGGTAGTCCGTCTTGGATATGATGCAAGGGAAGTCCTGGAGCTGGGGCTTGGTTTCATACGCGCCATGAAAGAAGGAGCTTCGCCTACCAAAGCTACAGTCAAAGCGGTCTTTGAGGATGAATTGTAAATATTCGCCGGCGAATATTTACTTCCAGTCCTTCCAGAACTGTTCCGCCGTGCGCACTGCGCGCCAGTCACCCCTGCCACCATGCCCTTTGATGTCGATCTGCTTCAGCGACTTGATGGAGCGGAGGTATTCGATGTCCTGGAGGTGGGACGGGACAATTAGAATTTGCAATTTTGGACAATCCAGCAGAGGCCGGAGATCGTTCAGGTTGCTGCATCCTTCCAGGCGCAGGATTTCCAGGGGGATTCCCCTAAGCACATCAATGCTGCTTATTTTCGTGTTACTGAGATCGAGGTATTTCAGTTTCATGCCTTTCAGAACTGACAGATCCTGGATTTCAGTATTGACCAGACTCAGATGCTCAAGAGGCATTCCCTGCAACAGAGTGGGATCTGCAATGGGCTGGCCGTAGAAAAAGAGTTTGCGCAAAGGCATCCCTTTGAGCACGCTGATATCCCTGACCTGAGTTCCGTCTATGTCCAATTCCTCCAGCCGCATCCCTTTCAGGGGGGAAAGATCGGAAATATTTGAAGTATGCCATAATGTCAGTTTTTTCAAGGGCATTCCCTTCAAAACGGCAAGGTCCGTGATCTTCAACAAGGAAAGATTAAGCGCTTCAAGCGGCATTCCTTGCAAAGGTGAGATATCGGCAACATTTGTTTGAAACAAGTTCAGGGTTTGCAACTTCATGCCCTTCAAGACGGAGATCTCCTTGATATTTGTGAAGCCAATATCCAGATATTCAAGTGGCATATTCCGCAGGGAAGAAATATTGTCCACTTTCGTCCGCCATAAGTTCAGCTTCTTCAGCGGTGCGCCGGACAACGGCTGTATATCTGAAACAGGAACGGCGAACAAGCTCAATTCCTCGAGGGGGGCGCCCTTCAGGGCATCAATCTTGGAAACCTTGCAGTCTACGAGGTTCAGGAATGTCAAGGGCGCACCTTTAAGTACGGAGATGTCTGTCACCTGGATCCGGACAATGTCCAAATACTGCAAATGGCTGGTGTCGAGCATGCTGATATCGTTGACGGAAGTTTCGTAGATATTAAGATATTTCAACGGACATCCGGCAAGAGCATTGAGATCCGCGATCTTACTGCAGCCACTTAGATTGACATGCTCCAGCGGCATTCCTTTCAATGGGCCAAGGTCATCCACTTTCGTGTAGAGGTTGTGTAAATCAATAGTCTTAAGCGGCATCCCCC
Organism: Lentisphaerae bacterium GWF2_49_21; assembly: GCA_001804805.1. Lineage (GTDB taxonomy): Bacteria > Verrucomicrobiota > Lentisphaeria > Victivallales > GWF2-50-93 > GWF2-50-93. The sequence goes on from MHBH01000028.1 coordinate 21,859, forward strand.
TGAGGGGTTCCAAACTCAATTTGCTCTTTGCGCTTATGGGTGATTCAAAATACAGGTCCTTTATATGGAAAAATCCATCGTTGTCAACGGTGAAAACAAGCTCTCCCAGTGTGTTATTAGGCAGGTTCCACTGCTCTCTGAGCCTTTTCCTGTAGATTTCGTGCAGGTTCTTGGTCGCGCCGGCAAGTTCCCCGGCCTGTGGCAGCAGACCCTGGCGGCCGAAGACATTTGCGGTTTTCACATCCAATCCCAGAGACTGGCCTTTTTTTGCTCCTTCTTCTGCCAGCTTGAGAAGTTCGGCGGCGTCCTTGTCATTCGGCTGAAGAGAAAGGTATTTCTTCAGGAAGGATTGCGAATCGGAATATTTGCGTCCATATACCAGCAACTGCGCCTTCATCAGGTTCGCGTCCGGCAGGTCCGGATTGAAGTTCAGGGCTGCATCTACGTCCTTGCTGGCGCTGTCGGTTTCCTTCAACGCCAGTTTCCTCTTTGCCTGGCTGATTAGCGCGGGGGCGGCAAGTAAGCGATCAGCCTTCCTTGCGTTCTGCTCCTCGAGAAACTTGTTCAGGTTCCCGACCGCAACCACTTATTCCTGGTTGACTTGGTAGAAAGCAATACCGACAATCAATATGATCAGCACAAACGCCGCCGCAAGTGTTCCGAACATTCCCTTATGCCTCTTCACCAGCAATATCAATTGTGTCAATGGTCCCGCCTCCTGCGCGGAAGTCGCATATCCCGACTGGTAGGATTCGATCTCATGCTGTAGTTCAATGGCCGACTGATATCTGTCATTCATTCCAAGCGCCAGCGCCTTCATCGTCACCGACGACAATGCCGGCGGAATTTTATTGTTCGGGCAGTGTGGAAAACTTCCGCTGGCATTCAATTCGACTGGCGGAGTGATCTCCCCCTTTGCTGTCTTTATCAGGATCATATTGATGTTATCCGCTTCTACAGGCGGACGGAGCGCCAGGATATTGTAGAGAATGCCGCCGAGGGCGTAGATGTCGGTCCTGGCATCCATTTCGTTGACTTTGCCACAGGCCTGTTCCGGCGACAGAAAACCCGGCGTGCCCATTATTGTACCGTCCATTGTCAGCATCGGTCCACCGGATTCATGGAAACGCTGTGATTCGATCTCGTCCATGCCCCGTTCTTTCTCGACGACATCTGCTTTTCTCTGCTGCCCTCTGTCCTCTGCCTGGTGTCCTCTGGTTTCAAGCACTTTCGAAAGCCCCCAGTCCATCACAAGCACTTCGCCGTAGTCGCCGACCATGATGTTCTCCGGTTTCAGGTCGCGATGGATGACTTTCCGGTGATGCGCGAAGGACATGCCCTCGCAGATCTTGAGGAATATATTGAGCAGGCGGTTCAGGGGATATTTTTTTATTAAGTCAGCGTTTCCGTCTTTGATTCCGCTGAGTATGTCGTCGAGATTGACACCCTTGACCAGTTTCATAGTGTAGAAAACTTGTTCTTTTTCATCTACCCCGAGTTCGTGGACCGGGACGATGCAGGGATGTTCGAGCTGGCCGGTGACCTGCGCCGCGCCTCCTCGATGAACCTGACAATGTTGTCTGCCGTAAGTTCGGTGGCGTCAAGCATCACCTTCATGGCGACATCGCGATGTATGTTCAGGTCCTTGGCGCTGAGTATTGCACCCATGCCACCTTTGGCCAGCAGTTTTCCGATCATGTATTTACGGTCATCCTTGGAGGCGAGGATGGATGAGGGAGTTGAGCTGTCCTTGCCTGTGTTGGCATCTGAATCGGAAAGATTGACGGTGCCTTTATCTATCCCGTGTACTGACAGGAAGGAAGAGATCGTCATCGCGGCGCGTTTGATATTCCGCTCCTCCTCTGGGATGAATTTGGTTTTCCGCACCTGCCCATTTTCAGCCATTGGCATTTACCCCCCCCTGTGGATTAGCCCTGTTCAGACAAGAATTAATATAACATTTTTATTTTTAATTGAAAGTGGGAAAGGGAGAATGATAATGGTCTCAAATAAGAAATTGGTTCGTTTGTAGTAGGCCACCTGTGACAGAATTGCGCGTTAAGTAGGTACGTGCTTCCCGTGTCCGCCATAGCTTCTTTGCGACGGTGGAAGCATGTACCATTTTAATCTAAGAAAATGGGACAGGCTAAAGCCCGTCCCTACTTTAATAACGAGTGGACACGTGCTACTTGAAGACAATGTCTTTTGCATGTCCGCTGACTTCCACCGATGGAGAATCCTGCTTTGTGATTTCGCCGTGCCGGACAACATTTTCAAAGAGGACATTTACTACGGTGTGTTCCGGATCCGGGCCATGAACCTTGATCTTTCCGTAATTCCCCTGGAAGGAACCTGTCAATGATATGTTCCTGAAAGTGCAGTTCCTGATCGTGCCAAATGTCTTTTTTTCAGCCCACTGCGTCACCTTGGGCATGATCTCGAACACCCATTCCTGTCCTTCATGATTGATCCGGATATCCTCGAAGAGGACGTTCTCGAGCGGCATGTCCTCTGCAGGCTGCAGTGAAACACAGGTGGGGAGATCATCTCCGTTCCAGTAGTTTGTCACATAATGCAGGACGTCGATGTCCTTGAATGTGATGTTGCGCATTGCTTCAGCCCGGCATTCGCAGCCGATACGCCAGACGTGCGCGCGGTCGTTCCATAACGACGTGCGTCTTACAAGGACATTGTCAACGGCCTGCCTGTCGGCGAAACCGAAACCCTTGATCGCGATGCAGTCGTCCTCGCTGCGTATGAAGCTGTCCTCGATGAGCACGTCCCTGGTGTTGCAGATGTCGATTCCGTCGTTGTTCATGCAGCGCAACGCGACAAGCTTGAAATTTCTGACGGTAACATCTTTGCAGCCCCGCATGTTCAGGTTCCATCCCCAGCCGTCCTTTATGATGATGCCGTCCACAAGGACATTCTCACAGTGGTCAAGATCAATTATTGTCTTGGCGGGACCTTGGAACCACGGATGGTCAATGCCGTCAAGGATGCCGCGTCCGAGGATTTTAATATTTCTCCCTTCGGCGTGTATGCCCCCTTTGACGACGGCTCCGCCTGCGATGTAGAGAGTTTCATTGTCGGTGAGTTCTATCGCGCCGGGCCTGTGGATTCCGGGTCCGAAATATTTTACGTTGGCGTCATTCGGACTGGGCGCGGATTTCTCCAGCGGATTCGCAAATAGGAGCAGGGGGCCGTGTTTTGCATCGGGTTCTATTGAAAGATAACTTGGAGCATCCGTAAGATTGAATTTCATCGTGCCACGGTAGACATGGCTGGGCTTGACACCCTTTGATTCGGGCCGGATAACGACATCCCTCAGCCACTGCTTTGATGATCCAACCTCCAATTCAACAGTTCCAGAAAAATCAAAGTATGCGAAGGAGTAGGGACCCCCGAACGGAGGTGACATCGTCTGATGATATATTTCGCCGCGATAGACATCAACCTGCGTGCCGTTGACCTTGACAGTATAGTCATCCGAAAGTTTCGCCCCTTCCGGGGCAGGATAGGCTTTCAGGTTTACATCGTGCATGGTATGGTTCTTTCTTGCTCCGGCCCTTCAGGACGGAATCATCTTCTATTATAGTACCTATGGTTGAAACCATAGGCTTCATTACTATACGCTTTCAGCGTTAAATCCAGCTCCTGATGAATTAGCACATTTAGTTCGATGTTCAAAGTTGAATGTTGGACGTTGGATGTTCAATTTGTGTTGAGTATTTTCTCCTAAGCAGATACCGTAGCGTTGCCAGGTTCCATGCGATAAGTGTTATGACGACGCACCATTCGAGTATGGCTATATCCCAGATGGCGGGCCTTTTGAACGCCTGTGTGTTCTTGATGTTGAAGCAGGTGTCGGCGGACATATGGAATGCGTTGAAGACGACTGCAAGGAAGAGGCAGCATGCGATTATCGAAAATATGCCAGCGAGAACGAGGGAAGGGGATTCGCGGAAGGAGAACCTGCGGCAGAACGCGATAGTGAACAGGATGACCGAGAACAGCCATCCCCAGAAGAACATCATTGCCAGGATGATGTGCGGTACAAGCAGATCCATCGGAGCAAATCCGACGCCTACTGCCCCTGCCAATGCACATGTGCCAAGCGCCGTCGCCACATAGGCGAGCTTGGTCCTTATATGAAGTCCCAGCGAATACATCAGCGGGAATAGCATGAGGCTGGAAATTATCATCGTCCAGTTGAACACCTGCGCCATCAGCGAGTGCCGTGGCGCGCCCAGTTCCGACACGAAATTGTTGAGGAATGAGAAACCGCCCCTCTCGGCGCTGAATATGGATATCGCCCAGGCGATCCCGCAGGTCTGGACCACAAGCCCGCAGAATGCGAGCCATATCGGCAGATGATTTGATTTTATTTTCACTGCGGATCATCCCATGGCTGGAGGATGTTGTTGGAACCGCCGAGGAATTTCCATTTGCCTTCAGCGTATTTCAGCCAGGAGACATGTCCGTCGGCATATGTCGCATTGCCTCCACCTCTTTCTGCGGCACAGCCTTTTGGATGGCAGTTCCTGTCGTAACTGTCTGAGCCGTAATAATTGTCGGTGAGAAGCACGGCCTTGCTTGGAGAGACACCCTTCTTGGAGCCATTCCAAATTTTATTCAAGGTGTAGGCGATGCAGTTGTTTGGTCTAGTGTTCAATAAATCAGGTGTTATCTGTGCACCCCATTCTCCCGGAGGATACCAGTTGTAGGGATCATCGTCATACACCCTACATGGATTCGCCCAGTATACATAGCCGACCATCCCCTGATGCCTCTGATGGTAGTAATAGGCGGCGTTGGGAGCCATGTCTGGATTGTTTGTCCCGAAATATGTCGAGTTCGGACAGAAGAATACGGTCTCGTTCTTCATGTATTCCATGCCTCTGCCAAGAGTAACCTGGTTGTTCGGATAGAGAAAGCCAAGACCGTATGGAGCTATCCCGTTGGCGGCATTGTTTTCCCATGAAAGTCCGCTTTTCCAGAAGTAGTTCGGGCTCAAAGTCTGGGGAGGGAAATAGGCGTCGGGCGCGTCTCCGGCATAGAGCAGGCAGCCGACACCGAGTTGTTTCTGGTTGCTTGCGCAGACGACACGTCTGGATATTTCCTTTGCATTCTTCAGGGCAGGCATCATCAGGGCGATCAGGATTGCGATGATCGCTATTACTACCAATAGCTCGATGAGAGTAAAATGCGATACTGGATACTTGATACTGGATACTGGCTTTGAACATATGGCATCCTGAAGCCTGTCTCCTGGATCATCTCTTTTAAATCGAGAATTGCTGGTTCTTTTCAGAGAGTTGGACTTATCGCGTCTGGATTTCATTTGCGCTCCGCTGATTGACTGAGTTGATTGGTTCTTTCCTGTCCGGCCATTTCCTTTAACGTATCGAATGCGAATTTAGCAACAGCATGATTCCCATGGGGTGTAAGGTGAAATCCATCGAAGAAGAAGAGGTGGTTGTCGGTGAAGCCTCCAGATGTGACATTCTTGAATCCGAACGCGGACGGATTGCTGATGATCTCCTGGAAACGCGTTGCAATATCAAGCTTGATTATGTTCAGACTCGGATTCGCCGTTTTTAGCCTGAGAATTGCGGCATCCATCTCCTTGTTGAAGGCCTTGGATGCGCCGGCCAGCGCCTTGAATCCGGAACCGCCCGCAAGCTTTTGTGATTGTATGCCGGGCAACATGGACGGATCCGGAAGGTTCAGCCAGAGTACGTTTTTTACTCCTGCTGTTGCCAGAGCCTGTATCTGGTCCTCTACGCTCCTTGCAACGCCTGCTGAGATTTCATCTATGGATTTCCATTTCTCCTTGATCTGCTGCCTGTCGTTGTATGCAAGAACAATGTCGTTAAGCCCGATCCAGATCGTATGAAGCGCTTCCGGTCCGGTTTTAACACCTCCGGTGTTGAAGGCGCCGAGATAACGGGTACTGATCTGATCCGTAAGATTATGTGTAAGGAGGGTCTTGTCGGCAGCCGTCCAACCCCATCCCATGTCGGATATGAACTTGGTTGTTGAACCGCTGTATGCATAGATAGTCCCTCCCAGGAAGCTTTTATTGCCAGAGGCCTTAAGCGCCGGAACCTTCAACATCGCAGCCAGCTGCTTGACCCATGGATGCATAGGATATGCGCTTGGATAAGGAATGGTTTCCGGAAGCGCCAGACTGTTCCCGTAGTCGCTGGTGCTGTCGCCAAATGCAACGATCTCCGAAAACTGCTGTGCTTTTATCTGGAAACCCAGGAGGAAACATGAGATGATAAGCAGAGCTGTCCTTGAAAACATAATGCGCTCCATGTCTATTATTGCTTTAGTAATGATAATATATATAATAAAGTGAACGTGTCAAGGGTCGGGATTTATTATAATATGGAAAATTTTGCTTCTGTTCAGAAAAGGACTTTGTATTGACATTGATTTCATCCTTTATCCGTATATCTTACAAGCCCGCGAGGGATTTCTTGTCCGTGATTGATAAATTAATGGAGCGCTGGCGTACTTCGACTGTGCTCAGTACAGGTCTCGCCGGCAATTGATTATGTTTTATACTTGATCACATTAACAGTCAACCTTTAAAGAAAGAAGATAAACATGAATCTCAGGGAACAGAGAGCCCATTTCGAGAAGACAAAAAAGATTTACGAGCGCGCGAAGCTCAAATTCCATGGCGTCGAAGGATACGACGTCTATAACGCATCGATACCTTTCGAATGGAAGGGGAAATCCTATATCTACGGACGCGTCGAACGCCGAAAGGATTGGGCGCGGTCATGGGTGCGCCTGTTCCAGAAGACAGGAAAGGATGTCTGGTCTCTTGTCCCGAACTCGATGATCTACCAGCTCGAAGATCCATATGTGGCAATGATCGGCAAGGAAATTGTCCTTGGCGGAACGCACGTCCGTTATAAGTCAGGAGAAGTTGACACCTATTACGGTTATTTCTACAAGGGCACGGACCTTGACGACCTCTATTACTTCACTACCGGCCCAGACTACATGAAGGATATACGCCTTGTCCAGCTCAGGGACGGACGCATCGGCGTCTTCTCGCGTCCGCGCAACAAGGAGATCATGCGGAAGTTCGGATGCGAATCGCAGATTGGTTTCACGATCATCAAGAAGCTCGAGGATCTTACCGGAGACGTGATCGAGAACGCACCTTACATCCCCGGACTCTTCGACAAGCTTGAATGGGGCGGCTGTAACCAGGCTTATCTGCTGGACAGCGGAAATATCGGCGTCATCGGGCACAAGTGCTACAACGAGGTCAACAACAAAGGCGTCACTATTGCTACTTACATGAATATTGCCTTTGTCTTCGATATCAAAAAACACAGGGCACTTGATGTGAAGATCATAGGAACCCGTCCCTGCTATCCGAAGGGGCCTGCAAAGAAACCAGAGCTTGTCGACTGCGCTTTCACCTCAGGCATAGTCATGCGCAAAGATGGAAAAGCGGATTTATACAGCGGGATAGGCGACGTCGAAGTAGGCAGGATAACAATAGACTATCCGTTCGCCGGACACGGGAAGATAGTGACAAAATAAGGTTTCAGATGAACGCTCTTCTATCAGCCATTTGCCGTGGCGGATTAGCTGAATGGGAATAGTTAAAATTCCAAATTCATTTTTCTCTCACAAAGGCACGGAGTCACAAAGTCGAAGATCCCGGCCCGTAGGCGTCGGGAATTATTTTTCACCACGAAGGGCACGAAGCACACGAAGGATTGTAATTGTTTTCGGAAATGCCTGTTTTTTTTACTTCGCGACCTTCGTGATCTTCGTGGTGTAGTCCTCTTTTTCTTGTTTGAATCCAACATGCTTTTAGGGATGGCGGTTATATAGGAACAGCTCTTGCGAGCTTAATCCGCCTCAGGCGGATTAACTACCAACGAATTCCATTGACTCGGTAATTGGTTTGTAGTTAAGCCATTATTGGCTGTGTGTCTTAATTAAAGAAACACGCAAAAATGCCCCGAGATCTTTTAGACTCGGGGCGCTCCGGTGGAGGGAATGGGATTATTTCATTCGATGTTGGAAGTTCGAAGTTGGATGTTCAATGTTCATTCTATTTGAGAATCTTCTTTACCGCTTTTCTCGCTTCGCAGCTCGTGCACCATTCCTCGTCTTTGGTTGCCTTTTCCAGGATCGGCAGGCTTTCCGGAGATGCGAGCTGGCCAAGCGCCTTGCATGACGCCGCCCTTACGCTGTAGTCGCATTTCTGGTCGGTTGTGTAACGGTGGAGTTTCTCAAGTGCCTTCGGAGATGTTTTTCCAATGTTTCCAAGAGCCAGGCAGGCAGCTTGGATCAGGCGTCCGCGCCGGCGCCAGGCCTCCTTCGTCGCCTCGGTAGTTCCTTTGGGAAATATTACTGAGAAGGGAACATTTGATCCGGCGTGAGCTCCACCTTCGAGCTTCGGCTGAGAGAAGAGGGGAGCCTTGTCCTCATTGTCCAAAACTTGGACCAGTGCGTCGACCGCATTCGGATCTTTCCGGTCACCAAGAGCTATCGCGGCGGCATACCTGACACGCCAGTTGTCGTCAGAGAGGCACGTTAGTATCTTCTTGAATGATGCATCATCTTTTTTTGTCGCGTTTGCCGCGCAGTATTCCATCATGTCGAATGTGGAGTTCATTATTGCCAATCCCTGGTTTTAAATTATCACTTTAATTTGTATTCTTCTTTATCCCGAAGGGATAGGGTAATGAAGCCTGTGGTTTCAACCACAGGTAGATTACGCATTACCCGCCCGTCTTGAAGAGACGGAGTAATCTATCTTACCCCGTCCCTTCAGGACGGAATAACCTCGAACATAATACCTATGGTTGAAACCATAGGCTATATCACCATACGCTTTCAGCGTAAAAATCAACGTTAAAAATCCATCAGCTTGTGTTTGACTTTGAATTCCTGATTGCCGGATTTAACGATGACCATTCCATCGCGGTATTCGGCTTTTTCCACTCCGGGAGCATCCTGTCCGACAAGTATTACCGGTTTCCCGTAGAATCCGCCGCCGCCGTTTCCGTCAGATGCATATTGGCTGTAGCCGGTGTCACAGCATAGGACTATTTCGACTTTCTTCCCAAGCAGTTTATCGGGAATCCTGATTTCCGGTTCCATCAGGTTCATGCGTATTTTATGTTCGCTGACATCGAGCTCCTTGCCGTTCAGCCATACGCGCAGGTTCAGCATCTGTTTTGGAAGGCGCAGCCAGCTTGTTTCCTTTGGAATATTGATCTCACGCTTGAACCACCAGCGTCTGACAACAGGTAGATCCCGCTGGAGATATGGCGGTATCGTCAATGGCACTTCAACAGCATTGGCATCAAACTTGACCTCGGAGATCTCTAACTTACCAGTCGGATCTGGAACTGCCTGCCAGCCTTCACTTACATCCGTATTGATTTTTCTTGTCGCCTCAGGCCAAGCGAGCCAGAGCCAGCGGCATTCCTTGCCTTTCTGCTTGAAGTCAATCATCAGCGATTCACCGTCAAGCCGTTCAGGATAACCTTTTATTGTCTTGCAGGTCTTCTTGTCAGGTCCGATGATCGGAATCAGCGAAAGTCGCACCCCTTCGTTCGTTTCGAGAGTGACTCCTTGCTTCGACTTGATCAAGTTTGGCCTAAAGAAAAATCTGGCAGACACATCATGTTCTTCTGCGAATATCGCAAGATCTTCGATGAGCCAGAAGCGTTCGCAGCATAGACGGGAACGGCGACGGATCATCTTCACATCACTAAGTTTCTCCCGATAAATAGGTGTCACATCGGCCATCACGGACTTTTCCTTTTGGGAGAACTCTATCATTTCCGCCTGACGGTATTCCTTTGAAGCCCGCATGCCCTGCCAGTTGTCGACGAGTATTACGGAATGCGCTCCACCGCATCCGGCTCCGAAATTGAACTTCCTGCTTGTGCCGATGTCCATATAGCTTACTTCGCGCCAGGTGTCGTCGAAGTTGAAGTCAGTGCATTTCTTGTCCACGACGCCATCGATCATGAGAGGGCTTCCATACGCGGAAAGGATGAGCGAGTTCGGATTGACATGCGCGCGTGTCGGATAGACAGGAGTGGATTCGTCCCACATCTGCATCAGGTAGAGCTGTGAATCTTCGGAAACCAGTGCTGCGCCGACTTCAGGCTCGTGCCAGGATGCGAACTTCGCACGTTTCTGTTTCTTCTCGGGCCACCATATCAGGGACCAGATCAGATCGTCATATCCCCAGCCGATCGACTGGTCGTATGACCAGTTTGCCTGGCGTTCCAGTAGTTCGCTGTAGAAGGGATCTTCGCTGCGGCTCGCAGCGAAGGCTATGCATGATCTCATCGGAATGACATATCCGTAATGGTCCCAGGGAAGGAGAAGTCCGTTAGGCATCCATTCGCGTGCTATCATCCGGCATACGCTTTCGGCGCTACCACCATGCGGAGGAAGAGATTTGCAGAACCAGTCGCCAGATTCTGTCCGCTCAAGAAGCTCAACTATGAACGGTATCGAAGGTCCGACGACATAGTCCATGTATGTACTGCCTTCGCCTGAATATCCTGAAGTCGGAATTCCACCTATGAGTGACGGTAGCCTGCGGATGCCATCGTCATACATGCGTTTCGCCATCGCAGTTTCATTGAAAAGGTGTCCGAGCAGGGCGTTGCTGAAGCAGAGCGACATCGTCTGGTTGTCGACGCATTCCGGTTCGGGCTTGGTGCGCATGCCATAGAAGAAGTTTATGTATTGGAACGTGAGGAGTTCCTCCTTTATCTTTTTCTCCTCGGCGGCATCCCATGCACCCATTTCGCACAGCCAATGGAAATACAATGACCAGCGTGCATGAGGGAACGCGAAGCACCAGAAATGGAACTGGAGTCCCATCCCGAACGTCTGAGGATCAAGCGTCTTGAGATAGCCGCGTATGGACTCCTTCGCGTTTTCAATGTCCTTCTTCTCTCCGGTCACCAGTGCGGTGAATGGCGTGAACCATGGAAAGTTCTCCGGTGCGTTGCGCGAACGGCGCATGACCGAATCCCGCACACGTCCCATCAAAGACCCATCGCGTTTCGCACGGGATAGCTTTTCCCGCAAGGCATCCAGATCGTCGATGTAAAACGGCTTCTGCATTTGTCTCCTATAAAGTAGGTACGCCCTTCAGGGTGTACCATTCTTGAATTCATGGGACAGCCTAAAGGCCGTCCCTACTTACTCGAAACTGATCTCGCTCCAGGTGTCCGGGAAAAGCCAGCTTTCCTGCGGTTCGTCGTTCACCAGGTTCGTATGCTTGTTCGACCAGTACGTGCGCGCCGTGTTGATCATGCCGTTCGCGTCCGATGAGATGAATCCGACATCGCCGCGGATCTTCATTCCGGGTTTCGGTTCAAGACCGATCGCCTTCAGGGGCAGTGCGGCTTCCACCACGTATCTGTTCCCTTCCGCCTTGACCTTCACGTTTGCATCGGCAATCGCCTCGACACGGTCGAAGACCTTTGTCCCTACCGGTGAGGTATAGCTCTTCTTCGCTTCAGCCGGAGCCTTCTTGTCAACTGGAGCCATCAGCACTGCAATGGGTTTTCCTGAGAGCTGTGCAAATACCACGCGGATATCTCCGGCTTCAGGCTGTGCATGTTTCTTCGCGCCGGCCCTTACATCCAGCTGCAGGTCGACGGAATCTCCGGTCTTGAAGAGGCGCGCAATATCCTTGCCTTCATTCTTCCATGGAGTGCTGTCGTTCACCTCATAGCTGATATAAAGGTTGTTCGCATCATATGCCATCTTGACTTTCGCCCTGTCCGGCAGTCCTTCCCTGGTGACATCAATAGCCGGAATGTCATTCCAGTCTTTGAGCGCGCCATCGAGATTCGGAGCCTTAGGCATCGGCTTGATGACGTAGGTTTTTGCTTCATCCTTCTTTGCAGTCCGGGCTATATTCTCCTGATCTGCCTTTACTATGGTCTGCATGTCGACGGAAATTTCAGTTCCGGCAAACCGCCTTATGGAATCAAGTCCGTTGATCTGCAGGATCATGGCTGCCTGGCGCGGCCATCCGGTTGTGAGGCGTATCTTGCCGTCGGACTGTTTCCCGAACCAGCCGTTGAACGGTTCGCCGCCTTCCGTGAAATTGTCCAGAGGCATTCCTTTGAGCATGCTTTCCTTGTCGGGAAGCGTGTCGCAGGGCAGGCGTCCATCCTGGAATATTGCTCCGACATAGAGACCGTCGGTGGTGAATATGAAATCCTGTCCGAGGTTTCCACGCATGAGGAAGACGTTTCCAGCCTGCTCTCCGGCATTGGCAACGCCGCATATCTTGAGCGGTCCGATCACAAGCCCAGGCTTGGGCATCGTTGCATTGTGCGAACCATGTACGCCTGGATAAGGATTCGGATATGACCATTCAATTTTATTTTTGGCGAGATCAATTCCAAGCATTCCCGAGGTCGGGCCGGCATATCCCTTGAAGCTCAGGCAGAGCAGGCGGTTTTCCTCGGGAACCGGCACAAGATCTCCGTTTTCAACTATTGGAAGTTTTACAAACGCCTTGGAAGCATATACCGGTGCTCCATCGGCTTTGATCTCCACAGGCTTTATTGCTGTCAGACCGTCGATATAAATTGTCAGGATTTTTGTATCAATTCTTCCGCCCCAGCCGTTGCTCAAGCGGAACGCTTCCTGACCGCGTTTCTTTTCATCCCCCGGTTTCACCGCTGGAAGAACTTCGCATTCGGAACGCTGGATTTTGCCGTCTCCGTTGCCGTCGTTCCATATGATCGTGTCGAACGCGTTGAGCCCGGACAGTTCGCCGGCGGGTTGTTTCACCACCTGTCCGCCGTGGGACAGATCACCAAGAGCCTGCCCAGCCAGGCAAATAGCCGATACAGGCTGCCATCCCTTTTCTGTTTCCATGAAGAGGACGTGTCCGACACTTTCATTGCCGGAATCATGCAGATAAAGATATTCGCGGTCCTTGCCTGCGATGTTCGCAGTGAAACGCTGAGGGCCGACATGTGAACCTGTGGATACCGTAAAGCATTCTCCCTTTTCCCCGTCGGGAACCCATAGTATCTGTTTCAATTTCCATGTGCCGGTCTGCTTGTCGAGTTTGAATTCGAGAGGTCCGCAATATCCAAGCGTCGGATCCTGATCATGCAGGAAACAGCCTGTTCCGGCATATCCGGTGTTCCCGAGATAGTCGCGGATCAATTTCCCATCTTCTTGCCCTGAGCCTGTCGAAGGGTGCCTCCATACGGAAACGCGGCGCGGATAGTTCCAGCTTTCAACCACCCATATCTGTCCTTTCGCGTCAACCGCTATCGAGCTCATCCTCAACATCGCCTGTTCGTCGAACGGACCACGGATCGCGCGTCCGCCTTTATTTCCGCAAGTGTAGACAGCTTTGCCATCAGGAGAAAACGCCTTCACCTGGCTGTCAGGACCCACATCGGCGATCAGGATGTTGCCTTCATTGTCGACAGCGAGTCCGGATATCTTGCCGATTCCTGCTGTTGCGATCGGTGCTGTTGCTCCCGAGGCCGTATCTATAGCGCAAATTTTCCCGTCGACGATCCCATAGAGTTTTCCATCGCGGGAGAAAGCGAGATCACCGGGATTTGCTGCATCGAATTTCTTCAGTACCGCTGCAGAAGCAGCATCAAGAATGAATATCTTTCCTGAATCAAGTGCGATCGCCAGCTTGCCGCCCTGAGCCGAAATGCCGGTAAGTTTTCCGGGATTTTCCTCACCAAGAATTTCCTTCAAAGTCAGATCGTATGTGCGTTCCTTGCCGTCCTTGACAAATGCCGCTGTCTTTCCGGTCTTCAGGTCATATCGGCAGATAGTCTCTTTCGTGTACCAGTGAGTAACATAGGCGTATACGTACTTGTCGTCGCCGGCAAGTTTGCGGGTCCCGCGGCGGTCACCCCATTTTTTCTGTCCGGCGGGATCGATTCCAATCACACCGCTTCCGCCTTCGGGAACTTCGAAGCTGACCATTGTCCAGTCGCCTCCAGCAGCCACTCCGACAGGAGCGCTATGGTCGGAGCCCCAGGCTCCTCTTCCATCCTTCGTGTCCCATGGCGGAGTACCGGGATTGTAGAAACACATCTCGTATTCGGCGGAAATGCCCTTCTGTGTCAGGCCGCGCACCTTGAATGTTCCCGGTTCAATAAGTTTACCAAAATCATTGAGGCAGTCCCAGTTCACCTCTACAGTCTGCATGCCGTCCTTGTCCGCACCTTTCACAGCATAATCGGCGGGATCGCGGTCTGCCGCAAGAGTACGGATGCGTTTCCCTTCCTTGTCCTCGATCACAAGCGTGAAACGAGAGACATCCTTTGGAATGTTGGCGCGAACAGGAACTGTTCCTGCGATCTTGTCAGTTTCGACGACATATTCGCGCAGAGGGATATTTCCCTTTTCGGATAGCGTGATGTTACCCCATGAATTTACGGCCGACCAGTAGAATTCACGCGATGTCTTTCCCGGCTGCATGTTGTCGGCATAACGGTGTACCGGCCATGTGCGCCCGGTCTGATCGCCCCAGAGGAATTCACAGCCCATGCGCAGGACGTTGCCAGCCTTTATTTCCGGAACTGTACGGTACAATAAATTCCATGGTATGCGTATCTCCTGCGAAAAACCTTTACCGTCGGCGTCCATCCTGTATGCCATCTGCGCGCCTTCACCGAGTTCGGCTGAACCTTCAGGGCTTACAAGCATCTTTACGTCGACGCCGTTCCTCTCGCTCTTGTCGTCCTTCCAATATGCGAAATGCATGACAGACTGTTTCTTGGTCGAGAACTGCCAGACAGTGATCCAAAGGTTGCGGTCGGAGTGGATGCGCATCTGCCAGGAGTCGGCCTTCCATCCTTCGTCGGGATTTATCGCAGGATCGATGGTGCTGTTCATCGGCATCGGATCCTTCCATTTCGCTGCAAGATAGAGGTAGTCCTTGTCCCACATCGCAGCAGCCTCGACGGAGTAGCGGCTGCGCATGCTGTACTCGGCGAACACGCTGATGCGTCCCGACCAGTCCCATTCAGAAAGATCGCCGTCGACCGTAATCTTTCCCGCCTGCCCTGAGCCCGTCGAATGGGGCGCAGGCACGGCGATCATCCCTTCGTTCTGGCTTTGTTTGCCGATGGTGTTCTCTCCTGCGCATGCTGCGAAGTTCGCAGCGAAGATGCCGGCGGTCATGGCGATCAACAAGACTCTCATGCAGTTCTTCATTTGACTATTTCCTCCATTGATATTTTTAAAAACATGAAAAATGTCGGGCTAAAGCCCAACTTACTTATTTTTGTCGTCTGAACTTGAAATCACCTTCGCGGCGATCTCGGCCATTTTCTTGTAACCGCTGTCGCTCGGATGAATCCAGTCGCTCTGGTATTCCTTCTTCATCCTGGTCGGCGCAGCCGGATCGAAGAGGGCCATGTCAAAGTCGATCACCTTGTCGGCTCCGCTTGAGGAACGTATCCAGTTGTTGATCTCCTGGCGCAGCTTTTCAAGCTCAGGTTTTTCATCGAACTTCTTGTAGCCGCCGGCTGGAAGAATGGTTCCGACATAGACCTTCAGATTCTGCTTCTTCAAACCCTCGACAACGGGTTTCAGCTTTGCCGTATAGTCCTTGAGCTCCTTGACTGAACCTGAAATGATGTCATTTATCCCCATGAGGAAGACAACGGTGTCAACGCCTTTCAAAGACTGTATGATGCCTGGGGCTCCGCCAGCCCACTTGATCAGGTCGCCGTTGACCCCGAGATTGAGGACAGGACGATCAAGAAGCTTGGAAAGCTGGTCGGGATAACGCTGACAGCTGTTGGGAGTTGAGCCAAATCCATGTGTTATCGAATCGCCATAGCATACGATTACAGGGCGTTTGTCTGCCGTGAAAACATCAATCCTCGTTAAAATGCCGATCCTGGATTTGAGCTCCCCGGAAAATTTCTCCTTGTCATCGTTGCCTTTTGTATCGCATGTCCCGAAGTCGACATCATAGGCATAGGGCATTTTTTCGGAAAGATATGAGTCCTGTACGTACCAGGTCCCTTTCTTGATTGGAACTTCCACAGGATCTGACCAAATTTTTGTTCCTGTAGTGAAAGATACGGTCGGCTCATCATTGAAAAGAATCTGATATCGGGGACCTGTCACCTTGCCATAGTCGTCGGCTCCGCGGACGAGGAACATGCGTTCGAGCTTGACATCCGTGTCGTGGCATCCGGTTACCTCGACCTTGACACTTGTCCCGTCGAATGGCATCGGAGTCCTGGAACGTATGACAGATCCGGGGCCCTTGAGCCATTTGTCCTGGAAGGCGCCGCAGAATCCGCGCTTCACGAATGCAGTCTTCCATTGTCCTTCTGCAGGTTCTTCGGCAGACACTGCACAGATGCCCGAAAGCGATACCGCAGCAAGTAATAATAATTTACGAATCGAATGGCTGTTATGTTTTTTCAATATAATCCTCAGTATGTCGGGTTTTGCTTTTAAGTAACTCGGGCTTTCCAGCCCGAGATTTAAATTATTCTCGGACAAGAATGTCCGAGTTACTTTATAAAATTCAAACCTTCATCATCTCAATCCGTACTTTTCCGGGATTGCACTCTCGTTCCTCGAAAATAAGAAGCTCGTTCACTTCGTGTAGCCAGGCCTTTGGAACGTGGTAATACCTCTGGGTCGGCTCTCCTGAAGGACCGAGGGACAGGCCTTCACGTTTCATGTCCTGCCAGGCCTCGTCGGCTCCGTAACCGTTTGCTTCAATAAGCCAGTACCGACCGAGTGCATGTCCATTGATGAAGAGCATCCCTTTGCCCAATCCTTCTGCATCGAGACGGAAATCAGCCTTCGATCCCAGGATCTGTTTTGTAATTGATACCTTTGCCCGATACCAGGCGCAGGGTTCATTCCGAACTTGCGACGCCTTGCGCCATTTCACTGATTCCTTAAATACCGTAAGATTCAATTTTTCTCCTGCAAGAAAAGGTCTCATCTCCCATTTTCCGACAGGACGTCCGTCGCAGACAACTTTTCCCCATATGCCCTTGCACTCGGTATTCATCGAAGCACCAAGCATCCAGTCGCCCTTGACCATGCCGATCGCAGAAGACAGGATGTCGAGGCGGTGATGTCCTTTAGTTGAACGGAACGTGAACGACTGTGAATATTTCCCTTCCGACGACTCAAGCATGTTCACTTTTTCTCCAGCGGATTTACTAGCTTTTGAAATAGACGTCGGGCCGCGGTTCTCAAGGAAGGGAGCTTGCGAATATCCCGCCGGCCTGCCGTCGATAAAGACAGACATCACATCTGCGCAATGAGTAAGTTCCAGGACGTGTTCGCCAGTCCTTTCCAGTTTTATTTCAGAGCTGTACCAGCAGTAGTCGCTCTTGTCATGGGTGAGGGAAAGCTGTTCGAGCGGTCCCGGAGACGAGATTGCATCGTCCATCCTTTCACATGGGCGAGGTTCGGCCCAGGACTGCCAGTCCGAAGGAGCTGGGAGGGATTTCCATTTTGAAGGACGATGAGAAGAGAGGATCACTGAATAATAATCTTCCGTATCAAAGAGAACAGAGCCTTTCTCATCTTTTACGGTTGCCTGGAAAGGCGATTTGCGGCAAGTAATGGTAATTGACCTGTCGGCTTTGCTCCATGTTGAAGTGATGTCTCCTTCGGCATAACTGCGGACTTCGCAATTTCCGTCGAGGATGATTCCGGCGTTTTCTACTAGCACACGATGCAGCCGGGCAAGATAACGGCCTTTGAGGGCAGGGGAGCCATGTTCGTCGAGGAGTGCATCGAAGTCATAGCTGGTGGTCTGCAGGTACATGCTTGTCCGTCCGAAATTCGTACCGCCATGGAACATGTAGTAGTTGAATCCCGATCCGCCGTTGGCGATGAATGACAGGATATGGCTGGCTATGTTGCGGGGATCACGGTAATGCCGCTGGAATCCCCATGTGTCGTACCATGAAGGCCAGAGTTCGGTCCAGATTATAGGCATCCCCGGATGCGCCTTGCGGAACTGCTGCATCCTTTCCTCTGAAATGGAAAATCCGTTTACCGTTTCAATCGCCCCTTCGGCTCCGCCTTCGCACATTATTATCGGGACATCGACCCCGAGTTTTTTTGCCAGCTCACCCATCCATGCGATGTAGCGCTGTCCGTCATCGCCATATCGTTTTGCGACATTCGCATATTCGTTTTCGACTTGGACGAGAATGATGGTGCTTCCATTGCCGGCGAGGTATGGACGGAACTCGGAGACAAGATGTGAAAAATATTTTTCAACCCGGCGCATATACGGCTCATTCCATGTGCGGATTTCGATGCCAGGCTCATCGCGGAGATAAGGCGGATATCCGCCATAGTTCCATTCGGCGCAGCAATATGGGCCGGCGCGCAGGATCACGTCAAGATCCCTTTCCGCGCAGAGGGAAAGGAAATGTCCGAGGTCGCGGTCTCCGGAGAAGTCATAGACGTCCCGTTCCGGCTCATGCCAGTTCCAGAAGACGTAGGATGCAATGCAGTTCAGCCCGAGATCCTTTGCATTGTCAAGAAGGACAGGCCACAATTCCCTCGGCGATCGTGCATAATGTATTTCCCCGCTGACGAGCAGTTTCCGCTGCCCGTCGACTTTAAACGCGCGTTCGTCAAAAGTAATATTTCTCGATCTTGATGGCATGAGATCCTTTCAAGATATCAACGTCGAACACTCAACATCGAACATCCTCCGTAGCCAAGGCTATGGAGGACAGGTCCAGCTTCAGATGAATTTCAATTTTAATTCGAAGTTCGAAGTTCAAAGTTGGATGTTGGACGTTCATTTAGTTTTAAACTCCCACTCGCCCCAGAGATTCGGGCTTAGCATGGCCTCACTCGGGATATCCGCGGTTATTCCAGTGGCCTTGTTGGACCAATATACCCGCTGGAGAGTCTGGAATCCGTCGCCGCGCAGCACCCCGATATCAGCCTTGAGTCGCTTCATTCCAACAGGATTCAAACCAAGAACTTTGAGTGGGATGGAAACTTCGAAGTCTCCTTCAACTCCCGCCAGCTGCACCTGGTCGCTCACATCCTCGACCTTGTCGATATAAGTCGTGCGCCATGGCGAAGAGAACGGTACACGGTCCTTTTCAGCAGTGCCGGGCACGACAGCGCGATACAATACTGCAACCGGCTTGTCCTTTACCTTTGCGACCAGAAGACGCAGGTCTCCGGCAACCGGATCAGTTCTTTTAGGATTGGCAGAGGGATTGGTTGCGATCATCAGATCAAGAGCGCCGCCTGTCTTGAATATCAGATTTATCTTCTCGCCTGAATTCCGCAGTATATCCTTGTCGGCTGTACGGTATGCCAGATAGAGCCTGTCTCCCGAGATCATTGCCGCCGCCTGTACATCGTAGGGCTTGCTGTTGCTGTTGAAGTTTGCGGCCGTCCCGCGCTTGTCGACGGACGCCCAGTCGCTGTCCTTCCATTCATCAAGCTTGCCATCTACAACCGGAGCAGTCTTCGGGATTGCAACAAGCAGGTTCTTTCTGCCCTGTGCGGCCTGCCGCGCGATTTCCTGTACGGCAAAATATTCCTGCGCCTTCTTGAGATCGGCCTCGGTCACCTTGACTTCGGAATCTGGAAGACGCTGTATGGTCTCCAGTCCGTCGACTCGGACAAGGCTTGTCCGTCCGCCGTCGACGATATAGACTTTGCCATCCTTGGTCTGCGTGATGGAAGGCCAGAAATTTTCGTCGTGCGGAGATACGTCGTTCAATTTCATTCCACGCTGTGCAACAGGCATCGACCAGGATGTCCCCACCCTTACATCCTTGAACAGGGAGGCGACGAACAATCCGTCGACGGACATGAGGTACATCGGCCCCATGTTGCCGTTCACGCACCATAGAGGGCCGGCATCGCTGTTCAACGGCTTGATCAAATCACCGAGTAGACGGGTAGTGCCGATTAGCATTCCCGGCCTGTCGGGAACCTGCGCCTCATGGGACGGATGCAGACCAGGCCAGGGATCCGGATATGACCACTTGGCTTCGCCCTTATAGACGCCCGCAACTGATAATTGCGAGTATGGTTTAGGTACTGCGGTCAGAACTGTCCATCCGTCCGGACTTGCAATTGCCTGATCTCCGCCTGAACTTGCCGGTCCCTGGACATCGGTCGCCAGGACTTCTCCCGCATCGAAATCATAGAGTGGTGTGCCACCAGGAGAGAATTTCGCAGCCTTGAAAAGAGTTGTCTTGCCGTCAATCCTCGACACCAGCGCAGAGAGGTCGGGCATTATCGTGACACCGCCCGGGGAAGCCTTTTTAATCTTTACTTCCTCTGGCTGTGGCTGGCCGTCGTCGTTCTTGTCCGTCCATATGCAGAATGACTGGTTCTTCCAGTAGTCGCCCTTGAGATCAAGCCCTTCGGGCAGGATTTTCTTGAACGGTTCGCTCTTCAGCAGTCCCCAGTCGTTTGCACGCCCGACGGCCGCAGTCATTTTCGCAAGACCGTCCTTTTCGATCCATACCATGACAATTCCGGCGCCATTCGTCGGATTGCTGTCATGGCAGTTGGTGAAGTATTTTTTTCCGTTGGCATATACCGGATGCTGCGGTGCACCGCCACAGCCATATCCGTCAGGCAGCAGGCTTGTTCCGGCTTCAGGCCGCCAGTACACTTTCGTCAGCTTGTTTGTTCCCTTATCCCAGTCCAGCTTGAACTCCATCCCTTTATAATAGAAGAGAGTCTTGTCCTGGGGATCGAGCATCCCGCCGCCGCCGTATTCGGCCGGTCCGTAGAACGCATTTACAAAGACTCCGTCAAACTGCCATACGCTGACGCGTTTGGGGTATTCGTCCTGTTCGGTGACCCATAGACGGCCCTTGTTGTCGATGGTGAGTCCTGCAGGATTGTTCATGTGCATCGGATCATACGGACCCGCTTTTGGAAGTCCGGCTTTTCCAATGCTGCGCATCTGCTTGCCTGCAGCAGTGAAAATTTTAATCTGATGGCTGGTTCCCCTGTCGGAGATGAACATGGTGTCAGCATCGTCTACGGTCAGCTGCACAGGCTGATCCAATCCTTTGGCAACTAGGATTTCAGGTTTCGCCATTTCCTTCGGCGGAGGATTGTTCATCGCATAGCGAAGGACTTTCTTCTCGGAAATCACAAGGAGATTGCCCTTTGTGTCAAAGGTAATTCCTAGCGGCTCGGTAATAGCTGCTTCACCGATCTGCTTGCCGGTTGCGACATCGACGAAGATCAGCTTATTGCTTTTTGACAGACTGCACACAAGCATACCGTCACGCGCGGCCAGTCCTGCCATCTCGTATTTGTTCCCGTCCTCCTTCTTGCCGATCTTGAAGACGGATTTCTCGCCGTTGCGTGTCATTGCAGTAAGCCTGAGTTCGCCTTCGAAGTTGGAGCCGACGAAAAGAACTGTGTTCGTGTCGGCTTTTGCGCCTGAATCGAGTGCAAGGAACTGCGCGCCGGTCCAGTGGCCGCCGATCCAGTTGATTCCGCCGACCTTCTTGCCGTCGAGATCTACCCAGGCAAGCCCGTGCGTGCCTTCTGACACATGGCTTCCAATATATATTAGATCCTTATCGTACTGGTTCCTGTTTGCCGGGACGAACAATGTGCAGCATGGAGGAGTGTGGTTGCTGAGCCAGGCTCCGGTGTTGTCCGCGGTGTTCCATGCAGGATTTCCGGCAGTGTAGACTGGGAACTCGTAGAACAGATCAATCGACTTGTAGCTGAGTCCTCTGACCTTGTATGTGCCAGGCGCGACAAATACTCCGGGCACATGATACAGTCCATGACGTGCCGCTTCCGGATCACGGCCGACATCGTCCATTCCATCCCACCAGGCGATATTGTCGCCGGCGGGGAATGGAGTTTCACTCACCAGATTGCGGATGCGTTTTCCGTTGGCGTCCTCGATGACGATGGTCGCATATCCGGCTTCCTTGAGCTTGAAGTTCACCGGTATCGGGGGATGCACGGTCTCTGTCACAATCTTTTTCGGTAGTGCGATGGACAGAGGATCTGCTCCGAGCGGACGCAATACGAACATGTCATCAACCCATACGCGGAGTCCTTTCTTTGTGTTTCCAGTGATATGAGGATGGCTTTCCGGGGCGACTTTTGTCATGCGGATACGGATAGCCTTCGTAGTGACAGTTGTGCCGAAGTCCATCATCTGCACTGGCAGCTGTAGCGGATACCAGCTTTGAAGATCGCTGAATGCCTTGACAAGTTTCCAGTCTGTATCAACTGCTTCCGCAGGATTCTTGTCTTTCGGGCCTGCAAAGGTCTGTACTTCAGCAGCGCCGAAACCGCCGAACACTGCCGCAAGACCGGAGATAGTGACGGGTTCCTGCCAGATGAACATCAGCCATGGGGCTTGTTCAGCGACGGGTTTTGGAGGATTTGTTTCGTTCCAGTTGTCCCATTCGCCCCAGCAGTTGTTCCATTCGTTTGCAATTACACCGACCTTGTTTTCATTCACGGAAGCCATGATCCTGGCCTGCGGTGCGAGATTCGCAAAACGTCCGGAGAACAGACAGACACCGCCAAGGCTTCCAGCATATGATCGGTCTGTCGCTTTTGGCTCATGGGTGAAGCGGATGGCGCGGGTCTGCGTGTTCGGAGGGAGGATCCACAGCAGGAATCCTTGTCCTTCCTTGAGGATCTTGTCGCCAGCGATCCGTTCTGCTGGCAGCCACTGCGAATCGTCTGCGATGTCGCCGGGATATGCTGCGTCCGGTTTGAGAACGCCTACGCGGCAGTTCCCTGCAGTCATCACCGTGCCAACCTGTATTGCCTTTGTGAATCCAATTCGGAGATGGCGGGGGCCAAGTGTCTTTCCATCGGCGAAAGAGGAGACGCCATTCCATTCGGGGCGCGAGTTGCGGGTCCAGATCACTCGGGCAGGCTCTGCCTCCTTGCCTTCCATAAGCACCTTGTCTTCCTTGCCGTCCAGCCATTGCGTAAACGCAGATCTGTCAAGATCCTCGCGGGTGACAGGCGAATCGAACAACGAAGCAGGCTTTGCATCCTGTCCAGGAAGGGAATTGCAGAAGATAAGGGCGGATAATGCTACAGTAATTTTCAAGAAGGCCGGAATCCGTTTCATGAACGCTCCCCCGATATTAATGTTATCGTAATTAATATTTATAAAGATAACATTATCTTTGGCGGTTTATTTTCAAGACTGAAAGCAAATATTTTACTGTTTTCAGGGAAGGCAGGGGGAAGTTTCAATATTCAACGGACGGTTGCTCCAAGCAAGGAAATAAATAGGCAAAAGAACACGATTCTGCCTCGCCGACCTTGATTACTTATCCATATGGACTTATGATACTTAATGGTATTTTATAGTATAATGCGACTGTTTCAAAAACGAACTCGGAGATTCTTCAATGGCTGAAAATAACGAACTCGAAAAAACCCTTTGGTCGGCAGCGGACAAGATGCGCTCCAACATGGATGCAGCGGAATACAAGCACGTTGTCCTGGGCCTGATCTTTCTCAAATACATTTCTGACGCATTCAATGATATGCACGCAAAACTTAAAGATGGCAAAGGGGAATTTGAAGGAGCAAATCCCGAAGATCCCGATGAATACCATGCATACAACGTCTTCTTTGTTCCGGAAAAAGCACGCTGGGACTATCTGCAGGACCGCGCAAAACAACCGGAAATCGGAAATTACATTGACGACTCGATGGACGCCATCGAGAAGATCAATCCATCATTGAAAGGCGTGCTCCCTAAAATCTATGCCGATCCTGAACTGAACAAGCAGCGCCTAGGCGAACTGATAGACCTGATTGGAACCATCGGCTTCAGTCAGGACGGACATACGTCCAAAGACTTGCTCGGTAGAGTCTACGAATATTTCCTCGGACAGTTCGCCGACGCGGAAGGCAAGAAAGGCGGTCAATTTTACACGCCTGAAAGCATAGTCAAGCTGCTGGTGGAAATGCTTGAACCTTACAATGGACGCGTGTATGACGGCTGTTGCGGTAGCGGCGGGATGTTCGTGCAGAGCGAAAAATTTGTGCTTAATCATCAAGGCAATATCAAGGATCTGTCCATCTACGGGCAGGAATCCAATCCCACCACACTGCGCCTTGCCAGGATGAACCTTGCCATTCGAGGCATTGACGCCAAACTGGAACTGGGCGACACATTCCTGCACGACAGGCATCCCGACTTGAAAGCGGACTTCATCATGGCAAACCCACCGTTCAACATCAGTGATTGGAACGGTGAGCAACTGCGCGGCGATAACCGCTGGAAATACGGTGTGCCGCCAACAGGCAATGCCAATTATGCCTGGCTCCAGCATTTCGCACACAAGCTCAAACCTAATGGATCTGCTGGAATCGTTCTTGCCAATGGCAGTATGAATTCCAATTCCGGAGGTGAAGGTGACATCCGAAAGAACATGATAGAGGAAGGTTTGATTGACTGCATGGTGGCTTTGCCTTCGCAACTGTTTTATAACACCATGATTCCTGCCTGTCTGTGGTTTCTGTCACGCAACAGGACAAATGGGAAATTTCGTAACCGCGCCAATGAAATTCTTTTTATTGATACCCGCAAGCTAGGCGAGATGACCAATCGCCGAAATCGGAAATTGACAGACGCTGAGATTGCCCTTGTTGCCAGCACATATCACGCCTGGCGAAATAAAGACGGTAAATACAAAGACAAGCTGGGATTCTGCAAGTCAGCAACACTGGAAGAAGTTAAGAATAATAGTTATGTGCTGATGCCGGGGCGATATGTGGGGACGGAAGAAATAGAAGACGACGGGATTCCTTTTGAAGATAAAATGAACGCGTTGACGACAAAGCTCGCTGAACAGTTTGCAAAGAGTTCGGAGTTAGAAAAGGCTATTCGAAAGAACCTTAAAGGAATCGGTTATGAATTCTAAGGGACAAGTGGACAGCTCATCTTCGAAAATACGTGTGCTGAATCAGGATTGGGAATATCTTTACAATCCCAATTTTAATCCCGTCGAATTCGACGGGATTAAAATGCAAGCCGGGTTAAACACTAATAAGTTCGCAATTCACCAGATGACTATCTTGGTCAACAGCCTGTTGGCCAAATTGCACAATCACCGGTTTTGCAAATCACTCAATCCATACCGACGGTGGAAGAGATTGAAGCCGAGCTTGGAGGAGATTTGAAATGAGTTCTAAGGAGTGGACATCTTTTAAAATAGAAGACTTGGGTCGTGTAGTTACGGGAAAAACGCCTCCCACTCAAAATTCTGACAATTTTGGCAATAAATATCCATTTATTACTCCAAGGGACATGTCTGGGCAAAAGAGAATCATAAAAACTGAACGCTATCTTTCTGAGGAAGGAAAGAAGACTGTAAAGAATTGCTTATTACCCAAGGATGCAATCTGTGTTTCTTGTATTGGCTCTGATATGGGCAAAGTAGTATTGACAACTCAAGACAGTGTTACCAACCAGCAACTAAATTCAATTATCTGTAAACAGGAATTTAATCCTGACTTCGTATATTACTCTATCATAAATATTTCTGATACGCTGCGCAATGTTGCTCATCATAGTACGGCAGTTCCAATTTTAAACAAATCTGATTTTTCTAATTTTGAAATACTATCCCCAGCCATCTCCACTCAAAATAAAATAGCATCCATTCTTTCCGCCCTCGACGACAAACTCGAACTCAACCGCCAGACCAACGCCACTCTCGAAGCCATTGCGCAGACGATTTTCAAGGAGTGGTTTGTGGATTTCAAGTTCCCCGGAGCAACAGGTGAAATGCAGGAGAGCGAACTGGGGATGATTCCGAAGGGATGGACGGCTCTGCCAATATATGAAACTGCAGAATTTATTAATGGCGCTGCATACAAGGAAACTGATTTTACTCCGGATAATTCAGGCCTTCCAGTAATTAAAATAGCTGAGTTAAAATATGGCATTACAAGTCAAACGCGTTTTTCTAAAACAATAAAAAACGAAAACTCTAGAATTGATAACGGAGATATCCTTTTCTCCTGGTCTGGTAGCCCTGACACATCAATTGATGTGTTTGTCTGGGCGGGTGATGCGGGAATATTAAACCAGCATATTTTCAGAGTTGTAAACGGCGATACTGATAAGAAATATTACGAGTGCTATTTGTTGAAATATTTAAAACCCATCTTCATTGAAATAGCAAGGGATAAACAAACAACTGGCCTTGGGCATGTAACTGCGCAGGACATGAGAAGAATAAAAATTGCATATCCCGATAAAAAGTCTATTGGAATGTTTGCCGAGAAAATAGGGCCAATTTTCGAGAAGTCATTAAACAATTCCCTGCAAACTGCGACTCTTGTGCGACTTCGCGACTCTTTGCTCCCCAAATTAATGAACGGTGAAATCGAAGCATGAGCGAAGAAAAGAAAATTGATTTCATAGACAACCCTGACTTCAACCGTTGGATTGAAGAGAATTATAAAGTTGAAATCGAGGAATATGAATATCAATCAAGCGACGTGCTATATAAAATCAATTATGATGACTATCTGGATGCGCTTAAGCGATACAATGCCGACCCCAAAATTGAGCTCACAAGAATTGAAGACAATTTTCCGTCCCCTATCGCTTATTATTTCTCCCAGGCAAACAACAATTATCAAAATGACCATCATCGTCTTGATCTGTTAAAATCCTGCTGGGAGTCTATTGTGTTTTTCCTGTATGGATTGGTTGTTGCCGAAGCTCGTCACAGGAAGATACCGCTTAACAGTCTCGGCAATAGATGGGATAAATATTGGAGCGACAAGATTTTCGACAAGCTAACAATCATAGAAAACATTATTGATTACACTACGAAAAATGGATTAAAATTTGATTGTTCCGTTTTGGTGCCGGTTGCTACATTGAGCAAAATAAAATCTCTTAATCAAGAAAGAAATGGTTTTGAACATTCCGCTGCAAGAACATCAGCTCAACAAATGGATTTATATAAGACCTTATGTCCTCTTCTTGAAAACGTTCTTAAAGAACTTATAAATCTTGAAAAGGTAACTGTCCTCCGTTATTACTCTTCTGAAATACCACTTGTTCCTCGTTGCGAGATTTTTAACGGAAGTTCTCTTGAAGGTCATAAGGACAATATAATTCTCAAAAAGGACAATTACATCGAGATACTCGACCATTTCAACGCAAGCTCAATATTTGCAAAAATAGGCGATGAAGTTTTCTGCTTGTCCCCATTTATCCATTTTTCGCAGGAACTGCACGAAACCAATGCGACACTTTGTTTTTTTAAGAAAGAAAAGTCAGGCAAGTATCTCTTTGAGGTTGTAAGTAAAGCAAAAGATATTGAGTTCGATAAAAGCAATTTTTCTTTAATTGAAAACAAACTTAAAGCTTTGGTGGTGCCATGAAAAACTCAGTTAGTTCCATTTTGGAACATACTGTCGATGATGGCATAAGCTTTTTAATTTTGAGGATATATAATGAGCGATAAATTCTTGCAAATAAGAAACAGCACGGCTGAATTCCTGGTTTTCACTTCCCAGGCCGGAAAAAACACCATAGAGGTGCGGGTGGAGGATGAAACTGTCTGGCTTACCCAGAAGATCATCGCCACTCTGTTTGAGGTTTCAATCCCAACTATCAATGAGCATCTGAACAATATCTACAGCCAAGGTGAATTGACACGGGAAGCAACTATTCGGAATTTCCGAATAGTTCAAATGGAGGGGGCGCGACAAGTCAACCGTAACGTTGACTACTACAATCTGGACGTCATCATTTCTGTCGGTTACCGTGTGAATTCCCTACGGGCCACCCAATTCCGCCAGTGGGCGACCGGGGTACTGCGCAATTTTGCCATACGCGGTTATGTACTTGACAACGAACGGCTCAAGAACGGGTCTTTTCTCAGCAAGGAGTATTACGAAAACCTCCTTGCCGAAATCAGGGAAATCAGGGCAAGCGAAAGAAGATTCTACCAGAAAATTGCCGACATATACTCAACAGCAATGGATTACAACAAGGACGCAGAGATTACAAAGGTGTTCTTCGCCACGGTTCAAAACAAGCTGCATTTTGCCATCCACGGCCATACCGCTGCCGAACTTATCATGAAGCGCGCAAGCAGCAAGAAGGAGCGCATGGGGCTGAACACCTGGAAAAATGCGCCAAAGGGAAAGATTGTCAAAACGGATGTTTCCATAGCTAAGAACTACCTGACCGCAAAAGAGCTGAAGTCTTTGGACCGTTTTGTTGTCATGTATCTCGATTATGCCGAGGACCAGGCGGAGCGCAAGATCCCCATGAGCATGGAGGACTGGGCGAACAAACTCAATGCGTTCCTCCAATTCAACCAGCGGGATATTCTGGAAAACCAGGGAAAGGTCACCCAGGCAATTGCAAAGGCATTCGCCGAAAGTGAATTTGAAAAATACAGGATCGTCCAGGATGCGCTGTTCGAAAGCGATTTCGACAAGGAAGTCAAACGAATCGAGGGGAAAGAATGAGCAACCGCAGCTTTGAGTCCGAAATAGAGAAAATCGCCCTCGACATTCTCCGCGAAGAGAATGACTACGAGATCCGTCTCGGCCCAAGTTTGACTGAAGGTGAAGCCAAGGAACGTGAATACACCGAAACCATCCTGCAAGACCGTCTGCACGCCGCGATAGACAAGATCAATCCTGATATTCCGGTGCCTGCGCGTGAAGATGCCTTGAAGAAAGTGATGCGTCTGACGGCAATGACTGTAATTGACAGCAATGAATCCTTTCATCACCTGCTCACCGAAGGAGTGGATGTCAAATTCAGCATTGGCGATGGCAAGACCAGGACCGACAAGGTCTGGCTGATTGATTTCAACAATCCAGAGGACAATGAGTTTCTGGCAGTTAATCAATATACAGTCATTGAAAACAACAATAACAAACGTCCCGATATAGTTCTGTTCATCAATGGTCTGCCATTGGTCGTGATCGAACTTAAGAATGCCGCTGACGAAAACGCCGATGTACAGGCCGCATTCCGCCAGATGCAAACATATCAGCAGCTCATTCCTTCCCTCTTCACCTATAATGCATTTCTCGTAATCAGCGACGGATGGTTCGCCAAGGCTGGCACGATTTCGAGCGATTATCCACGATTTATGGATTGGAAGACAGCCGACGGCGAAACGGTTGTAGATTCAAAAGTCCAGCCTGAACTGGAGCCTCTAATCAAGGGCCTGCTAAATAAAAAGACCATATTGGATGTCATCCGCCATTTCATAGTATTTGAAGACACCAAGGAGAAAAATGTAAAGAAGATTGCCGCCTATCACCAGTATTACGCGGTCAACAAGGCCGTTTCGTCAACCCTCCGCGCTTCAGCAGACACAAGTACCATCATTCGCGAAAATCCTGCCGGGTATGGGCTGTCAACCGTGGAGGAACAACCCAAGGGCGACAGGCGTGCAGGCGTCATCTGGCACACGCAAGGCAGCGGCAAGAGTCTCTCAATGGTCTTCTATACAGGCAAGCTGGTACTGGCGGAAGGAATGAACAATCCCACAATCGTGATGCTCACAGACCGCAACGACCTTGACCAGCAGTTGTTTGAAACCTTCACTAATTGCCAGCAGTTGCTCCGCCAGACGCCTATGCAGGCCACCAACCGTGATGAATTGAAGAAACTCCTGTCAGTCGCGTCGGGAGGCATCGTATTTACGACCATTCAGAAATTCCTGCCGGATGAAAAGGGAGCTGCCTATCCGCTTCTGACAGACCGCCGCAACGTTGTCGTAATCGCCGACGAAGCCCATCGCAGCCAATATGACTTCATAGACGGCTTCGCCCGCCACATGCGCGATGCACTGCCAAACGCTTCTTTCATCGGGTTCACAGGTACCCCCATCGAAAAGGAAGACCGCGACACACAGGCTGTTTTTGGCAATCATATTGATGTATACGACATCCAGCAAGCTGTAGAAGACGGGGCGACCGTCCGCATCTACTATGAAAGCCGTCTGGCAAAAATCGGACTTTCCACTGATGACCGCAAGATTCTTGACGAACGCGTCGAAGAAGTCACTGAAGATGACGAACTCACCGAACGCCAGCAGCGCTTTGCCAAATGGACAAGCGTTGAATCGGTGGTTGGAAGCGAGCCACGTGTCAGACAAATAGCCGCGGATTTGGTGGATCACTTTGACAAACGCCTCTCTGCATCTGATGGCAAGGGGATGATCGTCTGCATGAGCCGACGCATCTGTGTTTCCATGTACAACGAAATCATAAAACTGCGTCCGCACTGGCATGACTCTGCCGATGATAAAGGCGTCATCAAAGTCGTGATGACAGGTTCCGCCAGCGATCCACTAGACTGGCAGGAACACATCCGCAACAAGCCGCGACGAAAATCCATAGGCGACAGGCTGAAAGATCCCAAAGATTCGCTCAAGCTTATAATAGTACGCGATATGTTCCTGACTGGCTTTGATGCCCCTCCATTGCACACAATGTACATAGACAAGCCGATGAACGGACATACCCTCATGCAGGCCATTGCCCGCGTCAATCGCGTATTTGGTGACAAGGAAGGTGGATTGATCGTTGATTACATCGGCATTGCACAGGATCTGAAGAACGCTTTAGCTGTATATGCCGCAAGAAAAGGCAGAGGCGAAATCAAACACGACCAGGAAGAAGCCGTAGCCAAGATGCTGGAAATCTACGAAGTCATTGTAAATATGTTTGGACGCTTTGATTACCGCCAATATTTCAAGATAGAGCCACGAGCCAAGCTGAACTTCATTCTTGATGCCGCCAACCATGTTTCCGAGCTCACGGAAGAAAAAGACGGTAAGACTGTAAGAAATGGAAAGGAACGTTTCAAGGAAAATGTCATTCGGCTTCAGAAAGCTTTTGCCTTGTCAGTGCCACATCAAAAGGCATTTGAAATTCGGGATGATCTCGCTTTCTTCCAGGCTATCAAAGCCAGATTCAACAAATTCGACGATCAGACCAAAATCCGTACTAACGCAGAGATAGAAACCGCCATCAGGCAGATTATAAACGATGCCATCATTTCGCAGGAAGTTATTGACGTTTTCGATGCGGCAGGTATCCGCAAACCGGATATCTCCATCCTTTCCGACGAGTTTCTTGGTGAAGTCCAAAGCATGGAACGCAAGAATCTCGCTCTGGAACTGCTCAAACGTCTGCTAAATGACGAAATCAAGATCCGCAGCAATTTAAACTTAGTGCAAGGCAGAAAGTTTTCAGACATGCTTGCCGAAGCTGTCAAGCGTTATCAAAGCGGATTGATTGATTCAGCTCGAGTAATAGAAGAACTAATACATCTTGCAAAAGAGATCCGCGAAGCCGACAAACGCGGTGAAAAAATGAATCTGCGTGTTGATGAGCTGGCTTTTTATGATGCGTTAGCAGATAATCCAACTGCGGAGAATATTCTTGGGAACCAGACAATGAAACTAATCGCGAATGAGCTTGTTGATAGTGTCAGGAAGAATACCTCGATAGACTGGCAGTTGAAGGAAAGCGTACAAGCAAAGCTACGCGTGATGGTCAAAAGAATTTTAAGGAAATACAAGTATCCGCCAGATGATCCCGCCACAGGTGAATATACAATTTCAGTGACTAAGGTATTGGATCAGGCTGAGTTACTGGCGGATTATTGGACTAAGTGAATATTTCAAAAGTTGAAGTTCTTCAGTTTTGCGGGTTGATCAGTTTATCTGATTGCCTTCTGTCACGATATGCCTTCGGGCTGGTTCCGGTAATCTTTTTGAATATACGGCTGAAATAGAACTGGTCGTGGTATCCGACCAGATTTGATATCTGGGAGAGCTTCAGGTCGGAACGCATCAGCCACTGCGCGGCGTTCTGGATCCGCACCTTTGAAATATATGAAACAGGGGTCATGCCGATCCTCTTCTTGAACAGACGGTAGAAATGACCTTCGCTGCAGTTTAGTTTCTTGGAAAGTTCCGCGATGTCAATATCGTCGGCGAAGTGCTCGTTGATGTAGCTGACCGCCTTCTCGACAATATTCTGGTCAGGATGGACTTCGCCTTCCTTGAGCAGGCGCTGGAAGCATCCCAGGATATCCAGGCATCTTCCGTCCAGCTCCATTCCTATGTTTCCGTATCCCCTGCAGGAAAGCTTCCACAGATCAAGGAACTTGCCGGCGAGATCGGGATATGTCGTATAAAGAACCTTGTCAATTGAGAATTTGTTGAAGACTGTTCCTTTGCAGCCGACCCAGATAATCTCGGTTTTCTTCTCGGAATATTCGGCATGCGAAGTGTTCGGAGGGATCAGGAAGATACGGCTGTCGACGAGGGGGACATCGGCCCTGCCTTCGACCATGAACTTGCCTTCACCGTTCATGACACAGACAAACTCCCAGAACTTGTGGTATCCGAAAGGGACCCTGGTCCTCTCTCCCCTGAACCTTTCAATGTAGATAGGGGAGAGGGACGGGGAACGGATGAGTCCGAAATCACCGCTCCACAGGGAGTCCTTCAATATGGCGATATGTCCGAGTTTTACTTCCATGTCATAATAGTCCATGCTTTATGCTAATTTTGTCCATGGCTGAAATATTACAAGAGCAGTATTGTTAATATCAGAAAAAAGGAGCGGATGATTGGGTTTTGAAATTCATAATATCCTGTAAATCCTGTTATCCTGTCTGAAATCTAAATCAAGGAGATACAATGAAAGCTGCATTCAAAGGACCAGGAGGAATCAAGTTCAAGGACGTCGTGACGCGCCCACTCAAGCCCGATGAGATCAGGCTGAAGGTCGACGCCTGCGGAATATGCGGGACGGACCTGCATTCCGATCCGAACAACAAGAATGAATCCCGCTTCGGACACGAGATGGCCGGAACGATAAAGGAACTCGGATTAGGTGTGAAAAATCTCAAGGTCGGACAGAAAATCGCGGTGGACTCTTCAAGTGCATGCGGCCACTGCAGCGAGTGCAAGAACGGACTTCAGGAGCTCTGCACAAACGTCCAGAGCATCTTCAACAGCATGGAACTGTGTTTTGCAGAGGAAGTCATCGCCCCGGCGATCAGCGCAGTCCCGTTCAGCGGAATCTCTGACGATGTCGCCTCGCTCCAGGAACCTCTGGGAGTTTCGATCGACATGGTCCGCCTTACCGACATCAACCTGAATTCCAATGTCCTTCTGATTGGTGCCGGTCCGATCGGACTCATGGCGGTGGCGTTGGCAAAACGGCAGGGCGCCCGGAAAATCTTTGTCTGCCAGCGCAAACGGCGCAAGGCGCGGTGCCAGATAGCCCTTGACTTCGGCGCCGACAAAATTATTGAGCCCGAGGAACTTGAGAAATATGATTTCGGCTGCAAGATCGACCGGATCATGGTCACTTCCGCGCCCGACACCATCGGAACTGCTGCGAAGATCGCATGCAAAGGTGGAATCATAACTTTCATCGGACTTGGATTCGGCGAGAAGGAAAAGATTTCCCTGGACGGGAACGCATTCCATTTCAAAAAGCTCCAGCTCCGCGCGTCATTCGCGTCCCCGGCGATGTTCGGTCCTATGGCAATTGAATATCTGGAAAAAGGAATAATCGACGGCAAGAGACTGATCTCCCATACTTTTCCACTGGCTGAACTGGCAAAAGGGATGGAAGTGGCGGCGAAGGATCTGGATGCGGTGAAGGTTGTAATCAAATAAAGAATCTCCTGACGTCCATCGGACGGGAGATTCTTTATGCTGTAAAACAAAGACGTCGAATATATGCTTGGCGTGTATGAGGATTTCTGCAAATCACAAAAATATAGGAAATGCAGTTGAAAGCAAATATAAAGGAGAATGTAAAAATGAAGTTGACAGCAGCAGTAATTGGGTGCGGTAACATTTCGAAATTCCATTTTTCCGGGCTCGAGAAGACCGGAGCGAAAATCAAATGGGTATGCGATCTGAGGAAGGAATCCGCCAAGCCTTGGATGGAGAAGTTCAACGCGAAGTATACGGACGACTTCATGGACATCATGAACGATCCGGAAGTCAATGTCGTCAACATCACTTCATTCTCATCCATACACAAGGACATGTGCCTGGCCGCAATAGATGCAGGCAAGTCCGTGATCTGCGAGAAGACCCTGACGACAAACGCCGAAGATTCCTATGAGATCGTGAAAAAGGCGGAGAAAGCCGGGACAATCTTCTATACTTCGTACATGAAGCGCTTTCTTCCGGCAGTGGAAAAGGGCAAGGAGATCCTCCCTTCCATCGGAAAGATTCTCTCCACCAGCATACGCGCATTCCAGCCGTGGGGCGACATGTGGAGCGGAAATCCCAAGGAAGGGGCATGCCACACTCCGCCCGGAGGGAAATCAGTATTGGTCAAGAACCTCGGCGGCGGCGTGCTGGTCTGCGGCGGAAGCCATATACTTGATCTTGTCTGCCACTTCCTGGGAAGACCAAGCAGCCTTTACGCCTACATGGCCATTCCGAAGGACAGGGATTACGATCTGCAGGCTGCCGCGCTCATGGAGACCGAGAACGGACCTGTCCATTACGAAACCCTCATGCATTCCCTGGACAAGATAGGATATCTGCGTGATGGCTGGGATGAGACAATTGAAATAACTGGTACAAAAGGCAGGATCAATGTCTACTGTCCGTTCTGGGACAAGGTTGACATCAAGGGATCGTTGATGGTGCATTGTGGCAGCGCCAACGGGACTGCGACCGAATATCGCTTTGCGCCGGTTTCTCCATTTGACCGCGCGATAGCCTTCTTCTGTGAGAACATTTCCAAGGGCAAGCAGGGAACGCAGTCGCGCCTGACCGGGTACGATGTCGATGAACTAATATCCTGCATTACTAAAAGCGCCAAGTCGAAAAAGGCCCTGGAGATCAAGTGGAAGATATAGGGAAGGGGAGCTAAAACGCGCGTGCTTTGCCGGGAACTTGATTGTTTTAGTTGGAGTACAAGCTTCAGCTTGCGTAAACTATTTAATAGTAAGACAAACTAAAGTTTGTACTCCAACGGGGTTTATCGCCGAGTGTTTCTGCGAGAAAGTTTTAAGGAAGTTCGTCTTGATATTCCCCTGCAGTCTGATTATCTTCAGGAAATATTAAAACCAAATTCCCTTTAAAAGGCAATCATGATGCGCGTGGCATTATTATCATTTTTAGTTCTATGTGTAATCTGTCTGGCTGAGAATGGATCTGCTGCTTCGACGGAGAACCATGTCCTGCGTTCGACGCCTGCGCCGGGGCCGGTGAGTCTGGATAAGGACTTGAGCGGCTGGGACCGCAGCGGAGCGATCGTGATGGCTGACGACATTGAAAAGCCTCGATACGTTGTGCGTGTGACGTCGATGTACGATCAGTCAAGCCTTTATCTGGCGTTCGAATTCAAGGATCCGACACCGATGGTCAACCACGTGGATCCTAAGAAGTCGCCGGGACAAGCGTGGTGTGGCGATACTGTTCAACTGCGCTTCAACACCAGTCCGGACCTTGCCGACAAACCACAGAAACCGGAACAGTTGCTGCATCTTGACGGGTATTGGTATACAGACGGCAAGCAGGCAGTGGCATACGCGGTTTACGGGGACTTGGCGCCGGGCGGGAAAGTTGAGAAGACGATTGAACAGGCCATAGGGCAGGGAGTGGAGATGAGTTTCCGTCCGGATGCGGACGGAAAAGGATATTTGCAGATCATTAGAATAGACTGGAAGATGCTTCGTCCGGACGGTGAGGCGTACAAGGCGGGTCAGTCTTTGCGGATGGCGATTGAAGCGATGTGGGGGAACATCCAGTACCAACAGCATGCTGCGGACAGGGTGGTTGATCTGCTGAATCCTAAGCATATGGAGAAGGAGATGCTGTGGACGAATCCGCCTGCGTTCGGGAAAGTTGATCTGGTGGATAAAGGTGGGCTTGAACCTGGCGAGACCTCGGTGCTGTGGCCGAAACTTGTGGAGCGTTACGAGCAATTACAGAAAGAGGAGGCGGCAAGAACAGTTCCGCAAACTGCTGAGAAAGCCACGCCTCCGGCGCCGGACAGGCCGTGCCTGGATGGCAAGGACGAAGTTCAGCGATTGCTGAACCAGTGGTTTGCAGAGGGAACTGCGGCTGGCAACAAGGGAGATTGCTACGACAACCGCGACCGCGAGCACTCCGCGATCAAGAGGTCTCAGTTTCCACAGCTGCGCAACTTCGAATACACGAAGGAACAGACGGCGAAGAATGAGGATTATGCTTTGTTTCTCGGAGTCAGATCAGATGTGACGTTTGGAAATTCATCGACGTCCTCGGCGCCGGAGAAGGGCGGATGCAATCCGCGTCACGCGATGATGCAGCCAATGGGCATGTCAAAACTTTGTACGCAGTACCGCGGTTCGAATCTCTATATGTATCCCGCCCATCATGACTACCTGCCCGGCCACAATGGCCAGGGCATGTACGGGGATCTTCTTCCGCTGAACAGCCCGTACGTTCTGATTTCGAAGGGATCTTCAGGAAGTGACATTCCATTCCTCAATGCGATGATCCACACGGCGGCGGCGTTTGATCCGAAGGTCAAGGAAATTCTGGTCAAGCATGGACTTCTGATGCCGACGCTCCAGGCGATCATGCGTGCCAGCAACACGCAGGTGGTCAAGCCCGAGGACTATTTCACAGGCAAGGCGCATCCGATTGTGTTCAGAGGGGACCAGCTCAACGAGCTTAAGATGGTAAAGGCGGCGCATGCCATGACACCGGAACAGATTTTACCGCTTGCCATGGTGCGAGTGGTGGATGAGGACATGATGAAGCCGGGCGTCAATGCGCCGGAAGGCATGCCGTCCGAACGTTTCTGTGAAACGCCTGCGGTGGTGGGGCGCATTTTCCGGCGCTGGGACCGCGCAATGCGGATGAAGGTGAGCGCTGCCGAAAGTTTCGACTATATGAACAGGCCATTGCAGTTCCGCTGGGTTCTTCTGCAGGGCAATCTGGAACTTGTGAGGATCGAACCTTCTAAGGATGGCAGCGAAGCTCTGTTGACGATCGCGTGGCATGATCGTTTTCCAGTTGAGGCGGGAAGTTCAATTGACACGAACCGCGTTGACATCGGCGTATTCGCCAGCACTGGCGAGGGCTGGTCGGCACCAGCATTTATAAGCGTCTGCTGTCCTGACAACGAGCTCCGCACGTATGACGAGAAGAACCGCCTGGTGGACATCCACTATTCTGCAGGCGATACACGGATCGGGTATGAGACGGATGTGCTTTTGCCGGGAGAGGGCATTGCACCGTATCACGTGCGTGACTGGCCTGCGCTTTTGGAAATGGTCGACGGCAAAGGCGAGGGGATGGTCCGGGAAATGTTGCAAAAGAGTTTGAAAGATGATGCACGGACTGCGTCTGCATCGGTACGCCAGGAACTGCTGGAGCTGGTGAAAAAATTCGAAGCGCAGCGGGAAGCGAAACCAGCGAGTAATCTGAATGCGCGGAGGGATGCAGTCCGGCGTGATGCGAAAGCAAGCAGCCAGCCTCTCCTCAAGACTGTGCCGTCTCAGGGGCGTTCGGTCAAGGACATGCTCGAAGCTGTCCTCAACGGATGGAAGGACGATCCGATGTTCTATCTCCGGCAGCGCGAGGCGATTGACGCGGAGGCCGTAAAGATAGGTTCCAAGGCAAAGGATGAGCTCGAGAAAGCTAGAAAACGGCTGGTGGAGCTTGGGATTTATCAGATGACTGCGGGCGGAGGCTGGGAACTTCACTCGGTGCGTCCAGGTGACAAGCCGGTGCTTGAACGGCTGACGAAATATGAACGATTGGAGCTGCAACGGTTCCATCTGGAGATTCTGAACCACGTGCTTCTTCCGGGCGTGCTGGTGCGGGATTACACTTTTAACTATGTGGACAACCGCATGGCGGTGTCGCCGC
Organism: Lentisphaerae bacterium GWF2_49_21; assembly: GCA_001804805.1. Taxonomy (GTDB): domain Bacteria; phylum Verrucomicrobiota; class Lentisphaeria; order Victivallales; family GWF2-50-93; genus GWF2-50-93. Next base: position 59,805 of record MHBH01000028.1, read on the forward strand.
CTCTCTGGCTGGTTTTCGATTATGACGAAGCTACAAGGAAAGTCAATGTGAATGTGCGCAAGACTGATGAAGCCCGTGCTCCTCAGCCGCTGGAAAATCCGTGACAACGCGAATGCATTTTTATTTCTTCTTCTTCTGATTCTCCGCATCATTAAGCGATCGCTTGAATGTGTCCAGGGCGTTTTCCACATTAGCCGGATTCCGGTGAAAACCTCCGTGATCCCCCTTGGCGTCCTCTATGGCTGACACTATGCTGCCGCCATAACGTTTGATCCAGTCCTGAGCCTTCCGCATTCCAGCGATGCCATCACGGTCGGGGTGCGGATCGTTCGCGCCGGCATATGTGATCCACAATGTATCCTTGAGCGGCTGCGGTCCGAGCAGTCCGTTCTCTATTTCACGGTTGATCGGGAAATCATCGCCAGCCTTTCCGGCGTTGGCAATTGTCATAAAAATGAATTTATCCGTTTTGTTGTCCAGTGCCGTTACTCCGTAGATGTTAGCCGAACCACGGCTGAAACCGTGTGCAAGGACTGATCTCTTTGCAATGTTCTGAACTCCGAGGATCTTTGCCATGTTATGGACTATTTCCCTGGGCAGATAGTAATCGTTCGGCTTTTCACCTTCTCCAAACCACCATTGAAGGGCCACAATTCCATATCCGGCCTTGGCAATATGGGGTTGCCATAGGAAGAACTCGTCAAAAGCCCAGCTGCCGTGACCGTGAAGCGTGAAGATCATGGGAGGAGGATTTTTGGATGAGGTGCCCTTTGGAAACCAAAGTATGTAGAAACTCCTGCCGTCAGGGGTGGGCAGGATTTGCGCCCCTTTGCCTGCGGCAAATTTATATCTCTCGGCGGACGCTTCCCTGGCCTTGATGAAAAGCGGAAGTTTCTCTACGCTGTTATCATCTTTCTGCAGGGTGACTTTAGTAGTCTCCTGCTGGGCCGGCAGCAATCCATTGAATAAAAAGAAAAACAGTATTCCAACCGTCATGTATCGTCTTGTCATAAGATTACTCCGGGTCAACGCCAGTTGTGAAAACATTTAAACGTCCTTGTTGAAAAACAATTACATCTGGACCTAGCACAACTCAAGCAATTTCACTCCGATCCTCAGCCGTCTCTTCATGTGTTTGTTGTTGGAATTCCGGGCGTTCTTCAAATACTTTTCCCAGAGCGGAGCGGCGTATTGCATTTCGGATTTTGCCAGGCCGGGACCGAGTTCTGTCAGGGCAAGGCTCAGATAGAAAAATGGGAAGCGGCGCCAATGACCATCGCCAAGCCGGCTCTTTTTTAATTCTTTCATGCCTTTCACCAATCGTTCTTCCCGCTTGGAAAACTTTGTGACAAGAAGATTCCTCCAGTATGAGGTGGAACATTTGCCACAACAGTAGGTTCCAATCCCGTACCCTCTTTTCTCGGAATCTTCGAGCCGGGAGGAAAAACCTTTTATAGCCGCGAGATGTGCAGCTTTTATTTCCTTGTCCTTGAGATCCACTATGGATAAGATGCGGCAGGTCTCCTCTCCAAGGATATGTGAGATTGCGGCGCCACTGGTTATTCTTTCACCTGTGAATACCCGGATGCCATTTTGCATGTCCACTTTTGTCGGTGCAAACATGTTGGCGTAGGAGCCCGGAAGTCCCTGTCGGGAAGCCAGCCATTTCCCGACCGCAATGCACTCTGTCTTTGGAATATCACGCGAATAGAAAAGAGCTTCGGAAACCGAATCGATTGTTCCTGCAAGGCTGTTTTGGGTGAGGTATTTCATGTGATTCTCCTTCTGGAAACTATTTTGCTTTTATGTCAGGCACTTTGGCCTGACTTTGGAGTGCGGCACCCCTGAGCCGCTTTTCTTTACAGTGAATTTGTTTTTCTAAATCCCGCTTCCGACTGAATTCCAAAGCGGCACAGGGGTGCCGCACTCCAAGGATTCGCCTTGCTCATCAATTAATCATTTAAATCCAGAAGGATCATCTCCTTCTCTTTTGATTGCGGTGCCGTTGAACAGCCGACGCAGACCGCCAAAAGAATCGTCAAGTTTGTTTTCTACATCGATATACCCTTGCCGAACGTAAAATGATTTCCTATGGTGTTACATCATTAGGAGAATCTGCATTGTTAGGAATTGAAATATTACTTTTATATGGTTCTCCTTCAATCCCGTAGAACCATGTTCTCTTCCTGAATGGCTCTCTTGGCTTGCCTCCATGAAAGACAGAATAGCCAATTCTGTATAAAGTATAATGATGTGTCGAATTATAAAACTTTGGGCCACGGCAATCTCTGAAATTAAGCGAACCAGCAATTATCGGAAATATCAGATAGATAATCGCAATAGAAACCAGAATGAATATCACTATGTTTTTCTCTTTATCCATTCATTCCTAACTTGTTATTTTGCAAAATTCCGCTTTTGCCAGCAAAAACAAGGGATGGAAACATCTTGACTTAGCACCCCCGCATGCACTTGAAAATAGAACATCCGGAACTGGAAAATCAAGGTTTAACTTTGAGGGAACGTAGAACTCCATTAGGAAAATAAGAGCACGCAAATCCGCCAAACTCCTTCGGTGGCACCTTAGACGACAAGAGACAACACTCGGTATGGGTAAATTACACACACTAAAGTGTGAACTCCAAAGTTTGGAGTCCAGCCTTTAGGCTGTCTTGGTTTCAAGAGGATTAAGCTCGCAAGAGCTGTTCTTGGATTTTTCCCTTGTTTGAATACTGGAATTTGTCTGGGATTTGGATTTTGGAACTTGGAATTTTCCATATAAGCAGTAAATCTTTGAGCGATGACAATTTAAACTCGGGATTCAACTATGAAAAAAGTAAGAGTATCAGCTGACAGATGGAATTTTGAACTGGAAAGATCGGGAAGGCCCATAACTCCCATTGGCGGAAACATGCTGGACGACCAGCATCCCGGACAGGGTACACTGTTCCAGAAATTTGATGCCAATGACTGTGACCGCAGGTTCGGCATCATGGCGGAACTCGGGCTCAACTGCCTCCGGCAGGCGATCGGTGTCAACCAGGTCTTCGATCCGAAGACAGGACTGAAGTCCGAAGGCATGAAGAACTGGGATACGTTCATCAGCCTCGCTGAGAAACATGGAATATACCTGATGCCTGTCGGAGGATATCTCGGCGGGAACGACTGGTTCGACATGCCGATTCTCGCGGATTCTGGAAAGGCGCTCGATAACGACTGTCTTTTCTGGGAGGCATTTGCAGGTCACTATAAGGATCATCCGGCGATATGGGCCTTGGATCTTCGCAACGAACTTCTGTTCGATAATGAATCACACATGGTCACGCCTGGCGCCGTCAATGCTAACAAAATTGATCTGATGCTCAAGGATCGCTGGCCGCTCTGGCTTGAGAAACGGTACGGATGCATTGAAGCGATGAACCGCGTCTATGGTGCGAAGTTCGCAACATTCAAGGATGTGCCCGGCTCCGTCAAGTTCATTGAGAAGCCCTTCGACATATGCGCCTGCGACTTTCGCAATTACCTGAACGACCGCGGCTACGACTGGTGCAAGCGTCAGTGCGACGCGATCCGTTCTGCTGCGCCAGGACAGATGATCGTGTCAGGAAACAACACCTGGCTGTCACCTGACCAGGATCTCTGGCTCGCTAATGGATTCCATAACCGTGCACTCCATGAACTATTTGATTTTGTGACGTTCCATCCTTATCCGGCATGGCAGGCAGTTCCAAAAGGACGCGGAGATCCGCTTGACGGCGGTGAACCTCTGAAATACTGGCTAAGCTCCTGCATCGGCAATGCCAGGATGGATCATTATGGCAAGCCTGTCGTTGTCCAGGAATTTGGCTGGTATGGCGGAGGCACTTCACGTTTCCTCTGCGAACTCCCATACAGGAGCGAGAAGGAACATGCGGACTATACCAGGGAATTGACGGATGCCTTGATCCCGCACGTCAACGGCTTCATCAACTGGCCGACATTCGACATGCCGAAGGCAAACGACATATCCAACCATGGTGGAATTTTCACCCGCGACGGAAAACGCAAGGAGCTGGCGAAAGTCTATGAGGAACTTGTTGCGAAGTTGCAGGGGAAGAAACTGATCCGGAAACCTTCGACGACAACGCTGACATATTCCCTTCTCGGTCTCTACACCTGCCGTTCATATCAGGACAGGATGTGGGACGAGGTGCATGAAGTGATCAAGAATGGTGAAACACCGGATTTCAGATTCATATAAGATTTTCTCACCACGAAGGACACGAAGAATTAAGTGTTAAGTTTTAGGTGTTAGGTTTTAAGCTGAGACCTCAAGATTCGTAGTTTGGATTCTGCGTATTTGTTCGTAGTTAAGCCCGTAAGGGCTGTTCCCATCGGAGCGCCGGCATCTTGCCGGCAATGTAACACAGGCATCTTGCCTGTGATCCAATGAATTATGAACATGGGAATTTTCAGTCACCAAGAAGAAAGATTGGTGCCGTGCCGAATAAGATAGTATATGTGACATCATAGCCATTCGGCTGAATTTCCGAAGCATCCCGCTTGTAAATATTATAAGAGCTCATATATTATCAATACAATCTAATAAATAAGTATAAGAGATAAAATATGAGCGATAATATAAACATCTATATGCCTGCTGAAGTAAGCAGGATTCTTGCGGACAGGGCAAGGAAGCTAAGGCTCCAATATCGTATGAGGCAGGTGACATTGTCGGAAAAATCAGGGGTTCCAGCGATAAGTATAAGGCGCTTTGAATCTACGGGAATGATATCATTATCAAGCCTCTTGAAGATTGCTGGAGCCTTGAACTGTCTTGACAAGTTCCTTGAACTTTTTCCTCCGCATGAAGCAGGGACAATGGCAGAGCTGGAAAGAGTTGAAGGTAAAAAATCACGCCAACGGGGGACCTTGTGAGAAAACTGAACGTATATCTCAAGGAAAATCCTTCATCGCCGGTTTTAGTGGGCGTCCTGGCGGAGACTTCCGAGAAAAGATGCTTCTTCGAATACGATTCCGATTTTCTCAGGAGGGGGATTAACATTTCACCATTCAAACTGAGGCTTGCCGCCGGACTTCAGGAGAACCATGACAGCTTCCCTCCGCAGATACATGGTGTCTTCAATGATTCCATCCCTGATGGCTGGGGACTGCTCCTGATGGATCGCTTTTTCCGTACGCATGACCGGAACATCCGGGATATTACTGCCATTGACAGGCTCTCATACATTGGAGATAACGGAATGGGGGCTCTAGCATATGAACCTGCAGAGGATACTGGACAATCACATGATACCGTCCTGAACCTTTACAAACTTGCAAAGAACTCAATGGAGATCCTCCAGGGCAGGACAGAGGAAGTGTTGCCGGAGATGGCTAAAGCTGGAGGTTCGCCCGGTGGAGCCAGACCGAAAATCCTGGCCGGTTTCAATGGAAAGGAACTGATTTCAGGCGAAAGCGAACTGCCCGAAGGCTTCGAGCCATGGCTGATCAAGTTCAGGGCTGAAAATGATTTCAAGGACGCCGGCAAGATTGAATACGTCTATTCCGTAATGGCTGAAAAGGCTGGACTTCATGTTCCGGAACACCATCTATTCAACGATAGCAGGGGGAATTCATATTTTGGAATTAAGCGATTCGATCGCGAGAATAACAAGAGAAGGCATGTCCATACGCTGAGCGGGATGATCCATGCGGATTTCAGACTCCCTTCCCTTGACTATGAGATTCTCTTGAAAGTCTGTTACAAGCTGACAGGCAGCATGTCCGAAGTGAAAATGTGTTTCCGGCTGATGGTTTTCAATGTCCTTTCATACAACCGCGACGATCACGGCAGGAATTTCGCGTTCGTGATGGATTCAAAAGGCAGATGGTCCTTTGCTCCGCCATACGACCTCATGTTTTCCTATGGTCCCGGAGGAGAACATTCGACCAGCGTCGCCGGTGAAGGCAGGCATCCGACCATTAAGGATTTCAACAGGCTTGCAGAGCTCGCTGGTATCACAAGGGCGGAAAGCGAGGACATTATCGGAGAGGTTCGTGAATCTGTACGTCAATGGCCAAAACTGGCAAAGGCCTCACGCATATCAGCTGAATCCATAAGGCTTGTGTCCGACTGCCAGGAGAAGATGATTTAGGAATTTCTCACCACGAAGGACACGAAGTTCACGAAGGATTCCTCGCACAAGTATGAGAAATGCCAGGAAGGATACCTTACGGCCAAAGAGCCGATGCCTTTGAATTGTTCGTAGTTAAGCCATTATTGGCTGTGAATTCGCGGCAAAAGAACACGCAAGAATGCGTTAACTACTAACAAAATGCCACGCTGAAGCTGTGAACTCCAACTATAGGATTCAACTCAATAACAGATGTTTCGTTTGTAGTAGTCCGCCTGAAGCGGATTTTGCGCGTTCTTTTATTTCTTAAGGATCGCCGTCGCCAGCACGGGGTCTGGCGTTCCAAGGCAGTTTAGCAATCAAAAATCAGCAATCCTCCTTCGTCCTTCAATAAGGCTCAGGACTACGGCGGACAAGTCGAAAATCAAAAATGTTTCACTTTTCCTTCGGCGGTTCGCCGGAGAATTTCAATGTCCATAGTTTTTCCGTGGGAGCCCTGAGCACCACGCCGACCTGCAGGTTATACCCTTCGCAGAAGGTGCGGAACCAGATCTGGTTCCATCCCTGTTTCAAGGTGACTGTCTTTGAGACGGCATGCTTCTGGGTGGCGATCTCCTTGGTTTTTCCAAGTTTGACAACTTCATTGTTGAAGCGCCACTCAACATTGTTCTGTGGCTTGGCCTGGAATTCAAGTTCCACGTCAGTGGCTTCCGGAGCATATATCCATGTTGAGGCATACCAAAGTTCGGCTACTTTCCCTAGATAAACGCGGGTGTCCAGTTCCTCAACTGAGCGCGGCTTCCATGAGACCTGTTTCGGATCGTTCCAGTAGCCCTGGATGATGTCACCCTTGTAGACTGCCTTCAGATCGACTATTCCGTCGTCGGGCGGATATTTTGCCGATGCCATGAACTTGCGGAGCTCCTTCTTCTTCTCCTCATGGATGTTCCAGTCCATCTTCTTCATCTCCTCGCCGCCGAACGGACCGCATACCAGCCAGTTCCGTACAGTCACGCCACCGCTTACTCCGAGAAGTGAAAGAGGTGACCATGCGCCAGGATAAAGTCCGGCCTCGCTGGGCTCATCATAAGTGTCGGTGCTTGCTGAGGCGTCGCTGTTTGACCACCAGAATTTGTTGTGTCCGCCGAAGTTCGCGCTGAAATTGACAAGCGTCCTGAAGTCCTCACCAAACTGTTTCTGTATTGCCGGAATTGCAGAGCGCGGAATGGACACAGAGATGACGAAACCTTTTTCGTCCTTGTCCATGACGTATCCATATTGGGCCCCCTCTATCGCTCCGACATGCGCGTAGGAGGTTGTCCTCACAATGGTACGGTAGGTCTGTGGCGAGGCTCCTTTGCCTTCCCAAGAGGAATACATGCCGATGCCTACCGGCTCGATCTTGTCTCCATTTTTGAAGAGTCCGAAAGTGAAACGTACATCTCCTGGACGGCCTTCTTTTCCTCCGGGTTTCGCATTGGGATTGCCTTGGATATAGAAGTCGAGAGTGTAAGCTTCAACGTCATGCGTGAAAATGCGAGGCAGGGGAGGCAGTGGCTTGGCTTGGAATTTTGCCGGCAGGCGTGCGTGCCAGCGGAGATAGAGCTTCGAAGGATCATAGAGGCAATGCACTTCCACTGAGCTGTCCTGTCCTGATTTATATTTCACAGGCTCAGCTGTCTCCCAGCCTTCCATTGAACCATCTAAATTCACTCCGCCGAGGGCAGGGGCGAACTGCGCCCACATGGCTTCGCCTGCACCGCCGCGCAGGCTGATTGCAATTGCGGGAGGTGTCGCGATCTGGGAGGACGTTATAGAGACCGTCTTCTGCAATGTCGTGATCTGTTTCACAGGATTGTCTTTCATCGACCATCCCACTGCTTCAAAAAGGAGCGGTGTATATTTTCCGAATGCAAAATATATTTTCCCGTTGATCCTGTTCGGGACAAACGAACCTGTGAAATATTCGCCGGGCAGGAGATAAAGCCCGCCCTGTTCCTTGCTGACCTTCTTGGAATCCGGGAAAAGAGTGTCGATGTACAGGCCATCTTCATTATATAGGATCACACCGCACCTGCTGTTGTCGAGTACTGGCAGGATGCCGTTGATTGGACGGCGTATTCGCATTGCCCCGTAAATCTCGCCGTTGCGTGCAGTCCATTGCAGAGCAGTGCGCCCTACGCGCCACTTCAACTTGTATGTTCCATCGCCTGCGGGAACATATCGTGAGACCTTGTGCTCCGAACCTTCGTTCGCGTTGAAGTTCTTGCCGGAACGCGCCTGGACATAATATCCTTCCGCAGGAAGTCCATCCATCTGCATCCAGTCGCTGCTGAAACGGGTGCCCATCTCATTTCCTCCGTGTACGGCGTCAGCCTTGCCAGCTTCTTTCGCTTCGAATATCGGATCCCTCAAAACTTTCTTCCATTCCTTGAAAATAGGATTCTTGTGGGAATCAAAACCCGTAGGCGGAAGCGTCCATGCATCCTGTGAACCTTGCTGTATCGCGAGGAAGCTCAGGTCGGCGCCCCAGTTCTGTCCATGGTATGAGAACATATTTCCCGGCATTGCCGCTGGACTGGTCTCGTCGTCATCAACTTTTCCGTTGTCGTTGGAATCATGCCAGAAGGAATATTTTGCGTCCTTGCCGGTGCCTTCCCTGAGTATTGCCGCGGAAAGGGCGCAGCGGTCCGGCGTCATGCGGTAGACGAGTGCGGTCTGGGATCCGGCGATGTAGACTGTCTTGTTGAAATTTATTACAGACATCTTTCCGATGTCATGGTCGCGCGATGAGATTATGCGCGGATCTTCGATCTTCTTCATCGGCCATACCGCATCAATCTTGAATGTATGCTTTGCGTAGTCGATCTTGAAACGGTTCAGCCAGCCTTTCTGCCCCTGGATATAGAGGTCCTCGGGATTTTCCGGATCGATGCCGTAGCCGGAGTTGTTAGTGTAAGTCTGGTAAGTCTGGAAATCGCGGATGAGATCGCCGTTGTCCGTATCCCATTCGGCGACGCGGTTGGGACCTTCGCTTTCCACGATGATCAGGTGGTCCTTTCCCTCGGGAGTGAGCCATGTGGCGAGTTTTGTCGGTCCCATAAGGGTCAGAGGATCATATGAGCCGGGCTTCTGCGCGGCGGCCTTTCCAAATGTGCGCAGAAGTTTTCCTTTTCCGTCCATCTGGTAGACTTTGTTGACGGCTGGCTCGCTCAGGTAGAAACGTCCTTTGGAATCCACTTTGAGGTTGGATGGTTTTTTCTCACCTACGTCGAAGACTTTTTCCCATGAGGCATCCTTGGCCGGGAGTCCGTCATTGAGTTTTGCGGACAGGACATGATAGCCGCTTTCATCCTTGCTGAGCGCGAAGATCTTTCCGCCCTGGATGGTGATTGAAAGCGGAAAGGTGACTCGAATCGATCCGAGGATTTCGCCGTTATCCCCGTTGTGGACGGTGATCTTGTTCACGAACTCCTCATCGCTCTCAGTGTATCTCTGCCTGACCCTGTTTCCCTTTTTTACGTCTTCATTCTCTATCTTGCCGCGTTGTGCCACATAGACAAGCGTCTTGCCGGCGGAATTCTTCATACAGGACATCGAAGTCACCCAGCCTTCGGGGAGATAGGAGTTGCGGCGGTTCGCGTTCGGACTGCTGCCGAAGCTCTTGCCATCAGCGCGGTAGACATACTTGGGGCCGCCATCGGTGCTTGACGCCCACACGGTTTCACCGTCGGTGGTTACATCATGGCCGCCACCGGCGCCGCCTGAATTGAACGCCTGTATGAACTGATCGGGCGTAACTCCGGGCTTTTTCAGATCCACCATCGGCAAGTTCTTGCCATTTTCCAGATATTGGTAGTAGAAGACGGCGATTCCGTTCAGGCCTACTGCCACATCTCCAAACGGCGATGAGACAGGATCCCCGCCAAACGGTGATTTCAGCTGCTCCTTCGGGGCGTCAACATACGGCCACCAGCCTGATATCGCGCCTGCATATTTCGGGACAATCGCATGCCATTCATTGTCGACCGCCCACTTCTGCGCAGGGGAGAAAATTCCTTTTACCGCATAGTCTCCCGGAGGGACAGGCATGTAATTCTCATCAAGTCCGTTCCAAGTCTCTGTGAACTTGCCCTTGTTCTCTTCGGTGACTGTCCGTACCTGTCCCGCCACGAACGTGCTTATTATCCAGTCCGGATTTTTCGGATCAACTATTGCGAGAGTGACAAGGTAGGTCTTGGGGAGAGGGCCGGTTGCTGGAAGTTCATAAGTGATTTTTGCACCGGTCTCCTGTGGCGCTGCGGAATTCGCAGCTGCGTCATCCTGGGCTGCAGGGAGGAGGCCGACTTGCATGAACAGGGAAAGGACGATTGATGAAATGACCAGAAGGGATGGAATACGGTTTTTCATAGAAGCTAGCTCCTTTTGCTACTAATGTCATCGCTAAGGCCTTGGCGCTTGACGAGGCCGGTTTGTCTGAGGCAATAGTTAAAAATTCCAATTTCTTTTTCTCTCACAAAGTCACGGAGCCACAAAGAAAACTTTCACTACGAAGAAGAGTGGGGGCCACTAAGAAAGTCAACAAGATTATTTTCTCCTTCGCATTCTTGCTCGGACAGAGACAAGACCTTTTGAAAAATGTCTTTTCTCTGACTCTTTTCCGAAAACATTTGCTCCATTTTATGCTTTGTGCCACTGTGCCTTTGTGCGAGAACATTATTTTCTGATTTTTACAATTGGTTTAGTTATTCTTGGTGGCCGACGGTGGCAGCACCTTCTTCAAGGCCTCGAACCATTTCACTGCCATTTTTTCGGCTCCTTTTGCGTTGGGATGTACCATGTCTCCGACAGTGTCCGTCTTCCAGTCGAAACCTTCATACTGGTCGACGATGAGCACCGGTTGCTCCTTTGTGTTCAGTTCTTCTGAAAGCGTCTTCAGGGCCTTGTTGAGATCCGGGATATATGAGTATTTCGGCAGTTTTCCGCTGGGAATAACCTGTGCCAGAAGAATGATGACCTTGGGATTGATGGTGCGCGCAGTGGTGATGATATACTTTGTCTTTTCAATCATGCCCGGGACGGGCCCCTTGTCGGCGAACTGGTTGTGTCCGGCATGAATGAGGATTATGTCAGCCGGATTCTGCTGGTAGAGTTCCTTGAACATGCCGGCGAGGTCACCGACATTCCTGCCGCCATAGCCCTCGTGTTTGAGTACGCCCAGAGGGGAGTTCTTGACAGGCTGCGTGGTTTTGGAGCCGACATACTCCACGTCATATCCTGCAGCCAGGAGTTTTTCCATCAGAGGATAGCGGTAGACAAAAAAGGAGCCTCCCTCGGTGATTGAATCCCCCAGGGGCATGATTGTTGTCTTCTTCGCCTTGGGCGCATCCGCCTGCTGTGCGGAGAGCAGGGGGCATATCGACAGCAAGAGTGCAGATAAGGTGATTATGGGGATAGGACAGCAAAAACTTCTATTATCCATTGCAGCTCTCCTTAGAATGGCGCTAAGTTAAGGCGTTTGTAAGAGGAGACAGCCTAAAGGCTGGACTCCAAATTTTGGAGTACACACTTTAGTGTGCGCCTTAACTTAGCGTCATTCAGTTTTCCTTGTATTGACATTCCAGCTCATAAGATAACGCGCAAACATGCGCTACTACAAACATTTTATTTGCTCGCAGTAGCCCGTGCTCGGGCGTTCTTTGCATTTGATCCCTCAGCGGCACCCATAAATCGATATTCAATATTCGGCGTTCGATATTCGATATTCAATGTCTTATTGCCTCCTGTTCCACTTTGACCTTTTCCGGATCCGCCGCCTCGACGCTGATACCGTCCGGGCGGATATGGACGCACGTCTGCTGTCCATGCGATTCGATGCACACTCCGTTGCACCTGATGTATTCGCCGTCGATGATGATCAGGCTCAGGCAGTCCTTTCTCTCAAGTACCATTCCGTAACGCCCCTTGAACGAAATCCTGTCGTCTGTATAGATGATCTCGTCCCTTGCAAGGAAGAGCGTGTCGGAAATGCCGTCGCCGGAAACCTGCATGCCGATTTTTTCGCCGTTGTTCTCGATATTGACAGCTTTCACTGGTTTCCTGTTCCTTGACAATGGACGTATTAGCGCGCCTATCGTCTCGGGTGATTCGACCCTGATCTGAAGATGCCGCATCGTGAAGCATTTTTCAAGTGGTCTGCCGTCATGTTCCACTACCGGCTGCTGGGTTATCTCGTCCGTCGAGGAATCAAGGCCTGGCAGGATCACCTGGAAATCCGTTCCGAAGCGTCCCTTGAAAACGTATCCCCTGCTTAAGATTCCCGTATGTGAATCGGCGACCGCCTGCAGATGCCAGTAGACGGGGATGTCCATGCCATGGAGCCTGAGATTGTCGTGCATCACCACATATTCATCCTTGACGTAGATCATGGATCTTGCATTGATCGGATTTTTCTCCTCGAAACGCGATTTTGCGATTTCCACAAGACTGTGGTGGCAGTTGTCGCTGAGGAATACCGGTTCGCCGGGTTTTATTGCAGCTGGATTTACACCCTGCGCGAAATCCAGGTTCGAGAATGAAGCGAAACGCTCGATGTGTCCGGCCGCAAGAGGCATATGTGTATCATAGAAGGAAAGCGTGCTGTGGCGCCAGGTCTCTCCGGCCTCGCCGCCGTCGTATATGATAGGTTTTCCGTCGGCGAAAAGAATTATGCTGCCTTCGGTGCGGTGGTAGCGGTATCCTCCCGGCCCCATCTTGAACAGGAGGTAGAACTCATCGTCCTTGCCGAAGTTTTCCCTGAAAATCGCCCCGAAACCTTCAAGCCTGCGGCTCGTAAGCTGGACAGGTTCGGAAACTTTCCTGAGCTCCTCTGGTTCAACCGAGCAGAGCAGGGCGGGATACTGTGATTTCCTCTGCCCGTCGCATCCGCCTTGGAAATACGCCCATTTCAAAAAGTTTGCGAATTCCGCATCTTTCTTTTCGTAGAGCTTGCTCATGAGCAGATAATATTCCGGAACGCGCTGTCCGAGCTGTGCATGATCCCCGACCGGAGGAATGAGCCTTACTTTGTTCTCCGCCTCATATTCCTTGTCGTTCAGCGTCCTGCACATTGTTCCGTAGTCGCCCGGGCATTTCGGAGTGAGCAGCAAAATCCCCCAGCGGAGGAAATCCTTCAATCTTTCGATCCTGCTGCTGTCCGAGATGCCGTGCCTGAAGAGATGATATGCGAGATTCAGCCTGCATCCGGCGGCATGCATGTAGTAGCAGGCGGGATTCTCATACCATTTTCCGCTGCCGGGCGTACAGTAGACCTCAAGAGATTTCTTCATCAGCTCGGTCGAATGCTCGACGAACCTGCCGGCGTCCGGATTCCCCTTGAAGCAGATTCCTACGGTTCCGACGATGTCCGTGCGGTCGGCCTCGAAGTTGGCGTTCCTGGAATTATATCTCCAGTTCATGAAATCGCATTCCATGTACATGTGGCCCATCAGCATCAGGAATGAGCGCGCGAGCCGTTCCTCGTCCGCCGTGAAAACTCCTGTCGGCGCGATGAGATCGTATTGCTCGGCCAGCGGAGTGATCTGTCTTCCTCCGACCGGACTGTAGACGTCGCCGTAGTCGCGCCCCTGGAGCGTAAGTTTCGATCTGAGCCTGGCGTTGTGGAGGATCAGCTGCTTCAGGCGCCAGATCTCAGTAGTGTCATTTTCTATTACCGCCTTCAGCGCGGTTGCAGGCCCGATATGTATATTTTCAAGCATGTTTTTCCAGGTCCTGGACATCTCGGGAGTTCTTATTTTCTCCATGACACGGTGGATTTCATCTGCATTTGCCAGGACAAAAGGCCGTTCCTCGTGATCCTTCATGTCGAGGAGCCAGTCCTTGAAATCATCGAGCCTTGGGGAGGAGTTCTTGTGCTGGACAAGGCTCAGCTCCTTGTACGGGCCGTCGTTCTTGTCGAATGACGAGGCCAATATCCCCCATTGCCGTTCGCCGTTGAAGAAATTGAAGTTGAAGAAGAAGTCGCCGTCCTTCGAAGTATGGGCCGTGATCATCGACAGCGTGGATCCGATCATTTCCGGGAACGGCCAGTCGAGTTCGCGGTTGTCGTCGCCGGGGCCGTTGCATATTTTTTCAAAGTCCAGATCCTGCCATTCCCCGCGCCTGATCGTGAAGACGCCGATGTAGTCCTTCGATTCGAGCCCTTCCATGGTCGCGGCATAGCCAAAACCATGCTTCGGGATCCACCATGCGATCGATTCCTGCAGGCGTGCAAGCTCGCGGTTGGAGGGGGCGAGCGTGGTCCAGTGCTGGCTGTTCTGTTCCGCGCACCAGTGCAGATATCCTCTGCCGCCGGAGAATTCCCTGAGTGAAAATTCAAAGGAGGCGCCATCCATCTTGAATGACTTTTCGTGGACAAGCGCGTATGCCTCCCCTTCATGGAAGGTGATCGTGTATTCAATCCGCCTGTCCGCTCCGAAGTCATATGAGATTCTCAGTTTAATGAACAAGGGGCCTTGTTCGATGAGTTCGGTCGTCTGGGATGAAAAACCGAGCGTTTCCGGGACTTTGAACCTGCCGGTGCCGCGCCATATTCCATCTGCGCATTTTACAGAAATGACAGGAGGGGAGGGCTTCCTCTGCGAGCCCCATGGTATCCTGAATGATGAAGCGCCCGTGCTGACAGCAGCTGTGCCATCGTTCCCGATGTCGATTTTCAGGCCGGACTCGTATTTCAGGCCGAGATCTTTTTCAGCCTCGTATATGCAGACGTCCAGTTCATCCTCTTCGGGAAGCTCCGCGAAGATCCAGGCCTTTCCCGCAGAGAGCTGGACAGGAACAGGCCTGGAGCTTGAACTGCCGGTGAAGACTGCAAGCGTTCCCTGTCCATGGCTTCCGACTGGAAGTCCTATCAGCTGTCTTGGGAATTTGTAATAGAACGGATTCTTGATTTCCTTTTCGCATATCTTCCTGATGAATTCCCCCTCGAATGCCCTGACGGCGGGGAACTTTTCAGCACCTCCTGCAGCAGGAGCGCTTTCCCATCGGGCGAGGAGCAGTTCGAGAAACGCATTTTCCATGGACAAGGAGAAATCCTGTTTGAGGAATATCACCGGATACCTGCCGTCGCGCCAAGAGGTCCTTGCGGCAAGATAATCATAGGGGCCGACAGGCATGTCCTTGAATTCGAAGCCGCCGTTGGAATCTGTAATGGCCGTGAAGATTTCCGGGATGCCGTTGAAAACCATGTTCTGGGGGCCGCAGGAGGGATTTACAGCCGTCCTGCGGTAGTCCTCGATGGAGAAGGAATTGTTCATGGACAGCACAAGTTCGATTCCGGAGACAGGCTTGTTTTCGTCGTCTGTGATCCTGCCCTGAAGCATGCATGTGATGGGAACAGTTTTTCCAGTGGAAGAAGTTTTTAGCGGTGGTTGGACCGGATCGGGGAATGAGGGGAATATCTTTTTGATGTCAGCCTTGAAGATTAGCGCGGAATGCCTGATCAGTTCGAAATCCTCCTGGCAGCGTGCGGCGCTGCACGCGTCAGCGTAGTGCTTCCCGGAAAGCTCACGGTATTTTGCGACGAATTCATCGATGCAGTATCCCTGCCTGGACTCATCCGAATCGCGGTAGAACCCTTCGGATGAATAAAAGGCCGAATTCTCAGCCATCAGCACCTTCTTCAGGACTTCCTCGCGGGTGTTCGCGGGATTGAACGTTTCGACAGCATCCCTTGCGCAGCGCAGATCTCCCAGGCTCCTGTAGGCTTCGTTCAGCAGGAGGCATATCTGGTTCCGGACGCCTTCGTCACCGGAATGTTCCAGGTATTCGATCGCCGTACGCCTGGCGGTCTCGTATTTCCTTTCCTCAAGGAGTTTTTTTATGACACCTGTTTCCATGGCACTAAATCTTTTTTATGGAAAAAGCCGGAATATACTTTGATAAAGCAATATAGTATAGTAAAGTAAAGTATTCAAGGCTTATACTTTGATATTGTTGGAAAATATCATAAAATGCAATATTATATGAAGGTTGCCGGTAAAAACATAAAATATGGCTGTTGAAATGCATACCAAGAAAGAACTGGGGAGGATTCCGGAAAAGCGCCGCGGGATACTCAGGGCGATCACTGGGAAGATCGTCTCCGGTGAATGGCCGCTCGGTGAGAAGATCCCGAACAGGGTCACGATCGAAAAGACCTTCAACGCCAGCAGCGTGACCGTACAGCGTGCGATGGAGCTGCTTACCGCTGACGGCTTCCTCGAACCCCGCGGGCGCAGTGGCACTTTCGTAAGCAAGAATCCTCCGTATCTGCATAATTACGCAATAGTCTTCCATGGGACTCCGAAGCGCAACTGGAGCGCGTTCCTGGAATCGATCGCATCCGAGGCGGGCAAGCTGAAACTTGACGTCAGATCCCGTATAAGATGCTATTACGAGATCAACGGAGATCCGCGTGCCGAGGACTATGGACGACTTATAAGCGACATACGTGCGCACAGGCTGGCTGGAATATTCTTTACGACCAATCCATATCAGGTCGCAGGCACGCCTATCACGGATGAGGGCGATATTCCACGTGTAGCCATAACGAACTCAAAAGCCAATATCAAGCTCTCCAATGTGATTCTCGACGGCGAGTCCGTCGTCGAAATGGGCGTAAATTATCTCATAGGCAAAGGCTGCAGGAAGATCGGCCTGTTTGTGACCACGCAGCAGGCGAACGGCTTCCTTCCTCATTTCAAAAGGATATTGTCTGAGAAGAAATGCATCTGCAGGGATGAATGGATCCAGCCAGTGCATATCGCTTCGCCGTGGAGCGCGGTGAATGTAGTCAAGCTCCTCTTCAAACTGGACAAGAAGGACATCCCTGATGGAATTTATATAGCGGATGACAACCTGACTGCAAGTGTCATTGAAGGCATCAAGGCATCGGGCAAAGGCATTCCTGGCGACATAGTCGTGTCATCGCATTCCAATTTTCCTGCGACATTCGACTATCCTAAATCGGTTAAGCTGTTCGGTTTCAATATCAATGAGGTGCTCAGGAAATCTATCCAGCTGATGGGCATGAGGAACAAGGACCAGAAGATCCCTCCTTCAATAAAAATCAAGGCCTGCTCAGACGATGAATTCGAAAAAGCCTATTCATCCCAGGAATAGGTTCCAGTTCAAATTCCCTTTTTAGGAATTCCCCCTTCGCGCTTATGGACGTTCACAGGCGCCGATGTCGTGCTGCTTGCCCGTCGGGAACTTGCGTCCGGAGAAATCCGTCTCCACCGCATCAATCTTGAAGAGGGCCTTCAGGTCCAGTGCCATATCTGCTGCCGGAGAACCGGCTGCTGGCAAAAAGCATGACAAGCCGGGGATTCGTGACAAGTCGCCTGCCGTCCCGTGCGGGGAGGCGAGCTCGAACTGGGGATCGGCGTGGAGCCCCGCCGGCTTTCCATCGATCAGCTCCTTCCCGAGCTTGCGCCATTCGTCGAGACTTCCGCTCTTTGTCTTGCCCGACGTCAGGAACTTGCCGTCCTTCATCCAGTATAAGTTGCCCTGGAAGACGCTGATGTCCTTGTCGCGGTCGATATTGACAAGCGGTGCGCCCTTCGTGACCAGGATGTTGTTGCGGAAAGACACGCCGACTCTATTGCCGACGATGTTGACGAGGCCGTGTGCCGGCTGATCTGTGATGAATGTGTTGTTGTAAACTTCGATGCCGGACATGCCCTTGCCGTGGTTGCCGACATAGATCGCGCCGTACTGGCGGAGTTTTACTGCGTCGTTCTCGGAGACGTTGTAGCGCACGATGTTTCCACGGTCCTCATGAGGAGCGCCGGCATAGGTGTAGACGAGGATTCCCGCTCCATCGTTGCCATGGCTGTAATTGTACTGGAGGACGCACTCGATGCAGCCGCCGTCAAGGTCGAATCCGTCTCCGTCCGGCGCCTTGCCGGTCCGGTTGTTGTAGGATTCGCAGCGCTGGATCACGACACGCCTTGCTACAGCCGTCCAGATTCCACACGGACCTCCGACCTTCGTATTGCATAATGCGCCGTTCTCCCATGCCACACAGCGGTCGACGAGTCCTTCGTCGCAGTCCTCCACAAGAATACCGCTGCCGGAATGGTTGTCCGTATATTCAGGATCCCCGGTGTTCTTGTAGACTCGGCAGCCGGAGATCGTTACATTATGGTTCGCATACAGTTTTGATTTCTCGTCCCAGTATCCCGTGATGTAGATGCCGTAGAACTCGTTGTTGTGGGAATCGCAGCCTTCGATACGGACATCCTCCCAGCCGCTCTTGCTGCCGTCTGAGGCGTCTCCGCCGACGAAAATCCCGCATCCGGCGGGGGGCTGGTAGGCATCAGCCTTTTTTGCGGATGGTTTTAAATCGCGTCCGAATCCGGAGGTCTCGACGTTCAGGATGCGTGCATGTTTGAGCCGGACATTGCCGGGCAGAGTGTTCACGAATGTGATGCCGCATCCATGGTTCTTCGTGCTGCCGCTGCCGATGCATACAAGGTCGTGGATTTCTACACCGCCTGCGTCGCGGATGAGAACAGCGGTACCGAGTCCGGCATTGATGGTTGCGCGGCCTTTTCCATATGAGCCTACGACGACGGGCTTCTCCGGTGTTCCGGCATCCTGCGCGTCGAGAACGAGATTGCCCTCGAAGATTTTTCCAGCCGCGAAAAGTAGCCTGTCACCGGGCTTCAGCACCTGGCGGTTTGCGCGGTCAATGGTCTTCCAAGGTTTCTCGAGAGTCCCGGGATTCTCGTCGTTGCCGTCGGGATTGACGTAGTGGTCTGCCGCCATTCCTGTCTGTGCCATCGAGCCAATGAGCATTCCGCAGCTGAGCAAAGTCGTGATCTTCATATTGTCCATTTCCATTCTTTCAAACCTTGTTGTAAGGATCTCGTTCGGCGATGATCTTCCTGATATAGGTGTTGAGTTTCTGAGTGATGAATTCATAGTTGAAGGATCCTTTCTCGCGGTAAAGCTCCGAACGTTCGAGCTTGAACGGCTGTCGCACCCAGTCCAAGTCGACGATCGCCTTGAAATAATCCTTCAGGAACTTCTCCTGCAGGTCGAAGATAACGGTTCCTGAAACTCCGCCGTTGTACTCCTGGAGCAGTTCAAATGCAATATAGTCGAACTCCTTCTGGAGGTCTTCGGCCGGGATCAGCCGGAAGTATGTGGCGCTGGTCGATTTGTCCCATCGCCATGACTTCGGCTTCTCCTTGAAGTTCAGCTGGCGCTGCAGGGCTTCGGATACGGCAAGGAACTCCTTTGCAGGTCCGACCTTGAGGATGATCCTTTTTTCGGGATCGAAGGCCTTCGGCACATCGAGTACCACCATCAGGCTCCAGCCTGTACTGCTTGTGGAAAGGCGGGAGTTCAGAGGAAGTTTGAAGCTGAACGGATATGCGTATTCCATTCCTGAATCGAGAGTGAATCTGTCTGCAAAAGTGATCTTGCCATGGGGAGATCTCACAGTGACCGTATGACTGTTCTTTCCAGAACCCCGCCGTTCCTGCCAGAACTCCTCGAGGAGCATTGTGATGGAATTTCCGGATATCTCGTAGTTGCCGCACTTGATCAGGAGCTGTCCCTTTATCTCCCCGCCCTGGGGGAATACACTGCTGCCGGCGAGGATCTCGATCTTTGCGCCGCCGATGTTGAATGTCCGTTTCAGAGCCTCAAGAATGCCCATTGCCGCCTCCATCTGGTAAAAAGTCTTATAATTTATATGTGTTATGCAAGTGTTTCAATGCAAGTAAATGAAGATGAAAAAAACTGCAGTGATTTACTTTTAGGCGCCATATGCTAATTTTCATGCCATATGAAAACACAGCCAATGGAATTTTTTGCGACTGCGAGCAGCGGCACCGAGAGGGCGCTGCAGAACGAGCTCATTGAGCTCGGATTCAAGAGCGTACGACTGAACAGCGGTGGAACGCCGTTCTTCGGAGAGATCGAGGACGGCTGGCGCGCATGCCTGCAGTCCCGCATCGCCCAGAGGATCCAGCTTGTGCTCAAGAGATTCCAGTCACCGAGCGAACTTGACCTGTACAACGGTGTAAAGAGCATCGACTGGACGCCATACCTCACTCCTGAACATACGTTGGCAGTCAGCGCATTCTGCCATTCGAGCAATCTCACCCATACTAATTATATCGCGCAGAAGACCAAGGATGCGATTGTCGACCAGCTGCGCGAGGTGCACGGTTCGCGTCCGAATGTCGACCGCGAAGATTCAGACGTGAGGATTTTTGTCTTCATGGGCAACAACAAGGCGACGATCTATCTCGACCTCTGCGGAAAGCCGCTTTTCCAGCGCGGATACCGTCTGGAAAAAGGCGAGGCGCCGCTCAAGGAGACTCTTGCCGCCGCGATGCTGATGTATTCGGGATGGGACAGGAAGACTCCGCTCTGGGATCCGATGTGCGGTTCGGGGACGATCGCGATCGAAGCAGGTCTCTGGGCGAGGAACATTTCCCCCGGAATCTTCAGGGAGAAGTTCGGGTTCGAGAGATGGGCGAACTTCGACGAACAGGGTGCTGAAGTCTTGAAACGCATGCGCGGAGAGTGCCGGCGAGACGTGAACAATGAGATGCCCAGGATAATCGCTTCCGACTGCGATCCGACTGCGATTAAAACCGCAGAGGCAAATGCAAAACGGGCCGGAATAAAGATAACGTTTCGTGAGGCCCGCATTGAGGATATCCAGGCTGACGGCGCAAAACGGATTGTCGTTACAAATCCTCCGTTCAACGAGAGGATGGGTGTCGAAGCAGACTTCTACAGGAAGATGGGATCGGCATTCAGCAGACTGCACGGATGCCGTGTCGCTCTGATCAGCGCGAATCCTGCGGCCATGAAATGTATTCCGGTTAAGCCGATACAGATCTCCGGAATGAAGAACGGCAGCATAGACTGTGATTTTGCAGTTTATGATATGCCATAATGTGAATACATAAATTCCAAGTAGTCTGCGCTTTGTTTTTGCAGTTGAATTGATGTAGATGTTATGTGGTCTTATTTTCAACTGCCCCCCTTGCTATTTCCAGCCATTTTGATATAATACCAAATCAGTAAACAATTGGAGCTCAGAGCTCAGGAGACAAATCATGAAAAAGCTCATACTTGTAGGATTCCTGGGGGTGTTTTTTGCAGCGATGTATTTCCTTGATGTAGATGCATGGGCTGCAGACAAAAATGTGGCGAAGGCCGATGACAAGCAGGCTGCCGCTGCCATTCCCACCGAGGAGGAATTCCTGAAAGTGATCAAGGACAAATGCATAAGATGCCATCCAAAAGCGGCGGCTTCGATGGATACTCTCAAGCAGTTCAAATGGATCGTTCCGGGCAAGCCTGAGAGCAGTCCCGTCTACAAGGTAATAGGCAAGAATAAAAAGCCCAAGGGCACTTACCATAATCTTACTGATGCTGAAAAGAAGCTTGTCTACGACTTTATCAAGAGCATGAAATAAATTTTTACTTTTGCAAAAATTTATACTGGCCGTTCAATCTCAACCGCGACGCTCCTAGCATAACGTAGTGCGCCCGGTTTGTCGACTGTCACCTTCGCCTTCTTCACCCCTTTGGTCGCAAGACAGAGCTCAGCGACAGCACCGGCGGCCTTTTCGATCAGGAAGTATTTGGATTTCCTGATATGGTCGATGATCTGTTTTTTCAAGGTCTTGTAGTTGATGGTGTCTTCGAGGTTGTCACTCCTGCCGGCTTTGCGAAGATCGCAGGAGATCTCGATGTTCAGGATGATATTCTGTTTTTTCTTGCGTTCCCAGCCGTATGTTCCGATGATTGCCGGTATCTTCAGGTCCCTGATGATTATCTTGTCCATGTTTTCACCAAACAGTTTTAAGTTTCATGTTTTAGGTTTTAAGTAAAATTTTCGCACTCTCGCACTTCCGAACTCTCGAACTTACGCACTTCCCTGTTTCGCTTCTTTCCTGATCTCATCCAGGTTGACTCCGGTCACTTTAGGAATAGGATTGAAAGCTGAAGGCTTGTAGGATGGGCGTTTTCCGGAAAAGATTTCCGCGAGCGCCTCGCCCTGTTCTTTTGCCGCCGCCCACAATCCAAAAGTCTTGCCGTCGAACTGCGCGCAGTCGCCTATCGCGTAGATATCCTTTTCAGATGTTTCAAACCGGTCATTTACGATGATTCCGAATTCAGTCTTTAGACCGGAATATTCCGCAAGGTTGATCTCGGTCTTGATCCCTGCGGATACAATTGTGAAGTCGGTTTTGATCTCGTCGCCCCTGTTTGTCTTTGCTAGAAGCCCGCCGTCCTGGGATATTATTTCAGTAGTTATCCTGTCGAGGAGGAATGAAAGCGACGGGCTTTCTAATTTTTTGAGCAGTATCGCCGCTTCCGTCTCGTTGAGCTGTTTTGGCAGGAGCCTCGGGAAGAATTCAATCACATTCACCTTGAGTCCTTTTGCGTTCAGCGCCTGGGCGAGTTCAAGACCGAGAAGCCCGCCGCCAAGCACCACGGCATTCTGCGAAATCCGCATTTTCTCCATGATCTTCCTGGCGTCGGAGATTGTCCTGAGGACATATACTCCTTCATGGCTTATGCCTTTGATGGTAGGTGGCCTGAAAGCTTTTGCTCCGGTCGCAATGACAAGCTTGTCGTAATAAAAAATTTGCCCTGTTGAAGTGACTATGTTCCTGTCTTTGTGATTGACCGATGCGATTTCCGTTCCAAGGTGGATGTCCAAGGCAAATTTTTTATAATCCTCCAGGGAGGAGAGGAAAAGTTTCTTCTCCTCGACCTTTCCTGCGATGAGATCGGGAAGGCGGATCTTCGTGTAGAAGGGCAGGGGTTCCCTGTCGAACATGGTTATGGAGCAGTCAGGGATCTCGGCCCTGATCTTCTTTGCGGCATAGAATCCCGCAGGTCCGTTGCCGATGATTATAAATTTTTCTTTTTGCATATAGGCACTTAAGATACGAATATAAGGATTATTTGCAAATGACGGAACAGATTGTGAAAACGGCTGATGAAAAATATATTTCCCCGGAAATTCCATCGCAGGGGATCCAGGAAAAGTTAAAATCTTAAGAACATGTCTTACGACATTGACTACGAACAAATTAATACAATTTATTTGTAGCCTGTCTTCCGTAGCTGCCTTGGCGAAGGAGGATTAAGCCCGTAAGGGCTGTTCTTAATAAGTTGTTCTTAATCTACAAATCCAAGCGTGTTTTTCAAGCCTGCAGCTGGTCAGTGGAAGCTTGCCTGGCATACTTATAGAAAACCATTTTTCTCCAGAATGGCTTCGACCATGGTGCGGGCATCTTTTCCTGTCAATGATTCTCCTTTGATTGCGCAGGCAAATGCGTATGGCTTGCCATTGCTTTCAACATATCCGACAAACCATCCCAGATTGAATTTGCCGGTGTCATCGGAGCCTGATCCGGTTTTTCCGTAAAGGATTCCACGATCTGTCTTTTTGATGGTCATGATGTCCTTGAGAAGCGCCTGGGCTTTTTCTGAAAAAGGAAGTTTTCCAGTTACAAGGCTGCAAATCAATCCAGCCTGCTCCTCAGGCGAAATCAAAACAGTCTTTCTTCCTTTTGCGGGAAGCCAGAAGACATCTATTCCTGAGGAGATGTCGCGGTTACCGTAGTTGATCTTGTCTATCCACAATTGCATTCTTCCGGATCCGATCTTCCGGGCGAGATTCTGGAATGCCGGGACGCAGGATGCCCGGAAAGCTTCCTTCAAGGTCAGATCCTTGTTCCATTCCGGGATGAACCGTTTTTCACCGTCCCATTTATAGAAGGCCTCTTCAGGAGATGAGATGAGGCTGTTTTCAATGCCGATCAGCGTGTTCCAGATTTTAAAAGTGGAACAAGGCGGGAGCTTTTCCGCAGCTGCCTCAGGATGAAAAATACTGCTGGCCTGGGATGAGCAGTCAATGATGACAAACGTGCCATTCCTTTCGCCAAACGCCTCCTGGACTGACTTCTCCGGAAGAGGAAATACATTGTCATTGGCCAGGGGAGCCATGGCTAAGAATATTGTGGAAATAAGAGCTGTGAACACCAGCAGATTTATTCTCTGCGGGATGAGTTTGAGAAATATTACCATTATATATTCTTTCCGGTGACTGGGAAAATATGTTCAGAACCGCAGGATTCTTGCGTTCTTGGAGGCGGGGGTGGCGCGTGACATCGCCCAGTTGCGGATTCCCTTGATCTGCTGTTCCATGGTAGTTGAGAGGGGGACTGTATTGTTGATGTTCAAGGTTATGTCGCCATGGGCGAAAGGGCGGTTTTCGTAGTGGGCGTCGGTGCGTGCGGCCGATATGACCTGGGCGATCTCGGCCCCGTTCCAGCCGTTGGTCATGATCGAGAGCATCTTGAGATCGAACTGGTCGAGATTGTCGCAGAACTGTTTCAGGTAGATCGTGAATATCTCTCGGCGTTCTGCTTCATCGGGGAGATCCACGAAAAATACCTGGTCGAAACGGCCCTTCCTGATGATTTCAGCTGGCAGCGCATGGATCTTGTTCGCAGTCGCGGCGACGAAGATAAGCGGTGGCTTCTCCTGCAACCATGTGAGGAATGACGAGAAAATATGGGAGCTGATGGTGAGACCGCCTTCCTCTTCGAGCCCCAGTGCGTTCTCGATCTCATCGATCCAGAGCACGACGGGAGCGACGGCGCCGACGGTCTGAAGCGCCTTATGGAAGGTGGCTTCCGGACTTCCGTATATGCCGGAGAATACAAGATTCATATCGAGCCGGAACAACGGCATCTTCCAAAGGGCGGAGATCGCCTTCACCGCCAGGCTTTTTCCACATCCGCTGACTCCCATGATAAGCAGTCCCTTCGGGGGCATGATGCCGGCGTCGATGGCCTCCTTTGAAAAAACCTTTTCACGTTTGACCAGCCAGTCCTTGAGATTGCCGAGGCCGCCAATGTTGGAAACCAGGGCGCGAGGAGGGACGAATTCAAGATATCCGGTCTTTTTTATGATGACTTCCTTCTCGTCGAATATCTCATTGAAGATCGGCTCCTTCTCCGTCTTGCCGGATTTGAAGATCCTGTGCAGGATGCTGTCGATTCCCGCCATCGAAAGTCCTTTGAGCGCGATCTTTATCTCATCATTGTATGTTTCGGGCACTTTTGTATTTGGATATTTGCTCCTGATGCGCCTGAGTTCCTCGGCGATCTCATCGTCGCTTGGAGGAGGGACGTCGATCAGGTGGATTTCCTCGCGCAGGTTGTCAGGGAGCTTCAGTTCGGGGCTGATCATGAACAGGAATTTGCCTGTGCCTGCGGTCTTGCCGTAGTTGAATTCCCTGAGCGCCCTCCTGACCTCGGGATTGTCCAGATATTCTGAAAGATCCTGGAAGGCGTAGATGGATTTACTGCCATCTTCGGTGATGGTCCTGATGGCCTCCGCCGGATCCCTGGTCTTTTCGGGCTTGCCTGTCTTTGATAGGCCGCTGACACAGCTCCAAGTCTCGAACTTGAGGGAATTTTCAGAGGCGACCTGTTCGAGCATGGGCAGCACCCTGGTCTCTTCGGGACATAGGACATAGACAAGGGCCTTCTGTCCGAGGATTGCCTTTTCAAACTGTGTCTTCAGTGTCGCCATATGAAATCCTTTATTCAAAACGATATTATAGGATGGCCTTCCGCGGATTCAAGTCGAGTTAAGGGGAATACGGCGTCCATGCCTCTCCATTGAATCCGTTAAGGTTGAATTCTACGAATGGCAAGTATATATTTTTCATATGAAAAGTAAGAAATACCGAGTGAATCGAGATGTGTTGTCAGTTTCCAAGATAAGGGAATCTGATGAGTACATTTATTGGGGTAAAAAAACTTCGGCAGACAGGCTGGAGGAACTCGAAATAAACAGGCAGATAGTCTATGGCTACGGTGAAACTCCCCCGAGACTTCAAAGAATTCTTGAAATTGTTGAGCGAAGAAAAACTTGAATATTGATAAGCTTGCCTGACTTGCTTAAAAACAAGAAATCTGCGGGACGGCATAAGGATCTGGATGACTTGGAGCATCTGCGTCGAACTGGTAAAACGCAAGGACAAATGGAATGGGCGAAACATGGAAAATGCAGGTGATTTATTACTTGGAAGCTGTCCTGTGTAAGACATGTAGTTCTCAGGTTTAGTTATAACTATTTTGCTTTCGCTCGGGATATTTATTATGCATAAAATAATCTTGCTCTTAAGTATTGTCTTGTATGGTTGTGGAAAACCAAGTACTGAGCAATCTAAGAGCGACTTGTCTAATTCTTCAGGGGGTAATAATTCCAGACAAGAATTACATGTTGCTGAACTTGCCCAAAAGCTAAGTGACAAGGATCCCCGAGTGAGATACAGGGCAGCTGAAGCACTTTCCATGTTGGGGGAGAAGTGTGCGCCGGCATTACCACAGCTGATGGATCATATAGATGATGAAGAATGGGCCCGTTTCGATAACGAAGGAGGAGCTGTCAGGTTAATGGTAGACAGGGCACTTTTTCAGATTAAAGATGGTGTTGAGCCTCTTTTGATTTCAAGTCTGGAAAGTCCAAACCCGGTGCGCAGGAGAAATGCCGCATCACTCCTCGCATTGCGGAAAGACCCGAGCGCAATCAAATCCCTGATTAAGTTGCTTAAAGATCCCGATCGTCTTGTCAGGGCAAATGCCGCAGAGGGATTAGGATATTTCCATCTGCCAGAAACAGCTTTGCCTATTGCAGGATTACTCAAAGATGAGGATTGGTTTGTCAGGATGAAAGCAGCTTCTGCACTTGCCTTGGCAAAATCTTCAATTGTTGTGCCTCAGCTCATGGAAGCATTGAAGGATCAGGAAGAGAACGTTAGATGTGCAGCAGCTGAATCTCTTGGCTTTATCGGTGATGTACGGCCAATAGAAGTATTGTCCATGTTGGCAGAAACAGACAAGTCGAAAGATGTCCGTAATGCTGCAGCAGATGCATTGAAACGAATAAAAGATTCCCAGGAAAATCTGAATAAAATCAATCTGGAAGGTGTAAAGGCTAGGCATAAAAACCAAGGTTAAAGCAGGTTGCCGGCGCCAGGAGGCCGCCAAGGTGGACCATTCCCATCCTGACAGGAGTGACGTATTGCAGATAAAGCAAAGAAAGCAAAAGGACAGCCCTTGCGGGCTTGAGGTACAAACGAATTCCATTGCGTCCGCACGTAAAATTTCCGCTTGCATTTTCAGTTAGTTCATCTAATTTCAATCATCTAGGAAACTCAAATTTTCATAATGGCGCAGGACAGCATCCTGTGTTTTCATATCAATGATGGAAGACAAGACAGAACCGGTCAAACCGGAAAAGAAGATTTTCAATCGACTCCTCAGGCTGAGCTGGCAGTACCGTGCCGGCTGCATAAAGGTCATAGTATTCCAGGTGCTCCTTCTCGCCTTTGAAATATTCGGACTCGCCCTCATCGGTGTCGGCGTGGACTATATAAAATTCGTCGCCACCACGACAATTTCCCATGAGATGCGGAATTCAGGGATCTGCTCCTCCGGGAATATCAAATATCTGCAGGAGGATGCGCATGCCGGAATCATTCCCTACGTCATCCCCAAGACACCTTCCTGGCCTTTCCACATCAAGCCGCCTGCCGAATGGACGACGATTGAGATCCTGATAGCCATTGCCATCGCAAACATCATCTTTGCATTGGTACGCTATTTTCTGACCTACCAGTGCAGCATCGCGGTCGTGAAGCTGCTCCAGCAGGGGATCGTGGTCGATCTCAGGTCCAAGATATACTCGAAGCTGCAGAGGCTGAGCTTCAGGTTCTTCGATTCGCGTACGAGCGGCACCCTCATCAACCGTGTCACAGGAGATGTCCAGTCGGTCAGGCTCTTCATCGACGGTGTGATAATCCAGGGCGTCGTCATTTTGATCTCCATAGCGGTCTACCTCTCGTACATGCTTATGATCCATGTGAAACTCACGTTCGTGTGCATGCTTGCGGTTCCTTTCATGTGGGTCTTGTCGGCTTATTTCTCGAAGAAGCTCAAGCCTGCATACATCAAGGACCGCGACAACGTCGACAAGATGATCCTCGACATGGTCGAACGCGTCCAGGGAATCCATGTCGTCAAGGGGTTTGCGCGTGAAAACGAGGAGCTGGTGAAACTCGCCGAGGACAACAAGTCCGTGCGCGACCAGAAATGGAAGATATTCGGGTTCGTCAGCCTTTTCCATCCGCTCATAGACATGCTGGCGCAGTTCAACGTGATAGTCCTTCTCGCCTATGGAGGATATCTTGTCATCATCGACGAACTTCCGCTCGGTACCGGACTGATCGTCTTCCTCGGGCTTCTCCAGAGGTTCTCCGGGCGAGTCAACACCCTTGCCGGAATAGTGGACCATCTCCAGCAGAGCGTGGCCGCCGCGAGCCGTGTCTTTGAAATCCTGGACGCCCCGATAGAGATCCAGAGCCCGGAGAATCCTGTCAAGATGGAGAGGGCGGCCGGGGCGGTCTCCTTCAAGGGTGTCTCATTCGAATATAATCCCGGTGAACGTGTGCTTGACCACATCGATTTTGAAATCAAGCCCGGGCAGTTTGTCGGAATACTCGGTACGACAGGATCCGGCAAGAGCACGCTGCTCAGCCTGATCCCCAGGTTCTATGACGTCAAGATGGGGGCGGTGCTGCTGGACGGCAAGGATGTGCGCAAATATGATGTCGATGATCTGCGCAGGCAGATTGGGATCGTCTTCCAGGAGAGCTTCCTCTTCAGCAACACGATAGCCTCCAACATTTCCTTCGGCCATCCCAGCGCCACGAGGGATGAAGTCATAAGGGCTGCGAAGATCGCAGCAGTGCATGATTTCATCATGACTTTGCCGCAGGGCTACGACACTGTCATCGGGGAGGCGGGCTCGGATCTTTCCGGCGGGCAGAAGCAGAGGCTCGCGATAGCCAGGTCGATCCTCCTTGATCCTCCGCTGTTCCTCCTTGACGATCCGACGGCCTCGGTGGATCCGGAGACGGAGAAGGAGATCTTCGAGGGGATAGACGGCGCGATGAAGGGCAGGACCACGTTCATGGTCACCAACAGGATCAGCGTGCTGAAGCGGTCCGACGTCGTCCTTGTGATGCACCGCGGCCAGATCATCCAGCGCGGCACCCACGACGAACTTATAAAGGCGAAGGGACATTACCGCAGATCGGCCATAATCCAGTCCGAATTCGAGAAGTCGCAGACTGACGGCACGGTGGCGAAGGAGACAGCATGAGCACAGTAAAACAATCACCTATAGCGTATATAAGGAAGGACCATGAGCGCAGGCAGAAGCCTCTGGACTACGGAATGTTCGTGCGCATCTTCTCGTATACGAAGCCATATGCGCTGAAGAGGAACATCCTGCTCGGGCTTGTCATATCGCGTTCCATCCAGCTGCCGATCCTCCTCTGGGGCATAGGCGCGATCATAAACGGCCCGATAAACAGCCATGACGTCAATGGAATGATATGGGCGGTCGGAGCATTCCTGGCGTTCACGCTTTTCACGCAGTTCACCTTCCATTTCAGGCAGAGGCTTGCACTGGAACTCGGTGAATCGGTGATCCATGACGTGCGCCGCGACCTGTTCAAGCACATGATGAATATGCCGATGGGATTCTTCAGCCGTACAAGGCTGGGGAGGCTGATCAGCCTTTTCACCTCCGACGCGGAAGCTGTCAGGAACGGAATCCAGTCGGTCGTCTTTGTAACCATGGTGCAGGCGGGAAACATGATAATCGCGGCCGTCCTGATGTTCTGGTACGACTGGAAGATGTTCATGGTGGTGCTTGCGATGGCGCCGATCATCTGGGGTTTGAACCGCTATTTCCGCCAGCGGCTGATAAACGCGTACCGCGCAGTGCAGGAGAGCTTCAGCCGCGTCACTGCAACCGTCGTCGAGTCAATCAAGGGTATGAAGATCATCCAGGGATACTCGAGGCAGGATCTGAACTCCGAAATGTTCCGCGACCTCGTCTACGACCATTCAACCTACAATCTCAGGGTGACACAGGCTGAGGCGACATTCCTGCCGCTGCTCGAGGTGAACAGCCAGCTCTTCCTCTCGGCGCTCCTCATATACGGCGGCTCACGCGTGCTCGGACATGACATGACGCTTGCCAGCTTCATCCAGTTCTTCTTCCTTTCCGGCATGTTTTTTTCGCCGATACAGACTCTTGCCGGACAATACAACCAGGCGCTGACGGCAATGGCTGGCGCTGAAAGGCTGTTCAACTTCCTGGACAGCAAGCCCGACTGGAAGGACGTTGATAATGCAGTCGTGCTCGACAAGGTGGACGGAAAAGTCGAATTGAAGGATGTGACATTTGAGTACAAGCCTGAAAGGCCGGTGCTGTTAAATATCAGCTTTACCGCAGAGCCGGGACAGACGATCGCCCTTGTGGGTTCGACTGGCAGCGGCAAGACGACCGTCACAAACCTGATCACCAAGTTCTACCTGCCGACCCAGGGACAGGTGCTCATCGACGGAAGGGATATTTTGGAGATCGACACCAAGTCGCTCAGGCGCCGTCTCGGAATCGTGCTCCAGGTCAATTTCCTCTTCACGGGCACGGTGATGGAAAACATCCTCGTAGGAAGGCCGGGCGCGTCGGAGCAGGATGCACTCGAGGCCGCGAAGAAGATTGACTGCCTGGATCTCATCGAGGCGCTGCCCGAAGGTTTCCAGACGAGGGTGGGGGAGAGCGGCGTCGGACTTTCGCTCGGACAGCGCCAGATCATCTGTTTCAGCCGTGCGATGCTCGCAAATCCGAGGATCTTCATCCTTGACGAGGCGACGAGCTCCGTGGATGCGATTACCGAGGAACGTCTGCAGAACGCCCTTTCAAAACTTCTTGCCGGCAGGACAAGTTTCGTCGTGGCGCACAGGCTGAGCACGATCAGGAATGCGGACATCGTGCTTGTCATGGATGCGGGAAGGATCGTCGAAAGGGGCACTCACCGCCAGCTTCTCAAGCTCAACGGCGTCTATGCCAGGCTCTACCGTGAATTCATGGTCGCACATGAGCTGTAGGACAGTAAAATCCAGCTGTTGGTATTTCTGAGCCGTGAAATCCCTGCTGTCATTTCCCGGCGGGAGTGACGGCCTTTGAATTTCCACCCAGCATGTAGGGGCCATGCTGTGACAATTCTACAAAGCCAGGAATCGTTGCAAGCTTGTCTTTGAACCGGGTCCTTGTAAGGATGAAAATCTTCTTGTCGGTCTTAAGCAATTCTATGAACTCGTCATTGTCGTCGGCTGAATCGAAACGGTATCTTTTCATTTCTTTCCCGACGTAATAGAACAAGCAGGGCTTCCATAGGCCATAAGCCGCGATGAATTCGCCTCCTGATATCCTCCGCTTGAGATCAAGCGCCATGTCCTTTGCCGGCTGCTGGATGTGTCTTATGGTATATGCCGCGGAGAAGAAACCGGCAGTGCAGATGAAAAGGCCGCTGAAGCAGACAAGCATGACCATCCTTTCCGGCATTTTCCGGCGGAAAACAGTCACTGCGGCAAATGCAGCAAGGCCAGTCAGGATTATCGCGAGCGAAGACAGGAGGGCCGAAGGAGGTGCGGCAGGAAGGGCATATTCATTCTTGTCGGGGACAAGGTTTTTGACCATGTATTCCCAGGACGACGGCAACATGAAATACAGGATGACTGCGGCAATGATAAAAGCAAGCGACAGCACAATGTGGAGGCCCATGAAGGCATGGGTTGAGATGTTTGAGGTCTTGGTGCGGTTGAAGAGAAGGGAAAGGTAATATCCGGACAATATCCCCAGGAATGGCACGGCAGGCAGTATGTAATGTGGCAGTTTTGTGGCTGCGACCGTGAAGACGGCGACAACTGCTGCAACTATTATTGCCGAGAAGAATATAAGTCTTTCCAGCGGAGTGGAGAGCTTCCCCTTCATCCATCTTTCAGCTGCGTCGATGAATCCCGCCAGGGACGATGGGAAGAATGGATAAGTGAACAGCATTATTATCAGGAAATAATAGAAAGGGATGCCTGCGTGTCCGACCAGTGATTTAGTCCCGCGTTTGAGGATCTGTTTCATAAAAAAATCGTTGATGAACGCGTCCCCCATCTTCAGATAGACGACGAAATACCAGAAATTCAGGATCAGGAAAATGACAATTCCCGCCGGTATCAATGATTTTTTCAACACGCTCAGGGTTTTCCTCTGCGAAAACGCGTAGATGAGCGCGGAAGGGATGATCACCGCAGGAGCAACAGGCCCCTTGGTCAGGAAGCCCAGGCTGAGGCCGGTCCAGAAGATCAAGTACCATGGCCATGTCTTTGAATCTTTCTCCGTCGCTATGAAAAAGCCCAGCAGGGAAACAGTCGTGAACAGTACAAGGGGCATGTCAACGAGGAAAGTCTTTGCGACGACCGCAAATATCGGGGAAAATGCCGTTGAGATGATAATGAGCGAGGAAGTGAGGACGTTCCCGGATATTTTATAGATGAACATGAACATGAAGCAGAGGAGCAGGACGGCTGAGAATGCAGATCCGGCCCGGAGCGAGAATTCATTGGATCCCAGGATTTTCTGGAAGAAACCGGAAAGCCAGAAGGCGAGAATCGGCTTATCAAGGAATTTCTTCCCGTTGATCTCGGGAATGAAATAGTCACCGCTCCTTTCCATGTTCAGGGCCACGGTGGCATAGAGGCCCTCATCCCTGTCCGTGAACGGATATGAGCCAAGTCCCGTAAAAAACACGATTGCGCACAGCAGCAGCAGCAGACAGGCGGCAGTCCTCGGCTTTTCAAGATAGGATTTGAAGTCGTTCATTGTGGCTTTCCCTGTTCAAGCGTCTTTCATTCCTGTTCCGCGTTCCTTGACATCAAGGAGAGCTTCATTTTTCATTCTTCTCTTTTTCTGGAATCTGATGCATGCGACAACTATGATGATTAAAAGGCAGAATAAAAGCCCCCTGTACAGTATTGTCCTGAAAATGTCCACTGTCGCCGGCTTTGTTCCCTGAGGCTTGTCTCCAGAATACC
This sequence comes from Lentisphaerae bacterium GWF2_49_21, assembly GCA_001804805.1. Taxonomy (GTDB): domain Bacteria; phylum Verrucomicrobiota; class Lentisphaeria; order Victivallales; family GWF2-50-93; genus GWF2-50-93. Next base: position 92,971 of record MHBH01000028.1, read on the forward strand.
TGAATACGGGATTCAAATAGAACTTCGTCCCGTCCTTGAAAGTTATCTCAGTCCTGATGTAGGTGTCTTCGGGGATTATGGCATATGAGGACGCCGAGGTTGACTTTGCCGCTTTCCTTGATGCTCCATCCTGCCCTATGAATTTGATTTCATCCGCCTCTTCATTGACAGCAACCTCCAGTACGCCATTTGTGACTTCCACGCGCAGCAACGAGGGAAGCTTGCTTATCCGGGCCGCTTTATTCTCATATGTCTCATCGCGGATCTGCAGTTTTGCGAAAAGCACACCATAGTTCCTGCCGGTTTTCAAGGCGTCGACGATCCCCTCCCTTGTGAAGGAATCCGCATTGATCATATTGAAGCATCTGGCGACCTGCCTTGTCTTGCTGATGTCATGGGTGTCGTCCCCGGCTTCCAGATAGGCGATGCGTCCTGCGGACAAGGCGGCATCCCAGTGCTGTTCCGATGTCCTGTAATGATTCAGGACCTCCAGGCAGTCGTAGTTCGTGAGATATTTCATTTCGTCAATCGTATAGCCATAGGCAAAAGCAGGATGGGCAAGGCTCACAATCTCATTGTCCCCCTTCAGCAGATTAATGATGAACTGTTTCTGATCCTTGAATTGATAGACGGGGAAGTCAATCCATGTCGTCCGGTTCGCACCTATGCATAAATGATGGGTCTTCTGGATCCCGTATCCATGTTCGTATGCGGGAATAAAGCATGATTTGTCATAGCTGGAATCGGAAATGGACATGTAGTTTGAAATGCTGGCAATATCATAGCCAAGCATCTTGTATGCACGGAAGGCATCCTCGGCACTGTCCTTCCCGCTGGTCACTCCGGCATAGGATCTCGTGTGCAGATGGAAGTTGCACCTGTACCATTTCGAGGAGGCTGGCTGGCTGTAAGGATTCCAGATTTTCCCGCCTTGGAATTTCTCCGCGGCCGGAAATTTGTAAACCGGACAGATCAGATACGGAATGAGGGCATAAGCCAGGAAAATCAATAAAATAACTTTCAGGGCCTTCAATGAAAAACGCCAGCCGGGCAGTCCAAATATTCTTCTTGTTATATTAATGATGGGAAATCCTATTATTGTTTTGCAGGAGTTCCTGCAGGAGCTGCCACAGGCTCTTTAGGAGGCGCCTTGGCAGGTGTTTTAGCTGGTGCTGGAGGAGGAGGCCTTATGTCAATCTTGATGTCCTTGACCGGGTCTCCATTCTTGTCGAGGAAGCGGGCTGAAACGCCGGCTTCCCCGTTGCCGTTGATGACCATCGCCTGGAGGATGTTCACCCCTTTGTTCAAGGTTAGCGGCAGGGATTTGTCCGTATCCTTTGTAACTCCACGCCCGGCATAGATCCTGAGCACTTCACAGTAGTTCAGGGACCAGAGCGAGCTGTCATCCGAGCCGATTGAGAGCCTTACATTTGGAATGTCCTGGTCGACGATGACGTATGCGACAACGAAGTAGAGGGAGTTGTTGACCGGCGAGTCAAACTTCCAGCAGGGATCCTCCGCCTGATAGACCTTCCAGACCAGATCCTTGCTGTCGACAGTGACCTTGTCGCCGTCTGCCGGGGTGATTACCCTCTGCCTGGGGAAATACTCTTTTTCAAAATAAGACTTTTGCGCCTCTTCAGTATGGACTCCGGCATTTGCCTCCAAGGCAATCGCCTGCAGGCCCAGCCAGTTCCGGATATATCCGTCATTATCCACATAGTAGGAGGCCTGTGCCTGCACCAGGACCGCCAGCAGGGTGGTCAGCGCACAAGAAACAATCATTGCAATTGTCCTGTTCATCGTATTTTCATTTCCAGACGTTGTTCATGAAGAGCATGCTCTTGAGGATCTTCGTGGTGATGCTTCCGGCGGTGGCGCCGGATTTGGCCTCGTTGACGTAGAAAGTTATGGCCTTCATGACCTCGGCGGCGGTGTTGAAGCGCTTGTCAGGGGCCTTGTCGAGCATCTTTGCCATGACGTCCTGCAGCCAGGTAGGCAGCTGCGGATTGATTTTTTTCGGCGCCTCGGGCCTCTTCTCCCTTATGGACTCAAGGAGCTGGTAGAATGTGTCTCCCTGGAAAGGCCTGGCTCCGGTGAAGAGCTCGTAGCAGATGACTCCGAGAGAGAAGATGTCCGAACGCTGGTCGATGGTCTTTGCCGAATCAAAGCTCTCAGGCGACATGTAGGCCGGAGAACCCATGACGTCGGTTGTCATTGTTATTCCGGAATCTGACACCTTGCATATTCCGAAATCCGTAAGCTTGACGGTGAGGTCTTCCGTGATCAATATGTTTTCAGGTTTCACATCCCTGTGCAGTATTCCGCACTGGTGGACGTAGTCGAGTGCATACGCGATCTGATTGATGATATAGAGCTTCTGATCGAAGCTGAGCTCTATCTTCAGCTTTATATATTCGGAGAGCTGCCTGCCGCTGATGAACTCCATTATGATGTAAGGCATGTTCACCTTGTCGTCATGGTTGAATTCAAAGAGCTTCACTATGTTGGGATGGTTGATCTGCTTGAGTATTTCCGATTCCTGCATGAATCGCTTCAGCCTTATCTCATAGTTTATGGGATCCATGTCCTGCCTGAGGATTTTTATCGCGTAGAAATTGCCGTCCTTCTCCCCGAGGAGCACCGTGCCTGAATTTCCTGCGCCCAGGGATTTTATGATCTTATATCCTCTGAATTCTGATTTTTTCAAAGTGTCGGCGGGATTGAACAGGACTTTCTGTTCCGCCAGCGCCTTTTCAATGAGGGAATGAAGGAGGGAAAAATCGATAGGCTTCGTAAGATAATAGAAGGCGCCCTCCTTCACGAAATTTATCGCATCGGTGAATTTGGGCTGTCCTGTAAGGACGATGAAAGGTATTTCCGGCATGACCTTCCTGCATTCGGCGAAGAAGTCCTTGCCTGTAATTTCCGGCATGCACATGTCACATATGATGAGATTGAATACGGATGCGTTCAGCTTGTCGGCCGCCTCCTCCGCCGAACCCGCGACTTCCACATGGTATTTTTCTGAAAGCCCCTGGAACAGGAGCTTCCTTATGGGCTCTTCGTCGTCGACCGCGAGGATCCTGGGCGTCTCACCAGTTGAATACTGGACCTTGTTTATTTCTTCAGCCATTCTAATTTCCTACTTTGCTGCTGGCTCATTCAATATTTCATGGACAATCTTGAGGAGCTCCTTCAACGGATATGGTTTGTAGATGAAGCGATATCCATGCTCCCTTATGTCATTCCAGCGCGATTTCTCGTCGGTATAACCGCTGGTGAGCAGAATCTTCAGTTCCGGACTGATCGCCTTCAGCTGTCCTACAAGCTCCACCCCGTTCCCGTCCGGCATTACCACATCTGATACGACCATTTTGAACTTGGACGCATTATGTGAGAAAAGGTAGACCGCCTCCTTGTATCCCGAGGCCTCCCATATCTCATAACCATACTGCCTGAACGTATTGCAGACCATGTCCCTTACCGCGGCCTCATCTTCAACCAGTAGTATACATTCGCCTGAGCCTTTTTGCCATACGTCATCGTCTTCTACGGATTCATCGTCCCCGGCGGTTTCGACCGCTGGAATATAGATTTTAAACTCGGTCCCCCGGCCGAGTTCGCTGTAGACGTGCACCCATCCCTTGTGCTGCTCTACGATTCCATGCACCACGGCCAGTCCCAGCCCTGTCCCCTTGTCCAGCTCCTTGGTCGTGAAGAAAGGTTCGAAGATTTTCTCAATGACGTCCCTTGTCATGCCTGCTCCGGTATCCGATACCGAAAGACATACGAAGTCCCCGGCTCTCACTTCATTGCCGGGAAGTACATCCTCGTCTGAAAATGTCGTGTTTGATGTCCTTATGATGATATTCCCTCCGCCCGGCATTGCGTCCCTTGAATTCACGACGAGATTCATTATCACCTGCTGCATGTTCCCTGAATCCGCGTAAATGTTCTTCAGCTGCGGATCAACTTTGATATCCAGTTTTATGTCCTCGCCGATAAGACGCTTGAGTATCTTCTGTTCAGAGGAGACCATCTCATTCAGGTTCAATATCTTCGGGGATATCACCTGCTTCCTGCTGAAGGCGAGGAGCTGGTGCGTAATGTCGGTCGCATGCTTGGCGGCATGCCTGATCTCCATGAGATTTGAATGATCAGGGGAATTCTTGTCGGTCTTCATGAGCTGAAGCTCCGTGAATCCCAGTATGACCTGCAGGCAGTTGTTGAAGTCATGGGCCACCCCTCCCGCGAGCCTCCCTATGCTTTCCATCCTTTGCGCCTGGCGCAGCTGGTTCTCCAGCGCCTTCCTGTCCTGCTCGGCCTTGAAACGGTCGGTGATATCAATGTCGGAACCGCGGTATCCCAGAAGCTCCCCGTAATCGCTGAGTATCGGAACACCATTTGTCGAAAGCCATATTATCTTTCCGGTTCTGGAAAGGGCCGGATTCATAAGATCGTGGAAGGAACCTTTGGACTTGAACGTCTCAAAGGACATTTTCTTGAACTCCTCGCGGTGTGCATCCGGATGAAGGTCATAGAAATATTTCTTGCCGATCAGTTCTTCAGGTTCATATCCGAGTATGTTCTTCGAAAGACTGCTGACATAGGTATACAGGCCGCGCGGATCCACTTCCCAGAGCATCTCCTTTGCGATTTCCGCAACCTGCTCAAAACGCCTCGTGCTGCTGATCAGGGCATCCTCGACCGTCTTGCGCTTTATGGCGGCGCCAAGTATGCTCGCTGCAATCCGCAGCGCATCAAGCTCGGAAAGGCTCCAGTCCCTCTCCTTCTGGCACGAATCCACGCCCATCATACCCCATAGCTTCTCCCCCTCGAGGATTGGAACCAATGCAATCGATTTTATTCCGCGCTCCATGAGCATGGACTGTTCGTTTGCAGGGAAGTCCCTGATATGGCCGTAGACAACGTTCTGCTCCTTTAGAAGCGCGGCCCTCCTCTTGAAAACCGTGCTTGCAGGATCCAGGCGCTGCAACTTGATGTTCCCTATCTGCGGCTTGATATCCGGAGCGCACCATTCGAAGATCACCTTGTAATAGTCCTTCTTGTCTTCATTGAATGATTTCATGAGGTATACGCGATCAAGTTCGGAAGATTCCCCGAGCTTCTTCAGGGCTTTCATTATCGATTCGGAAAGATCGACATCAGTAAGGAAGATTTCAGAGGCGAATGCCAGCGCCTGCATTATAAGGTTGCGGCGCCGGATCTCCTGTTCGACCTGCATGTGCTGGGTCTTGTCGCGGATTATTCCCAGTACCTGGTGGATCCTCCCTTTTGAATCCCGGACTGGTACAAGCTTGATATCAATCACCATCTTATCTGTAGCCGAGGACAGTATCTCCTCGTCTGTCACGGATTCACCTGTTTTGATGACGTGCTTTATCCTCGCCAGGTGCCGTTCGGCTATGTCAGGAGGGAATATTTCATGCTGTTTTTTTCCTACAGGATCCCCGTTCAATCCCCTGGCGCTGCTGATATAAAGTACTTTACCTTCAGTGTCGAGAAGCAGTACTGTCAGATCAGGGATTGCCTCGGTGAGAGTCGTCAGGATAACTTCGCTCTGATTGTAGTTCCCGGCCAAATCCCTGAGGGCATGATGCGTTTCGGTTTCAGAGAACCCGACTTCCGCGCAGATTTCACAGGGGATGCCTATGCCTGCAAGTTTTTCCTTTGCAACCTTGGCGGTCTCGGAACTGCCTTCAATTGCCAGTAAGATGTTCTTCTTTTGAGCCATCCAAGCATGCTTTCATGGAATTGGTTTGCCATCAAGACATTATTCCACCGAATATACCTTCCATAATTGCATATTGCTAACATGCGGCAATATATTTTTACTCTCCAGGACTCAGGTAGAAACAGTAAGCAAGGAAGAAGAACAGCCCTTGCGGGCTTAACTACGAACGAATTTCAAAGGCAATTGGAAACTGTTTGCAGTTAGAGCCTGCTCGAAAAGAAGGTAGCACAGACATTCCTGTCTGTGTTACTTTTCAAGACAAATTTCATTTTGAGATTACCTTTTCGAGCAACGTCTAGTTAAAGTCGCAAGACGTGTTCTTTAAGGTTTGGTGCGGGAATAAGATTTGTTGGAGTTCACAGCTTTAGCGTGTTCTTTTCTTAAAAGCTGTGAACTCCAACTTCGGCAATCAGCCCGAAAGTGCAATTGTCTCCACTATCGTCCTTCCATTCCACGTTCAAGCCATGCCATTAGGAATGTTGAAATATTTCTTTCTGAAATAGAGAGATACATTGACAAGGGCTATGAGCACCGGCACTTCGACAAGAGGGCCGATGACCGCGGCAAAGGCAACGCCCGAGTTGATGCCGAACACTGCAACCGCGACGGCGATGGCCAGCTCGAAGTTGTTTGACGCCGCCGTGAATGACAGCGTCGCGCTCTGGCCGTATGAAGCACCTGCCTTCTTGCTCATAAGGAACGACAATAGGAACATGATGACAAAATAAATAAGAAGCGGTATGGCGATGCGCACCACGTCGAGGGGGATTTTTACAATGAGTTCACCCTTGAGGGAGAACATGACCAGAATCGTGAACAATAATGCGATCAGCGTGATCGGGCTGATTTTCGGGATGAACTTTTCCTGATACCATTCCCTGCCTTTTATCTTTATAAGTGTGAAACGCGTGATAAGTCCTGCGATAAATGGAATGCCGAGATAAATAAATACACTCTTCGCAATCTGCCAGATGGTTATATCGACCACGACGCCTTTCAGCCCGAGCATGGGCGGAAGAATGGTAATGAATATCCAGGCGTACAGGGAGAAGAACAGCACCTGGAAGATTGAATTGAAGGCCACAAGCCCTGCGCAGTATTCAGTGTCGCCTTTTGCCAGTTCATTCCAGACGATGACCATCGCAATGCAGCGTGCAAGACCTATCATGATGAGACCGATCATGTATTCGGGATAGTCCCGCAGGAAGACAATAGCCAGCACGAACATCAGTATTGGCCCCACCACCCAGTTCTGCACAAGTGAAAGCCCTAGCACCTTGAAGTTTTTAAATACTTCGCCCATCTCCTCGTATTTTACCTTGGCCAGGGGCGGATACATCATGAGGATAAGCCCGATGGCGATCGGAATATTGGTGGTGCCCGACTCGAACTGCTTCCAGAATCCCGCAATGCCAGGGAAGAAATATCCCCAGCCGACACCGACAAGCATGGCAAGAAAAATCCAGAGCGTCAGATAACGATCAAGAAACGATAATTTTTTCGTCAGGCTCTCAGTCATGCTTTATTTAATCTCCTTTTTTATTGTCTCTAAAATCTGTCTACCAGCCCATCTTTCCTTTTCCATAAATTTATTCTTCGAGGTAAGGCAGGCTTTCCAGCCTGCACTATTTCAATTTATAAATAACAGGCTGAAAGCCTGTCTTACTTAATTGCCGACACATACAGGCTTGTCACATAGTCGCCCAGCTTCTTTCCCCTTGGCAGTTTCCTGGCTATTGCCTTGTACATCGGATCATTCCATTCCGACATTGACTCGATATAGTCGGGCTTCAGGACAAGCTTAATCTTTTTCAGTCCTGCTTTCTTCGCCATCTTCTCGGTTTCCTTCACAAGGACGGCACCGGCGACGCAGCCGACAAGGGCGTTCACGGATTCAAGAACGGATTGGGGCAGGGGCTTGAGCAATGCCAGATCAGAGACTGCGACTCGTCCGCCTTTCCTGAGAACTCTTGCCATCTCGTTCCAGACCTGCTGTTTCTCAGGCGACAGGTTGATCACGCAGTTCGAAATTATTACATCGACCGAATTGTCGGCAATAGGAAGATGCTCGATCTCGCCGAGACGGAATTCGACATTCCTCAGTCCTGTGTTTTCAGCGAATACTTCCGCGTTCCTCCTCGCCTTGGACAGCATGTCCGGAGTCATATCGACTCCGATCGATTTTCCTTTCTTTCCGACTTTCTCCGCAGCGATGAAGACGTCAAATCCGCCGCCGCTGCCGAGATCAAGGACGACTTCACCGGGTTTCAGAGATGCGACTGCAGTAGGATTCCCGCAGGACAATCCCATGTTCGCGCCTTCCGGAAGAGCATCAAGCTCCTTCTTGTCGTAGCCGATGACTTTTGCGAACTTCGCAGAATTGAAGTCCTTCTTCTTCCCGGTGGAACAGCAGCACAGATCGCCGCTCTTTGCGATCTTCGCATATGATTCGCGGACCTTCTCCCTTACCGATTCCTTCTTGTCGCTACAACACGTTCCCATAAATTTTCTCCTTAGGTAAGGCAGGCTTTCCAGCCTGCACTATTTCAATTATTAAATAACAGGCTAAAAGCCTGTCTTACTTAATCAAGTTATCAGGGGTTTTTTCCACAAAATCCCTGATTTCGTCACGTACGCGCCTGTAATGGCTCAAAGCTTCCTCTTCGGATTTTGCGGATTTAGCAAGCTGCGGCGGATCGTCGAATCCAACATGGATCACCTTTGTCTTGCCTGGGAAGAAAGGGCAATTTTCATTTGCATGCCCGCAGACGGTGATGACATAGTCAAAATCAATCCCTTTCAGTTCATCAACGTGTTTTGACCTGTGTTTTGAAATATCCACCCCGGCCTCTGCCATGACTTTTACAGCAAGGGGATTGAGGCCGTGCGTCTCGATTCCTGCGGAATACGCATCTATGATATCGCCCTTCAGATGCCTGCACCAGCCTTCGGCCATCTGGCTCCGGCATGAGTTGCCAGTGCAGAGGAACAGCACTTTTGTTTTTCTGTCCATAAGGGCCTTATCGTTGTTTTTTATTAATAGGGTTCACTTGCCTTCACAGCAGGATCTTCCGTTTTGTCTTTTGCAGATATCATCAAGATCCATCTTTAATATCCTTTTAATATGTATGCAGTCATTTTTTATTGTTTCATTGGTTTTAAGGGAGGCGCAGATCCATCCGACAGCCTTCCGGATTTCAGGTGCAGGTTTGTCCGGAAGCCTGTAATGAATCCATATCCCTTCCTTGCGGGATTCGACCAGCCTTGCATTCCTCAGGATCGACATGTGCTTTGAGACCGTCGAAGGGGCGAGGCCGAGCAGTTCGATGATCTGGCATACGCAGAGCTCCCTTCCCGCCAGGGCCAAGAGCACCCTTATCCTGTTCTGGTCTGAGAGCGCCTTCGTGATGTTCATGAAATCATGCATGATGGTATCTCCTATAATTCGCCATATAACGAAATGCCATAGTGCCTGTAATTGCTGTGTCAAGGGGAATTGTGATAATTATCATGTTGTCTTTTGCGACGTACAACACAGGCATCAACCGTTTGCCATTGATATTGAAATGTCCGATGGAAGTGCGAGGCCTGCCGCAACCTGCATCGATTTGAATAATGCGACAGGGACAACGCAGCCTGCACAGCAGCCCTTGAGAACTTCGCGTGTCTTGGACAGGATTATGCTTTCCCCTGCAGGGCTGATTTCCTGGAACGCATCGACAGGCCCGGCTTCCTTGATGGCTTTGGCGAGAGCCTGGATTTTCTCGCACGGAGAGTCAACCACGAAATCCACCAACTGACCATCCTCGCAGTTGGCTGTCGCCTTAGTTATAAAACCACATATTCCCGCATTGACGGAAATTTGAACGTTCATATGGACATCTCCTTCTTTATTTTAACTGGCTTATCCTCAATTTGCCATCTTCCATTTCCATGGCATGGTCAAATACATCCAGCGCACGGTGATCGTGGGTAACGACAATTACGCCGGTGTTCTGTTCATGTGCGACATTCCGGAAGAGTTCCATGACCTGGCGACCGCGAACGCTGTCCAGTGCGGCAGTTGGTTCATCGGCGAGAATTAAAGATGGGCGGTTGGCCAGTGCACGGGCTACCGCCACACGCTGCTGCTGTCCTCCGGATAGTTTTGCAGGCAGATGGTCTGCGCGATCCATTATTCCAAGGTATTCCAACAGTTCCAATGTCCGTAAACGGGCTTCGCGTGGAGATGCATCGTTGATCTCCATGGCCAACTGCACATTTTCAGCAGCCGTAAGGAATGGGATCAGATTGGCTTTCTGGAAAACAAAACCTAGGTGCTCGCGACGGAAAGTACGGGCATTTACCCTTAAATGCCCATCAAACACCAAGGTCTGTCCGATGACAATCCGCCCGGCATCCGGCGGTCTAATCAGGCCTAGAATAGTCAGCAGTGTGGACTTGCCGGCTCCGCTGGGTCCAAGAAGGGCGACAATTTCACCTCGTGCGACGTTCAGAGAGACATCGCTGACCGCCACTACTTCAGTGTTGCCGCTTCCATACACCTTTGTTACGCCTGAAGCTTCCACTATCATCTGTGACATGTCTTTCATGACAGCACCTCGCTGGGATCCACACGAAGCGCTTTCACAATACCTAAAAGGCTGGCCAGTATGGAAATTGCTATCACTATCACAGCCAGCTGCATCAAGTCCCCCTGTACGATAACAACTCGTCGCGGGAAAAGCGGAAACAGCCAATTCCCGATCAGGTTGGCAATGAAAAATCCCAATATCCCCAGAAGCAACGCCTGCTGCATGATTAAAGCGAGAATCACGGAGTTCCTTGCCCCCATCAGTTTCAACATGGCTATGTCGTGCAGCTTATCCAATGTCAGCGTGTACAGGATGAGAGCCATTATGACGGCAGACACCATGATCAGCAGTACACGGAAAAGACCGAGTTGGCGACGTGCCTTGTCCACCATTCCTCTCAGAAGCAGTTCGCTCTGGCCGGCATGGGTGTAGACTGACACATCCGGCCATGATGCAATTTTTGCGGCAACGGATGAAGGATTGCATCCGGGTTTAACATGCACTATGACTGCACTTACCATCGATGTGCCAAGGGCGGGGATTCCGGAAGATTTGCCACCGACAATATCAGACAGCTGGGGCTGGACATTTCCCAGATCGAGTGATTGCAGGCGGTTGACTCGCGCCTCCCGTTCATTGCGGATTGCCTCGTTTGAGAGGTCAAACTGGACATCCTGTGCATCCGTAAGGGTCAGAAAAGCCATCGAATCCCCGGATGTTGAACTCATCTTATAGGTAAGACCGACTACAGTGTAGATGTTCTTGCCAAGTGGTATCCGATCTCCTACGTTTAAATCCGAAGATTTGTCGGCAACCATCTCGTAATGGGCCTGTCCAATAGTACGTCCTGAAAATATTGGCAGCCATTGTCCGCGGTCCGCAGGCCACGACAGGCCTTGTATTGTCAGTCTTAGAGGCCTGCCGCGATATTCACGTTGGATTGTATGCGAGATAAAACTGCTTGCACTCTCAACACCGGGGACCGCGAGGACTCGGTCTTCAACACTTCTAGGAATACGGGAAATCTCTGCGAAAGGACCACGGGTGTCTTTCTGAACCACCCATAGATCCGCACCTATGCGATCAAGCAGAAGCGTCGCCTCCTCAACGAGGCCGCGGTAGATGCCTCCCATTCCAATAACCAGCATCAGGAGCAGGCTGATGCCAAATGTGGTCAGCACGAAACGGCCCAGATTATGCCTGATGTCTTTGATTGCCAGATTCATAGTTTGTCGTGCTTGACGGTCCGTCCTTCGGCGGGCAGATCAGATCCTGGCAAAGCGCCAATTACAATCTGCCATTCAGACAAACCATCGGTTATCTCCGCATTTTCACGTCCTTTTAGGCCTAAGGATATTTTCAGCCACCGGGCTTTTCCCGCATCATCGATCATGACATGTGACTGTCCATCCCGCCAGACAATGAACTTCTGAGGAATCAGGACCACCCCGATTTTCCGGGCGGCTTCAATATATACTTCAGCCCGTTGTCCAACCGCCCATATTTTCGGGAGCTGGTCCACTCCGACATCAACAAGGAACTCCCGTGTCTCGCTGTCTGTCCTGGGGGCAATACGCATAACCCGGCCTTTCAGAGGTGTTTCCGGACTTGATCTGAAAACTATCCGCGCAGGCTGTTCCAGCGCCAGCAGTCCCATCGCTGTTTCATCTACCCAGGCTGAAATCCACAGTTGCTCCGTCGAGATAATGTCAAGAATCGAAGAGCCGGGAACAACGACATCGCCGGGCTCGCGATTGCGACGGACGACAAGCCCGTCAAAGGAAGCATAGAGTTTTGTGTCCGCCAGGCGTTCCTGGTAATAACGGAGGCTGGCCTCCGCCTTGGCCTCAAGCAACTCGGAATGCGCCTTGGCCAGATTTGCCCGGTTGAGGTTGGATTCTGCAACATCTTTGCTTTCCAGCGCCTTATCCAATTCGGACTGCGACAAAGCCTGGCTTTTCCGCAGGCTTGACACCCTTTCAAAACTGGAACGGGCTTGGACAACCGTCGCCTGAGTCCGTGTAATCTCCGCTTCAGCCAGGGCTATGCTCGCCTTGGCCGCAGCAAGTTCGGCTTTTGCCATTTCAACCTGCTGGAGAAAATCACCATCATCCAGATTGGCAAGCAACTGCCCCTTGGTGACCCGGTCATTCTGATCCACCAGCACTTCGACAAGCAGTCCGGAAATTTCGGGGCTGATGGAAGATCGCACCCGTGCTTCAAGCGTTCCCGTCCCCATTACTTCATTGACAACCGTTCCCCTTGTAATCTTGTATGCCTGCACCTTGACAGGTGAAAAGCGGAACCAGTAAAAAACGGAACCTGCAATAATTAAAAAGATGAAAAGCTTTATCCCGAATACTGTTCTTTTCCTGATGACCGGTGAATCCATATCATTACTCCTGCATAGTTAATCAACAATAATTTTCATGCCCCAAATTTCATCCCCTCAGGTTTATTCCGTATTTATGGCACAGGCGATGCCGTCTGTGCATGGGGAAAATACTCCCGGTTTAATGTTCATATACTGAAAAAAGAAACTCCGAAAATGTTCACAAGGCTGTAATAGATGCCGACGATTATGAAAATGATCCCCGTCGTCCATCGCGCATATTTTTCAAACAGGGATATCCTGTTGAACGCCTTTCCGAGCTTTCCAGCGCCCAGTGCGATTATGAATCCGAAGGCTATGACTGGAATTCCGGTGGCAAGACCGTACGCCGAAGGGAGAAGTATCCCTGAACCTGTCTTGACCGCGATAGGGACAAGGCTTCCAAAGAAAAGAGCCGCTGACAATGGACAGAACGACAATGCGAAAACAAGTCCCAGGGCGAACGCACCCCAGATGCCAAGAGAGTCGACTTTCTTCTGGAACTTCTCGCTCATTCCGCCGCCCTTGGACGTGAATGAGAGCATTTCAAGCAGGAACATGCCGGAGATTATGAGGATGGGCCCTAGCATCTTGTTCATGTATTTCTGGAGGAAGTGCGAAACTTCCGGGATGGAAAGAAGTCCAAGCACGATCAGATATCCAAGGATGAGATAGGCCAGAATTCTTCCTGCGGAATAAAGCAGGCCTGAGATGAGGACTTTTTTCCGGTTCCCGATGTCCCGGCCTATATATGAGACTGCGGCTATGTTGGTCGCAAGCGGGCAGGGGCTGATGGAGGTCAGAATCCCCAGCCAGAACGCGGTCATCAGCGCTATTGCGAATTCAGCAGTCATTTTGCGGACATGGAATCCTTTATTTTCTCTTCGACATACTTCTTGAAACCTGCTTCGTCTCCCACTCTGTCCCATATCTGATCCAGGTTGCTCCAGTTCTTCTCCTTGCCGTCCTCCTGCCTGGAAACTACAAGCGATCTTGTCGTGAGATTGTAATCCCTTACGAAATGGGTGTTCGAGTTCTCATCGACATTTACCACCTTGAATTCGAGTTTGCCGGAAGAGATGTCGTCCTTGAACCTGGAGTTGATCACATCCTTTGAATACGCTTCGAATTTCATGCAGGTGGCGCACCGCATGTTTCCATGGAAATAGTATACGATTGTCTTAGAGGCTGTCTTGACGGCGGTTTGAGTAGAAGAGGTGGACGATTGGACGCCTGTTCTTTCTGCAGCTGGAATAGCGGTCTGGCCTGATTTCGAATCCTGTGAGGATTCGATTTTAGAAGCCTTGCTTCCTGAAATCTCATTCTTTATCAGGACAAATACGCTTACAGCTACGAAAGCCACAAGCACAGCCGTGACTATTGTCTTGCCTTTCATGTCCACCTCCGGTGATGATACTTGAAACTTTATATAACGATTATTTTTCTTCTTGCGATCTTTCTCAGCATGCTAGGATTTTTTCGCATTTTCCCGCCACAAGGGCGATGTTTGCTTCCGTGACAGGCGTTTTGCCTTTTTCAAGCCCGAGATCCGCAAGCTGGACATGTGCGAAATTCGCAAATCCCGCCTGTTCAAGGCAGTTCTTGACGCAGTTGAGCGGGCATCCGTCTATCGCCAGGATCTTAGAGGCGCCCTTGGTCGTCTCCATTATGCCGCTGACTCTGCCGCCAATTCCTACGGTACAGAACATTTTGCCTTTGCCGTCCCTGGTAAGTTTCCTCGCCGCCTGGTCCGCGACTGCTCCCACGTCAGCTGCTCCTGAACAGGCGAAGATGAGTTTAGGGGCCGTTCCACACGCGCATGTGTTTTTCTCGTTCATTTTCCAATCTCCTTTTTTATATTGTCTTAATACCAGGATAATCCAGTATCAAGCGTCGAGTATCAAGTATCAAGTTTTCTATTTCAGCATGCCTTTTATTTCATCCGGACTCAGGAGCTTTCCGCAGCTTTTGACCTGTCCGTCAATCGCAAGCGCGGGAGTCATCATGACACCGAATCCGATGATGTCCTCTATTTTAGTCACCTTTTCAATTTCACATTTGATACCGAGCTCCTGCACTGCAAGCTTCGCATTTTCCGTGAGCTGCAGGCATTTCGGACATCCCGTCCCTAGGATTTGGATCTTCATTTTCACCTCCGGTGATGATACTTGAAACTTGAAACTTGATACTTGATACTTGATACTGGAAACTTGATACTTGATACTGGAAACTGGGATTAGGCATCCGTTGATCTGATGAATGCGTTCAGTTTAGGTCCAAGTTCGTCCACCAGCTTCTTGAACTGGACAATTTCTTTTTCAGTAACAATAATTTTCCTTCTTATGGCTTTCCTAAGCCAGCACTTTGTCTCTTCGAACGAACCTCTTGCGTAAAGATAAAATTTCTTCCTATCTGCGCTTGTGTATCTTCCATAACCTTCAGAAATATTTGCTGCAATACTGTCTGCAGAACGAATGACTTGATGACCGATCGTATGCTGTGATTTCTGGGACCAGTTGTCATAGGCATACCAGATAAGATCAGATAATTCTTCGCTTAACCGATACACATCAAGCTCATATATCTCCTTCATCTTCTTCTCCGTATTATTTATGTTTTTCCAAGTATCAAGTTTCCAGCGTCGAGTATCGAATATCACGGCATCATTCCATAAGCCAGCCCCGTCACCGTCGACATCATGATCACCAGCAGGATATAGACAACTGTCTTCTTAATTCCCATTATGCTGTTCAGCACAAGCATGCTTGGCAGGGAAAGCGCAGGCCCTGCGAGAAGAAGCGCCAGAGCCGGGCCCTTGCCCATGCCGTTCGCCATCAGTCCCTGGAGTATCGGGATCTCGGTCAGCGTCGCGAAATACATGAAAACCCCTATGACGGAGGCCACTAAATTTGAGAGCAGGGAATTTCCGCCTACGGATTCAGTGATCCATTTTGCGGGTATTATTCCGGTGCTGCCGGGCTGGCCGAAGAGGAAGCCAGAAACAAACACACCGGCAAGCAGGAGAGGCAGGATCTGTTTTGTAAAGCCCCAGGAAGACCAGAACCAGGTTCCGGATTCTCCCTTGTCGGTGCTTGTTATTATTGAAAAGGCAATGATGCCGATCGCGAATACGAGCATCGGTTCAAGCGGCCAGAACATAAGTATGGGCACGGCTGCCAGCACCAGCCTCTGCCATTTCATCCCGAACCAGAGATAAAGCATTACGGCCATCGACACTGCGAGGAAAGAGGCGACGGCGAATTTATAGGAATAGATCGTGTTCCATATGGCCGACGGCGAATCGGACTTGCCCCAGTTGGCGAAAACTAAAATTCCTGCGAGACTCGCAAAGAAAAGCGCGTTCTGCCACAGCGGCCTTTTCACTTCCGGCACAGGCATCTTGAGCTGCTGCTCGCATTTTGCCTTTTCCTCCTTGCGGAAGATGAAATGCATGAGGAGGCCGATGATGACGCTGAACACGACCGCGCCGACGGCGCGGGCTACCCCGAGTTCGAATCCGAGGACTCTGGCGGTCAGGATTATCGCCATGATGTTTATTGCCGGACCTGAGTATAGGAAGGCGGTGGCGGGACCGAGTCCGGCGCCCATCTTGTAGATCCCGGCGAAGATCGGGAGGACAGTGCAGGAGCATACTGCGAGGACGGAGCCTGAAATCGATGCGGTGCCATAGGCGATATACTTGTTTGCGTTGGCGCCGAGATACTTCATCACGGAGGCCTGGTTGATGAATACGCTGATGGCGCCGGCGATGAAGAAAGCTGGAATGAGGCAGAATATCACATGCTCCCTGGCGTACCATCTGACCAGATAGAGCCCTTTGAACACTCCATTGTCAAATTCGGCGGTTCCTATCGCGTAGAAGCAGGCGAGGAACACTGCAAGGATCAGCAGCAGCGGTTTCCATTCGTTCTTCCAGTTCATATCGTATTTAAAATCCTTTAATTTGGAAATTCTTTCTGGCTACCCATTGCGACTTTGCGCCTCTGCGTTAAAGAGAGTTCTTCTTTGAGCTGATGACTTTTTCCGAGCATTCGAGGAAATCCAGTATGCAAGGGCATTTCAATGTGTAGAATACCTGGAGCCCGCGCTTGTCGTCCTCGACTATTCCCGCGTTTTTCAGCACCAGCAGGTGCTTTGAAACCGTGGACATGTCGGAGCCGATAAGTCCGGTGAGTTTGCAGACGCAGAGCTCGCCGTCCGCCAGCTTGTCGACTATGAAAAGCCTGGTGGGGTGGGCGAGGGCCTTTATGATGTCCGCCCGTTTCCTGTAGTCTTTCACATCCTTGTTCATCCCGGCCTCCTGCCATTGTGTTGTATTTGGCAAAATAGCCAAATAGTCCGCTTTGTCAAGCGTTGGAAATGATTTTCCTGTGTTTTGCCTGAAGTTTTCTTCCTTTATGAGAAATAATTAAATTTTGAGGGTATATTATTTGACCATATTGAATTTATGACAGGGGAACATGGAAAAGGAAGAGGACATAAGGAATTTGCCGACGCAGTATGAGGATCGGACAGAGGATCTCATACCGAGGATACTGATTGTCGGGGAGGAGGGCTTTCTTGCTGATTTCATCAGGAAGGAGCTCGGGCCGCGCGGTTATGTGCTCGATCAGGCCTATGAAATTGCCGAGGCGGAATTGAAGCTTGTGCAGTATTTCTACAGGGTAGTATTCTTCAGCATGGACATCAAAGGCAGCGATCCGCATGATTTCATCAAGTTCGCCAAGGGGTGCTGCGAGTTTTCAAGGATTATTGTAGTTGCAGGCGAAAAAGACATGGACGCTTCGCTCAATGCAATAAAAAGCGGTGCGTTTGATGTCCTGACCAAGCCGATTGCGATCGGGAAGCTTAAATCTTTTATTTCAGATGCCATAAGCACTGACAAGGACAATATTAAGGGTATCGCCCTTGAACCCCCGGCCGGCTATAGGATAGTAAAGCAGTTGTCGTCCGGCAGTTTCTGCGCTGTGATGCTCGCTGAAAAGGACAACAAGTTCTATGCAATCAAGATACTGTCGAGGAACCTGTATTCCATGGAGAAGCTCAAGAGGTTCTTCCGCGAAGCTGGAATCCTTTCAAAGCTGGAGCATCCGAATATCATGCAGATCTGCGAATATGGTTTTTCCGACAAGAGTGAAATTCCGTATATCGCCATGGAATACCTGCAGGGCAAGCCCCTTTCCGAGATGATTGTCGACAGCACTCCTCTGCAGCTTCCCAAGGCTATTAAAATACTCAGACAGCTCACGTCAGCCCTGGCTGCAGTACACGGACATGAGATACTGCACAGGGACATAAAGCCCCACAATGTGATAATCGATGCCGATTTCAATGCGAAACTGACTGATTTCGGGGCGGCGCACGTCCTTGAGTCAAATCTTACGATGACAAACTCCTCTCTTGGCTCGCCGACCTACATGGCCCCTGAGAGCTTCGACAACATAAAGGATGCCGATGCCAGGACCGACATATTCTCGCTGGGAATAGTGGCATATGAGATGCTGACCGGGCATCTCCCGTTCAAGGGCAGGACGATCGCGCATGTCAGCGATGCGATCAAGAAGAATCGTCCTGTCGAGCCCTGCAGGCTGAACCCGAAGATTCCTTTCCAGGTCCAGAACATTCTGGCGAAAATGCTCAAGAAGGAGCCGGCGCGGAGATATCAGACAACTATCGAACTGTTAAAGGATCTGGATGTCTTTGAGAAGAACAAGTATTTCATTGTGCCAGGATTCAAGGATAAGCTGGTTTCACTTTTGCATTTATCAAAGGACTGGTCATGAGTGATTTCATAATAGAAGGCGGGTATCCCATATCCGGCGAGATCAGGCTTTCCGGCAGCAAGAACGCCGTATTGCCGATGATAGCGGCTTCGCTTCTCACGGAGGACGATATCGTCCTGCATAATGTCCCTGACATTATTGATGTTGCCGCTATGCTGAAGATAGCCGAAACTCTAGGCGTGAAATGCGAGCGTTCAGGAACATCGCTGAAGCTCAGGGCAGGCAGCATAAGCTCAGGAAATGTCCCGCAGGCGCTTTCAAACCAGATCAGGACTTCCCTCCTTTTCGCGGGGCCTCTCCTGCACAGATGCAGGGAGGTCTCGTTCTGGCCTCCGGGCGGCGATGATATTGGCAGAAGGAGGATAGACGCGCATTTATACGGGCTCAAATGCCTTGGTGCAAAACTCCTTTCCGAAGAACCTCCATTCGCACTTTCAGCCCCACAGCTCAAAGGCAGGGACCTGTTCTTTGACGAAGCGAGCGTCACTGCAACCGAACATATCATGATGGCCGCAGCGGTGGCGAAAGGTAGGACTGTCATCAGGAACGCCGCATCCGAACCTCATGTCCAGGATCTTGCGGAACTCCTCAGGAAGATGGGCGCGAAGATCACCGGCACTGATTCCAATACTATAACTGTTGAAGGCGTTGAAAAGCTCCATGGCGCTGAACACACCGTCATCGGGGACCACGTCGAGGCGGGAAGTTTTCTTGCGATGTCCGCAGCCACAGGTGGCGATCTGACCATCCACGGAACCATTCCCCGCCACTACTGGATGATGCGGCGAGTTTTCGAGAGGTTCGGTGCGAAGTTCGCACTTTTCAGCGACAGGATACATTTGCATGGCGGACAGCGCCTTTCGGTCAAGCCCGATTTCGGCAATGCCATACCTGTCGTCTCCGACGGACCATGGCCGCAGTATCCGACCGACATGATGAGCTGCACGATCGTCATGGCGACACAGGCCCGCGGCACGACGCTCTTCTTCGAGAAGATGTTCGAGAGCAGGATGTATTTCGTGGACAGGCTCATCATGATGGGCGCCAACGCGATCGTCTGTGATCCGCACCGCGTCGTAATAACAGGTCCGGCAAAGCTGCGGGGACTGGAGATGTCGAGTCCGGACATACGTGCAGGTATGGCGATGCTGATCGCCGCGCTCTGCGCCAAGGGATCAAGCACGATCCACAGGGCTGAGGTCATTTCGCGGGGATATGAGAACATCGATCAGAAGATAGTATCATTGGGAGGGAAGATCAAAAGAGCATAGAGAAAATTCCAAGCTAAGAAAAGAACAGCTCTTGCGAGCTTGACTACCAACGAATGCAATTATTGAATATGTTTGTAGCCTGTCGCGCCATAGCTTCCCAGCGACGGCGGATTAACGTCGCAAGACGTGTTCTTGGGAGTTTGCTGGAGCTTTTCATTTTAATGAATAAACGGGGGTTTTATGTCGGACACGGCCAAGACGGTTTCCAGGGTCATCAACGTAGTTGTCATCATCGGGATCTGCGTGGGGGCTTTTATCCTCTACCAGAAGATCCAGTCGGGCAAATCCAAGGTTGAGGAGATCAAGAGGCTCGAGGATTTCCATTCGGGCGGACAGTGGCAGGATTGCCTCAACGAGTATGAGAAGCTTTCCGCGAAATATCCTGAGATGAAGGGTCAGTATGATGATAAGCTGTCGGCCTGCTACCAGGGGATCGCGCAGGACAAATATACAAAGTCCCTTTCATTGTCTATTGCTGAAAAGCCCAAGGTTGCAGGTGATATATGTGCTGCTTTTGAAAAAGCCGCCGGCATCGGCAAATTAAGCCAGCTCTCCATTGAAAGTTACTGCGACGCCCTCATGGATGCGGGGAACTTCGACAAGGCCGCACAGGTCATCAAGGATGCTGAGGCGAGGACGGACATTGACGCGGGAAAGCTGCTTGTCTACAAGACCAGGCTCCAGAGGAAGAAGTAGTTTCAAGGTTTAGTTTTTTTCAGGCAATTAGGACATATTCCATGGGTAGGAGCGGTCTTGTTGCCTTCACTGATCTTCCAACTGGCAAGCCTGTAGACCTTGTTGCACCATGGACAAATTACTGGGATCGTCCTCCTGCCGGTATCTATAAAGGGATTTGTTTTTGCAAATTCATCGGCGGATTTATCTGGTTTCGAAGGCATTTGCTCCCTTTGCATTCCATATTGTGAAATATCACCATGTCGCTGATAAGACAATATTATACATTGTTGCGTGGCTAATGCAAAAAATATGTGAACCGGCGTATCGGCAAAATGGAGAACTTTGATTTACGAGCGTGGCAACGCTCCGTTGGAGTGCTGAAGCTCATGTCTCGCCATAGCTTCTTGGCGACGGCGGATGCTTCAGCCTTTGATAGTGGAGCTTGCTCCACGTTACTGCCGACAAGCGAGCTTGTCGGATAAAGGCGCAAGCAAGCTTGCGCACTCCCGGGTCAGGCCAAAGCGCCTGACGTGAATGCGGGAGGAAGAGCATCCGCCTAGGCGGATTAACTACGAACGAATGCGGAAGGAAAAGGAGATGATAAGAGAAGAGATGAACTCCAACAATTATGGAAACCTTCCGAATCCCAATGCTCGTAGTCAAACCATTATTGGCTGTGTTTTTCTTTGTAGCGCTGGCGTCTCGCTGGCAATTGATTAACAACATTTTTCAAATACAAGTTCCGGACTTGTCTTCCCGATCCATGAAGTATTCTAGTAGGTGGTTACCCCGTAGAGAAGCAGGTCTTCACCCCATAGCAAGAGGTTCAGCCACGGCCTATACTTAAACGTAACTGGTTAGAATAACCAGGATGGATGGATTAATGGATGACTGGATGGATGGGTTTGAGTTCAAGATAACACAGAAGTGGGACGGCAATAAACACAAGTAAAAGGATTTGGCATGAAAACCAAGTGCCAGAGCGATTCGGCGACAGCAACGAGTGCAAAGGAGGAGGCAAACCTCAGGCGCATGGCGACGGTGGTGCGGGACTCCAACGACGCGATTACGATACAGGACTTTGAAGGCGGGATCACCGCCTGGAACCGTGGCGCCGAACTGATGTATGGCTACAGCGAGGAAGAGGCGCTTTCGCTGAACATTGACCGCCTCACGGCCCCCGGCAAGGTTGAAGAGCAGAAGGATTTCATCCGCCGGCTGGTGGCGGGCGAGGCGATAACTTCGTTCGAGACCCAGCGAGTGACCAAGGACGGGCGCATCCTTGATATCTGGATGACGGTGACCAAACTGATGGACGATGCCGGTAAGACGGTCGGCCTCGCGTTCACCGAGCGCGACATCACTGCGCGCAAGCGGGCGGAGGAGACGGCGTTGCAAAGTGTTCTGGAGTTGCAGAAGAAAAATACCGAGATGGAACGTTTCCTATATACGGTTTCGCATGACTTGAAGAGTCCGTTCCTGACAGTCAGAACTTTCCTAGGCTATCTGGAACAGGATATGGCGGACTCCAAGGCTGAGAAGGTCGCAAAGGACATACACCATATTCGCACCGCAGTCGACAAGATAGCGCAACTGCTCGACGCCATATTGGAGCTATCCAGGATAGGACGTGTCGCCATATTGCCGGTGCATATCACGTTCCAGGCGCTGGTAGAGGAAGTTCTCATCGCAGTGGCCGGGCGCATCACCACGCGCGGGGTGCAGACGAAGGTGTCTGGAAATGACGTGTCGCTATATGGAGATCGGCTCCATCTGGCGGGAATCTGGCAGAACCTGACGGAGAACGCCGTCAAATTCATGGGCGATCAGGCAGAACCGTGTATCGAGATCGGTGTGGAGACGCGCAATGAGGAACCAGTATTCTTCGTGCGCGATAACGGCATCGGTATTGATCCTGATTATCATGCAAAAATATTCAACCTGTTCGAAAAACTCGACACCAAGGCCGAAGGCACTGGCATTGGGCTGGCCGTCGTCAAACGTATTGTGGAACTGTACGGGGGATGCATTTGGGTGGAGTCTGCGGTACATGGACAGGGCACCTGCTTTAATTTCACTTTGCCCAAAGCAATTGCTAAAACAGAACAGTTCGGGCAGGACAGGGTTCAGGAAACAGGATTCAGGAGTTGAGAGTTCGGGAGGAATATATGGAAACTTATTCACCCAGGAGACTGCGATGAAAACCAGAATATTGCATCTTCTAATTGTGGAAGATGAAGAGGCCCACGTGGAAGCCATCCGCCGCGCATATGAAGAGGCGGGCGTCGCAGTTGAGATTCAGAGTGTTGGAACCCTGAACGAATTCCGCGCATACATGCGGAACGGACAGCCAGATCTGGTGCTGATGGATATGAACCTGCCGGATGGGAACGCGATGGAGTTGCTCACGCATCAGCCGGGGGATGCACCTTTCCTGTTTCTCGTGATGACCGCGTTCGGTGATCAGAAGATCGCGGTGGATGCTATGAAGGCGGGCGCCTTGGATTATGTGGTTAAATCGTCCGAAGCATTCACCGACATGCCGCGAACCGTGGAACGTTCCATGCGTGAATGGGAATTAGTTCAAAAGCAAAAGCGAGCTGAGGAGGCGGAACGGATGAGTGAAGCACGCTTCTCCACGGTTTTCCATGCCAGCCCGTTGAGCATCTCTATCACACGGCTCAAGGATGGCGTGTTACTTGACGTCAACAGCACATGGGAGAAGGTTACGGGCTTCAACAGAGCGGAAGTCATCGGACGCAAGAGCGTTGAGTTGAACATCTGGATTGATGCCGACCAGCGGAAACGGCTGGTCGGGAACATGTGCAAACATGGCGCGGAACATGACGGCTTTGATGTCCAGGTGCGCCAGAAAAGCGGCGAGATTCGTGACATTTTCATATTGGCGGAACAGATTGATTTCGCGGGTGAACCCTGCATGTTGACCATGGCAATGGACATCACCGCGCGCAAACGGGCGGAAGTGACATTAAAAGAAGCAAAAGCGTTTACCGAAAGTGCATTAAATGCCATTCCTGATATCTTCTACTCATTTGATTTAAGCGGCAAATTCTTAAGCTGGAATAAAACTTTTAGCAGGATTTCCGGATACAGCGATCAAGAGTTGTCTTTGAAGAAACCGACGGATTTCTTTTCGGGTGAAGATGTTCAACGTATTGCCGGAACTATTGAGAGAATACATAAGGAAGGCACTTCGAAGGTAGAAGCTAATTTTGTCATAAAGGATGGAAGACAAATTACCTGCGAGTTTACCGGTTCGGAACTTAAGGATGCCAAGGGCAATATTATTGGTTTTTCCGGAACTGGCAGAGACATCACCGAACGCAAGCAGGCCGAGGCGACACTGAGGGAGTCGGAAGCGCGTTATCGGATCCTGTTCGAGGATGCCAGAGACGGTATCGCACTGGCCGATGCAGAAACCGATCGGTTGGTTGACTGCAACCAGGCACTGTGCCTCATGGTGGAGCGGGACAAGGCGGAACTTGTCGGACAGGCTCAGTCCATCCTCCACCCTCCGGAGGATCTCATCGAGGGCATGTCTCACTCCTTCCGGCAGCTTAAGGTGGATAAGTCCGAGCATTCGCTGGAAGACAAGCTCCTGTCAAAAGGCGGCAGATTGATCCCCGTGGAAATCCGGGCGACCCGCATCCAAATAAATGGCCGAGACTTTCTCCTGGGTATTTTCCGCGACATCACTGAGCGCAAGCAGGTGACTGAGGCACTCAAAACCAGCGAAGAACGGTTCCGCACTGCTGCCGAAAACCTCACGGATGTCGTTTACGATTGGGACATCAAAGAGAATGTCTATTGGTATGGCGACATAGACGGTATTATGGGCTATCCGCCGGGGGGATTTTCCAGGTCTATCGAGGGCTGGGCAGCGACACTCCATCCGGAAGACAAGAATCGCGTAATGGCGGCCTTGGAAAGTCACCTTAAAGGCGTGGCACCCTTCGTTGTTGAATACCGCATCGGGAGAAGGGACGGCGAGTGGCGGTGGTTGTCGGCGCGCGGCACTGCGCTCAGAGACGATCGGGGCGAACCTTACAAGATGGTGGGCTCCATCACGGACATCACCGAGCGTAAGAAGGCCGAGGAGGAGATTAAGAGGAATTACGAGATACAGGCCGCTATGAATGCCTTGCTGAAATTGTCCATCGAGATCAATAATGAGAAGGAGTTCCTGGACAGTGCGCTGAATTTGCTTCTCTCGCTCAAGTGGTTGTCGTTCGAGTCGAAAGGCGCCGTTTTTCTTGCCGACGAGTCGAAAAAGACGCTGCATCTTCAAGTGCATAGAGGCTTTTCCGGGGAACTGCTTGCAGCGTGTTCCACAGTCCCGTTTGGCAGATGCCTCTGCGGAAAAGCCGCTGCGGAGAGAACCATCCAGTTCGCGGATTGCATTGATGGGCAGCACGTCATCCACGTCGAGGGAATGCTGCCCCATGGGCATTATTGCGTGCCTATATTATCCGGCGATAACGTTTTGGGTGTCATTAACCTGTATGTGAGGGAAGGACACATTCAGGACTTGAAGGAAACTGAATTCCTCATGGCCGTTGCCAACGTTTTCGCCACTGTCATCGAGCGCAAGCGGGCAGAGACGGAACGTGAAAAGATGGAAGGCCAGCTCGGTCAGTTGCGGAAGATGGAAGCTATTGGACAGCTGGCAGGGGGAGTCGCCCACGATTTCAACAACATGC
>MHBH01000029.1 GCA_001804805.1 Lentisphaerae bacterium GWF2_49_21
ATGGAAGTATCAACGCACTGTTCAAAACCGTATTCTGCAATACCGGAAAGAACTTGCGACATGAAGTTTTCGATGGTGACGGTCGCCATTTCAGATATAATTGCAATATTTGCCCTGCGGTTTGTGACCATCCTAGGCCGATATCCCTTGCCCTCCAGCATCTTTCTTACTGACATTCTCAAAGGTTCGCTGACCCCCTGGTGGTTATTTAAAACCCTTGATATGGTAGCGATGGAAACATTGGCTTCCTGAGCTAAAGAGACAATATTTATTTTTCTTGGCCTTGGCATATCATAACACCTTGATATCATGAATGTAATATTATTTTCGTAAATTATACGTAAATTTATACGCTTACATTTATTTTGTCAAGAGCCTATTTGAAATAATTATAAAAATCAAGTAAAATCGGAAAGTTCAATCTTCTTTTCGACTCTTATCAAATATCCTACATCCCTAGGAAGATGATTATGATCAGATCGATGATGAAGAGGGCGACGATTGCAGCCTCGAGCAGGAACATGGCAAAGTTGAAAGTATCCTGCTGGAGTATTGAATAGATCCCGTCAAGCGCATGCAGCTTCTGGTTGACCGCATTTTCCCACTCGGAGAGATGGAAACGGGTTGCGCATCCCATGTAGATGCGGGCAAGATGCCATTCGCCGAAGAACTTCGTGATGTTTGTAATTTCATCGGTGACTTTTGAAAGATCCATCCTCACCTCGCGGAGATCCCTGACCATTTTCTGCCTCGAGAACCAGTATTTCAGCTTTGAAGCGCGTTCGACCTCGTCGTATGCCTTGTCGAGCACCTGGTCGAGATACATGTCATAGACCTTCAGTTCCTCGAGCTGGAGATTCGCCATTTCCATGACGTACAATGTGTCATTGTAGTCTTCAGGAATATCTATGAGCAGGGCCGTATCCCAGTCAATTACAGTCAGATCCCTGCAATAGTAGGAATACCAGCATCTTGTTATGTCCTCAACCTCCTGCGAACTCAGGCGTGAAGGATCTGTCTCTCCGACAAGGAGTGCGGCGACATCGCGCGCTTTTTTCCGCATCCAGGTTTCGCTGTCCATTCCCGGCTCTCCGTCGGAACCTCCAACCATTGGAGAGCTGATGCAGAATACTGTGAAAACTTCCGGAGTCGGCATTTCCTGCACCGGAGTGTCCAATCCCGGCTTTACGCTTTCAAACACCTTGAGGGCCAGTTCCATGGCGCGATGTTCAAGATCCGTACCGTCCTTGAACTTTAATTTTCGATACGGCAGGAGATCTGAGAACTTGTCAACCACCACAGGGAGCCTGAGCTTGAGCGACATGGCACCTATGGCGAAAAGTTTCACTGACGCGGAAAGCTCGACAGGGCCAGACGGACCTTCACCTCTAACTCCCTCTACCTGGATCGAAAGGGGCTGGAATACAGGAAAATGGCGGGGAGTGTCCTTCAGCCTGCCAATCTTGTGCAGTTCGGCGGATCCGCTCAGAAGCTTCTCTATCTTTACAAGATCGGCCTCCTGTGCGATGTCCAAGGCAAACATGTATACGACTTCTGCATTCATAATGAACACTTTAACGTCAGTTCACCCATATGTCCAATGGAAGTCGGGTGGAGAAAATCTTCTTTTATGTTATTTTATAGAGCGCTGGCCTCCTTCGACAAGCTGCTTCGACCATGCTCAGCACAGGTCAGGACAGGTCTGGCCGGCAATCAAATAGAACTTTAGGAATATATAGACAGGATTACAGGATTTTCACGATATGAAGAAAAATAATAGATGTAAATGCAGTCGCTTAAAGATCCGGAATTCAGTAACTTCTACCAAGATGAAAATCAAGTATCATACATTCTTCGAAATGAACGCAGAAGACAAGAACTCCGTAGATTCCGTCATGGAGAAGCTAAGGGACGGAAGGAATATAAGAATTTGACATTAGAGGCATCAGGGCTTGAGCTAATAGAAATTTTCATCGGAAATACTTTTTGGGTTCCGAGTAATTATAAGGAATCTCAACTTCATCATATTTTCCCACTCCCGGAAAAATATCTATACCTTGACTTCCGCAGTTGCCATGATATTTTGTTCATAATATTCACTGTACTGAACATAATATATATAATAATGGCCATTACAATGTCAAAACTGGTTGAAAAAATAATGACAGGGGCGATGGAGGAAAAGAAGGAGATCCTTTCCAGAAAATATGTTGACAGGGAAGGGCTTCAGGAATTCCGGGACTCCCTGCAGTCCAGCCTTGTGAACATAGTGGCGGGTCCCAGAAGGGCCGGAAAATCCGTGTTCAGCATGCTTGGACTGGATGGTGCGGATTTCGCATATCTGAATTTTGACGACGACAGGCTCCGGCAGGTTTCAAACACCGACGACATCGTCGAAGGAATTGTTTCCGTCTATGGCGGGACAAAGCTGATATTCTTTGATGAAATACAGAATCTTTCCGGATGGGAGCTGTTTGTCAACAAGCTTCATCGGAGGGGTTATAAGCTTGTAATCACCGGATCAAATTCAAAGCTCCTGAGCAGGGAAATGTCAGGCGCCCTGACAGGACGCCATTGCCTGCGGGAAGTGTTCCCGTTCAGCTTTGCCGAGTTTTTGAAGACCTGCAGCTGCGATTACAAGGCTGGAGATGCAATGTCCCCGGAGAAAAAGGGTGCACTGCTGAACTCATTGAGGACTTATATGACTTTCGGAGGATTCCCGGAACTCAGCCAGGAACCTGTAAATGCAAAATCATATCTTGATGCGCTTTTCGAATCCACACTTCTAAAGGACGTTGTCACAAGATACAAGGTGAGGTTTGCAAGACAGCTTTATGATCTTGCGGTATATCTCGCCTCGAATGTCGCTTCGGAATACACCTTTGGAAGCCTGCGTAAGAATCTTCTTTTCAACAGCACCCTGACTGTCCAGAACTACGTCGGATTCCTTGAAGAGACATATCTGTTCTTTTCACTCAACAGGTTTTCGTTCAAATTCAAGGAGCAGATCCGCTCCCCAAGGAAAATCTACATGGTGGACAACGGATATGTCACAAGCTGCGCCTTCCGGATTAGCCCGGACTATGGGAGACTCCTTGAAAATCTCGTCTTCATTGAACTGCTGAGACGCGGCGCCAGGCCGAATCTGGAATTGTTCTACTATAGGACAAGGACTGGAAAGGAAGTTGATTTTCTCGTCAGGAAAGGATTGCGCCCGGACTCTCTTATCCAAGTCTGCTTCCTGACCGATGATTCAAAGACCATGAAAAGGGAATTATGCTCCCTGGCGGACGCAGGAGACGAATTAGGATGCCGGAACCTGTCTGTCATCACTTTTGACACTGAGGGCGATGACAAAATAGACGGGAAGGCCATTAAGCTAATCCCTATCTGGAAATGGCTCCTCTCCCGGTAAAAAAGGCAGGAATCCTGATGTTCATAATATGTTTAAGATTGGCGGAAATATGAAATCTATCACGAGCAAGGAAATACTGGACGCATATAAGGTCCTTAACGGGGAGGAACTGACTCCCGGCGAGGCGCTTGCCCTCATACAGACCAAGCCGCCGTATCTCATGGACTTGTATTCGCTTGCCGACAAGACGCGGCTGAAGTTCTTCAAGTCCAAGATCGACACCTGCGAGATAACCAATGCAAAATCAGGCGCATGTTCCGAGGACTGCTCGTTCTGCGCGCAGTCGGCACACCATAAGACAAATGCCTCGGTCTATTCCCTGAAGACCAAGGAGGAGCTGCTCAAGGCTGCGAAGATCGCAAAAGGGCACGGTGCAGAAAGCTTCTGCATCGTCGTCAGCGGAAAAGGTTATCCAAAGGCGAACGCCGAATTCAACAGCATCATCGAGAGCATCGGGCTGATCCGTAGGGAGACCGGACTCGAACTTCACTGTTCTCCGGGGATCCTTACAAAGGAGACCGCGAAGATGATCAAGGATGCTGGCGCAATCATGATAAACCATAATCTTGAGACCGCCCCTTCGAATTTCAAGGATATCTGCACTACTCACAAGATCCAGGACAGGATAAACACTGTGAAAGCGGCCAAATATGTCGGGCTGAAAGTCTGCTGCGGAGGAATCATCGGACTTGGCGAAACATTGCAGCAGAGAGTCGAGTTCGCATTTGCCCTTAAAGAACTCGATGTCGATGCCATTCCTGTGAATATCCACCAGAAGATCCCCGGAACAAAACTTCCGGAATCGAATATCTCCTTGACGGAGATTTTAAATTTTATCGCTGTTCTACGCCTTGTGAATCCGACAAAAGGCATCAAGATCGCTGCCGGAAGAAACTCGATCCTTGCAGACTACCAGGGGCTTGTCTTCCATGCAGGCGCCAACGGAATGCTCATCGGCGGATATCTCACCATCCCCGGACGCGACATCGAGAAGGATAGAAATTTGATTAATTCGCTTAGATAGTATGTCGGTTTTTAAACCGACAAGTAAACCGTCGGGTTGAAACCCGACATACTTTTAATGACATCAATGAATATTACACCTTGAAGTTGCGGAGTTGATTTCGTTTGTCAATGTCGCAAGACATGTCTCCTTCATGCACAGCTCTTGCGAGCTTGACTACAAACATATCCGAAGGCAACTCAAAAATAATCTACTTGGAGATTGGACACTCCTTGTTGGATATTCAAATTCCTTTTCCATTCGCCGTTGGATGTTCAATGTTGGATGTTCGAAGTTCAGCTTTCAATTCCCCGATGCTTCCTCATCCACAAAAGCAGTATCCCCATCAGAAGCGGGCATGCCGCGGAAATCAGGAGTCCGGTCGCGAGTGATGAGCGGTCGGCGATAATTCCAACGGCCCATGGCATGAAGATGCCGCCAGCATTCCCGAACGTCGAAAGGAAACCGAACATCGAGGCCCCTCCCCGAGGATATCTGTCAGCAGTGACACCGAGAAGGCACGGCCAGAGACAGCTTCCTGCGAGTCCCGCAAATATGCAGGCGGTCAGGGCAACACCCGGAAACCACGGCGAACATGCGATCAGGAACAGCACAACCGAACCCCAGCAGCAGAAAAGCATGATCTTGTATGGATCGATCTTGTTACCGAGGATTCCTGCTCCGATACGACCAACTGCCATAGCGACAGAAAATCCGAGGAACGCCATTCCACCAGTCCAAGCAGAGAAATGGAGCTGTTTCTCTGCGTATGCGGGAAGCCACTGCGCCATGGCGAGTTCAGTCGCTCCTCCGAAGAACAATGCCACTACTGCTACAAGGAAAAACGGCTTGAATATGAGTTCGCGGAGGCGCATCCTTCCTTCCACATGCTGGACAAGAGGAGGAAGCTTCAACAGGATGAAACAGAAACCGACAGCCGCAGGCATCAAAGCAAGCCAGAGCGAAATGTTGCGCCAGCCCCAGTCAAGTTTAAGTGCCAATGCTCCCATCAGGATCGTAAGAACCGCACCTGTGCAATAAAACGAATGAAGTAAATTCATGGCAACGGATCTTTTTTCCGGCTGAAGCGCACAGACGATCGGACTCAGCACCATGTCCAGGACTCCAGCACCGAACCCCATGACCGCTGACGCAAGCAGGACCATTTCGTAGCTTTGAGACGTTCCAAGGATCAAAAGTCCTACGCTCACCAAAACATTTCCGAGGATCGCAAATATTTTCGCTCCGAGACGGTCGGCAAGAGGACCAGTGATCAGAATTCCAATGATCAGTCCGAGAAATGTCACCGCTCCGATTCGTCCAAGCTGCTCGTTGGTGAGACCTGCGACACCACCGAGTTCACGGCTGAAAGTCGTCAGGAAAATCGGCGTAAGGTTCACCGCGACGGCCAGCGCCACCATACCGGCATAGTTGACAGTCAGCGCCCAAATCAGCGCCGCCCCGGTCCTTCGTTTATTTCCTTCGTCTGTCATTATTTTATGTTTTCTGTTCCGGATAATTTATCTTTTCGTAATTTATCAATTTTCTTCAAGGTTTCTTTTATCGTCTCGCGCAAATCTATCACCGAGTCATCCTTATTATCGATTTTATGTTTTAAATACTCACTACGGAGAAATTCTTCTCCAGAGAAGTCTCCCAATTCGACAAGGGCCGCTGCTGCAATGACCTGCACAAGTTTGCTTTTGTCATTCTGCATGGCTTTCTTCAAAGGCCCGATGGCAGATTTATCTCCCAATTTCCCGAGTGCACTGCATATCTCATATAAAACATCACTGTCCTTGTCTTTTTCCAAAGCTTCAATCAATGATGGCACAGCTGCTTGATCCTTTAAGAACATGAGGGCTTGCGCGGCATAGAGTCGTACAAGAACGCTTTCATCATTATGAAGCGCATTAATCAGATGAGATCCTGAATTTTGATATTTAAAAGAGCTAAGACCTATAGCTGCAGAGGCACGGACATCCTCACTTTTATCTTTTTGCAGTGCATTTATCAGTGTGTCCAAGGCCGATTTGTCTCCAATCGCACCGAGTGCATCGACCACATGCTTTCTAACAAAGCTATTCCTTTCCTGCTTGTATGCTTCAATTAAGGAATTCAAGGAAGCCTTTTTATCCCATATTTCCAGAGCATCAGCGGCGGCAGATCTTACGTCTTCACTTTCATCGTTCAAGAGAGCTTTGCAAAGCGGCTCCAGTGCAGAATTATCTTCTTTGTTGTTTAATAATATTTCAATTTTCCATATGGCGTATGTTCGAATAACTTTCTCTCGATCATTTTGCATCAAACGAATCAATATTGGCATAGCTTTGGATCCCATTGATTCCAATTCTTTCCATGCTTGCTCATCCTGTCCTAAATTTAAATGATATACATAACAACTAAACAATTCCAGGAATTTATCAGGCGACTTGAGCTTCCAATACAGCCTCTCATCCTTGTTTGAAAATTTCAGAACAAAAATAAGAAAAAGAACAATTACTATGGCAAAGACCACGACTGGAAAATTTAGACGTATGTGCTTTTTCTTTGTTTTTGTGTTATCTGTGCCTGTCCCGCCGTAGCTATCCAGCAAAGGCGGATGTTCTGTGATTACATTCTTGTTTTCTTCGTAATCGAAAGCGCTCACCAGATGCCAACGCCTGCAGGCAGGACACTTCTCATAGCATTTATGGAAGAGATTGAACTTGAAGACTGGTCTCTGGTAAATAATGCCGCATTCCGGGCATTTCATGACACCTTTAAATATTTTCTGAAGCCATTTGTCACCGTATTCCAAGTAGGCGAGGATGCCTCCCATCGCCAGAAAATAAGCCAGGACCCAGATATTCAGAATGATCATCCAAGCTACTTTCCCGAGTCCGAACAGGTTGTTTCCGGCAAGGTAGATTGGGAAGTTACCAATGAAATGCAGGGTCATGCAGAACAGCAGTCCCTTGACAATGGATTTCCGTAGGACAATGAAATAAAGGGCTGTGACGGTAAAAGCCGCATGCATGATGCATACCATTGCCCTTTCGCCGACATATCCACCGAGCATGTACCATGGATATTTTGCAATTTCCGGATTCTTTGATAAGAGATAGGCAACGTTCCACGCTTCGCCGATTCCGAAACCGAGTCCGATGGCGATTGCGGCCATCACCAGGTTTTTCCTGTTGATTTTCAGGAAAATCCACGGGATCATAAGGGGCCATAGCTTGGCAGGCTCCTCGGTCAAGGGAGCATAGAGGACTCTAATGAATCCTAATATTCCCCGATTTTGTGAAAGCATTTCGGAGATAAGTGAATCAAGCGGCATACGGACGGCATGGAACGCAAGCGCGTTCATGGGAAGCATAACGATGATCAGGATTCCGAGAAGAAAACGATCCTCCTTCGGAGCGCGATGGAAAAGAAGTCCTCCGATCACCAGCCAAGCCAGCATTGTGGTTATTATCGCGGCTATGTAGATGTCAGGGAATGGATGCATAATGATCATACTCTAGTCCAAAGAAGGAATGACGCAATTGAAAAGCTTCAGGAAGAATTTACATCTGCTAATTTCTGGAACTGGATGGTTCAGTAGGTCAAGGGTGCTCCGCCCTTGGTCTTCCATACCCGGATTCCTCCAGCGTAAGTGGGATCATTTGTCTTACGGTTGTTATGTGTATCCAGCAGTTCTGACCCCTTGTACCTTACAGCATGTCCATCGACAAACAGGCAGTTGACACTGCCGTGTGACATCCACAATCCCATTTCAGTCCAGGATCCTCCGGCCCAGAACTGTTTTGGATGCACCCGGTGGCAGCCGGTATAAAATTCAATCCGGCTGAGGTCGGCGGCGGATGTACAACCGAGGAAAAAATAATTTTCCGGTTCCTTTATCCGGTTAATTACATAATAGCATGAATAGGCATGGGAGTCGGTTATCATATATGCCCTGTCCTGGTAGGTCGACATGCTGTAAATGCCCCAGTAGACTCCGAAGCTGCCCCCTTTGGTATTCTTCGGACATCTGACGGCATCCGTATCGCGCGTGGCGATATACTCCATGGAACCGTCTCCCTGATATATGTCATACCAGCGTTTATTGGCTCCCGCTGATTCATCCCAGGTATCTGCTCCCGGGATGATAAAATTGAAATCAACGGCGTAACCGGCGAATGAGATTCCAACTTGTTTCTGCCTGCCAAGGCAGAGCACCTGGGTTGCAGTTTCCTTGGCCTGCTGAAGCGCAGGCAGCAGCAATGCGGCAAGTATTGCGACGATCGCAATCACCACCAGGAGCTCAATCAGGGTGAACCTGCTTGAGCTCTTCCGACTTCGCAAAGAGGCTACGCCGGACACAGTCGCCCGAGGGGCTACGCCTGGCACAGCGAGCAGCTCGATGAGAGTGAAGATCCTTTCCTTTTTTCGTAATAGTTTAGTGTTTAAAAGTTGACCTTTTGAAAAAACCTTCATTTTTTATCCTCCCTTGTTTCTAACTCAAAATCCGAATTCACCTCCAACAGCTGGACTTTTACGATTTCAACAAGCGTTCTCACATTCTGGTCCAGAGCCTTCAATCCTGTTCCGGAAGCGCAAAAGCGAATGATTCTTCCGAAAGTTTTTCCAGTATTTCGTCGATCTGCACAAGCATAAATGGCTTTGGTATGAACTGCGAATAGTATTTCCGCCCCTTGTCGTCCTTGTCGGGAATGACACTGCCTGACATGGCTATTATCCTGGGGCTGCCATGTTTTTGCGGATCAAGGGATATCATCTCCGCAATCTCCCATCCGACACCATCCCTAAGCCTATAGTCGAGGAATATCAGGTCATACTTGTTTGCCGCACAGAGCGATGCTGCATCCCTGACAGACGAGGCGGTGGTCACATGGAAACCTGCCTTCCTGATTATGATATTGGTAAACAGCAGTCTTATCGCCGGAGAATCATCGACTACCAGGATCTTTTTCATGTGAACTGCCTCTTCTATTTTTTTTGAACCAATGTAATTTCTTCAGACATTCATATTGACATTGGTCTCGTCTTTTGATAAAATGAAACTTGCCACCCAGTAGCACATCCGGCAAACGTTCTTGCCGGATGTTGAGTTAGTTGCAACGATTCAAGCAACTTGGAATTATTGTCATGGAACACGGGTGGTCTAATCAGGCTCTGAGAAAACATCATTCCCCTTTCTGTCCCTTCAAGAAATTCTGCGTGTTTCTCGGCGGCGAATCCCCAGAAGGAATCCTTTCCGCAAGGAATTACCTCCGGCAAAGAGTTGACGAGCTTGAGTTCGCTATGGACTTTTCCAACAGCCAGGTGAGAAAGCTCGTAAGGGAAAATGAAGAACTCAGGAAGGATAAGAACCAGCTTGAAACGGAACTCGTCCAGGCTCTTCAAGCACCGTTCAAAAAATATGAAAAGAAGGACGTTCCTGAAAACCCGAAGAAGAGAGGAGCCCCTTTCGGCCATCCGGGATACTTCAGGAAGAGTCCCGACCATATTGACGAGTATGTTGATGTCCGTCTTGGCAAATGCCCTCATTGCGGAAACGAAAGACTCTCCCCGTGCAGTCATACCGCGGAGCATGTCCAGGAGGACATTGAAAGCGGCAGGCTGAAGACAACGTGCTTTATCCACTCCCATTATTGGTGCGCCGTCTGCAAAAAGGTTGTCCATGGCAGGGGAGCGAACGAAATCCCTAACGCCTTCATCGGTCCTGATGCCAGAGCCAAGGCGGCCTTTCTCCGGTATGAAATCAAGGTCTCCTATGACGACGTGCCGCGAGTCCTCCAGAGCCTCTGCGGCCTGAGCGTTACACCGGGCGCCATCGTCGGCTTCGACAACAAGGTCTGCCGGAAGGGAGCGCCCTTGTATGAAGCACTCAAGGAGACTCTTCCGGAAACACGATGCATTTATGCCGACGAGACCGGATGGAAGCGCGACTGGCTCTGGATCTTTACGAACAGGCAGATCGCTTTTTATCACATTGACGAGCACCGCTCTTCCAGCGTGGTCAGGGATCATCTCGGAGAGTTCTACAAGGGTGTCCTCGTCACCGACTTCTACTCCGCATACAGGAGCCTTGTTCCTGCGTTCGCCAAGCAGAAGTGCTGCACCCATCTGCTCAGGGATGTGAAGGAGCTTCTCGACAAGGGGCTTCCGGAAAACCCCGGGGCGGCGGCTTTCCTCAACGACCTCAAACAGCTTGTACAGGATGCCATTGACCTTCATAAGCTATATCCCTCCATGTCCCCGGAGCTCCGGCGTTCCGGAAGAAAAGACATCCTCCGGAGGTTCAGGAAACTGTATTCAAATCCCATCTCCCACAAGGAGTCGGAGACCATACGCAAACGACTCATGACACATAAGAACGAACTCTTTACGTTCCTCAAATATCTGGAAGTGGAGCCCACCAACAACAGATCGGAACAGGGCTTGCGAAGCTCGGTAATCTTCAGGAAAATCATATTCGGGAACAGATGTGAACAAGGCAAAAGGAATGTGTCCCTGATCATGACCATCCTGCGCACCGCCCAGTTAAAAATGCTCAGCCCCATCGGCGTACTGAAAACCGTCCTGACCGAGGGTGTGACGCAGGAACTTCTCGGACAGTTCGGAATACCGCCAGTCATGCCCCAGGCTCCCTGAGGCGCAGACTGTCCGGCAGTCAAAACACACTCAAACCCGGTCAATATTCCGGAACTCTCCATTGTGCCCTCATAGCTTTCTTGTGTCAACTTAATCATCAAAATCCCTGTTCTTGTTTCTCTCTTTGCCGTTGATTCCTGTCCGTTATTCGTTCTTTTCAGCTTCGGTAACGGATTACCCTTTGTTTCCCAAAATCCCATACCTTTACAAAATCCTGTCAATCTTCCATCTCAACTTTTATCAACTAAACTCTTACCTTTTTTCCAGCTTTCCAGAAGTCCATCGTCAACCTCCATCATCATTTTCCTTCCAGACCGGGCCACAATGAATATATCAGACAACTAAATAATCTATCTGTTATACACAGTATTCTACACTGCTCTGGATTCCTGTCAAGCGTGCTGTATGGAAAAATGAAAAATAACTGTGCTTGGCCGAATCAGATGCGCAATACGCTTTCCCTTTCGATCAGTCTTGAAGGGTAGCTGAGTTTCCTCACCGGGCAGGAACCGGGATCGGCAATGCATTTCAGTGCCTGATCTATTTCACACTCACAGGATGTTTCCAGAGCGGTCAGCGGAGGTCCAAAAAACGACTCATCTCCGTTGTCCGAGGACAACGCAAGGATGCTTACGTCTTCAGGTATCTTCAGTTTCATCTCCCATGCCGCACGCGTAGCTCCGCGCACTGCAGCGACAGAATCAAACAGGACACCGGTGAACCTCCCCCCCTTCATCGCCTTACGGAACAGTTCATATCCAGCGGACCTGCTACTTTCCCCGGAACGGGTTTCCCCGTCAAAAACTTTGAAGTCCCTCTGCTTGAGCCCGGAGTCCTTCAGGGCCTGCAGCTGCCCCAGCCGAAGTGACTGTCCACCCAATCCCCCGGGCTCAGCCTTGATATAGGCAAGCTTCCTGTGCCCATGTGAAATCATTGTCTGTACCGACAGGTATCCTTTCTGATACCAGTCCGGAGACAGGGACCAGACCTGCCTGGCATTTGAAACAAGATCGCAGTAGTCCAGGAGCACAATCGGGATTCCGATGGAATCTAAAATGCTTATCTCCTTTATTCCAAGGCTTTTGGGGACGGAAACAATGATGACACCGCACGCTGAGTCATTTTCTTTGACTAAACGAACCAATCCATCATAGGAGGCTTCAGCATTCATCTTATATTCAAGGACCGCCCACCCCCTCTTTATAGCCTTCTCCTCAGTCAAGTTGAGACGCTGCCAGATTGGATAGGAATAATACTGGGGGTAGGCGAAAATAACGGTCTTCAATGGAATAGTTCCGGTTCTTGTTCCACTGCTGACGGTCCGTTCGCGCGAAGAGAGGAATGTCCCTTTCCGGGGGATGCGCTGTATATATCCCTCCCATTCCAATTCCAGGAGAATCCGGTTGATGGTCATGTATGACGCATCAAGATCCCTGGTCAAGGCCCTGGTGGAAGGCAGACGGGCGCCAAGCTTGCAACCTTTGAAGAGCTCTATCAGCTGCCCCTTCACCGTCTTATGAATTGATGTCTTATGGAAATCTCTGTCTTTGTCCGACATTCGGAGCCATCCTTGTTTCAGCGGTTTTCACCTGCCAGACACGAGCTAGATCTGTTGATTAATTGTCCTTGCTGGCAGGAATCATTCTTTCCCATAATACGCTGAAAGTAATACGGAATCTCTGAAGAGTCAAGGAATTTTGAACGAACAAATCCCGCAAAGAACATATCTTGTGAAACTTAATTCAAGAACATGTCTTGCGACATTACTAATAGTCCTATAATTATATTGACATCCTAGGCAGGGACGACTCGCCGAGTCGTCCGCGGCGCTCTCGGCGAGAGTGCCCTACCTTTTTTGTAAATACTATTTCGAGACTATTAGTAACTACGAACATGTGCCGGAACACTTAAATAAGTCTTTTTGCATAGGCTTATGATCATGATGATATGCATGTTACAACTATTTTAAATATTTTCCTGTTTTTAATGTTTACTTTGTCGATATACATAATATACTATAACAGAAAAGGAACAATATCTGATTGGAGCAGGCTTATGGTGGACAAACACTGGAGAAGCGCGGCGAAGGCCATTTCCTGGCGGACAATCGGGACGCTTGATACAATTTTAATATCCTGGTTGATCACGGGAAAGCTGACATTTGCGATTTCAATCGGAGCCGTAGAGCTCTTCACCAAGATGTTCCTCTATTATGGCCATGAACGGATATGGAACAAGATCAAATTCGGCAGAGTTGCACCAAAGGAAACTGATTACAGCATATAAACATTCAGGCATGTTTATATATGAGGAGAAATATGAATAGAAGAAAAGAAATAGAAGAACTCAATAAGGGATTTGCACGGATAGCTCCTGAAGAATTACTTGGATGGGCGCTGGATTTCTTCGGTTCCGACAAAATCTCCCTTTCGTCAAGCCTTGGCGCCGAGGACCAGGTGCTGACAGACATGATTTTAAAGATCAATCCCAAGGCCAGGATCTTTACGATTGACACAGGCCGTCTTCCGCAGGAGACCTATGACACCATCACTGCAACCATGGCGAAATATTCCATAAAATACGACATACTCTTCCCGGACCAGGCGCAGGTTGAGACAATGGAGAGGGAAAACGGCCCGAACTTCTTCCTTGAAAGCATTGAAAAAAGGAAACTGTGCTGCGAAATCCGCAAGATCAGGCCATTGAGAAAATACTTGTCGAAAGTGGACGCATGGATCTGCGGACTTCGCAGGGAGCAGAGCATCACCCGGACAGGCATCGATAATATTGAATGGGACGCTAACTTCGGGCTGGCGAAGCTGAATCCGCTTGCGGACTGGAGCGAATCTGACGTCTGGAACTACATAAGGAAAAACAATGTTCCATATAACAAGCTCCACGACCTCGGATATCCGAGCATCGGGTGTTCTCCATGCACAAGGGCCGTAAAACTCGGAGAACATCCGCGTGCCGGCCGCTGGTGGTGGGAGGAAGCGGACAAGAAGGAATGCGGATTGCATGTGGCGGGCGGGAAATTGATAAGGGAAAATAACTGAACATTGAACATCCTCCTTCGCCAAGGCTACGGGGGACAGGTCGAACTCTCAACTTTGAACTTAGAATTTGAGGAGTAGCAGCAGATCGTGAATTGGATTTGAAAAAGAATGTAAGACAGGCGTCTCGCCTGTTTCTTGTTCTCATCAGGGGATCGGACAACTATATTTCGAAGGGAAATCACAGGCGAGACGCCTATGTCACATTTCCTAATTGAATGTTGGAAGTTCAAAATTATAAGGAAGAATTAAAATGGATCATCTCGAATCTTTGGAAGCGCAGAGCGTTCACATACTCCGTGAAGCATACAGGGAGTTCAAAAGCCTTGTGATGCTCTGGTCCATCGGCAAGGACAGCACTGTCCTGCTGTGGCTTGCGAGGAAGGCGTTCTTCGGTCATGCCCCCTTCCCTCTCATGCACATCGATACGGCGTTCAAAATACCGGAAATGATAGAATACCGCAACAATATCGCGCTCGAGTGGAAGCTGAACCTGATCGTCGGACAGAACAAGAAGGCGCTTGAGGAGAAACAGACTTATCCCGACGGGAAAATCGACAGGCTGACCTGCTGCAGATATCTCAAGAGCGAAGCCTTGAAGCACACGCTGGCAGGCGAATGGCCGCGCTACAGGCTCAATCACAGCACGGGGAAATTCGACATTGACGTAAACAAGGAAGCATACACTGGAGTGATCGTCGGTGTCCGTGCAGACGAGGAGGGAAGCCGGTCCAAGGAGAGATATTTCTCGCCGCGCGACAAGCAGAGCGACTGGAACGTGGACGACCAGCCTCCTGAACTCTGGAACCAGTACAAGACCGATTTCGCTCCGGGAACTCATATAAGGGTGCACCCCCTGCTCGACTGGACCGAACTCAACATATGGGAATACATCGAAAAGGAGAATATTCCGATCACGTCTCTGTATTTCGACAATGGCAAGGGGAAAAGGTATCGTTCGCTCGGATGCTATCCGTGTACCGGGTCCGTCGAATCGACCGCCAGGAACGTGAAGGAGATCATCGCCGAACTCAAAAGCGGGAAATTTGCGAATATCGCAGAACGTTCCGGCAGGGCCCAGGACAAGGACGATGGAGGGGGATTGGAGACGCTTAGGAGAGAAGGATACATGTGATTTTCGATTTTTAATTTTCGATTTTTGATTTAAAGACATAGGAAAACAAAGATGGAAACGAAAAATTTACTTAAGATAGTGATAGTGGGGCATGTGGACCACGGGAAGAGTACGATCATCGGGCGGCTTCTCGCCGATACCGGCTCCCTGCCGAATGGCAAATTGGAGCAGGTGCAGGAGAACTGCCGCCGT
The DNA here is from genome assembly GCA_001804805.1 of Lentisphaerae bacterium GWF2_49_21. GTDB lineage: Bacteria > Verrucomicrobiota > Lentisphaeria > Victivallales > GWF2-50-93 > GWF2-50-93. The sequence goes on from MHBH01000029.1 coordinate 15,444, forward strand.
AATTCAAAACCGTTTGAATACGCGTTCCTCCTAGATGCGCTGAAGAATGAGCAGCGCCAGGGAATAACCATCGACATGGCGCGCTGCTTCTTCAAGACTGCGAACCGAAACTACATGATCATCGATGCCCCCGGACACATTGAGTTCCTGAAGAACATGGTGACAGGCGCAGCGCGCGCCGATGCAGCACTGCTCGTGATCGACGCGCACGAGGGCATCCAGGAGAATTCAAAACGCCACGGCTATATCCTCGGGATGCTCGGGATCAAGCAGGTCGCTGTCATAATCAATAAATTCGATCTTGCTGATTATAAGAAGGACGTATATGAAAACATCGTCAAGGAATATTCCGAGTTCCTGAAGAACATCGGCGTGACAGCCTCAAGTTTCATTCCGGCCAGCGGGCGTTTCGGCGACAACATCGTCAAGGGATCTGAGAACATTTCCTGGTACAAGGGGCCGTCCATTCTCGAGCAGCTCGAGACTTTCGCCCTGAAACCCGATAATCTTGAAAAGAGCTTCAGGATGCCGGTGCAGGACATCTACAAGTTCACCGAACAAAACGACGAACGCCGGATAGTTGCGGGAACAATTGAAACTGGAAGCATCAAGGTCGGCGACGATGTGGTTTTCCTTCCTTCAGGAAAGGAAAACAGGATCAGTTCGATCGAAGGCTTCAACAGCCCGGTCCGCAAGGAAATCGGAGCTCCATACGCGACCGGATTCACCCTTGCCACGCAGATCTACATAAATCCCGGCGAGATAATGTGCAAGAAGGGAGATGCCCTGCCGACAGTCGCATCCCGGTTCCACGTGAACATCTTCTGGATGGGCAAGGCGCCGTTCATAAAAGGAAAGAAGTACAAGCTGAAACTTGCAGCAGCACGGGTCAATGCTGAACTCGTGGACATAATAAATGTGCTCGACGCATCGGAGCTCAGTTCCATAAAGGGCAAGAAGCAGCTTGACAGGCATGACGTGGGCGAGTGTATCATAGAGACCTTGAAGCCAATCGCATTCGATTTTGTCACCGACATCGAAAGCACCGGACGTTTTGTGATTGTAGACAACTACGAAATCGCAGGCGGTGGAATTGTCATAGGAAAGGCTGAGGATGAAAGCTCTCTGCTCAAGGATCACGTCCAGAAGCGCGAATATTCCTGGGAAAGAGGACTCGTCACCAGCTCAGTTCGTGCAGGAAGAAACCATCACCGGGGGAAGTTCATAGTATTCACCGGGGACAAGGATTCAGGCACGCGTGAGATCGCCAAGAATCTCGAACAGGGCCTTTTCAACCTGAATTTAAATGTCTATTATCTTGGAATGTCCAGCCTTGTAGGAGGACTCGATTCGGACATGAAGGCAGTCATTGAGGACAGGGACGAGCATATCCGGAGGATTGGCGAGCTTGCGAGGATAATGACCGATGCCGGACTTATCTTTATAACCGTCATCGACGGTGCCGACGAGTATGATCTCGACAAGCTGAAACTTCTCAATTCCCCGAATGAAATACTTGTAGTAAACGTCGGGGAAAACTATTATACGAAGTTCAGTCCGGATCTGAATTTCCCGGCCAATACTCCGGTGAAGGAGGCGACGGAGAAGATAAAGGGACTTATGAGCGCTTCGGACATAATACCGAGTTATTGCATATAAATGAAGTAGGTACGCCCTTTAGGGTGTACCAGCTTATAAATTCATGGGACAGCCTAAAGGCCGTCCATACTTTTAAGGAGAATCAATGGATAAGAATTTCTGGAAGGGAAAATACGATAATCTCAAGCTCAGGGCTGAGGAACTGTCCGCAGGAAAGATAAATTCTGCGGAATTCAAGAAGTCCGCAGCGCCGCTCGGGATTTACGAACAGAGCAATGGGAGGTTCATGGTGAGGATAAGAGTTACCGGCGGGCATTTGACTTTGTCTGATGCAAGGACAATCATCAATGTCGCAAGGAAGAACGAAACTGGACACATCCACCTTACGACAAGGCAGGATTTGCAGCTGCACGAAGTTGCAACAGATAAAATTCATCCGATTGTCACAGAACTGAATGACAACGGCATCCTGTTCAGGGGCGGAGGCGGAGACACATACAGGAACATTGTCGCGTGTCCGCACAGCGGAATTTCTCCGGATTCAATTTTTGACGTTCAGCCATATGCGAAAGCCGCAGACGAATTTCTCCGTGAACAGGAGAAGGCATTCCAGCTGCCGAGAAAGTTCAAAGTGGGATTCTCCTGCTGCAAGGACGACGCCTCCATGGCTGTCGTGCAGGATCTCGGTTTCATTGCGAAGTTCGCAGGAGGAAAGAAGGGGTTCGAGGTCTGGGCCGGCGGTGGAATGGGAAGGGAAAGTTCGACTGGAGTCAAAATCTTCGATTTCCTTCCAGAAGAGGAGCTCCTCAGATGCATAAAGGCGGTGCTGGAAATCTTCCATGACCACGGCGACAGGACAAACCGTGCAAAGGCAAGACTGCGCTTCTATGTCCAGAAGATCGGGGCGAATGCCTTCGCCAATAATTTTTATGAATATTTTGGACGCACTGACCAAATAAAGTATTTCTTGTCGGACACGTTGGCCTCTACTGCAAAAGCAATATCTCCTGCGGACTCCTCCCAAAATATTAATAAAAATTATGACCTTTGGAAAAACTACTCTCTTTCGCCAACAGTCTTCGGCAAGGACATCTTCTCCGTCAGAATTTTCGTCCCAAACGGTAACCTGTCTCTTCCAGACTTCGAAGAAGTCTGTAATATAGCCGGCGAAGCCGGATATATGCGGATATCGCAAGGGCAGGACATCCTTTTGCCGTCAGTTAATTCCAGCAATCTGGAATCCTTATATGAAGTTCTTTCAAAATTGAATCTCACTGGAAAATCCTTCAACGGGCTTCTCACGTGCTGTGTCGGGGCGACAGTCTGCAAGATTGGAATCCTGGACTCTCCGGCTATAGCAAAATCAATTGCTGAATCGTTGGAATTGCTATTCGCAGGTAATCCTGAAAAGCGGGCGAAATATCTTCCGAGCATTTTGAATTCCATAAAGATTTCCGGCTGTCCGAACGCATGCGGCGGGCACCCTTCGGCAATCCTTGGATTCCAAGGGATGAAGAAGGATGTCGGGGGGAAGATGCTGCCATATCTGAAGGTCTACACAGGAGCGGACTTGAAGAACGGCAGGCTTGCAGTGAACTCCGATGACAGGATCATTCCCGCTGAAAACGCGGGAGATTTCGCCAAGGAATATTTAGAAACCTTAATTATTGGGAAGGGGTAAATTTTCCCATAAGGAAGATTGAAGCAAGGATGGGTACTTACCCTACCTGTTCTTGTTTAAATATAAATGAAATATATATTTGGCTAAGTGCAAGACAATGAATCAATTACATCATCAATAACGTAAAAAGGACTTGAAGATTATGAACAAGAAAATTATTTTGGCGGTCGCTGTGTCCGGAATCTTTTTTCTGATAGGAAACTTATCCGCGGAGGAAGCGGCAAAGCCGAATCCCCAGGAAAAGAAAGCTGTAGCGCAGACCGAGTGTCCGGTGATGGGCGGAAAAATAGACAAGAGTCTTTTTGTAGACGCGAAAGGTAAAAGGATCTACGTCTGCTGTGGTGGTTGCATTGGAAAAATAAAGGCTGATCCTGAAAAATATATAAAGGCTATGGAGGCAAAGGGCATTACCATAGAAGAAACGCCAAAAGACAAGCCTGCCACTGAAAAGAAGGAAGACACTCCGAAAACGGAAAAGAAATAAGGTAATCTTTTTAAATGAAAAAGAGGCATTGAGGATAAGACAATTGCAAAATTGCCTCTTTTTAGCTGATTGCTTATGTTGGAGTACAAGCTTCAGCTTGCTTGAACTATTGATACAAAGACAAACTAAAGTTTGTACTCCAACGGATATATTTCCGTGACAACCGTTATATGTGTTTTTACAATCAACTCAGAGTATTTTAATCGTCTAGGAATTTGTATTAAAATCCACAGGCAAGATGCCTGTGTTACATTCAAAGCTCGCGCTTGGGAGGCTGGTAATGAAGAAGTCAAATCTGAAATACTGGCGATGCTTGATGCTGATGACAGTACTGGTCTCAATTTCCCTGTCCGGCTGTTATGGCCTCACGACCAAGAGCGAACGTCAGGCACGGACCGATTTTGAGGCGTTGTCCAAACAGTACCGTCCTGACGGCAATAAAGCTGCCCTTCCCGTCCTCGACAGCAATTCAACGCTGGCTACGTTGATAACTTACGCCATGCTCAACCAGCCGCGTGTCGAAGCGGCTTATTACGAATATGCGGCATCGGTCGAGAAAATCACTCTTGAACGCTCCCTCGCAGATCCGAGATTCACATTCCAGATGGACATTACAAACGTAATCAATACCGTAATGCCAGGCCTGATGATTGACATCCCGTGGCCGACAAAGCTCAGCACCAAGGCGGATATCGCCTCGGCCGAGAGCCAGGCACGGTATTACGACTTTGAAAGTGCTGTGCTGCAGACGGCGTTCGATGTCAAAAGCCCATACTACCAGCTTCACTTTCTCGAGGAGCGCATCCGCATCAACCGCAAGATGCTGGCACAGATGAACGAAGTGGAGGAAATTGCCCGTGCACTCAATGAATCCGGGAAGGTTACATTGCAGGACGTTCTTCGGGCGCAGATTGAACAGGAACGGCTGAAAACTGAAATTGCCAACCTTGAGGATTCGCGCAATCCGCTTCTGGCAAAGCTAAAAACCGCATTGGGAATGTCAATCGAACAGCCAAATCCTCCCATACCGGCAAAGTTTGATTCTACACCTCTGGATGTTAATTCCGATCAGCTCCTGTCAATTGCAATGGCGCATAATCCGCGGATCAAATCAATGGAGGCGGAAGTCCATGCAGCTGAAGAGGGCATTCATCTTGCCCGTTTGAGCAGGTTCCCGGATTTCACTGTAGGCTTGGAGGGTGATGTGAAGGCCTCTCCGATCATGGTAAGACCAAAACTGGAAGTGACCCTCCCCGTCTGGCTCGATAAGATTGCTGCGGAGATCGCCGCATCACAGGCACGGAAACTTTCAGCCTCGGCCAGACTGTCGGAAGAGCAGATCCAGCTGGCGGTGGCATTTGCCGACAGGGCGTATCTGTACCGCGAAGCCAGACGAAACCTGCAGCTGCTCAACGGCAATCTGACAGCCAAGGCCCAGATGTCCCTTGAGGTTGCGAGGGCCGCTTATTCCGCAGGCCAGATCGATTTCATAAATCTCCTGGATGCCGAACGCACTCTGTTGTTGTTCCAGCTGGCTGAAGTGGGAGCGCGCACACAATGTGAACTGACCCTGGCCGAACTTTCCCTTATCATTGGCATTCAGCCTGAAGGCGCGCCCGTCACAGGTGTCAACAACCCCAAACCATCAACAAAGGAATGAAATCCATGAAGACTGCACTCACACATTTTCTTGCTTTGTCGATTGCAATAGCCTTGACTGCCCTCCTGCCGGGATGCGGGAAGTCTGATTCAAGCAATTCCGGAAAGCACGTGGCAATAGAAGTCAAAAAGCAGAAATATCATTGCCCGATGCATCCTACCTACGTCACTGAACGTCCGGGCGACTGTCCCATCTGCAATATGAAACTTGTACCATTTGAAGCCGATATGCAGAAGGACGGACACGCAGAACACAGCGGCAAGGCTGCTGCTCCAGGTCGTGTCAGCATTATGCTCTCGCCCGAAAAGCGGCAGATGATCGGGATGCAGCTTTCAGCTGTTGAAAAGAGGGATTTGTCCTTTGTCCTACGCACTACTGCTCGAGTCGAACACGATGAAACGCGGCTGGCAAGCATCTCTCCCCGCTTCAATGGATGGATTCGCTCCCTCAAGGTCAACTTCACCGGCGAGCCCGTGGAAAAAGGACAGCCGTTGTGCACGGTATACAGTCCGGAACTTCTGACTGCCGAAAAGGAATATCTGCTCGCCCTGCAGAATTACGAGAAATTTAAAAGCAGTCCTGACAAAGAACAGGTTCTGTCAGCCCAGCGGCTCTGGGAGTCCTCCCGCAGGAGGCTCGTATTATGGCAGATAGACGAAAAGGAAATCCGCGACCTTGAAGAAACCCGCACACCCGCCGATGAAACGCTGTTGCGCGCGCCTTTTTCGGGACATGTGATCGCAAAGACGGCCGTTGAAGGCAGAGCTTTCACTGCAGGAGAGACCCTGTATGAGATTGCTGATCTCTCCCACTTGTGGCTCAGGGCTTCAGTCTTCGAATATGAAATGCCATTGATCAGCGTAGGAGAGGATGCCACAATCAGTTTTCCATATTTGGGCAACAAGTCATTCCCATCCAAAGTCACCTTCATCTATCCTCACATCGACTCCTTGACGCGGCGCGGTGAATTCCGGCTCGAACTGGACAACCCCGGACATCTGCTCAGGCCCGACATGTGGGCCAACATTGATCTAAAGGTGGTTCTCGGTAAAAAACTTACAGTGCCGTCCAGCGCTGTCATCGATTCCGGCACTCGTCATGTAGCTTTCGTGGATGCCGCAGATGGACACCTGGAGCCCCGCGAGCTGAAAATAGGCGCAAAGACAGACGACTACTACGAAGTTCTGGAAGGGGTGAAGGAAGGCGAGAAAGTCGTCACGCGCGCCCTGTTCCTCGTGGATTCCGAGAGCCAGCTGAAAGCGGCCATATCGGGAATGGGTGAAGCCGGCGGGAAAAAGCATTAACTCAAAGAAAGAAAAAGAACAGCTCTTGCGAGCTTAACTACGAACAAATTCTGAATTCGTTTGTAGTCAATGCCGCAAGGCATGTTCTTGGATTATTTTATGGGCTCACAATTTAAATCCTCAGAGACCAGGGACAGCTTCATCGAGCGTGTCATAGAGTGGAGCGCCCGGAACAAGTTCATGGTCTTCATGCTCGTGGGAGCACTCACCATAGGCGGAATCTTCTGCATGCGCAACACTCCGTTGGACGCCATTCCAGATCTTACCGACGTGCAGGTCATCGTCTTCACGCAGTGGGAGGGGCGCAGTCCGAACCTAGTTGAAGATCAGATCACTTATCCCATAGTCACAAAGCTGATCAGTGCGCCAAATGTAAAGACGGTGCGCGGCTATTCCTTCTTCGGATACTCTTTCGTGTATGTGATCTTCAAGGATGGAACCGACCTCTACTGGGCGCGTTCCCGTGTCCTGGAATATATGCAGGGACTGGCCGACAGCCTGCCTCCGGGCATCACACCGACCCTCGGGCCGGACGCAACGGGTGTCGGATGGGGATTCCAATATGCCCTGGTGGACAAGAGCGGCAAGCATGATCTGGCGGAGCTGCGTTCATTCCAGCAATGGCACCTGCGCTACTGGATACAGAGTGTGGAAGGTGTTGCGGAAGTCGCAACTATCGGCGGTTTCGAAAAACAATACCAGGTGGAGATCGATCCGGACAAGCTGCTGGCCTATAATATTCCCATCACAAAAATCGTGTCCTCCATCCGGAGCGCCAACAATGATGTGGGAGGACGTGAACTCGAACGGAACGGCACAACCTATCTTGTCCGCGGAAAAGGCTACATAACTTCGCTGGAGGATCTGCGCCTTGTAGTGGTCGGCACGGACGCACGGGGCACTCCGATCCTGCTCAGCGATGTCGCCCGCAACATCGCATTCGGGCCCGAGATGCGAAGGGGCGCGGGCGAGTTCAACGGCGAAGGCGAGACCACGGGCGGCATAGTTGTGGTGCGATTCGGACAGAACGTGTTGCAGGTGATCGACCGGATCAAGATCAGGCTTGAGGAGATAAAGCCGTCACTGCCGGAAGGCGTGGAGATCGTCACGACCTACGACCGCTCCGACCTGATAAACCGATCCATTAGTACCCTGACGCGCACACTCATCGAGGAATCGATCATCGTCTCAATCGTCATCCTCATCTTCCTTCTGGACTTCGGCGGCGCGACACGGGCGATCGTCACCCTCCCCATCGCAGTGACGCTGGCGTTCATACCCATGTATTTCATGGGGCTTACAACGAACATCATGTCGCTGGCCGGCATCGCCATTTCCATCGGCGTGCTCTGCGACGAGGCGATATCGATGGTGGAGAACGTGCATAAGAAACTGGAATACGCCCCGCCGGATCTTGACCGGAGGGCGCGTCAGGAGATCATCATCGGCGCCTGCAAGCAGCTTGGCAAGCCCCTGTTCTTCGCACTGCTGGTCATCACGGTAAGCTTCATGCCCGTGTTTACGCTTGAAGCCCAGGAAGGCCGTCTTTTCAAACCGCTGGCGTTCACCAAGACTTTCGTGATGGCATGGGCTGCATTTCTTTCCATCACCATCGGGCCGGCTCTTATCGTCCTGATGACAGGTGTCAAGGTCATTCCGGAACACAAGCATCCAATCAGCCGTCTTCTCCACAAAATGTATTATCCATGGGTCAGTATGCTGATGACACGACGCATATTATCGATTGCCATTGCCATAGTTGCGGTTGCTTCATCATATCCGATCTATAAGAGACTCGGATCAGAATTCATGCCTCCTCTCAATGAAGGGACCATCCTCTATATGCCGACTTCGATGCCGACGATGTCGATTACGGAAGCCACGAGGCTCATGCAGATACAGGACCGCATCATCAAACAGTTCCCGGAGGTGCTCACCGTCCATGGCAAGGCAGGGCGTTCCGAGACAGCCACCGATCCTGCGCCGATGGAGATGTTCGAGACGGTCGTGCAGTTGAAGCCGGAAGACGAATGGAGGCATGTCCCAAATCCGCGCTGGTATTCGAGCTGGTCTCCTGAGCTTATGCAAAAACTCCTGCGGAAAATATGGCCCGACTCCCGCCCGATGACCTGGGATGAACTGATCTCCGAAATGGACGAGGCGCTGCAGATCCCAGGACAGGTCAACGCCTGGACAATGCCGATCAAAGGCCGCATCGACATGCTCACCACCGGAATCCGGACACCGGTCGGCATCAAGATATTCGGTCCGGATCTGGAAGGAATAAGCAAACTGGGTACACATCTCGAATCAGTTATGAAAGAGGTTCCTGGCACGCGCAGCGTATTTGCCGAACGCACTACGGGCGGATACTACATCGACATAATTCCCAAACGCGCAGAAATAGCCCGTTACGGGCTGAATGTCGAGGACGTCCTCATGCAGGTGGAAATCTCAATTGGAGGAATGGCAATCGCCCGCACCATCGAAGGACGCGAACGATACACCATCAATGTCCGCTACAGCCGCGAACTTCGCGACGATGTTGACAAACTCAAGCGCGTTCTCGTTCCAGTCATGTCTGCTCCCGCAATTCAAAATGCAACGGAAAACTCCGTCAGAGGAATGTCGGCCGGTGCAAGGCCGGATGCCGTCCAGCAGGTGCCTCTTGGACAGCTTGTTGATATCCATACTACCAGCGGTCCGCCGCTCATCCGCAATGAAAATGGTTCCCTGACAGGCTGGGTATATGTGGACATGACGGGCCGAGACATCGGCGGTTACGTAGATGAAGCAAAAAGGATCGTGTCGGAAAAAATTGAGAAGGCAGGACTGCTTCCTGTGGGTTATCGGCTGGAATGGTCCGGACAATACGAACATATGCTCCGCGTGAGCGAACGGCTCAAGATGGTGATTCCGATCACGCTCATATTGATCTTCGTGCTTCTCTACATGAACTTCAAAAGCGTACCTGAAACATTCATCATCCTGCTTTCAATTCCGTTCGCCATGACAGGCAGCATCTGGCTGCTCTGGCTGCTGGACTACAATTTGAGCATCGCGGTCTGGGTCGGTATCATCGCGCTTGCAGGACTTGCCGCGCAGACTGGCACGGTGATGATCATATATCTCGATGAGGCTTTCCATGCCTACCAGAGGGCTGGACGGATGAAGACACAGTACGATCTTTTCGAAGCGATAACTTATGGCGCAGTACAGCGTGTCCGTCCAAAACTCATGGTTGTATCAACGACCATACTGGCGCTTCTGCCGGCACTTTGGGCGCATGGCGCCGGCGCTGAAGCAATACAACGCATCGCGGCGCCCATGATCGGCGGCCTGATCACCAGCACGATCCTCACGCTTGAGATCGTTCCCGCGATCTACTCGCTATGGCGCGGCCGGGAGGTCGAGTGGGTCAAGGGGCCGAAGCCCCCGCGCAAGAGCTGGGAGGAACTGAACGCCCAGTTCGTGGAGTGGGAGAAAAAGGAGCATCAGTCCAAAGTAAATATTCATTGAATCCGCCGTGGTGGATCCTTCAGTGAATATTTACTATCTGGCCGCCTTCTTGGCTTTTTTCTCAGCCCTTTTCTCCATCAGGGTCTTTGCCGGCTTCTTTTTTGCATCCTTCTTGACATCATGGCTCTTACTCATTGTTTTTCTCCTTCAGTTTTTAGGAATGTTTCATTTCATATAAACCACTAAAATACATGTATTGTAAATATAAATCAAATCTCGTAAAATTGAATTTGCTTGCTCCTTTAAAAAATCTCCGGCAAGTAGAGGGCGGAATAAAAACTAGACTTCCTCATTTTACAGCGGTCATCAGGAAAATGGGGTAATCCCTGAGTTCCCCTGCTGCAATAGTCTTATTCAATATATAGCACTGCTTATGCGCAATATCCTTAAAACCGTGTTTCTTCAGCAGAGAAGAAAGCTCCTCCATGTCAAAGCCGTTGTGAGGGACCTTCTTGTCGACGTGAAACGATCCATCCTCCTTATAGAGATCGGCAATGGCGAGATATCCGTCTTTTGACAGCATAGAATGGAATTTCCCGAGGATTAACTCGATGTTGGATACGTGGTGCATGGTCATCTGATTGTATATGATGTCGAACTCGCCTTTGAAATCCTCCTTCTCGAGATCGATGAAGATGGCCTTCATATTCTTGGCGGCAGTGAACTGGATCTTTTCCTGTGTTACATTCACCATTTCGCGGGAACTGTCCATCATGGTGATCTCGGTGAACCTGTCCTTTAGCAAAAAGCTGAGCATTCCTGTGCCGGCACCGTATTCCAGGGCCCCCATACCGGCTTTGACTGGAATCGCTTTCATCAATTCTGAAGCTATTGCCTGAGATCTGTCGAGGTGCCTTTGTTCCTTATCCCATTCCCGCGCCCTGCTGTCAAAATCGCTCATGATTTATCGCCTCTGAATTTTTATCGGTTTTGCAATACAAGAATAATATAGATTCATCAATTGGCAATATTTAATAATATAATTTGACATTTGTTTTTCCCGCATTACAGTAATACTATGTATTACTGGAGTTGTGCCTCTAAATGGAAACATGAGCTTTAATCCAAAAAATTGTTTACTGTGCCTGCCTGCATTAATATACCTGCTGGCAGTGGCTCTTATGCCATACCTGCATATGGGTGGAGTTATCTGCCCGCATTCCGACCATGCCCCTGCCAGTCATCTCCTGTGCTGCGGATTCAATAGTGATACTGAAACGCCGTCATATTGTGGTGCTTCTGGAGATGATTCGGACGATGATGCCGACTGTCCTGTATGCTCCTTCCTTGCAAGCTACAGTGCTGTCTCAGGCGTCATATACACCAGCTTATTCATTCATTATGCAAATTTCCAATTACCATCCTATCATGTTGAAATAGCCGCTGCAAAATCAATTGACTTATCAAACCCTCCTACAGCGCCTCCGCTTTTCATTTGACATTATCAGCTGACTAAATCTCTGGATTAAGCAACATCCTGGGATTATTCCGTCTTTATCTGAAATGAAACTATCCTAAGGACATACATGTAAAAATGAAGACCAAATTCACTTTGATTGAGCTATTGGTTGTGATTGCAATAATTGCGATACTCGCAGGGATGCTGCTCCCCGCGCTCAGCAATGCGAGAAAAACGGCAAAGAAGATTAAATGTGTTGGAAACTTGAAGCAATGCGGACTTGCATTGAATATTTATACGGAGGACTGGAAAGGCTATTTTGCGCCTGTCCATGGGGTGAACCCATATACCAGCCCTTCACCGGCAGTTCAGGAGTGGTGGGAATATCTCGGGGATCAGAACATGAAAAGGGAATATCTGCTCTGCGACGAGGATCCGGCGGTCCAGACGGGATTTGACGACGGAAATTCAGGCGACGCGTATGATTGGACCACCCGTGAAAGCTATGTGTTCAACGGGATGTTTTCTTTTGGCAAGAAAAAAGATCTCATAAATGATTGTTCTGCCAGAATTATGATTTCTGAACGTGGAGACTCCGGAGATACTCTCAACCATCAGGGATATCCTGCCTTCAAGGCTGTCAGCGTGTGGGAAGGCAAGCTCCAGAAACAGAGGCACATTAAAATGTCGAACTACTGTTTTGTGGATGCGCATGTCGAGACATTGTCATTCGAGGAAACGGTTGGCGACGGGACGGAATCCCAGAACCGCCATTTTGTCGGTGAGTTCATGTCGCCGAGCAGTCCAACATATGTTCCATGATTGATTTTGTCTTGCGGGTAATGTATTTTGCAAATAATTTCCATAGGAGATGTCAGCATGAAAGAGCTTAGGTCAATAAAGGAAAAGATTGAAATTGCGAAAAGAAAAAAAGAACAGTGTAATTCTGATCTGAAGAGCAGCGAGAAGAAGAGTATCTACAATGAAATCCTGCAGAGGAAAAGGGAGGAGGAGAAGAAGAAAATCAAGGATAAGAAGGCGCAGTCAAGGCTGAAAAGGAAGTTTATTTTCCTCAAGACAGTGGCGGCTGTGTTTTTTCTTGTCGCTTCTGGAATAGTTTTATACGGAGGCGTCAATGCCTGTGTTGCCTGCAATGGTGCACCTGTCGACAAGGGCGAGACGGCAAATGAACGTGAAGCGGCATCCGCATTCAGGCAAATGGGTGAAATACTGGAGGCGGCAAGGAGGGAGGATGCAGGGCTTTGGAGTCCGCATGTGGATCCGGAATCGAAATTCTATGGTGAATCCATCCTGTCTGGCATTAATTCCAGAACCATTGTCCCTGATACCGTTAAAAAACTCCATGGCGGAAAGCTGAAGGCAATGTATAGGAACGATGGTCGAATCCTATCATTTGTACTGGATTCATCCTCGGACAAGCCTTCACTGATCTCCATATTCTGGGACAGGAGATGAAAGATCGGGATATGAATATTTTTTACATTTGATGAAAGGGAAAACAGCAGATATTGCTGAATTAAATTTGAATTAGATAAATGCGGATTTAGTATAGAGGAAGATTTAGCGAGGAACTCCGTGGAATCCGGAGGCGGTCGCGCCACTGTATTTGGATTTTGTGATATGGCGATATGGCGATTGGGTGATTGACGATTTTAAAATCACCAAATCACCAAATCACTAAATCAACAAATATCCAAGAGCCAGACCCTCGCTGAAGACTGATATTGGGATGTCTCCGCGTCAGGGACGAAACAGTTGCGAACGAAATTCAAACTGCCGGTGTTTCTGACAAGGAAGCATCGGCAGTTTTTTTGTGCGCGTAACACAGCAGCAGAAGGAAGAACAATGAAAGAGGAGAAGATCGAAGTCCGGGCCGCATTGAAGGGGTTGAAATTATGGGAGATGATCGCTGCGGTCGATGATTATCAATTGCAGCAAGGGAAATCTGAAGCCGAAGCAGAGGACGCCAAGTCCGGCTGGAGAAGAGGAAGACAGCAGTGCCTGGAAAAGTTTACCCTTGTCGAATTGCTGGTGGTGATTGCGATAATTGCGATTCTTGCGGGGCTTCTGCTGCCAGCCCTCTCCCTTGCGAAGGAAATGGCCAGGAAGGCATCCTGTGCAAACAATTTGAAACAGCTAACGCTTGCCAACCACAGCTATTCAGTGGACTACAAGGTATACTGTCCGGCAAGAACCTCAGGAGGAATGACCTCAGGCGAGCATTGCCTTGCATACAGAAGCACGACAACCGTTCCCTGGGATACGTCCAAGGGCACCCTTTCCTCCTATTTCAACGACGGGGATAAAACAGCAAGATGCACATCGACAAGGATAATCAATGCGGAAGGCCTCGGTTTTATTTACGGATACAACTGGTATGGCGCGGGAAGCAACCATTATCTGACCGGATATTCGGCGGCATGGAACTATGGATCTTCGATGCGCCCCGAACAGATAGGATCCCCGGAGTCCACGATACTTTTCGGAGACGGCGCCCACTACACGGCTGGACAGGTCCAGGAGAATCCGGCACTTAGTCCGCCATATACGATAAACAATGCGACTGCCGACAAACTAAGGACGAAAAAGCCCACGACGACGACCAACACCGCAAAGTTCCATTTCAGGCACATAGGCTCAGCCAATGTGTCCTGGGTTGACGGGCATGTAAGCCAGGAGAAGTTTGAACCCTCCTATATATCCGCAGAAGGAAGCAGTGCGGATGATGGCAAGCGATTCAATAACCGGATAGGATTTTTCGGTCCCAGGGACAATTCGCTCTATGATCCATGGAAGGACGATATTCCTCTTGAATGATGGATGGATGATATTCCTCTTGAATGATGGATGGATGATAGCTTTAACCCAAACATGGAGAACCATATGAAGATGAGAAAGACATTCTATGACCTTTCAAAGCAGATAGTTGAAAGAAAAAAACTGATGATGCCACGGAAAAGGAGATATCCAACCAGAGCAATCCTGTTTTCTACAGGCATGTTGGTCATTATAGTCATATCAGCCGTTTATTCTTCCAGCAGAGGCAAAGATCCTATTACCGTGGCAGGCAAGGGATACAGTTTTGTGTCTCTGGAATCACAAAGCCCGGAATACAGGAATGCCGCGAGTTTCACAATGGAAGTGATGGACGGATATTCCAGAGGAGGCATCCGCAGCATAGAAAAATTCTGCCTTGTGAACGATGACTGTTGCAGGGAGGATTTGCCATGCATGCTCTCGAAGATGGACGTTCTCAGGGGCGGCCAGCCCGAGATAGGGAGGATATACAGGTATTCCGGATGGGACGACACATACAAGGTTGAGATCAGGAGCCTTCAGGAAAAGATTGTCCTCAACATCAGGAAGACAAGGAATATGGGAATGGGGATAACTTCAATAGAATGAAAAAGCATCTTAAAGTCATACTGATGTGCGCTACCCTGGTTGGAATTTGGCTTCACGCATGGGCGGAAGACAAGGTTAAAATAGTATCCCTTTCGCCGAACCTTACAGAGCTGATCTTCCATCTT
>MHBH01000030.1 GCA_001804805.1 Lentisphaerae bacterium GWF2_49_21
CCAGTTGATGTGGCGGCTGATTGCCACTGATAAGTTGCTGTCGCACCGACTGGTGTCAGTGCGCCGGCTGTCAATACATTTCCTACTTTAGCTGAGCCGGTTATCGCACCCATCGCCGTGATCGGTGCTGTTACGCCTGCTGTCGCCGCACTTGTCACCGTATCACAGTATTTGAGCGTACCTGTCGCTGATACTTTTATGAACCTAGTTGCATAGGCTACAGTTGGTGTGTATGTCTTTGCTGTTGCTCCGGCAATGTTTGTATATACACCGCCCACTGTGGCAGATGAGGACCACTGGTAAGTTGCCGTACCCGCCGGTGTCAATGTACCGGCTGTCAATACTTGACCTACTGCTGCTGTACCGCTTATTGCACCTATCGCTGTAAGAGGCTCCGCAGGCGTGACTGCCGTGGAGGCCAATGACGCAGGACCTTGACCCATTGCATTAGTCGCCTTTACCGTGAAGGTATAGGCTTTGCCGTTTATCAACCCGTTTACAGTTATCGGCCTTGTAGTTCCTGTGGCTACTTGTACGCCTGCCGAATACACCGTGTATAATGTGATCGCACTTCCACCGTTGGACTGCGGCGGATTGAAGTTGACAATTGCCAGAGTGTCGCCTCTGATTGCGTTGACACCGGTGGGAGCGCCAGGAACAGTAGCCGTTGGAATTACGGCATTGGAGGCGGCTGATGGAGCACTTGATCCGGCTGCATTCGTCGCCGTTACCGTGAAGGTATAGGATGTTCCGGGCGTAAGGCCATATACAGTTATCGGGGTTGCAGCAAGACCATAACGCGTGACAGAGATACCGGCGTCCGGGGTCACCGAAGTCACAATGTAGGATGTGATCGGACTGCCACCATTGGATGTCGATGCAGTGAATGCGACAATTGCTTTTTCATTTCCTAAAGTTGCTGTTCCAATAGTAGGGGCACTGGGCACTGTTGCAGGTTTAACTGCAGCGGAGGCCGCTGACGCAGGGCCTGTTCCAACCGCGTTTGTCGCCTTTACAGTAAATGTATAGGCTATGCCATTTGTCAGTCCGGTTACCGTTATCCCGCTTGAAGTAGCTGTTCCTACTTTGGCACCGGGGCTCGAAGTTGCCGTATACAATGTGATTGCACTGCCACCGTCTTCAACAGGAGCGGTGAAGTTCACAGTTATCTGTCCATTTCCGGGAGTTCCAGTTACTGCTGTCGGAGCACCGGGAACAGTAGCACCGGCAGTAGAGCATTTTGCCAAATACATTGAAGCCTTGGCACCTGCGGTGGTGAAATTTCCTCCCACGTAGAGGATATCTGAAGAATCGATAACAAGGGCGTTGATAATATTATTCGTTCCCGAACCGAGAGCGGTCCATGTGGATCCGTCCCATCTGGCGATATTGCTTGCCAAGACACCGCCAGCGGTGGTGAACTGTCCACCCACGTAGAGGTTTCCGGAAGAGTCAACAGCAAAGGCGTTGATACTATTATTCGTTCCTGAACCGAGCTCGCTCCATGCGGCTCCGTCCCATTTGGCGATGTTGTTCACCGAAATACCGTCCGCAGAGGCAAACCAACCTTCAGCGTAGAGGTCTCCGCCTTGGAAAGCCAGAGCATTCACAGGACCATTCACTCCCGCTCCAAGATCGCTCCATGCGGCTCCGTTCCATTTTGCGATGTTGTTTGTGAACCATCCTCCAGCATAGACGTCTCCGGCCTGGAGAGCGATGCCGTTGACCTGTTCATCCAATCCCGCTCCGAGAGCGCTCCATGCGGCTCCGTCCCACGTGGCGATGTTGCTTGCCGCGCTACCACCTGCGGAGGTAAAGAGCCCTCCAGCATAAAGATCCTGGGTAACAGGATGTACTGCAAGGGCATTGACAATATCAAAGTCCCCGTCCATTCCCGTACCGAGAGCGCTCCATGCCGTGCCGTTCCATTTGGCTATGTTGTTTACCGTGACCCCGCCTGCGGTGGTGAACCACCCGCCAGCGTAGAGCTGTCCGGTAACAGGATCTACTGCAAGGGCGTATACATCGTTATCCGTTCCCGTTCCTAGAGCGCTCCATGAGGCTGTTAACGTGTCCCATTTTGCGATATTGTTCGCCGGCACACCAGCTACTGTAGTGAAGGAACCTGCAGCATAAATGTCTTTGGAGACGTCATTGGAGTAGTAAGCAAGGGCGTATACAATGCCATTGGTACTCGGGTTCATGCTGACCCAATTGGCATTGCTGATCGTCGGCGGAGCCTGCGCAAAAATCTGACTCGCGCCCAACAGCGTCAACAGGAAAATCAGGAATCCAGTTACTAGTTGAAGTCTTTTGGAACTCATGAGCCACCTCTTTTTTTCTTTGTTATTTTCAATATTTTTCATTTTCTGATTCCTTTTGTTGTCAATTAGCCTTGTTGAAACTTCTCCTCCTGAAATGCGTTCACTGCTCATGTCGCTGCTCCTTTCAATCTATCTGAAATAGTATTGTGTTTTACAATTTAAAGTATAAGCCGCGACGGAATTACTACTATGGGGTGCTCACCTACTTCTCTGTGGGGTGAACACCCTACAGCGAGGCTGATCCCGCTGAAAATCGGCATATGTCGCGCAAAAGCAACTCATGGAAAGACGACGGGAAGCAACGCACTTCAATGATTATCATTTCGCAGTTCGATTGTTCGGCATTCGATATTCGTCATTCCCCCTAGGGGGGGGTACCCCTGTCTACTATACGCATATTTGCATATAAGAAATATCTCTGCAGGCTTGAGTCCCAGAGGGACGAAATGGAAATAGGCAGGGGCTTCAGCCCCTGTTGAATGGATTATATGTATTTAGGCGTACCGTAGGCACGCCATGAAAACCATAGAACCGAGACATTAACATCGCGTACCTATGGCACGCGAACACAACCACGGCAATAAACAGGGGCTGAAGCCCCTGCCTATTCTCATCCTGTCCCAGCCGGGACAGTCAGCACACATCAACTTATTGTATTCCAAAATGCGTCTAGCAGATAGGTGTTTGCCCCATGGCAAGTGGGGCATACACCCCATAGCAAAAAAACGTCTTACATCCTATGCTACTGTATATGCGAATAGGAGGGGAGAGTATGCTCGGTAACAATACAAATGAAAACTCTGTTTCTACAGTAAAATACGTGTCAGTCTACATAAGTTTCTATTTCGGACTCTTTACCTTGATGGCTGGACTCTTTGTACTTGCCGGCTGGATGTTTGACATCCCCAGCCTAAAAAGCGTACTGCCGTGGTTCGTGACCATGAAAGCAAACACTGCCGTTGCTTTTGCCCTTGCCGGATTATCGCTTATGCTACTGGCACTTAAGAATCCCTCTTTGCTTGTACAACGTCTGTCACAGGTGTTCGCCGCTTTTGTGGCATTAATTGGATTCCTCACCATCTGCGAGTATTTATTCGGCGTGCAATTGGGGATTGATCAGTTGTTCTTCCGCGAGTCAGTCGATGCCGTAGGCACACTGTCACCAGGCCGTATGGCTCCTAATACCGCAATCACCTTCATCCTTCTGGGGTGCACCTTGATTCTAGTCAATTTCCGCAGAAGTATTCCGTCCGCGCAGAGATTGGCTCTGCTGATTGGAATCATGGGGGTAGTACCTTTGATTGGCTACCTCTACGGGGCGACTGTATTTATCGGCATTGGCTATTACACGCAGATGGCAGTCCACACGGCCGTTCTTTTCATAATCGTGGGCTCAGGGGTAATTATGCTTCATCCGGCGGATGGATTCATGCGGACAGTTACAAGTGATAAAATGGGCGGCTGGCTACTGCGTCATCTGCTGCCATTGCTGTTAGGCATTCCCTTCATAATCGGATGGTTTTGGGGTCAGGGTGAAAAATATGGTTACTTTGAAAACGCACTCGGGGTGTCCCTTATGATAGTTTTCATGATGCTTATTCTGACTGGTCTTGCCTGGGGATGGGCCAAGACATTGAATGGAATTGATGCGGATCGGAAACAATCCGAAGACAGTTTGCGGGAGAGTGAAGAGAGCTACCGCAGGTTGTTCGAGGCGGCAAAAGACGGGATACTCCTGCTCGATTTCGACACAGGGGTGATCACGGATGCCAACCAGTTCTTGAAGGATCGTCTGGGCTATCCCAATGAAGAATTATTGGATAAGCATCTGTGGGAGGTTGGACTTTTCAAGGATATCGTGTCGTCAAAGGATGCTTTCCTGCAGCTGCAGACCCAGAAATATATCCGTTACGAGGACCTTCCGCTTGAGACCAAGGACGGGAAGAAGCTGGATGTTGAATTCATAAGCAACGTCTATCAGGCGGGCGGCAAGAAGGTAATCCAATGCAATATCCGCGACATCACCGAGCGCAAGAAGGTGACTATTGCACTGAGGGAAAGCGAAAAACGGTTCATAGATCTCCTATATGCCTCCCGGGACGCCATTCTCCTGATAGACGGCGAGACGTTCGTGGACTGTAACGAAGCCACCGCTAAAATGCTCGGATATTCCAACCGGAATCAGTTTCTGATGACTCACCCCTCGAAACTTTCGCCACCCACACAGCCCGATGGAAGAAACTCCTTTGAAAAGGCAAATGAGATGATGAGAACCGCCCTTGAGTCAGGATTCCATCGCTTCGAATGGATGCACCGAAGGGCCAATGGGGAAGATTTTCCGGTTGAAGTCTCACTTACCCCCATCGCGATTAAAGGAAAGAACATACTCCATTGCGTCTGGCGCGACATTACCGAACACAAGAAACTGGAGATCCAGCTCCGCCAGTCGCAGAAGATGGAGGCGGTCGGACAGCTGGCCGGTGGAGTCGCCCATGATTTCAACAATATGCTTTCTGTGATCAACGGGTATTCGGAAATGCTGCTTAGGGAAATCACCCCCGCCGATCCAAAGTACGATCGTATCAAGGAAATCCATAAGGCAGGAGAACGCTCTGCGGAGCTTACCCGGCAGCTGCTTGCATTCGCACGCAAGCAGACTATAGCTCCGAAGATATTGGATGTGAATGACAGTGTCACAGGCATGCTCAAGATGCTCCAGCGCCTCATCGGTGAAAGCAGCGAACTGCTATGGAAACCCGCCGCCAACCCTTGGAAAGTAAAAATGGATCCATCCCAGCTTAACCAGATCCTGACCAACCTGCTTGTCAATGCCCGCGATGCGATCTCAGGCGCCGGGAAGATAGTAATTGAGACCTGCAAGATGGAGATGGATGAGGCTTTCTGCAGGATTCATCCAGATGCCGTCCCGGGAAAATATGTTGTGTTGGAAGTCAGCGACAATGGCTGCGGCATGAACAAAGAGACACTTGAACGCATCTTTGAACCTTTCTTCACGACCAAGAAAGTCGGAGAGGGGACCGGGCTTGGCCTCGCAACCGTCTTCGGAATTGTGAAGCAGAACAATGGGGTCATCAATGTCTACAGCGAAATCGGAAAAGGCACGATATTCAAGATATATCTGCCACGGCATGAATCTGAGAATGAGGAGAAAGATGAAATTATTGATATGCCTGTAATAATCAAGGGAACTGAAACTGTCCTTCTTGTCGAAGACGACAAGTCACTTCTTCTGTTTGCCAGAACACTGCTCGAACGATTTGGCTATACCGTGCTGGATGCCGGCACTCCTGTCAAGGCAATCAAGCTTGCCGCGGAATACACCGGGGGCATTCATCTTCTGATGACCGATGTGGTAATGCCGGAAATGAGCGGACGAGATCTCAGGGATAAAATCATGGCAGCACGTCCCGGAATCAAGTGCCTGTTCATGTCCGGATACACAGCATCCGTAATGTCAAAAAATGGCATCCTTGATGAAGGCATCAATTTCCTTCAGAAACCTTTTACTGCGATAGACCTTTCAACTAAACTCCGCGAGGCGCTGGCATAGCCAGGGGGAATGAATCCGCCGTCCTTGAGAAGCTACGCCGAGGCAGGCAGAGGTCGGTAATCTGCGGCCAGTGTCAGGAAGAAAAGCGGGTAACGAAGACACGCTAAAGCTGTGAACTCCAACTTTAGAAATCAGTTCACCGCTGGCAAGTGGCAATTCGAATTAGAAAAAGCCTCGGGTCTGTGTATTGATTTGAAATTCGTTGGAGTTCACAGCTTTAGCGTGCGTATTGTTGTTTTATATACGAGCGTAGCAACGTTCCATGAGGAGAAAATCCGCGACTGATCCGGGAAAAACTGAGGGATTACATCAGTACTTGCCTAAAGCTTCCAGATTTGTCTTGATCTGAGACTTCAACTTGCCGTCAGGATTGAGTTCAAGAGCTTTTGACCATTCAACCTTGGCCTTGTCCTTTTCCCCCAGCTTCAGATATGCACAGGCAAGATGATCCATTACAGCTGCATCTTTCGGGGAAATTTCAGAAGCCTTTTCAAATTGCTTTATGGCTTCAGTGTAATGCCCTTGTTTGTATAGTACCCATCCCAGGGTATCCAAACATGCGCTTTCCCCAGGTTTTTCCTGAACGGCCTCCTCTGCAAGTTTCTTCGCCTTATCAAGATTGATCCCTTGCTCTGCCCAGAGGTAGGCCAGTTCATTCTTTACATCCTTGTATCCGTTATCTATAGCTTTCAGATACCATTTCCCGGCTTCCTTGTAATTGATTGGAACACCCTCAAATCCGCTTTGATAGATGTATCCAAGATTGCCTGATGCCTTGGCATTCCCCTGTTCTGCGGCCTTGCGGAACCATTCAACCGATTTGACATAGTCCCGGGTGACTCCCTTACCCTCGTAGAACATTGTCCCAATCGCATATTGTGCCAGAGGATGTTCTTGCCCAGCCGCTTTTCCAAACCATTCAACAGCCTTGGAATAGTCCTGCGAAAACCCCATGCCTCCGGAATAATACATGAACCCAAGCGTATATTGTGCTTCGGAATTTCCTTTCCGGGCATCTTCCTGCAATAATTCACTGTCGCTTCGCTTGTCTTCAGGGATGCAATTCGACTTATCCCCTTTTATCTCCTTGATCTCCAGTTTACTGGACAATGCGCCGGCAACCAGACAGGCGGCAATCTCCTTAGATTCTTCTTTGGTGAAAATTCCTGTGATCATTGCCTGTCCGCCATTTATGGCCGTACGAATTATCGGAGCCGAATAAAGTTTTCCATCAATGACGATGGCAAGTTGGCGGTTCACATTCTTCCCTGTGATTCCAGCAAACTTGGAAGCCCCTTCGGAATTGAAGGAGACATGGATGTATCTCTGGCCGAACTGGTCAATGGAGGAACTGGCATTAATTATGTTCCCCCCGTCCATTTCAGGGATGACTTTGACAAAATAGGATATCCTGCCGTTCTTCTTATCAAGGGGGGACATCTTTTCATACCCGTCCGGGACTTTGAATTTATCCGGATCTTTTAACATGGAGTCAACAAGCTTGGTACTGTCTTCATGGACCAGACGGAATTGGATGACTCCCTGTCTTTTAATGATGTCAGCAAATGTCTCGGAATCCTTTTCCGGTATTTTAGATACCTTTACCGACAAATGATCATCTTCAGTCCTGGAAACTTCATGCTTGATATTCGGATATATCGTATCGAGCCGTTTATTCATGGCTTCAGCCAGCTTGTTCCAGTCAATATCCTTCTCAGAAACTTCCGGAGAGGAAGGCAGGACATTGAAGATGATTTCATTCCCGTGCTCATTAAACACAGAAACACATCCGGTAAATATGCATAGGAAGGCAAAGATAAACAGATAAAAGCTTAGTTTGATCTTCATGTCTCCTCCCAAAAGGCTTCCCTTAAAATACATTTCGGCAATTTCTTAAGTTGGAGTACAAGCTTTAGCTTGCGTATTTTGTTTGTAGTAGGCGAATTTATTCGCCGTTATTCCAAGTAGGTACGTGCTTCCCGTGTCCGCCATAGCTTCTTTGCGACGGCGGAAGCATGTACCATCTTGACCATAAGAATGGGACAGGCTAAAGCCCGTCCCTACTTTAAGAACGCGCAATTAATTGCGCTACTACCAACAAATTCAAGACAAACTAAAGTTTGTACTCCAACGGACACACATCCGTCGCCTCCACCCCCAGATCTATTCTCCATTCCGCGGATTGAATGCGGATTTATCCTCTAGTTGTTTCCACAGGCGCTTTTCCTCTTCGCTGGCTTGTGGCGGAACTTGAATTGATATCCCGACATAGAGGTCTCCCCTCTTTGCATTTCCAGCCGGCAAACCCTTGCTGCGGGCGCGAAGCTGGTTCCCCTGCTGGGTGCCTGCGGGAACTTTCAATGAAACCGTGCCTTCCAAAGTCTGCACTGGAACCGTCGCGCCCAGTACCGCCTCCCAAGGAGCCAGTTCCAGACTGCCGATCAGATCGGCTCCGCGCGTCTCAAAATCAGGATGCTGGGCATAACGCACACGCAGATACATGTCCCCGGCGCTGCCTCCGGCAAATCCGGCATCGCCCTTGCCCCTCAGCCGGATGGACTGGCCTGCACGTACTCCCGCAGGAATGCGGACCTGATAGGTTTGAGACTCTTCCTGGCCCGTATGGGCATTGGTGCGCCGGACCGTGATTGCACGCATGGCGCCCTTGAGCACCTCTTCAAGCGTAATGAGGATATCCCCTCGGATATCCTGCCCCCTCTGAGCCTCTGCATACTGTTCCTGTGTCTCATAGTCTTGGCCTCTGGCCTGCCGGGATCCGAATGGAGAGAAACCGCCGGAACGGCCGGCCCGTCCACCAAAGAACTGTTCAAAGAAATCGCTGAAGCCAGTTCCCTCAAATTCAAAATTAAACTCTTCTCCACCCGTCCCTCGCCCGTAAGTCTGGCGGAAAGCGCCTTCCCTGCCCGGAGGAGGCTGTCGGAATCCAGCGCCCTGCTGCTTCCAATCTGCACCAAGCTGGTCGTATTTCCTGCGGTTCTCAGGATCACCTAGAACCTCATAGGCCTCATTGATATCCTTGAATTTGGTCTCCGCCGTCTTCTTGTCCTGGGCGACATCGGGATGATATTTCCGTGCAAGCGTGCGAAACGACTTCTTGACATCTTCAGCCGAAGCGTTCCTTGGCACACCGAGGATCTGGTAATAGTCTTTGAATTCAAGCGGCATATTGGACTCCTGCTGTGTAAGTTAGCTCAGAAACTTTCCTCCACAAGCGGAAGAATTCATTTGCCGTTCACAACATGCTGCTTCAGAAAGTGATTTCGGACTTTTGCCGCGATCTGGGGATCCGTCATCTTGTCTACAGTTTCAACAACTACACAGCATCCACTGTGATTGTTTTTTTCAAGACGATCTTTCAGTTCATCCTTTGCTGAGCCAGGACCAAATATCAGAATGGAATCGGCATTGCGAATGCTCGCAATGACCTCATCATAATAAATATTGAGATGTCCCTTGAGAGCTCTCGTGCGGCTATCATCCGCAGGTACCTGGCTTGGTTCATATGAACCCTTGAGAGGTGAATCACCGGAGCGTCGGAGCTGTTTTTCCACCTCCGATGTTACCACTGCCATCTTTTCCTCCTTGCCGGTGACAGTCACCACGACAGCCTTCCTATGGTCGATCCACAGCCCTGCTTTTGTCTTCATTTACGCTTCCTCCTCATTTGGTTTAATGATCCTAGTTATCCATTGTCCTTATACAGGTCGAATTCAGGGTATAGGATTCTTAATGTCTCGCATGTTATATCCTGATAATGAATCCTGAAGGGATTGAGTAATACAGCCTGTGGTTTCAACCACAGGACATATATGGAAAAATGATTCGTCCTGTAGGGACGGAGTATACTCTGCCCCTTCAGGGCAAAACATTTTTGGGGATCCAGTTAGTATTTTAACCTCGGCCTCCTTCCTCCTCAGTTCATTTCCCTCCAAGAATCAGTTTGGGTATCTTTAAAGGTTCACTGCAGATCTGTGCCAGGGATTTCCTCCAGCAGACCCCGAGTACAATCGACAGGGAGGCGAGAAAAAACACCCCGAATGCAAAGACCTTGCATACAAGTTTTGCCTGCTTCAACTGTTCCTTCCCCAGAAGCAGTTCCAGCCTGCCTGCATCAAGCCGCTTTTCTCCGGCGTCAATATCGTCCTGTCCTTTGGCAATCTGCCTGTCTCCTTCGTCAATCTTTTCTTTAGCCTCCCTGAAGCCCTTTCCTGATTGCAGCAAGTCGTCAAACAGAACCAAGAACAGATTTTCTCCAGATCTTTCATACTCCTTCTTCCCATCAGACAACTCTATCTTGCCGATCTTCAACCTGAATATACCCTCATCGATCTCGGGCTGTCCTTTGTCAATCTCTTTTTGGCCTTCGGATATCCGCCCTTCTCCGAAAGCAATCTTTTCGGCGATAAACAGGTAGCAGAGCATCGTCGCAAGAGCCGATAGAATTATGCTCAGCAGAATAATCACCTTGCCCATGATGTTACCCTCCGTGTCTTGACCTAACACACTTTGTCAAAATAAATGCCCATTACCAAAAACAAAGATAAAACATGCACCCGCATAAAATGAGAAGGGACCAAAATATAAAATCAATAATATGGGGGGCTTTAATTGAATACAGGATATCATCTGTTTTTGCTATGGTTTTAATCCATACGGGACGATACTGGTCTATGACTTCAACTCGGCCGTCAATCGCTTTCGCGGCCCTTCTGCCACTTTCAACTGCACCTTCAATGCTCCATACTTGAGCCTGGGTCTTTGTATGTGCTCCATCAAATTCTAATTTTGTCAAAGATTTCTTCCAAAAGAATCTTACGCCTTTTTCTTCGAGATATCTTACCCAGGGATTAAACCAGTATTCACTGCTGGGGCCTTTAAACAGCAACCAGCCAATCCCGGCGCCCTGCGCCCACGCTGGACCATCCTCATCAGCTTCATGCCGGTGAACAGGCTTCGTAATCAGCTGTTTTCTGAAGAACTCACCGGCTGTGTGCAATGAAACTTTTGACCAGTCCGAGCCGATCCACGGACCAAAACAAGAACGCCAAGTCCTATTGGCCTTGTCTTTCAACAGAGGTTTCCATGCCTGCGCCGCATTGAGCCTGTCATATTCTATTTTGCTTCTATTATTGGAAGTCCAAGTCTTAAGCATCAAATAGGCCCATTTAATGAATTCCCAATTGTCCATGCTGAACATTCTTGGAATACTTTTTAGTCCCTTGTCATAAAATTGAGCTTTGCCTGAATCCGGAAAAATTCCAAAATCAAGAGGGCGGGACAGTGCTAAATCATAGATGTTCCCTTTTTCATTGAAAGGAATTTCATGCATTAAATCAAAAGTATTGTGATACCAGGGCCCCATGCCGTGCCAGGAATACTCCGCGGGCATATTACTTTGACCGATCCGGGAACTCCTGAAGAATCCACCCGCCTGATCGAGAGCTTCATACACCGAAACAGCATATCCCAACCGGACTAATTCATGTGCGGCGCTCAATCCGGATATGCCAGCCCCGAATATGACGACAGATTTCATTTAGAATGCTTCCTTGACAATTGTTTTCTTATCAACATGCAAATTGGCCAGGAATTTTTCTATCGCATCCATCATCGGAGGTGGACCGCATACATAAATATTCTTATGGACCTCGGTCATATTTGCCTTGAGACATCCTTCAGTGATAAACCCGTGGGAATATCCTCTCACCTTTTCATCCGATAGAATATTTATGAAGTTCCTGCCTAATAATTTATTAATTTCACTTTTTAATATGATGTCATCTTTTGTCCTGTTGGCGAAAATCAACTTGTTGCCGCCAATTTTATTCTTCGACCGGAGATACCTTAAAATGGCAATAAAAGGGGTTACTCCTGCGCCTCCAGCAATAAAAAGACCCTCTTTCCTGTAGGCAATTGCTCCAAAGACACCATGTAAAATCAATTCATCATTCTTTTTCAGCTTCAGGAGTTCATTGGTAACACCTTTATGAGAGGGATATGTCTTGATGATGAACTGGAGATAATCCTCATGCGGCAGACTTGTAAAGGTAAATGGTCTTTTTTCGTTCTGCCAGCCTTCTTTGTCTATGGATATTTCCGTGGCCTGCCCGGGCACGAAGCGGAACTGCTTAGGTTTTTCAACATCTATCTGCAGCACGTCGTGGGTAATGTGCCTGATTGATTTAATTATAACATGTTGTTTTTTCATGGTAAATATTCTCCTTGTCCTTTAAACCATCATTATGTCTTAAGAAATGCCAGCAGGTCGGCGTTGAGCTGGTCCTTATGTGTGTAAGCAATGCCGTGTGGTGCGCCCGCATAGATCTTCAGGATTGAATTCCTGGCCAGTTTGGATGAGCGTAGGGCAGCGGCACCGATCGGCACGATCTGGTCGTCATCGCCATGGATGATCAGCGTAGACACGTCGAACTTCTTGAGGTCTTCGGTGAAATCCGTCTCTGAGAACGCCTTGATGCAGTCAAAAGTGTTCTTGTGCCCGGCCTGCATACCCTGCAGCCAGAACGAATCGATCATGCCCTGCGAGACTTTCGAGCCGGCCCTGTTGGCACCGAAGAACGGTCCACCGGCAAGATCCCTGTAGAGTTGTGAACGGTCGTTGATCGAACCGACGCGGATCTTGTCGAATACCTCTATAGGCAAGCCCCCGGGATTGGCCGACGTTTTCAGCATCAAGGGGGGAACGGCGGAGATCAGTGCGGCCTTGGCCACCCGGTTCGTCCCATGTCTCCCAATATAGCGTGCAACTTCGCCGCCGCCCGCAGAAAAACCGATTAGTATGCCAGTCTTCAGGTCAAGTGTTTCAATGAGTTCCGAGAGGTCATCGGCATAGGTGTCCATATCATTTCCAAACCAGGGCTGGCTAGACCGGCCATGGCCACGACGGTCATGGGCAATACAGCGATAGCCTTTGGAGGCCAGGAACAACATCTGAGACTCCCAGCTATCGGAACTAAGCGGCCAGCCGTGGCTGAACACCACAGGCTGTCCCGCACCCCAGTCCTTATAATAGATTTGTGTACCATCTTTCGTAGTGATAGTGCTCATATTACCTTTCAAATTTTACATGTCCGTATACGTAACCAAGACACGCACAAACAACATATCCCGAGCACTTTCATGCTCGGGAATATGACGGATCCTTTCTCAGAACCGCCAGTTGACGAAAATCATCACCGGCGCCACCTCGCTTGGCATATTACCGAACCAGCTTTTGTTCTGGTTGATGATATTGATGAGCCCGATCTGAACACCGGAATCAGCATTCTCAGCATAGTTGATGAGTCCGAGTTCCAGCCCTGTCAGATTGCCTGCGTAGTTGAACACGGCGGTATAAAAACCCGTCATGTTGCCCCCGACATAGTTCACGCCACTGGCAAGAAATCCAAAAATAAAACCACCTTGAAAGCCGGCGGAATTATGTTTCGTGTAGTTGACCAGCCCCCATTGAAGGCCCTTGTAGTTCTCACCGTAGTTCAAACAGCCCAGACTCACACCAGCACTGTCTCCGGCGGAGCCGTTGACAATTCCCAGGGCCAGCCCCGACTGCTGGTTTTCACCCCAGATGCTGAGGGTCAGCCCCTCGATCGTATCGGTCCGGGGGTAGATGGCGATATCCGGTGTAAGACTGAGGTTGAATGCTCTTGTTCCTGCCATTGCACCGGTCGAAACCAGCACCGTGGCAAGACATGCGATTAGGATTTTCATTGTTTTTTTCATTGCTTGTTTCTCCTTTTATCCTAATTAAGTTTATTCCATTCACATACCAGTAGCTGACAATCCGCAAACTACTTGGTTCTAACTTCTCCAACCGTCATATGGTTCTTCACGCTTGTCACTCCCTGGATGCCTGTGACGAGTTTTGTAACCAGTACCTTTTCGGCCGCGTTCCTGGCTATGCCGGTCAACGTGACCTCTCCATCCCGCGTCTCGACCTTCGTGCGGATTGAGCTGGTCGAGTGATGAGTCATCAGGGCAGTCTTGACCTGGGCGGTGACGGACGCATCATCAATTTTCTGACCCTCCGTCCGCTCCGCCGGTTCCGGAACCGACACCACAGTCATCTCATTCTTCACCCCTTTCACTCCTTCAATATCCAGGGCGTATTCGGCGGTCAGTTCCTTCTGTGCCATGCTTGAAGCACCACCTTTCAGCGTCACGATTCCATCTTTCACCTCGACGGTAGTCTTGCTAAAGTTGACGTTGCGATAGAACAGCAAGGAGAGCATCACCTTTCTGCCGATCCACGTATCCGCATTATCAGCGGCGACTTCGGCTTTTGTCGCTAATTGATTATCGACACGGGTGACCCCGGGCAGATTTGTCATGGTCTCCAGAGCCAATGCCTTGTAGGATTCGTCGGGCACAGTCCCTTTCAGCGTAACGACACCGTCTTTGTCCTCAGCGCTTAACGAAAAGTTTTTGAGATACGTCTTGTAGACATAAGTCTGCTTGAAAGACGTTTCTATATCGATATTCATGGTGTTTTCCCTTTTAACTTGTCTGGTTTGCCACCAGATGGTGCGGTGACGCACCACCAAGGCAGCAATCCGCCAAACTACTTTGTTTTGGCCTCTTCTATCGTCATCTTGTTCCTCACGCTTGTCACTCCCTGGATGTCTGTGACGAGCTTGGTAACAAGCGATTTTTCTGCTTCATTCCTGGCTATGCCGGTCAACGTAACGTCGCCATCCCTCACTTCGATCTTTGTCCTGACAGCACTTGTCGAACGATGGGTTGATAACGCTGTCTTGACCTGGGCGGCGACGGAAGCGTCATCAATTTTCTGTCCCTCTGTCCGCTCCGCCGGTTCCGCTATCACTGCCAACGTCATCTCATTCTTCACATCTTTGACGCCATCGATGTCTTTGGCGTATTCAGCGGTCAGTTCCTTCTGGGCCAGGTTTGACGCCTCGCCTTTCAGCGTAACGACCCCATCTTTCACCTCGACGACAGTCTTGCTTAAGTTGACACTGCGATGGACCAGCAAGGCGAGATTAATCTTTCTGCGAATCAGAGTATCACCGCTTTCAGGGGAAACCCCGTCCTTGATCGCCAGCTTATTGTCCACGCGGCTGACACCGGGCAGGCATTCAACGGTCTC
This sequence comes from Lentisphaerae bacterium GWF2_49_21, assembly GCA_001804805.1. Classification (GTDB taxonomy): domain Bacteria; phylum Verrucomicrobiota; class Lentisphaeria; order Victivallales; family GWF2-50-93; genus GWF2-50-93. The sequence goes on from MHBH01000030.1 coordinate 15,038, forward strand.
CTGAGCCAATACCTTGTAGGTTTCATCGGACACAGTCCCGGTCAACGTAACAACACCGTCTTTTGCCTCACACTTGACCGCATCGTTCTTGAGAACATTCTTATATACGTAGGTTTTCTTGAACAACGACTCGATCATCCCGTCATCAGCCTCTGACGCGAACAGAGGTACGCTGGTTACGAACATTGCTGCCATAACCGCTGCAGATACCAGATGACATATTGTCCTCTGTTTCATTTCACTACCTCGTTTTCATCATTTTGTATTTTAAATCCACCCTTCAAACTGCCTTCTCTTTCTCTCTAGAAATACTATAGGACATGACTGCTCGTCTGCTATGGGGTGGACACCTACTTCGTTATGGGGTAAAACCCTATTTCGGGAAAGAGGGAGGGATTAACTAGACGTTTATACCCATTTTGGAATACAATAAGTTGATGTGTGCTGACTGTCCCGGCTGGGACAGGATGAGAATAGGCAGGGGCTTCAGCCCCTGTTGAATGGTGTATTTAGGCGTACCGCAGGCACGCCATGAAAACTATAGAACCGAGACATTAACATCGCGTACCTATGGCACGCGAACACAACCACGGCAATAAACAGGGGCTGAAGCCCCTGCCTATTTCCATTTCGTCCCTTTGGGACTCAAGCCTGCAGAGATATTTCTTATATGCAAATATGCGTGTAGATAGGGCGAAAGTCCTGGGAAATCAATTTTGAACCTTATTTCCCATTCAATTTGAGATACCCCTTCACTACTTTTGTGCGCGCGCAATCATCAGGATTGCTGAGGCGCTTTCCATTGACATCGTATGAATCATCATGCTCGAGGCTCCAGATGGGGCTTTTTCGAAATGGGCGCTCCAGTCCCACCCGTTCTCCTCGAAGATATCAATACAGTCCTTGAGATACTGGTCGGCCTGGGGCGCCCATTTCGCCACACCGAACTCACCGACGTAAACAGCAACTTTGTATTTCTTCTGGAAATCGATTGCCGGCTTGAGCTCTACCCTGATGCGCTCCTTGTCCCATAGTCCTCCGCCATGATCACCATAGACACCGGGCCATTTCTGGTTGGTCTCAAGATAGGCCTTTGCAAGATCGGTGTTCCGAATATCCGAAATTCCCTGATGCGTGTAGGCCTGCGGCTGATACAGATGTATGGAGTAGATGATGCCCTCCCCTTTGAGCGGCTGGAAGGACTTGTACCCCCAGCACAGGCTTCCAGGGCCAGCTTCCACGATAATCGGATGTGTCGGATCCACCTCCCTTATGGCATTGATGATTTTCTGGGACCATTCAGGCCATATCTTGGGATAGGATGGGAACGCGCCCCAGTCAAGCGGCTCGTTGAGTATGTCATAGTAGATCTCCTGCTTGCGGTCTTTGCAGAACGAGGCCATTTCCTTCCAGAATTCCATCATCACATTCAGGTTTGTCTCATCGGTCCAGAAGTTGTATTTCTCCCCTGCCTTGGGTTTTGCCTTGTTCCTGTTTGGCACATCATGCAGATCCAGGACGACAGAAATGTCCAGCTGGGCAGCCTTGTCCAGCCATTCTGCAAGTTTCGGATGCTTGCCGCTTTTCGCTTCATCCATGAAATTGAACGTATTATCATTTCCCCAGGTGACCATCATGAGCCTTACAATGTTGACGTTCCAATCCTTCTTAAGGTCTTCAAGATTCTTCAAGCTCAAACCGCTGACCGTAAAGCCGCGGTGCCTTTTGGTGGCTTGCGCAGTGTTTTCTGAAGGCGCAGGCTGTTTTACATCTGTTCTTGGTACGGTCTGAGCTACGTTTTCTAAAGGCATATTTGTTTTTAATTCTGATTTCTTTTCGCTTTCCACCGTATCGCCAGAAGACACAGCTTGTCCTGCATCAGGCCGCTGGGTACAAGCATATCCGAAAAGCAGAAGAACACTGGCTGAAAGAACGACAAGAGCTGAATTTATCGACAGGAATTTATTCTTCATATATAAAACCCTCTAAAAGATTATTGTTTAACAGTTGACTTCACTTGCCATTTTCGACAACTTCAATCCTCAGCTTCTCGATGCGAATAGCTCCGCCGAATTGGACGCCTAAGATAAGGCGGTAGTCGGCGTCTTTGAGCAAGGCGGTGAACTCCTTATGTCCTTTAGCTCCGGCGGCATCGCTCCAGAACTCCAGTCCTTTATCCTTTTTCGCATCGCCTCCTGTCCGGAGCAGATGGTAGAACTTCGTCTTCCCGTCTTTGACATTCTTTATGACGTAGTCGTATGAGATCTTGTAGCTTTTGCCAGCTTCCAGCACGAGATTTGCAGGAACACTGACGATGAACTCATGCCACTCGACATTGTCTTTCGTGGTGTCGACCTCGACGCCTCCTGCGACCGCTACCGCATCATTCTGCAGCAAAAAGCGTTCATCTCCATTGGTAAGCGGACCATCCAAGAGTGCGGCGGCCTCAGTACTCAACGCTATTCCTGCGGCAACAGCGACTGAGATTGAGAGCAAAAGCAGTTTCTTGTGCATAAACATCCTCTTCTGTTATTATAATAATCATCCCTAAAACTATTTTTTTAAAAGCTCTTTCATGGCCAGGTCAATGATGCCTGTACTCAAATTCAGGAGCGGAAGGCAGAACCTGCGTCCCCCAATGATAGACGGTCTTTGATTCCTCGTAACCCACCCAGTTGGCGTGTCCGTCGGCAAATACCACATTGAATCCTTTGGGGAAGCAATAGAAATACGTCTTGAATGAAGGATTGTCGGGATATGGCTGGTAGAATTTCCCTTTCCCGAATTTTGTATGATTCGCCCTCCAGCTGTCTGAAAAGGAATAGATGAGATCCTGCATCATGACGTCGTTGGGGGTCCAGCGCTTGATCGAGGGCGGCAGATAGAACCTGCCAGATACAAGTGGACCTCCAGCCCAATATTCATATTGGGAGGTACACCAGTCTTTTGTGTTATTCGGATCGTCGATCCTCGTTGATTCCTCTACGGCCGGACACATCCAGATATTCAAGTTGATATAGGTGTTGAAGGATATCCTGAGATCAAATGGGAAGGGATATACAGCGACGCGATTCATGTATATCGCCGGATACGCCCCGTCCTCCTGCATACCCCCCATCGGCACGTTGCTGTCAAAATCCGAAGCGTATGACAGGATTCCAATTCCGCATTGCCTGAGATTTGACATGCAGGCTCCCTGCTTGGCTGCAATTTTGGCATTTGCCAGCGCCGGCAGGATCAGTGCCGCGAGTATTGCGATGATCGCAATAACCACCAACAGTTCGATAAGCGTAAAAGACATGCTACATGTCGGACGGCGTATGTTTTTCATGCGAGCATCTCCTTTTTCAAGCTGTTTTGCGACGTGAAGTGCGACAGGATGCCGGAGGCAAATGACAGATATTCCTCCGCTGCGGAGGCATCAAGGCGCATCTTGTTGCTGTCCAGGCGACGCTTGAAAATCTCGTTCAACTTGTTGGTGAGTGCTTCATCCTCCATGCAATGCGGCTCAAGGCTTGTAAATAGGGCATCGTAAAACGGCTCCATCCCAGGATTCGTCTGGAGAAATCTCCGGGAGAGCTGAGGATCGGCAGGAAGACACCCGAAACGCCAGGCCAATTGTTCGCATATGGCCGGACTGAAAAGCGCATCCAGTAAACGTATAACTTCCATGCCTGCCTTTTTTTTATCATCAGGCAGCATCAGGGAGAGCAACTCGGTACCGCACGCTGAGAACCTGGGACGTCTGGCTGATGGAACCGGAAACGGGAGGAAACGACAACGCATTTCCGGACGGAACTTACTGATGTCGCGCGGATACCAGGAGCCTGCCTGCAGGCTGAAGAGATATTTGCAGGAAACAAATGGGTCCGGAGCCTGATTTGCAACAGTCTCCATCATCCCGCCGTCAAGCAGTCCTTCAACAAAGGCAAAGAATTCATTGAGCCCGCGCCGAAACTCTTCGTCCTGGACAGCCCATGGTTCGCCATCCATCGCCATGAAATAAAAGGCTTCGACGCTACTTATGAAATCCCGATGATAACCATAAAATGCTGAAAGATCATGGTATCCCTTTGAATCGCGCCATTCGGTGAAAATGCGTCCCCAGTGAAATAGTTCCGACCAAAGCCGTGGAGGATGTGCTACATCAAGCCCGGCCTTTTCTGCAAGATCCACATTTATTGCAAAACAGGTGCTAGTGTATAGATATGGGCATCCAAAATATTTCATCTCTCCATGCAGGCCATTGAAGAGCCACTTGAGGTTATCCGGCATCCGGTCAACACGCTCATCCATGTGTGCAATGGACTCCAGAGGGGCAAGCAGTCCTTCTTTCGCCATTTCCGCGGTCTGGTTCCTGGAGTTGAGTATCACAAACGGTTTTCTATAGTATTCTATCAGACGACGCGCCTGCTCAGGTTCAAGCGATGGCTTGTCCAAAACTAAAATCTTGATTTTCAAACCAGGCAGTTCCAGAGAGAGACTTCTACGCAATTCCGAAAGACCTATGTTGATTCCAAAGTGGCTGGGCACGACGAAAACAATGTCCGGGTTGCCCTCAGAACTATCAGCGGTAACTTTGCCACAGACATAATTCCCGCTGCCATGACGCTTGACTATATATCCCTGTTCGACAAGCATTGCCAGTGCGCGACGAACGCTTGTATCACTCGCATTGTATTGTTTTATCAGCTGCCTTTCAGGGGGTAGTTTTGCGCCGGGCCGAAAATGCATTACATTTATCTTTGATAAGATGTCTTCGTATATCTGCTGATAGACTTGCTTAGCCATAACAATCACCTTTATTTGTGAATCATTATAACATAAGCAAACACTTATGTCAATAGTGCTTGCTAATAAACAATCAATTATTTTGTCAAACAGGCGCAACAACTTAATAATACAGTGTTTATATTGTTTTTATCTTTACGCATGGAATGCGTTGAATAACATAGCCTATGGTTTCAACCATAGGGATCGAATCCAAAAATATTCGCCCTGTAGGGGCGAAATATATTCCGTCCCTACAGGACGTATAATTTTCCCATATATATCCTGTGGTTGAAACCACAGGCTGTATTATTCAATCCCTTCAGGATTCATCAGGACAGATATCTGGATATAACATGGTAAACATTGCAGAAACACTATCTCTGGTATATGGGCAGCTGGTGGTATGTGACGCTTAGCGCCAGGACAGCCATCGCCGTTGCATAGCATGGCCCCGGCTGTGTCTCATGCTGTCCGATCGGCGGCCAGGAACCGTCCTCCTTCTGAAGCTTCAGGAGAGTCCCGTAGATCTTCGGAGCAAACTTCTCCCACTGGTCATCTCCGAGCTGGAACATGCCTTGTGCAAAATAATAATGCGCATAGTAGAAGAACGGTATCTCATGTGTCTTGTTCACGTCATATTTTGAGGAAATGTATTCTCCTGCCTTGATCGTTGCATCTTCGCGATGACGGCTGCAAAGTTCGAGGCAGAGAAGCGCCACTCCGGTCTGCGCTATGGTCGCCCCTCCTCCGGGCTGATATGCAAATCCGCCGTCCTGCGCCCGGCACTTCATGATGAAACGGACCGCATCCTCAATCGCCTCCTTTGGAACCGGCGCACCGTTGTTTCGGGCAGACCGCAGCGCCATCAACGCCCAGCCTGAATGCGACAGATCACTGTCGTTGCTGTTCCGTTCATAACGCCATCCGCCGCGGTGCGCGTCCTGTTTCTGCACCCGCTGCGCGTCCAGGATGATCCTAAGGGCCTTGCCAAGGGCCGCATCAACCTTTTTCTGGCGCTCGGGATTCAGCATTCCGGAAACTTCCGAAAGCATCAGCGTTGAAATGTTGTGGCTGTACATCTGTCCGCCGCCATGCCCGATCAAACTGCCGTCTGGCGACTGCGACGCCAGTACAAAGTCTATCCCCCTGTCTATCGTTTCGCCGTATGGAGCAAGGCCCGGACTGTATCCACGGGCAAGATAAGCCATTACACAAAGAGAAGTGATCGCCGTATTCTTCGCCATTCCTCCGGGGAACGAACCGTCTGGCAGCTGGGATTTTGCGAGATACGCAAGCGCCCTGTCAACAGAGTCGTCAAAGGACTTCTGGTACTGCGGATCCTGCTTGAACACCTTTTCCGCCGCGGAACTGCTGTTTCCTGAAGCAAAGAGTACGGCAAAGGCTAATAGGATTGAGGAGGCAATTTCAAAATTTCCTCTCTTGAGCTGATTTCTAAAGTTGGAAATTGGAAATTGAGTGTTGGATATTGGGTGTTCGCAGATTTTATTCATAATCATCTTCCCTCCATGCCGCGTTTAGAGAGCTCCTCGAAATATCTTCTGATTATCTCCCTGTATTCCTCGGGCCCTTCGCTCGCCGACGACTGCAGTATCTCGCTCCGGAGGTTTCCCGGAAGCCTGAGCCAGTCATCATACTTTATCCCCATGCGCCTGGCGATCTCATCGAATCCCGGAGGCGCCTTTTTCGCGTTGTCGTTCCTGCCGCCTGAGGAGACCGATGACATCTTGCCCGGTGTCGTATTGATCCCAGCCTTCGCCGCCATGGCCATCGCCTCCTGCGCGGCAGAGTTCAATGATTCCGCAGACTGTATCGCGTCGATCGCGTCCTGCCCGACGGCCGCCTTCCTCGCAAGTGCTGACGCGGCCGGAAGATCAGGTTCGCCTTCCTTTGACTGCGCCTGCTGTGCTGGAAGATTTTTCGCGGCATCGTCAATCGCCTTCTGCGCCTCCGCCATCTTAGCGGCCGCCTGATCTAGTGATTTCGCGGAAGAATCCTGGGCCTGCTTCAATTCGTTCGGAAGATTACCGGAAGGATTTTTCTTCGGATCCAGTTTCATCTGCCGTGACTCCTCCGCCATTTTCCCAAGTGATTTTCCGGCGTTGTCGGCGTTCTGCAGCGCGCCCTGCAGATTGTTTTCACCTTCGGCGGCAAGCTGCTGGCTTTTCTGCGGGAGATTCAGCTCCCTTGCATTCATCTGGAACGCCTGGGCATCCTTCTTGAGCTCTTCAGCCCTCTTCTCAATGTTCTCCTGCTGCGCGACGAGATTTTCGAGCGGTGTCCCGTTGGCAAGCGCACCTATCTCCTTCTGGAGCATCTCCTGGGCCTGGGCAACATCACCCGCTTTTTTCGCAAGCTGGGAGACAGGCGAATGCGCCGGAGAGTTTTTACCTGAATCATCCTTGCCCCCGTCGATCTGCGACGCAGCTGCTGCTTCAAGCCTGTCTGTCAATGTATTCAATTCCTTTGCCGCTTCGGCAGCATTCTTCACGGCTGAACCCAGATCCGAATTATGCAGCGAATCCTTCGCCTTGCCGGTGGAATCCTTCGCTTCGCCTGCGATCTTGCTTTCAGACGGAAGCTCCTTGGCAACCTGCGCCGCAATGGACTTCGCCTCCTCTGCCACAGCAGCCTGGCGCTTCTCAAGTTCCGCTGTCTGCGCACGCATCTGCGCTTCCATGCTCTCGCCCTTCTCCTTCAGCAGTCCGGCCGTCTTTTCCTTCAGCATATTTGATTTTGCGAGTTCCGCAGCCGTGTTCTGCTGTTCCGCGAGTTCACCCAGTTTCTTGTCAAGCTTCTGCATTTCGGAAATCTTCTGTGCGCTTTCGGCAAGACGTTTCTGGTCTTCGTTGAGCTTGCGCGTCTCCTCTGCGATCCTGCCTGCCTCCTGCAGCTCCGCAGAATTCTTCAGCGCCGAAAGTGGAGCCTGCTCCCTTGCGAGTTTCGCAAGCGTGTCGGCCAGATTGTCCTGCCGTTTCTTCCATTCTTCGAGCTTCTTCTTTAGTTCAGGATCCATGTTCGCGGCATTTTCCGCGGCGGCCTGGAGCTTGTCGATATCCAGTTTCTGCTTTGCAAGATCCTCCTGCCTGTTCGCAAGATTTTCAATTTCAACGGCATGCTCCATCGCCTTCGAGGCGGTCTCGGATTTCTTCAGCATGTCATCGATCGCGGCGATTGCCTTGTCAATATTCTTCGTTATGTCCTCAAGAAGCTTATTGCGCTCCTCCGGACTCTCGGCAAGAGTCAGCTGGTCGGTAAGCCCTTTCGCCTTTGAAAGCTCCGCATCATGCAGCTCGTTGATCTTCTTCGAGACATCGTCGAAGAATCCGTCGGAAAGCTTTTCAGACAGATTCCTGAGCGTGGCATCTCCATTCGCCAGGTTCTCCCTGAGAACTCCTGTCCGTTCAGACAATTGTTCCGGCTTCTTCTCGTTCTTCGATGCGACCTCCTTCACAAATGGAACCTTCTGCTTCGACTCCTCGAGCTCCCTCTTCGCCTGCTGGAGCTGGTTCTTCAACGCCTCCTCCTGCGACTGCAGGGCCTGCTCCTTGAACGATTTCGCGTTGTCGTCGATCACAAGCACGTACTGTTCGGAAAAACCTTTCTGGGCCCCCTTGAGATTCTCCGGAAGATTGTCCGAAACCACGAGCTGGAACATCAGGCGCCTGACGCCGCGCAGATCCGAATCCGTCAGGTTTATCACCGGATTTCCTTCAAATTTCCTGAGCGGCTCCTTCTCCGAGGGATTCTTCGGAAGCGCTACGTTTCTCGGCATGAGCTTCACGGAATCCTTCTCATATAATATTTCAACAGACTTCAGCCCTACGTCATCAGTCGCGAAAAAATAAAACGGGAAATGATCGTCCGGCCTGAGACGGATTTCCTTCTGCGGGAGATTCGTTATCACAATAACCGGGGGAATGTCCGCCAGCGCCTGCACTGCACGTTCAAACTTCGTATTCTTAAGGCCGTGATCATCTGTAAGCTGTATGGAATAGATCCCCGCCAGACCGGAAGTCAGCGGCAGGCGGAACACGATCCGGCATTCACCGCTGCGGCTCATGTCCGGTTCTCCCTGTATCGACACCGGTTTCGCAGCCTCTATCTTCATGACAGCGGATGAACATGGCTTGTTGACCTTTATTGAAATTGTCGCGACGGATCCGGCAAGAGCGGATACTGTTCCGGTTGAATTAGCCTCCACCTTCTGCGGCAGGCATGAATATTCCGGATAGTCGATCTTCAGATCAAGGCTTTCAACTACTGGAGGAGTAACAGCGGTCACCCTGTAATATTTCGTAATCGCGTCATCCGCCTGTACGCGGTATGTGAAATTCCTTTCGACGGATGTCACTGCAAATGTGAAGCACTGGGCCTTGTCCTTTTCAAGCTGCTGGGTCCGTCTCATGTCATCGTCAGATACGCGACCATCGTCCAGAGTCCTCTGGATTTTCGCCGACCTGATTCCTCCTCTGGCGGACGAGAGGTTGATCTCAAGGCGTTCCCCGCGCGGCACGAAGACGTCGCCAGGCCTGACCTCAAGGTCGAGTGCCATGATGTTCGGAAGGTTTGCGAACGGCGCAGTCGCACGCGCCAGGAGGAACGAGGCCTTCCTCGGGAAAACTGCGAATATCGCAGCCATGATCAGGATGAAAGCGGCGGCGGCGGCGAAGAACGGGAGGGCGGCCTTCATTGAGATTTCGTTCTTGGGCTTGAGGCTTTCCGCGTCGGCGGTGGCTGCCTCCGTGAGAGCGTCGATCAATTTCTGCGAACCTCGCACGTTCGCATCATCCGAAGTGGTCAGGAGCTCCACTGCGGAACTGAGGCGTTCCTGCATTTCCGGATGGTGCGCCTCGATCATGTGTGCGAGACCCGCAAGGGTGAATGAACGCGCAAAAGGAGCAACAAGGAACACATATATCGCGGCTGCGGTGCCGATGTATATCACCGCCGAAATCATCCAGCGCGTGATCGGCGACACTATCAGGATTCCCGCGTCCAGTCCCATAGCAATCAATGTCATTCCGACAAAAACCGCGATGACAGCGCATATTCCGCGGATCAGGATCACCTTCCTCGTCCTGCCCAGCAGCTGCCGAAGCGCCTTGGCAATCGGTAGGGGTATGGATTCAAGCCGTGTTTGAAGCTTATGTTTTTTCATGGCAGATTCACCCTTTTTCTTAATAACCATTCACCCACTGCAAGCCCTATGAGCAGGAGCATGAACGGCCAGGAATTCCAAATGGAGACCTGTCGCCGTTCCGTCTGTATCAATGATGGAGGACCGAACTTTTCCATGGCCGTCCGCGCCATCGGAGGTTCAACTACGGCTCCGCCGGTGAGAGTTGCGAGCCTGTTCAAAGCACCCATGTCGGCGGTAAGTTCGACAAGTTCCGCAGGAGAGGATGCGGCTACCCCGAATTCGGCGCGTGCGGCGGCAAGTTCCGGAGCCATGTCCTCAGGAAGCCCCGGACATTCAAGTATAAGCTTGTATCCGCCTTCGGGAAGCCTGCCGATGTCGCCGGAATAGATTCCCGCGGAATTTGTTTCAAATTTCAGCTTCTTCCTGCTGACCTCCTTTTCACCGTTCATCACGCGTATCGACGGGGACAATCCGGTGACAGGAGAAAAATCGCGGCGCGTGATCTTGGCGCGAACCCTTACATTCTCATCGGGACTGTAACGGCTCTTGTCGGCGGCGATCTTGATGCATGAAGAACCGAACAGGATCTTGTCGGCCGTGGCCCAGCGAAGAAGCTGTCCCCAGAACTTATGATGATAGGTGTCCCCTTCCCTGTAGCGGAGTCGCCAGGATTCGTCGAACGTAAGCATCGCAACTCTGCCAAGCGCGTAGTTCTGGCAGACGATCAGAGCGTTCTCAAGTTCGAACTGGCGTCTCATCTTCAATGTCTCCTCGTCGGGAACTTCATTTGAGGCCCTTGGCTTCAGGAACGCAGGCGCCTCGAACGGCATTGCATATGCGAGCACTGCGGCTCCGGGCTTTGCGCTCGAGATCGGATGCCTCCAGTAGAGCGACGGCAGCTCGTTCCAGACCTTTGCATTTTCATTGGGCATCTGGGAAAGCCTGGTGATGACATGTTCGCGCCCCTCCTGCGTCAGGGCGATCCTGTAAGATTCCTCAGGCGCCTTGATGAACGGCACATCGCTTGCCTTGAAGCTCACAGGAATGATTTCCTCGAGCTGAGTTCCAGAAAACGAACGCGGCATTTTCCCTGATCCTGCCACCATTATCAGCGCGCCTCCTCTTTCAGCTACGAACTTCTTCAGCGATTTAATTCCTTCGGCGCCGATCGCGGCAGGATCCACATCCCCGAGGATGATCACATCGAACTTCATCCATTCCTCGTCGTTCGCCGGAAGCCTGGTCGCCTCCGGTTCTTCGACAGGTCTTGACGCCGAAGCCGACACTGCCTGCTTTGCCGGAATATTGTCGATCGTATCAGGTTTCAGGATCACGTACTGCAGGCGGACAGACTGGTCGCGGCTGACAAACAGGTTCTTGAGATATCTGAACTCCCAGCGCGGATAAGATTCCACATATAACACTTTTATGCGATCGTCGGTGACGTTCGCCGGAATTGAAAGCTCGTTGTTCCCCTTCTCCACTTCGCCTTCAACCGCGTCTATCTGCACCTTGTAGGAATGATAGCCCACGGTCTTCGGCTTGTCGGAAAGCAGGATGCGTTCCCTGAGGGAATCGGCCTTCACATCGATGTTCCTGGTATCGACGATGTTTGCGCCGTCAAGCAGCTTGACCGAGATCTTCTTCCCGGAAAGATTGTCTAGCTTCACGTCGACATCGGCCTTGAAGCTGTCGTTGATGAACAGCATGTCCGGCGCATCCGCAGACACTACCGCCGCATCCTTCGGTGGACGCTGATCATTTCCAAACGCGAGCGAGCATACCGGTATCCTGGCCTGTCCGAGACGTGCCGCTATCGTCTCAAGCGGTTCTGAAGCGTTGTGCCTTCCATCGGAAAGCAGGAGGATTCCCGCGAGCTGTCCTGCCGGAATGTCCGACATCGCCTTTCCCAGGACTCCCGAGATATTGGTGCCCATCGACGACTGGCTGTGGCCAGTTTCATCAGCGGAATTCATTTTGCCTGACAAGAGCTTCTGCTGGTCGAGTTCGGTGGGTTTGACCGCAAATGCATACGCCTTCATGCCATAGCTGTCTGAGATCCTCTGGATGATGCTGCCAGATTTCTTTGCATCAGTTCCCGAGCCAGGAGGAGTGGTCAGGATCTTCGCGGCAAGATCGCTGCGCTTGAGAGCGGTCAAGGCATCAATAGCGGTGCGTTCCGCCTCCGGAATGGACTTGTAGAGCGCCTGGTCGATCTCGTCGCCGAAAACAGCGATCTCCTTTTCCCCGACCTGCAATGAATCGATCGCCCTCTTGCCTGTATCAAGTATTTTGTTATAGTCAACAACGATCTTATCCTTGTCCCCGCTTTTTTTGCCCAACGACTGGATGGCCGCTTCAAGAAGCTTGATCCTTTCGTCGAGGACATTCATTGTTTCCGAGCTGATGCGTTTGGAGGCGGAATCAATCCTGCCCTTGACCTGATCGGCGAGAACAAGGCTTTTCAAGGCCAGGACTTCATTTAGCTTTGCCGGCTGAGCGGCGACATTTTTCCTGATGCTGCGCGAGGATCCAAGTATAGGTTTAAGTTTTTCAACAGTCTGATCTCCGGAACCCGCCGATATCTGGCTGAGCGTCACCAGTCCATCCATCTGGGCGGAGAGCTCCTGCCGGGCCTGGTCCAGGACTGAAACAGTTTCCTCGGATCGGAAAGGGCGTTTTGTCTTCAGGACCGAGAGATATTCTGCAAGCCTTATCCTTTCGCCAAGGCCCATTCCCGTGTCAGCGATGTCCATGGAGGCGCTGTTGTCGACGGCCACCACGACATAACGGTCTATCTTGCGTGAAACTTCAAAGCTCCTGACCGGCTGGCACAATGCGAAGGTCACGAGAAGCACCAGCAATGCACGCAGCACCCTGATTATCTTCCCCTCGCGTTTGCGGACAGTCTGGCATTCGAACGCATAAAGGACAAGGACAATCTCGGTGGAGATCGCTCCGACGAGAAGTATCAGCCATATCGCCCAGGTGGTTGCAAAGATCAGGTGCCGCTGGAACGCCTGTGCAGCGACAAGAAGGGCGATGAAGCAGACGAGGGCACGGACTGCAGGCGAAACAAAAGTCATCCATCCCGTACCATGGACACTCCAGGGACGCAGCCGGATCCACGCGGCGAAAAGCAGGATCGTCCCAATCCACAGGATCAGCGTTGGCACGCTCTGGGAAAGCAGGAAATGCTGTGTCATTTCATTCATGATTTAAAATTATAACTTTCAGGTGAATGGTTTGTCTGGCCATGGAACTCGACGGCCTCAACCAAGTGAATGCGGCGGTTCGAGGCTATCCAGCGTTCAAGCACAACTTCAGCGACGAGTATCACAAGCGCCAGCGCCATCAGATATTTCCAAATCTCCCTGCCGGGAACACCTCCGGTCGTGGCGGTCATCAGCTCCTCGATGTTCTTCGGGGAAAACAAATCGATGCGGTCGCGCAGGGTCATTAATTCCTCTTCGGAGAGTTTTCCAAGACTGCTCTCCTCCGGGTTCGCAAGGACAACGAACGGCATTTCTGTCAAAGGCTGTCCGTCCGCACCCTTCGGAGAATCCTTGATCGACGCCACCATTATCCTATAGAGCCCGGGCCATCTGGTGTCGGAGCACCTGACAAGACGGCGCCCGTCCACTTTCAGGAGTTCGGCCTTTCCCGGACGTCCTATCGGCGCCATGACAGGAAGTTCCTGCACCTTGCCCGACACATCGGCCCTGGCGGAAGTCTTTGTTGATACTGCGCTAGGAGAAGATCCGTCATTCAGCTCGAATATGACCTCCGTCCCGGCTTTTATGTTTGCATCGACACCGCCTGCGGAAGACAGATGATAGACAATTTCATGCATTGCCGGCACGAAGATTTTCAGGGAAGGGAGCGTACTGTCATTCCGGTCCATCGCGAATGAGGTCATGGCTACGAACCCGTGCCCGAATTTCCTTTCCGCCATGAACGGATCGCCTGTATCGAGGAGTCCGCATACGTCGACAGACACATCTGCCTTGTCGATATTGAAGCGCCAGTACGAATTTATCAGCGCGAGCGAAGCGTCGGAACGCGTTGTCTCCGCGCATAGCCTGAGGGCCGGATGCGTAAAGCTCTTCAGCGCGAAATGCGCAGGAGAGTCCGGCAGATTCTTCCTGGCAATGATTTCAGCGGGAAGGAATCTTTCCCCCGACTGCGAGCGGAACGAATTGAGCATCTTCGGATCCGTCCGGTCGCCCGGCGCGATAAAAAGCCCTCCTCCGGACCTGACCCGCGCGATGAGCTTCTCACCGAGCTGCTGAGGAATGAAAGGAGGATTGGCAAGGATTATGACACGGAACTTGTCCAGATCCATCTTCATGGCCACATCGACGCCGACGACTTCCGGTTTGATCGGGAATGCCAGGCCGGCCTTGTTCTCAGGCGAATTCACATTCCCCGGACAGAGCGCAAGTCGCATGAATTCAGCCGCACCGTCGATCGGGCGCTTTGAAGGGGCCCCGTCGATTATCAGCACAGGGAGGGTGTCGATCACGTCAATGATCCTGGTCTGGGTATTGTCCACCTCCTGATCGTCGTTGCAGGCGATCTCACATGTCACCACCGCGCGTCCGGCCTTCTTGAAGCGGTGCTCGAAGGTGACGGTTTCGGAAGCGCCGGGAGGAAGTTCCTTGAGGAATGTCTCGCGGGTAATCGTCTCTCCGTTGATCAGCAGTCTCACAGCGGCAGGCTGGATCGGCAGATCTCCGCCGTTGACAACCTTGACTTCGATCTTGACGGGCTGACCTATTCCAGGACAGGCGCGAGGGAACGTGATGTCCGCGATGGCCGCGTTCCTGAACGGCTGCGGGAATGTAAATCTTCGGACTACAACCTTTGGACGTATGGCGGAGGTGTTGAGGTTCCCTGCAAGATAGTTCCATCTCGCCTGGCTTTGGATGTCCCAACCGACCGCCTGCTTGTCGGTGAAGAGAACTATCTTCTTGACGGGATTCCGTCCTTCCACGAGCATCGCGGCGGCGGCGTTGAAAGCCTCCAGCGCGCCGAAGGATCCGCCTGCCGGTTGGAAATCCCTGTGGTTTATCATGTCGATTATTTCCCTGTGGTTCGAAGTCGGCGCCTTGACAAGTGCGTATGGAATTGGACCGGCCAGTATGAGACCGACAGAATCGCCGGAGGAGCAGTTCTTCACGATCTGGATCGCCTCATCCTTTGCGCGGTTGAAATTAGGACGCCCGTCGGCGAGAATCCTCATGGAGTCGGAACCGTCAATGATAATGATGATGTCGCGGTCGCCGCTCGCGGAAAGCCAGGAGCGTTTCTGGAGCCATCGTTCCGATGCCGCCGCGGCAATTGCGAATATCGCAGAAAGTCCCGCCACAAGAAGGAGGCGCTTCCTTGTCTTTACGGATTTCCACACAACCGAAGAAACTCCGATGCAGATCGAAGCGATTGCGAGAAGTGGAAGGGTCACGAGCCAGGAAACGGAAGGCTGGCTCGAGAGGAACGGCCTCGCCATAGCCATTACGATCGCCGCGACAAGAAGACAACGGAGCACAAGCAGGATCATCTCCTCAAGGAGAAGCCGGCGCCTCTCGGTCTCGAGCGAAGCCGCGAGGAAACGCATCGCGCCCCATTTGACAGGACGCGCCTTGTTCCGGTTCAGAAGATGTATCACCACCGGCATTGAAACCAGGACAAGACCAATCAGCATTGGAAATTCTAAAAAAGTCATTCGAACTGCGATTCCTCTTTAAATGTAACACAGGCACTTGTCCCGTCGTATGACTGGGATCTTGCCTGTGGTCTAAGTATTTCCTGTACGTTTAAATTTATGTCGCCTCCCTGCGGGGGCTTTGACATTTTCCCTTATTATCATATCCCCCACGCTTTCGCATGGGGCTACAAGATTACGCCATCCTGCGGAGGCTAATTCAAATTTTCATTCTTCACCCACTCACCCATTCATCCAACCATCCAGCTTTCCGCGCCATAGCTTCTTTGCGACGGCATGTACCATCTTAATATTCAAGAATGGGACAGGCTAAAGCCCGTCCCTACTTGCTCAACCTCATCCTGCCTGCCAGATACTCCAGCAGAGCGTCATCGAAATCCTTGCGCGTGCTGACGGGGACATATTCTATGCGCATCTCGCCGCACCCTTTGCGGATCGCCTTCACGAACTTGCGGATCTCGTCGAGATAAGCCGCACGTGTCGCCCTCGGATCGAGCTCGATGCGGTTCGTGGAAACTTCCAGGTCTTCGAATTCGCTCCACTTCTCGAATGGGAAGCTGAGTTCCTCCTCTGCCATCACGTGCATGAGGACGACTTCGTGCTTCCTGAACCGGAAATGATGCAGTGCCTTCAATATCTCTTCGGGATCATCAAAGAGATCCGAGATCAGGATCACAAGACCGCGCCGCTTGATCCGTTCCGCGATGTCATGGAGTATCGGTGCAATGGACGTCTCACCGCCGGGCTCGGTGTTGTTCAGCTCCTCAAGAAGTGCACGGAGATGGCTGACACGTCCGCGCGACGGCAGGTAACGACGGACGGCGGTGTCGAAGGTGACAAGCCCCACAGCGTCCTGCTGATGGATCATCAGATGCAGAAGCGAAGCCGCAAGATAACGGCCATAGTCGAATTTGCTCAGACGCCTGCTCCTGCGGACGGAGGACATGGTTCCGGCATAGCCCATTGATCCGGACGCGTCGAGGAGGATCGTCGCACGGAGATTGGTCTCGTCCTCGTATTGCTTGACGTAGTAGCGGTCGGATTTTCCGTAGACGCGCCAGTCGAGGGCCCGGATGTCGTCGCCGTTCGCATATTCACGGTGCTCCGCAAATTCAACGGAGGATCCGCGGAACGGACTGCGGTGACGTCCTGTCACCGAACCTTCCATCACGCCGCGCGCCAGAAAATCCAGCCGGTGGATCTTCGCAAGGGCTTCGGGATCGAGAAGCCACATGTACGGCGGAGAATTGTTTGTCGCGAAAAGGGAATCCATAGAACCTTTATTTGATAGTTATGCCCATCTCTGATTTCAATTTGAGTCTTAATTTGTCAAAATCTTATATCCTGTCTTTTCTGTTTTTACGTCAGGCGCTTGGGCCTGACCCTGGAGTGCGTGTGACAAAGTCACCGCTCAGTCTTTTCGTCATTCATGGCTTCGATAAACAGCAAAAGCGCAGACTGCATCGAATTCCGTCTGCGCACTCCAACGGATTCGTTTCACTCATCGTAAAACTTCAAAACAGATTCAAAAATGCGTATACCATCGAATCAGACGGCGGATGTTCCCGAAAGGAGATCTTCCTTCTTGGGCTTGACAGTCTCCAGGAGGCGTTTGACGACCTTGTCGGAACTGATGCCTGCGGCTTCCGCATTAAATGTCGTCACAAGACGGTGCCTGAGGACCGGGAGCGCCATTTCCCTGACATCTTCAGTGATCGCATGGTATCTTCCGCGCAGGATTGCGCGTGCCTTTGCCGCAAGCATGAGGTTGATGGCTGCACGGGGTCCGGCGCCCCACTGGACAAGCTCCTTGATGAAATCAGGCGATTTCGGATCCGAAGGACGCGTCGACCTGACAATCTCCCTCGCATATTCAAAGACATGTTCGGCGGCCGGAACACGTCGCACGATCCCCTGCAGACGGATTATGTCCTCGGCATGAAGAATCGGTTTGAGATCGGACTTGGTCTGGCCGCTGACCATTTTCATGATCTGCAGTTCCTCGGCCTCAGTGGGATAATCGACATATATCATGAAGATGAACCGGTCAAGCTGGGCTTCCGGAAGCGGATACGTTCCTTCCTGTTCGATGGGATTCTGTGTCGCAAGAACAAAGAACGGATCAGGCAGATGATAGTCCTTCTCTCCGACCGTAACTATCCTTTCCTGCATCGCCTCCAGCAGAGCGGCCTGCGTTTTCGGAGGTGTACGGTTGATCTCGTCGGCAAGAAGCATGTTCGCAAAGATAGGCCCGTGGACGAATCTGAAAACACGTTTTCCGGTCGTACGGTCCTCCTCGAGGACGTCCGTTCCCGTTATGTCAGAAGGCATCAGGTCGGGAGTGAACTGCACGCGCTTGAAGCTCAGGGAAACGGCCCGGGAGATAGTGCTCACGAGCAATGTCTTTGCAAGTCCCGGAACACCGACAAGAAGCGCATGACCGCGGCAGAATATCGCCACGAGCACCTGTTCCACGACATCAGTCTGGCCGACAATGACCTGGCCGATCTGCGCCGACATGTCCCTGTAGGCGTCGTGCAGGCTTTTTACAGCGTTCAGATCGTCGTTCTCGTCCGCAGCTTCCGGCGCATGCTTCACCTTTTCCTTGGTCATTGAAATCCTCCTGTCAAGTCCTGATTTCGATTTGACACTTTAAATTAAAATTACTTTGATTAG